>NZ_QMEV01000025.1 GCF_003284935.1 Mycobacterium colombiense
TGGGTCCAGCTGGGCCTAACCGCAACTTCAGGCGCGGCAGCACACCACCCGTCGGTGTGCTGCCGCGTCCTGCGGTTACCGTGAAGTTTGGCGTGAAGTACTAGGGACCAATTGGGGAAGTGATGGACCAACAGAGCACCCGCACCGACATCACTGTCAACGTCGACGGTTTCTGGATGCTCCAGGCGCTGCTGGACATCCGGCACGTCGCGCCCGAGCTGCGGTGCCGGCCATACGTGTCTACGGACTCGAGCGACTGGCTCAACGAACATCCCGGGATGGCGGTGATGCGCGAGCAGGGCATCGTCGAGAACGACCAGGTGAACGAGCACGTGGCCGCGCGAATGCGGGTGCTCGCGGCGCCCGACCTCGAGGTGGTCGCCCTGTTGTCCCGAGGCAAGCTGGCCTACGGCGTGCTCGATGACGAGAACCAGCCCCCCGGGTCGCGCGACATCCCCGACAACGAGTTTCGGGTGGTGCTGGCCCGCCGCGGACAGCACTGGGTGTCGGCGGTTCGGGTCGGCGGCGAGATCACCGTCGACGACGTCGCCGTCGCCGACAGCGCCTCGATCGCGTCCCTGGTGATCGACGCCCTCGAATCCATCCACCACGCCGAGCCCGCCGCGATCAACGCCGTCAACGTGCCGCTCGAGGAAATGCTGGAAGCGACCAAGTCCTGGCAGGAGTCCGGCTTCAACGTGTTCTCCGGGGGAGACCTGCGCCGAATGGGCATCAGCGCCGCCACCGTGGCCGCGCTCGGCCAGGCGCTGTCCGACCCCGCGGCCGAGGTGGCGGTGTACGCCCGCCAGTACCAGGACGACGCCAAGGGCCCCAGCGCGTCGGTGCTGTCACTCAAAGACGGCTCCGGCGGACGCATCGCGCTCTATCAGCAGGCCCGCACCGCGGGTTCGGGGGAGGCGTGGCTGGCCATCTGCCCGGCGACCCCCCAGCTCGTGCAGGTCGGCGTCAAGACCGTGCTCGACACGCTTCCCTACGGCGAGTGGAAAACCCACAGCAGGGTCTGACGAAACACAGAGTTCACCAATGTCTTTGCACTCAACATGCGGTTGAGCTGCGAACACGGCATACTTCTCTGAAAGACATCAGCAAATCTCCAACCGGTGTCAACGACGACTCTTAATCGCAAGGCGAGGCAGATGGAATTCCAATTAGTCGGGATGCACTTCGCGGGGGGCCGCAGCACCTCGGCGAGGACACCGGCGCACGCCCGCGCGCGACTGGCGGCACGGGCTCACACATTCATCACGATAGGGAGTACAGGGCGATGACTGCGGTAGTTGAAGTACCACAGCCTGACGTAGAGGGAATCTCGCAGCCTCAGGCAGTCGTCGTCGGCGTGATGGCCGGCGCGGGTGTCCAGATCGGCGTCCTGCTGGACGCCAACGCCCCCGTCTCGGTGATGACCGACCCGTTGCTGAAGGTGGTCAACAGCCGGCTGCGCGAACTCGGTGAGTCCCCGTTGGAGGCGTCGGGCCGGGGCCGCTGGGCGCTGTGCCTGGTGGACGGCTCGCCGCTGCGGGCCACCCAATCGCTGAGCGAGCAGGACGTCTACGACGGCGACCGGTTGTGGATCCGCTTCATCCCGGACACCGAGCACCGCTCGCAGGTCATCGAGCACATCTCCACCGCCGTCGCAGCGGACCTCAGCAAGCGCTTCGCCGCCATCGACCCGGTCGTCGCGGTGCAGGTCGGGGCGACGATGGTGGCCGTCGGGGTGACGACCGCCGCCGGCCTGCTCGGCTGGTGGCGCTGGCACCACAACTCGTGGCTGCCGACGGTCTACGCCGGCGTGATCGGCGCGGTGGTGCTCGGCGTTTCGCTGATGCTGTTGATGCGGGCGAGCACGCAGCAGGAACGGCGCGTCGGCGACACCATGCTGTTGAGCAGCCTCGCGCCCCTCTCGATCGCGGCCGCGGCCGCCCCGCCCGGCGGCGTCGGATCGCCGCACGGGGTATTGGGATTCGGCGTCCTCACCATCGCCGCGATCCTGGCGCTGCGCTTCACCGGGCGCCGGCTGGCGATCTACACCGCGATCGTCACCGTCAGCCTGATCACGGCGGTGGCCGCGCTGGCGCGGATGGTCGCGATGACCAGCGCCGTGACGCTGTTCACCTGCGTCGTGCTGGTGTCCGTCATGATCTACCAAAGCGCGCCGGCGATCTCCCGGCGGCTGGCCGGCATCCGGTTGCCCGTCTTCCCGTCGGCCACCAGCCGATGGGTGTTCGAGGCCCGGCCCGACCTGCCCACCACCGTGGTGCGCTCCGACGGCGGTCCTCCGGTCCTGGAGGGGCCCGCCTCGGTCCGCGACGTGCTGACCCAGGCCGAACGCGCCCGGTCCTTCCTGTCGGGTTTGCTGATCGGGCTCGGCGTGCTGATGATCGTCTCCCTGGCCGCGCTGTCGGACCCGCACACCGGACAACGCTGGCTGCCCGTCCTGCTGGCCGGGTTCTGCGCGGGCTTTTTGATGCTGCGCGGCCGCTCCTACGTCGACCGCTGGCAGGCGATCACCCTGGCCGGAACGGCGGTGTTGATCGTCGGTGCGGTGGTGTTGCGCTACGCGCTGGTGCTGCAGTCACCGCTCGCGGTCTCGATCAGCGCGGCGATCCTGGTGCTGCTGCCGGCCGCGGGACTGACGTCGGCGGCCGTGGTGCCGAACACGGTCTACAGCCCGCTATTCCGCAAATTCGTGGAATGGATTGAATACCTCTGCCTGATGCCAATTTTCCCGCTGGCATTGTGGTTGATGAATGTCTATGCAGCTATCCGCTATCGCTAACGGCAAGGTGTGGCGGGGTCGCGCGTCCGCTGCGGCCATCGCCGCCACGCTGCTCGCGTCGGGTGCGTTAGCCGGTTTGCCTCCGGCGTACGCGATCTCGCCCCCGACGATCGATCCGGGGGCTGTGCCGCCGGACGGTCCGCCGGGGCCGGGGGCGCCGATGAAGCAGAACTCGTACTGCACCGAGGTCGGCGTGCTGCCCGGCACCGACTTCCGGCTGCAACCCAAGTACATGGACATGCTGAACCTGCAGGAGGCCTGGCAGTTCGGTCGTGGTGCCGGCGTGAAGGTGGCCGTGATCGACACGGGCGTGACGCCGCACCCGCGGTTTCCCCACCTGATTGCCGGCGGTGATTACATCATGGCCGGCGACGGCCTGTCCGACTGCGACGCGCACGGCACCATCGTGGCGTCGATGATCGGTGCGGCCTCGGCCAACGGGGCCGGGGTGCCGCCGGCGGCGCCGCGCAAGCCGGTCACCATCCCCACCACCGAACCACCGCCGAAAGCGCCGCCGCCGCAGACCGTGACCCTGTCACCGCTGCCCCAGACCGTCACGATGGTCCCGCCGACACCGCAGGAGCAACCGCCTCCAGGTCCCTTCGGGGCGCCGCCGGTGGCGGCGGCACGGTGACCATTCCCGGCTACTCCGGTGGCGGGCACGTGGCCAACGTCGACAATCGGCGCGGCCCGCAACCGCTGGACCCGCCGCCACCACCGCCGCCGCCGCCGCCCGCCAAGGCCGGTCCGGACGCGTTCAGCGGGGTGGCCCCGGACGTCGACATCATCGCGATCCGGCAATCCAGCCAGGCCTTCGGCCTCAAGGACGCCTACACCGGCGACGAGGACCCACAGACCTCGGCGAAGATCGACAACGTCCAGACGATGGCGCGGGCGATCGTGCATGCCGCCAACATGGGGGCACAGGTCATCAACATCTCCGATGTGACCTGCATGAGCGCGCGCAACATCATCGACCAGCGCTCGCTGGGCGCGGCGGTGCGCTACGCGGCGGTCGACAAGAACGCCGTCATCGTGGCGGCGGCCGGTGACACCAGCAAGAAGGACTGCAAGCAGAATCCGCCCCATGATCCGTTGCAGCCCAACGATCCTCGCAACTGGAACGCGGTCACCACGGTCGTGACGCCGTCGTGGTTCAGCGACTACGTCCTGACGGTCGGCGCCGTGGACAACGACGGGCGCCCGCTCAGCCAGGGCAACCAGGGCCAGGCGTCGACGAGCGTCGCCGGACCGTGGGTCGGGATCGCCGCGCCGGGAACGGACGTCATCGGCCTGTCGCCCCGGGACGACGGCCTGATCAACGCGATCGACGGGCCCGACAACACGCTGCTGGTGCCGTCGGGCACCAGCTTCTCGGCGGCGATCGTGTCCGGGGTCGCGGCGCTCGTTCGGGCGAAGTTCCCGCAGCTATCGGCGTATCAGGTCATCAACCGGTTGACACGCACCGCCCGCGCGCCGGCACGCGGCGTGGATAACCAGGTCGGTCACGGCGTCGTCGACCCGGTGGCGGCACTGACCTGGGACGTGCCTGACGGTCCGGTGAAACCACCGCAGCAACTGTCGGCACCGCTGAACATTCCGAAACCCGTCCCGCCCAGGGATATGGTGCCAGTGTGGGTGGCCGCCGGCGGCTTGCTCGGCGCACTACTCATCGGCGGCGGAGTGTTCGGTACGGCGATGCTGATGAAGCGATCGCGGAAACAGCAATAGGGGCGGAGCACCTTTCATGAAGCGTCAGCGCAGGTTTGGGTTGTCATTGTCGTCGCCGCGGCTGACCACCGTGTTCGTGGTCGACGTCGTGATCATGGTGGTGGCCAGCCACTGTCCCGAGTCCTGGCAGGGCACCTATCGCATCGCGTTCTGGGTGGGTGTCGGCCTGGCCGTGCTGGTGACCCTGCTGTCGCTGGTGACCTATCACGGGCTGACGGTGACGTCGGGGCTGGCCACCTGGCTGTGGGACTGGTCCGCCGACCCGGGTTCCGCGCTGGCCGCCGGCTGCACCCCGGCGGTCGATCACCACCGCAAATTCGGGCGGGACACGGTCGGCGTGCGCCAGCACGACGGCCAACTGGTCACGGTGATCGCCATCAACGGCGGCGATGACGAGTCGGCCTCGCGCCTGCGCCACCGGAATTCGCCCCCCACCCTGCTGGTGTCGGCGGTCGCGTCGGGCCTGCGCCAGTTCGACATCCACCTCGACGACATCGACATCGTGTCGGTGAAGGTCCGCCGCGGCGGTAACGCCGCCGAGTTGTCCAAGCTGGACGACTGGGGGCCCGAGGAATGGGAGGTGGCCAACGATCAGCCGACCTCGTACATTCGCCGCACCTGGCTGGTGTTGCGGATGAATCCGCAGCGCAATGTCGCCGCGGTGGCCGCGCGCGATTCGCTGGCCTCCACCCTGGTGGCGGCCACCGAGCGGCTCGCCCAGGATCTCGACGGGCTGACCTGCGCGGCCAAGCCGTTGACGGCGGAAGAGCTCGCCGAAGTCGACCGCGCCGTGCTCGCCGACCTGGAACCGACCTGGAGCCGCCCCGGCTGGCGCCGCCTCAAGCATTTCAACGGTTTCGTCACCAGCCTGTGGCTGTCGCCGTCGGACATCACCACCGACAAGCTGGACGAGCTGTGGGACGACGAGACCTTCGCCACCGTGCTCACCATCCGGCTCACCTCGCGCGGCGGCCGGCCGCAGGTATCGGCGTGGGTTCGCTACCACACCGAGAAGCGGTTGCGCAGAAACGTCTCGTCGGGCCTCAACCGGCTCACCGGACGCCAACTGGCCGCGGTGCGAGCGAGCCTGCCCGCCCCCACGGCGCGCCCCCTGCTGGTCGTGCCGAGTCGTCCGCTGCGCGCCGACGACGATGACCTTGCGTTATCCGTCGACCAGCTGCGAGGGAGCTCGGCGGGCGTTCCTGTAGCGCAATGACGAGGCCGCAATCCACCGCCGAAGGCGCCCGTAACGCGATGGTCGCCGGGCTGTTGGCCTCCGGCGTCTCGGTCAACGGCCTTCAGCCCAGCCACAATCCACAGGTTGCGGCGCAGATGTTCGCCACCGCGACCAACCTGGATCCGGGGATGTGTGACGCCTGGCTGGCGCGAATCCTGGTGGGGGAGCAGAGCATTGATGTGCTGGCCGGTGCGTGGTCGTCGATCCGGACGTTCGGGTGGGAGACTCGCCGCCTCGGGGTCACCGAGTTGCAGTTCCGTCCCGAGGTCTCCGACGGCCTGTTCCTGCGGCTGGCGGTGACCAGTGTGGAGACATTGGCATGCGCGTACGCCGCGGTTCTGGCCGAGGCGAAACGCTACGAGGAAGCCTCGAAACTGATCGACAGCGTCGAGCCCCGCCAGCCCGTCGACGAGGAACTGGTCAGCTACGTGCGCGGCGTGCTGTACTTTCGCACCGCTCGGTGGCCGGACGTGCTCAACGAGTTCGCCGAGGGAAAGAGCTGGCGGCAGCCCGAGCTGAAGGCCGCCGGTGCCGCGATGGCCACCACGGCGCTGGCTTCCCTGGGTGTGTTCGAGGAGGCGTTACGCCGCGGGCAGGATGCCATCGAAGGCGATCGGGTGCCGGGCGCGGCCAACATCGCGTTGTACACCCAGGGCATGTGCCTGCGGCACCTGGGCCGCGAGGACGAGGCCGTCGAGCTGTTGCGGCGGGTGTACTCAAGGGATCCGAAGTTCACGCCGGCGCGCGAGGCGCTGGACAACCCCAACTACCGCCTGGTCCTGACCGATCCGGAAACGATCGAGGCCCGCACCGACCCGTGGGACCAGGACAGCGCGCCCACCCGGGCCGAGACCGAGGCCGCTCGCCACGCCGAGGAGGCGGCGAAGTACCTGGCCGAAGGCGATGCCGAGCTCAACGCCATGCTGGGCATGGAACGCGCCAAGCGCGAGATCAAGCTCATCAAGTCGACGACCAAGGTGAACCTGGCCCGCGCCAAGATGGGCCTTCCGGTGCCGGTCACCTCGCGCCACACGCTGCTGCTCGGCCCGCCCGGCACCGGAAAGACCTCGGTGGCAAGGGCTTTCAGCAAGCAGCTGTGCGGGTTGACCGTGCTGCGCAAACCCGTGGTGGTGGAAACGAGCCGCACCAAGCTGCTGGGCCGGTACATGGCCGACGCGGAGAAGAACACCGAGGAGATGCTTGAGGGCGCCCTGGGAGGCGCGGTCTTCTTCGATGAGATGCACACGCTGCACGAGAAGGGCTACCAGCAGGGTGACCCGTACGGCAACGCGATCATCAACACGCTGCTGTTGTACATGGAGAACCATCGCGACGAGCTGGTGGTCTTCGGCGCCGGTTACGCCAAGGCCATGGACAAGATGCTGGAAGTGAATCAGGGTCTGCGACGGCGGTTTTCGACCGTCATCGAGTTCTTCAGCTACACCCCCGACGAGCTGGTCGCGCTGACGCGGTTGATGGGCCAGGAGAACGAAGACGTCATCACCGACGAGTCGGCCCAGGCGTTGTTGCCGTCGTACACGAAGTTCTATCTCGACGAAAGTTATTCCGAGGACGGCGATCTCATCCGCGGCATCGATACGCTCGGCAACGCCGGTTTCGTGCGCAACGTGGTGGAGAAGGCCCGCGATCACCGCAGTTTCCGGCTGGACGACGAGGATCTGGATGCGGTGCTGGCCAGCGATGTGACCGAATTCAGCGAACGTCAACTGTTGCGGTTCAAGGAACTGACCCAGGAGGACCTCGCCGAGGGTCTCAGCGCGGCGGTCGCCGAGAAGAAGTCGGACTAGCCGGCTCCGAAGCCCTGCCGCGCCGCTGGGGCCATGCCCGGCGGTCATGAGGACGAGCTCGTGCCCACAGTAATGGGCCGCCCGCCCGCCGGGCGAGAGCGCGCGCATCGAAATCACTTCGACCAACGGCACGCCCCCTTTGGCAAATTGCTGAGCCCCAGCAACGGCACAAGCGGGCAGACACCGCCTCACAGCCGCCTAAAAAGCCATGTGAGCTAGCGAGATTGCCGCACAGGAAATTGTCAGTAGCTAATCAGTGCCACAGCAGATTGGCCACGTCTACTCGTATAGGTGAAGTCGAGAAGAACAATGGCCCGCGGGGCGGTCTTGGCACACGACCACGGTCACGGATGGGCAGGCCACCCGGGGGCGTGCGGGGACGTACGCGCCTTCGGCGTCCGACCGGCGGATTGTCGCCACAGGTCGCCCGCGAGCGGTCCGGCTCCGCGGGGCTGCACGCCCGGCCCCACGGGGTGCGTCATGCAACTGCCGCACAGCGTCGTCGGCGTTGGTCTTAATTGAATCCAGGGAACGCAAATGCGCCGGAAATGTCCGGCTTCGCGTTGGGTGGTGATTGATATGGAGGTCGCCGATATTAGTAGCGAGACGCCAAAGAAATAGTTTCTAGCGCTTTATCAGATTGGCGACGACGCCGATCTTCAGCTTGTGGTTTACGCCGCTTGTGGCTTGCACGTTCATTTACTTCGACCGTTGTCTAATGCTGCCCACAAGTGGCTCGGAAAGTGATGCGCGCCACTAATTTCGGTGGTGGGAGGCGGTCTCTCACAGACCGTCGATGGCCCCGATATGTGTTTTTTACAAATGTTTACCTGACGGGAACGCCCGCCGAAATAACCGATCGGCAGCATCGTCAGTGAAATAGCAGCGTGGCTTGACTAGTCGTTCGTACGCCATTTGGGCGCCGATTCACAGCTAGGAGCGGTATGGCTTTGTTGCCTGTAGCACATGGGGTTTGTACATGTGTCCTATAACGATTCCGGCGCATTCCTTGCGGGTTGCGCCCACTGTGCCGATGCCCCGGCCGCGACGCGGTGCGTGCGCCAGCCGCCGCATGAGGGACCGGAGGCATTAGATGTTGGACTTCGGGGCTTATCCGCCGGAATACAACTCGGGGCGGATGTACGTGGGTGCGGGATCGGGGCCCCTGCTGGCCGCCGCGGCGGCATGGGACGAATTGGCCGCCGAGCTGCAAAGCACTGGGGCGTCGTACAACTCGACCATCGAGACTCTGGCAACGGGACCGTGGACGGGCCCATCGTCTATCGCCATGGCGGCCGCGGCCGCGCCCTACGTGGCCTGGATCCATGTCACCGGCGCGCAAGCCGAACAGGCGGGCGCCCAGGCCAAACTGGCCGCCGGCGCCTACGAGGCCGCCTTCGCGGCGACAGTTCCGCCGCCGGTGATCGCCGCCAACCGCGCGCTGCTGGCCACTTTGATCGCGACCAACATCCTCGGCCAGAACACCCCGGCGATTGCCGCCACCGAAGCCCACTACATGGAGATGTGGGCGCAGGACGCCGCCGCGATGTATACCTACGCGGCGACCTCAGCCAGCGCCGCTGCGCTGACCCCGTTCGCCGAGCCGCCGCAGACCACCAACGAGTCGGCCAGCACCACGCAGGCCGCCGCGGTCACCCAGAGCGCCGGGCAGTCCAGCGCGGATACCGTCAGCCACCTCGCACAACTGAGCACCACGATGCAGCCGGCGGCACAGGTCGCGAGCAATGCCAGCACCACGACAACGGCGACGTCCGGTTCGTCACTCACCCTGCCGAGTGCGATAACGAACTGGAACGAGTTCTGGTCGGTCGCCACCGGACCGTTCTCCCCGCAGTCCTGGAGCAGCATCCCGGGCGGTCCGTTCCTGTCATTCGGCCAGGCCTACGCCTGGGGGCAGAACGGGCAAGGCGCCGCCGCCTATCTCGCGGGACCCAAGGCCATCTCCGGGGCGTTGGCCCCGCTGACCAATGGCGCCAGCGCCGTCAAGCCCATGCTCAGCTCCGCGGTCGGGGCGGGGCAGGCGTCGGGGTCGATGGGCAAAGCCGCCCTGGTGGGCGGCATGTCGGTGCCGCAGGGCTGGACTGAGGCCGCCCCGGCGATCCGAACCATCGCCCAGGTGCTGCCCACCAACATGGCCGCGGCACCGGCCGCGATGGCCGGCGAAGAGGGCGCGTTCAGCCAGATGGCCCTGTCCAGCTTGGCCGGACGCGCCGTCGCGGCCGCCGCAACACGGCCCGGCGGCGCCGCCGCCTCCGCGGCCGGTTCGCTGGGCGGCGTTGCCGCCGAAGCCGATCCGGCCGCCGCCACCATCATCGTGATCCCGTACGTCGAGGAGTGATCGCGATGACGAAATCGTATGGCAGCCAGACACTGTCCGGCCGGAAGCGAAGGTAGGGGTACGCGAGATGTTCTACGGAGCCTTTCCACCGGAGTTCAATTCGGGCCGGATGTACAGCGGTCCGGGTGCTGGGTCGCTGGTGGCCGCGGCGACGGCCTGGCAGAACCTGGCCACCGAATTACAGTCCACCGCAACGTCGTACTCGTCGGTGCTCTCGAGCCTCACGGCCGGGCCGTGGGTGGGTCCGTCGTCGATTGCGATGGCAAGCGCGGCCGCCCCGTACGTGGCCTGGATGCAGCAGACCGCCGCCCAGGCCGCGCAATCCGCGATCCAGGCGACCGAGGCCGCCGCGGCCTACGAGACGGCTTTCGCCGCGCACGTGCCGCCGGCGGTGATCGCGGAGAACCGGGCCCTGCTCGCACAGCTGGTGGCGACCAACCTGTTCGGCCAAAACATGTCGGCGATCGCCGCGAATGAGGCGCAATACAGCGAGTTTTGGGCTCAGGACGCCACCGCCATGGACACCTACTTCGCCTCGTCGGCGACGGCATCGAACAACCTGACGGAGTTCAGCCCGGCGCCCAAGACCACCAATGAGGCGGCCGAGCCGATGCAAGCGGCCGCGGTGACGTCGGCGGCGAGCACCCCGGCCGCCAACGTCGCCAACACCGCGGCGAGCGCCGCCACGACCACTCTGCCCTACAGCGGATTGTTCTCAGGCCCGGCGAACCTCGCCTATCTCTACAACCAGTTCGTCACCAATCTTTTGAACGGACTGCCGGGTGGGTCGAGCTTCTACACCGGCCTGTACAACGCCGTGAAGGTGCCGCTAGGCCTGACCACGCAGTTCAACGACATCGGGTTGCTGGTCAACTTCCCAATGTCGCAATGGCTCAAGTTCGCCCCGCCCATCGGATATGGGGCGCTGCCGAAAGACGCGCTGGGCGCCGGCCTGGGGGCGCTGGGTTTCGGTCGCGGCACCTTGTACAGCTCGATCAGCCCGATCGCCGGCATGGGCAACGCCGGCACCCTGGTCGGCAAGCTGTCCATCCCACCGAGCTGGGCCACGGCCACCCCGTCGATCAGGACCGTCGCGGCCGCCCTGTCGGCGGCCGGAACCGAGGCCGTGCCGGCGGCCGCGCTGGGCCAGGGGAGCCTGTTCAGTTCGATGGGGCTGGCCGGGATGCTCGGCAGCGCCGTCGGATCCGGCGGACCCACGGTGGCGCGTGCCGGTGTGCGCAACCGGATGACTCCCATCAAGGACCTCAAAGACAAGCAATCACCCGAACAACTGAAACGCCTTGTCGCACAGATCTCAGAGCAGCCCGACACCGTGCAGCACCACAATGTCGATCAAGAAAACCTCGACGCGCTTCTCGAGCAGCTGGCCAAAAAGCCGGGCATCCACGCGGTGCATCTGAAGAAGGGCGACAAGTCAAAGGTCATACCCGCCGATGCCCAATTGGGTTGAGCGGCAAAGGTAATCCATCGCGACGGAAGGGTGACAGATGAAACGACTACTGGCGCTGCTTGGTGTTTTTTCGATGGTCGGGCTGGCCGCACCGGCGTACGCCGATCCTCCGCCGGTGCCGGACGGGGACGACGGCGGTTTCGTCGCCGCACTGCAGCAGGCCGGCTTCAGCTTCAACAGCCCCGGCTCGGCCGCCGCGGCCGGCAGGGCGGTGTGTTCGTGCCTGAACAACGGCGAGTCGGGCCTCGAGGTGGTCCACGACGTCAAGACCCACAACCCCGGGATGGACATGGAGATGGCATCGAATTTCGCCCTGCTCTCCGCCAAGTACTACTGCCCCCAGCAGCTTTCGAAGGCCTGACGCCCCGGCGGGCGGGGCGGTGATCTGTGAAACGAGTTGCCGCTCAACAAGTCTGTGGCGCGCCGCTCGCCACCGCGGTCATCCCCGACACGTGGGACAATCACCGGTCATGAGACTGCTGCTGGCGCTCGGTGTCGGCGTTTCAGTCGCGATCGCGATGGCCCCGCTCGCCCATGGTGACCCTGCGGCGGCCGGCGTCGACGAGGCCGGATTCCTGGCCTCCCTGCGGAGTGCGGGCATCACCTACTCGACCCCCGACGGGGCGATCAAGTTCGCCAAGGCGGTGTGCGTGTCGATGGCCAACGGCGAGTTCGGCCCACAGATGCTCGACGAGCTGAAGGGCGAAAACCCCGGACTGACCAACGAGCACGCCACGTCTTTCCTGGCGATCGCGGCCAAATACTATTGCCCGCAGCAACTCACCGGAAAACGATAGCCGCGGGCGCGACGACCCGCGAAGCGCCGCACGGTGCGCAGCACCTGCCGTACTCACATGAAACATAGATATGTACCGCATGTGAAACTCATGAATTCGATTTGAGCCGGAGCTTGTTTGCCGGTCGGTCGCCTATCCGCTCCTACCCTGGCGCCAGAGGAGGACGGGAGGCGACGGGTGGACTTTGGGGCGCTGCCACCAGAGGTCAATTCGGGACGGATGTACGTGGGCGCCGGATCGGGGCCCTTGCTGGCCGCCGCCGCGGCATGGGATGCGCTGGGAGCCGAGCTGTATTCCTTTGCGGCGGCCTATAGTTCGACGATCTCAGGCCTCACGGTCGGGTCCTGGTTAGGACCGGCGGCGACGTCGATGAGCGCCGCGGTCGCCCCGTACGTGGCCTGGGCGGCCCAGTCCGCTGCACAGGCGGAGCAGGTCGCGATGCAGGCAAGGCTCGCCGCCGCGGCCTACGAGACCGCGTTCGCTGCGACGGTGCCCCCACCGGTGATCGCCGCCAACCGCAGCCTGTTGATGACGCTGATCGCCACCAACATCCTCGGCCAGAACACCGCGGCCATCGCGGCGGCCGAAGCGGAGTATGCCGAGATGTGGGCCCAGGATGCCGCCGCGATGTATGCCTACGCCGCCTCGTCGGCCGCGGCCACGCAGTTGTCGCCCTTCGCGGAGCCGCCGCCGACCACCGATCCATCCGCGGTGGCGACGCAATCCGCAGCGATGGCACAGAATGCCGCGTCGGACGTCGCAACCCAGCTGCCCGCGCTGACCAACGTGCTGCCCACGATGCTGCAAGGCCTGGCGACGACCCCGTTGGCGGCGGCGACGCCAACGGCATCGATCATCGAAGCCATTTACCCCATCACCGCCGCGCTGCGGCCATTTTTCGCCGCCGTCACCGGCGCCTACAGCCCCATCGGGGCGATCATCGTGCCGGGCGGCTGGTGGCTGCTGTCCCTGCAGGCGCTGGGGCTGGCCCAGAACGCGCCGGGCGTGGCCGAACTGCTCGGGGGCGGGAAGGCCATCGCCGGCGGGCTCTCGCCGCTGGCGCCGCTGCGGGGCGGTTACGTCTCCGCGGTGACACCGGAGGTCGGCGGCGTGGCGGGGTCGATGGGCCGCGCGACCCTGGTGGGATCGCTGTCCGTCCCGCAAGGCTGGGCCGCAGCCGCACCCGTGATGAAGACGGTCGCCTCGGTACTGCCGAGCGCGAGCGCGGGGGCTGTCCCGGCGATCCCCGCGATGTCGCACGAAGTCATGTTCGGCGAGATGGCCGCGGCCAGTCTGGCCGGACGCGCCCTGGCGGGAGCCGGGGTACGCACCGTCAGCAATGGCACTACCGGCCTCGCCGCGGCATCCGACGGCGTCGCCACCACCGCCACAATCATTGTGGTACCGGCGGATTGAGCGCGATGTATTTCGCTCTCCAGCCACCCGAGATCACCTCCGGCCAGATGTACCTGGGTCCGGGGGCGGGGCCGATGCTGACGGCCGCGGCCGCGTGGGACGCGTTGGCGAGCGAATTGCAGTCGGCCGCATCGTCTTACGGCTCGATCGTCGAGGGCCTGGCCAACGAGGCGTGGGCCGGCCCGTCGGCGGTCGCCATGGCCGCCGCGGCGGTGCCCTACATGGCCTGGATCTCGATGACCTCGGCGCAGGCCAAGACGGCGGCCGTCCAAGCCGCCGCGGCCGCGGCGGCCTATGAGAGCGCCTTCGCGGCGGTCGTGCCACCGACCGAGATCGCGTCCAACCGCGCACGATTGGCAATGTTGTTATCCACCAACGTGTTCGGGCAGAACACCACTGCGATCGCCGCCACCGAGGCCGAATACGGCGAAATGTGGGCACAGGACGCCGCAGCGATGTTCGGTTACGCCACCGCCTCTGCCGCCGCCACCCGACTTGCCCCCTTCGCCGAGCCGCCCGAAACCACCAATGCGACCGGAATCGCCGCCCAGTCGGCGGCGGTGGGCCAGGCCAGCGCACTGGCAAGCGCCACCGACGCGGCGGCGCAGGCCGCGCCGTCCGGCGTCATCAGCCAGCTGCTCGAGGCGCTCGGCAACGCTTCCCGCGGCTACATGGAATTCTGGGACCAGGTGCTCAACACGCTCACGGGTTCCCCGTTGGCCGGGACGACGTGGCAGAACACCTTCGGGATTCTCGCCGACATCGGGCGGTTCAGCACCGTCGCCAACGACAGCATGAGCCCGATCAACCTCGCCATGACCGAGTTCAAGATGTTTTACAAACCCCCGGTCGAGGGCCTGGACATTCCGAAGTCCGCGCTCGGCGCCGGGCTCGGTGTGCGTTCGGCGGGCGCCGGCCTGACCAGCGCGGCATCGGCGGGCATGGGCGAGGCGAACGTGGTGGGCAAACTCTCGGTGCCGCCGACCTGGGCGTCGGCGACCCCGGCGATCAGGTTGGCCAGCAGCCTCCCGACCGCCGGTCTGGCCGCGGCGCCCGCCGCCGGGATCCCGGGCGGCCTACTCGGCGGCATGGCGCTGGGAAGCCTGACCGGAGGCGCCCTGGGCGCCGTCGCCCCGCAGGTCGTCAGCGTCAGGGATGTCCGCGCGCGCGCCGGTGGCGCGACGAGGAGCACCGAGCCGGTCAAACTCGACGACGTCATCGCCAAGCTGCAAAAGCAGCCGGAAGCCGTGCAGCACTGGAATGTCGACAAGGCCGGACTCGACGCTCTGCTCGACCAATTGTCGAAAAAGCCCGGCATCCATGCGGTGCACGTGTCCAGCGCGGACAAGGCCACCGTGACCCGGCCCGGCGCCCCGCCCGGAAGGGCGGGGACGGCATGAGAGGCCTTCTTGCGCTGCTCGGCGCCGCCGGCGCGATCAGTTTCGCGGCGCTCGCCCATGCCGACCCCGAGGGCGATGACGCCGCGTTCCTGGCCAGCCTCGGCAATTCCGGCATCACCTACAGCAGCCCCGGTCAAGTCATCGCGTCCGCCAAAGCGGTGTGTGGGTTGATGGGCAGGGGCGAGACGGGTTTGCAGGTCGTCAGCGACATCAAGGAGCAGAATCCCGGGATGACGTTGGACGCCGCGGCCACATTCGCGGCTCTCGCATCGAACGCCTACTGCCCGCACCACCTGACGCCCAAAACCGGTTAGCCTGGGACTCGCCGCGCGCGGGACACTCCCAATGTCAGCGGTTGGGTCGGGCTCCACTTGCCGTTAACCCGGATTTGGTTCAGTTCCCTTCGCCGTCTTGCAACCGGGAAGGAGCGTGTCGTTGGAGACGCTGAGCGCTCTCGATTTCGCACTCCGGCTGGGTGTCGGCGTCGGCTGCGGCGCCCTCATCGGCCTGGAGCGGCAATGGCGGGCGCGTCGGGCCGGATTGCGTACCAACGCGCTGGTCGCCGGGGGCGCGACCCTGTTCGTCCTGTACGCGGCCGCCACCTCCGACAGCAGCCCCACGCGGGTCGCGTCCTATGTGGTGTCGGGGATCGGGTTCCTGGGCGGTGGCGTGATCCTGCGGGAGGGTGTCAACGTCCGGGGCCTGAACACGGCGGCCACCCTGTGGTGCTCGGCGGCGATCGGCGTGCTGGCCGCTTCCGGACATCTGGTGTTCGCGCTGATCGGCACGGCCACCGTCATCGGCATCCATGTGTTCGGACGCCCACTCGGCCGGCTGATCGACCGCGACAACAGCGCCGAGGAAGACGAGAGCCTGTTGCCCTATCTGGTGCAGGTCATCTGCCGTCCCAAGCACGAGAAGTACGCCCGAGCGCAGATCGTCCAGCACGCCGGCAGCAACGACATCACGCTGCGCGGGATCCACACCGGCAACCCGGACGGCGACGAGGTCGCGCTGACGGCCCACCTGCTGATGAACGGCGATGCCCCGGCCCGGCTGGAGCGGCTGGTGGCCGAACTGTCGCTGCTGCCCGGCGTCCGCGCGGTGCAGTGGTATGCCGGGGACGAAGCGCAGTCCGACGATCGTCGCTGAGGGCTCACGTAGCGCGGGCGGCCGCGGCCCTCTGTGAGTAACCTGCACCGGGCTTTGAAGATGTTCACAGCTCGCTGGCGGCAGAACATCAGACTCGGATCGTAAAGTCCTGCCACTGTGGGCCTTTGGAAGGGTCGTCAGGGCCGACGATGGCGCTTGACGGTCGCCCTCGTCGTCGCGTTGAGCGCATTCGTCGCGTTGATCGTCGGGTCCTCATTGCGTCCCCAATTGGCCGCTGCCGCCATGCCGGAGCCCGCGGCGTGGACTCACAGGGCCCACAGTGTCGACGCGCACGCCGCCCGGACGCGGCCTGATGTTGCCTTCCAGCTCGCCGACGACGGGGAGCGCGGCTTCGTTCAGGGCTCCCTCCCGGCCGATAAAAAGCCATTTCGCAACTCGTGGATGACCCGGGATCGGCCCGTCAGTTGGCCCCACGTGTCGGTGCCGTGGGGCTGGCTGCTGTTGCCCCTGTCCTTCACGGCCGTGTCGATGACGACAGCACAACCCCCTCCGGGGCAAACGTGCCGGGCTGCAATGGATTCCGCTGCCGGCGGCACGGACAGGTCGATCCAGTTCTGCATGCTTCGCTGCTGAGAGGCCCGCGGTCGGTAGTCGAGCCCTAAGGGCCGATCCCGAATCCATTCCCCGTCCATGCGCTCGCAACGCCGAGGCATTCGACGGGTCCTCGCTGATCGTCCCGAATCGTACGGCGCCCGACGCTTCTCGTCGTCAGGCTTGATGACGGGCGCTCCGCGGGCAGCCACTTTTCTCAACGCCATTGTCTCGGAAGGACATTCGTGGTTACACGCAAAATTCAACCCGCCCGCACGGCCGTCAAACAGGCGCGGTAACAATGAATTTCAGATTGGAGACGGCAGAAGCCGCTCCCGCGCACAACCCCCGCAGCCAAAGCGCCGGCCACAATGATCCGCCCACCTTCCACCTGCCCCGGCTGCAAGCTTCCGCGCTGCCGATGGGCACCGATCGCGGCCTCGGGTGGAAGATATTGCGGGATAGCGGCCCGGTCGTCTTCATGAACGGCGCCTATTACCTGACCCGCCGCGAAGACGTGCTGGCGGCACTGAGCCAGCCCAACCTCTTCTCAGCACAGCTGGCCCTTCAGCCGCCCGACAGCGCCGTGCCGGTGTTACCTTCGGCGTTCGATCCGCCCGAGCACACCCGCTACCGCAAAATTTTGCAGCCGTATTTCAGCCCCCACGCATTGACCCGGTTCCAGCCCGTTATGGAGCGCCACGCCGGCGAAATGATCACGGCCCTGGTGGACCGGGGCGCGTGCGAGGCGATGGCGGACTTCGGGCGCCTCTACCCGTTTCAGGTCTTCATGGACCTGTTCGGGCTGCCGCTCGAAGACCGGGACCGCGTGATCGGCTGGAAGGATGCCGGCGTAGAGGGGAAACCAGGCGGGTGCGAGCTGCTGGCCTACTTCACAGACGTTGTTCAGCGACGGCGGAAGAACCCGGGATCGGACCTGCTGTCCGAAGTGATGACCGGTCCCGGCGACCTCACTGACCTCGAGTTGCTCGGCATGAGCCACCTGTTGGTGCTGTCCGGGCTGGACACCGTGGCCGCGGCGATCGGTTTCTCCCTATTCGAACTGGCTCGTCGCCCCCGACTCCGGCGTGATCTCCGCCGTGATGCAGGCAAGATCAGACCCTTTATCGAGGAGATCGTTCGACTCGAGCCGGCGGCGCCACTGGCGGCGCGGGTCACCACCGACTTCGTCAACGTGGGCGGCATGACGCTGCCGCCGGGAACGCCGGTGCGCTTGTGCACTGCCGCGATCAACCGCGACGGCAGCGACGCGATCTCGACCGACGACCTGGTGATGGATGGAAGGGTGCATCGGCACTGGGGGTTCGGGGGCGGACCTCATCGCTGCATCGGTTCCCATTTGGCGCGGATGCAACTGACCATCGTGATTCACGAGTGGCTCGAGCGGATTCCGGACTTTGAACTGCCGCCGGGCTACCAGCCCGAGATCCGCTTCCCCGCGGCGTCGTTTGCGCTCAGGTCGTTGCCCCTGCGCTGGAGGTGAAACACCGGGTTCGCCCCGCTGATCCGCGGCCGCGTCAGCGGCGACCGACGCGCACTGGTGGCGCCGCGCTCGTCGTAGTCTTACCTGTGTGAGTGCCCTCTCAGGCGTCCTGGCCGCGCTGCCTCCGCAGATGCGGGATCCGGTGCTGTTCGCCATCCCGTTCTTCCTGCTGTTGCTGACCCTCGAATGGACCGCGGCCCGAAAGCTCGAGCATCTGACGGCCGAGACGGGCGATACAGCGCGGCCGGCGTCGGGGGCGCACCTCACCCGCGATTCGGTGGCCAGCATCTCGATGGGGCTGGTGTCGGTGGCCACCACCGCCGGCTGGAAGACGCTCGCACTGTTCGGCTACGCCGCGATCTATGCCTACGTGGCGCCCTGGCATCTGTCGGCGACCCGCTGGTACACCTGGGTCATCGCGATCCTCGGTGTCGACCTGCTCTACTACGCCTATCACCGCATCGCGCACCGCGTGCGGTTGATCTGGGCGACCCACCAGGCCCATCACTCCAGCGAGTACTACAACTTCGCCACCGCGCTGCGCCAGAAATGGAACAACAGCGGTGAAATCCTGATGTGGATTCCCTTGCCGCTGTTGGGGATTCCGCCGTGGATGGTGTTCTTCAGTTTCTCCCTGAACCTGATCTACCAGTTCTGGATCCACACCGAGCGCATCGACAAGCTGCCGCGACCGTTCGAGTTCCTGTTCAACACACCGTCGCATCACCGGGTGCACCACGGAATGGACAAGGTGTATCTCGACAAGAACTACGGCGGCATCTTCATCGTCTGGGACCGGCTCTTCGGAACCTTCCAGGCCGAGCTGTTCCGGCCGCACTACGGTCTCACCAAGCCCGTGGACTCGTTCAACATCTGGACGCTGCAGACCCGCGAATACGTCGCGATCGCCCGCGACTGGCGATCGGCGAAGCGCCTGCGCGACCGGCTGGGGTACGTGTTCGGCCCGCCGGGCTGGCTGCCGCGGGCGGCCCGTGAAGCCGAGGCCACCACCGGCCTCGTGACCTCGCTGTAACATTTGCGCGGGCCGGCGCGAAAAGCTGAGCGTGGAGGAGGGTTACGCCGTAGCCCCGCCTCCCGTCAGTATCGGCCCGATGGATCGGAGTTCATGGTGCATCGACTGGCAACGCGCGCTTTCGCCGCGTCGACTACTGTCGCGGCGCTCGCCTCCTTGCTGCCGGCCGCGCAGGCCAAAGCCGACGTCGTGGTGTATCCGGGCATGGAGATACGCCAGGACAACCGGGTTTGCACGCTGGGCTACGTCGACCCCGCCCTCAAGATCGCGTTCACCGCGGGGCACTGCCGGAGCGGGGCCGGCGTGGTGACGGACCGGGGCGGCGCCGTCATCGGCCGGATGGCGGCCTTCCGGGACAACACCCCCAGCGGGACGACGGTGTCCACGAGCCAGACGATCAGCGATTACGAGGCGATCGTGCTGGACAACAGCGTGACGGCGAACAACATCCTGCCGGGCGGCCGGCCGCTGGTTTCGGACCCCGGGCTGGCGCTCGCACCCGGGCAGCCCGTCTGCCATTTCGGCGTGATCACCGGCGAAACCTGCGGGACGGTCGAGAGCGTGAACAACGGCTGGTTCACCATGTCGCACGGCGTGCAAAGCCACAACGGCGATTCGGGTGGACCGGTGTATCTGGCGCCCAACGGCGGTCCGGGGCAGCTCGTCGGGATTTTCAACAGCGTCTGGGGCGACCTGCCCGCCGCCGTGTCGTGGGGGGCCACCTCGCAGGAGGTCCGCGAGGACCTCGGAGTGCGCGACAACGCGCACTAGGTTGTTCAGCCGGCCGCGCCGATCGGGGTCAGCGCGAACACCGGAATCGTCGGTGCGGCGGCGCGGAACTGCTCGTCGCTGCTGTCCGGCGTCAAACCGGCGACGTAGTCCTTGACCTGCCAGTGCCACCGGGCCAGGTAGCGCCTCAGCACCTCGGGCTTGGCCGCGTCCTCGACCTCGCTGGCCCGGAGGCTTCTCCGGTGCCAGCGGGGACCCACCTCGACGACGGCCGCCGCGCGGACGTTGCGGGCCCACTGGGTGTTGCCGCGCGGCGAGACGAGGTAGTCGACGCCGTCGACGGTCAGCAGGTTGATCACCACGGCGCGCGGCTTTCCGGTGGTGCGGCCGCGGACCCGCAACGCCCGGGTGCCGGCGATGCTGATCCCCGCGTCGGCCAGCCAGCGGATGACCCGGTTGGCGGCGCGGGCGGCCCGGTTCGGTTCTTCGTATCGCGGGGACATGTGGTGACCTCTCAGCGAATCGTGGTCCCAATTCCGAGAGCGGTGCTCTCTGTTGAGAGAATGCTGCCACGACCCGCGCCGGAAAGCAAGAGCGGTGTTCTCGGTTTGTGCCAGACTGGCTACGTGGGCAAACGCCAGGAATCGCGCGAGCACATCGAGGCACGCATCATCGAACTCGGTCGCCGCCAGTTGGTCGACCGCGGCGCCGCCGGATTGTCAGTCCGGGCGATAGCCCGCGACCTGGGCATGGTGTCCTCGGCGGTGTACCGCTACGTGTCCAGCCGCGACGAACTGCTAACCCTGCTGCTGGTCGACGCCTATTCCGATCTGGCCGACGCCGTGGATCGCGCCCGCCAGTCCGTCGGAGACCTGTGGAGCGACGATGTGGTCGCCATCGCGCGGGCGACCCGCGATTGGGCCGTCGCGCACCCCGCCCGCTGGGCCCTGCTGTACGGCAGTCCCGTGCCCGGGTATCACGCGCCGCCCGAGCGCACGGTTGCGGTGGGTACCCGGGTGGTGGCGGCGCTGTTCGATGCGGTCGCGGCCGGAATCGCCACGGGCGACATCCGGCTGACGAATGACCTTGCCCCGCAACCGATGTCATCCGACTTCGAACGCATCCGTCATGAATTCGGGTTCCCCGGTGACGACCAGGTGCTGGCCAAGTGCTTTTTGCTGTGGGCGGGGGTGCTCGGTGCCATCAGCCTCGAGGTGTTCGGGCAATACGGCGCCGACACCCTGACCGACCCGCAGGCGGTCTTCGATGCCCAGCTGCGCATGCTGGTGGACGTACTGGGCCAGCACTGAAAGGCGCGCGGCGCCCCGGACCGCCGGAATTAGAACGTGTTCACCCGCTGGCCAGGTGGCCGGACGGGCGAGCCGTGGCAAAGTCTTTTGGGCCCTTTCTGGCGGACCGGCGATTGGACTATTGTGCGAGACGATGACGCTTCCTCTCGAATCCCCGACGCAGATCGCCTGGGTGACCGCCGACCTTGATGCCACCGAAACGGCCCTCACCGGCCTGTTAGGGGTGCGTAAGTGGATACGCATACCCGAGGTGCACTTTGCTCCCGACGCCTGCAGCTATCGCGGCGAACCCGCCGACTTCTTTGCCAGCATCTCGCTGAGCTACCTCGGCGACATGCAATTGGAGTTGATCCAGCCGGTCCGCGGCCAGAACATCTATAGTGACTTCCTGTCCGATTGTGGGCCGGGTTTGCACCACATCTGCATGGAGGTCGAAAGCCCCGAGCAACTCGAAGTGGCGGTGAGCGAGGCCGGCGAGCGGGGCGCCGCGGTGGTGCAGCGAGGCGTGATGCCCGGCGGCATCCGCTTCGTCTACCTGTCCGCGCCGCAGGCGGGCGTGCCGTACGTGGAGTTGGCGTATGTTGCGCCCGAGATGCGGGCCTTTTACGACTACATCAAACAGGAGCAGCGGTGAGCCGCGGCAGCGAGGAGTGGCGCCAATGAGCACGGAGATCCCGGCAACAGTCAGTGCCGACGACGTGACCGCGTGGTCGGATGACGTCGACGTCTTGGTGATCGGGTTCGGCATTGCCGGCGGCTGCGCCGCGGTCAGTGCGGCGGCCGCCGGCGCGCGGGTGCTGGTGCTCGAACGCGCGGCCGCGGCGGGCGGCACCACTTCGCTTGCCGGGGGCCACTTTTACCTCGGCGGCGGGACCGCGGTGCAGCAGGCAACCGGTCAAGACGATTCCGTCGAGGAGATGTACAAGTATCTGGTCGAGGTGTCGCGCGAACCCGAACTCGACAAGATCCGCGCGTACTGCGAGGGCAGCGTCGAGCATTTCAATTGGCTGGAAGACTTGGGCTTTCAGTTCGAGCGCAGTTATTACCCGGGCAAGGTCGTGGTGCCGCCGGGCACCGAGGGGTTGAGCTACACGGGGAATGAGAAGGTCTGGCCCTTCTGCGAGCGGGCCAAGCCGGCGCCGCGCGGGCACTCGGTGCCGGTGCCCGGCGAATTAGGCGGCGCGAGCATGGTTGTCGACCTGCTGCTCAAGCGCGCCGACGCCCTAGGCGTGCAGATCCGCTACGAGACCGGGGTGACCAACCTGGTCACCGATGGCGACGGCGCGGTCGTCGGCGTGGCCTGGAAACACTTCACCGAAACCGGCGCCATCAAGGCCAAGTCCGTCATCATCGCGGCGGGCGGATTCGCGATGAATCCGGAGATGGTCGCCGAGCACACGCCCGCGCTGGGCCAGGAGCGACGCACCAAACACCACGGCGTCGTGGCGCCCTACATCCTGGGCAACCCGAACGACGACGGACTCGGCATCCGGATGGGCGTCTCGGCGGGTGGGGCCACCAAGAACATGGACGAGCTGTTCATCACCGCGGCCGCCTATCCGCCCGAGGTGTTGTTGACCGGTGTGATCGTCAACAAGGAGGGCCGGCGGTTCGTCACCGAGGATTCCTACCACTCGCGGACGTCGGCCTTCGTGCTGGAGCAGCCGGACCAGACGGCATACCTGATCGTCGACGAGGCGCACACCGAGATGCCCGCCATGCCGCTGATCCGCTTCCTGGACGGGTACGAGACGATCGCGGAAATGGAAGCCGCGCTTGGCATTCCGGAGGGCAACCTCGCGGCCACGCTGGACCGCTACAACAAGAACGCCGCCGCGGGCGAGGATCCCGATTTTCACAAGCAGCCGGAATTCCTTGCGCCACAGGACCATGGCCCGTGGGCGGTGTTCGATCTGTCGCTCGGACGGGCGATGTACTCGGGGTTCACCATCGGCGGCCTCGCGGTGACGGTCGACGGCCAGGTGCAGCGCGAAGACGGCTCCGTGGTGCCCGGGCTGTACGCCGCCGGCGCGTGCGCGTCCAACCTCGCCCAGGACGGCAAGGGTTATGCGAGCGGAACGCAGCTGGGTGAAGGGTCGTTCTTCGGGCGCCGCGCCGGAGCGCACGCGGCGCAACGGGCCGGGGGAGCGTAGGCGCGCTGGTACCCAGCGCCGGAGCGCACGCGGCGCAACGGGCCGGGGGAGCGTAGCCGCTAGAGCCGCGCGGGTTCCTTCTCGACCGGGCCCAGTTGCCACGGGCCGCCGCCGAGCAGATGCAGCTGCTGCTCGTGGTGCTGTTCGACGGTGGGCCGGTGGCTCACGCTGACCATGACGCACTCGGGCAGCTCGGTCCGGACCAACTGGTACAACGCGAATTCCAGCCCTTCGTCCAGCGCGGAGGTGGCCTCGTCGAGGAAGACCGCCTTCGGCCTGGTCAGCAGGATGCGCGCGAAGGCGACCCGCTGCTGCTCGCCGGGCGACAGCACCTTGGCCCAGTCATGGTCCTCGTCGAGCCGGTTGATCAGCGGCGCCAAGGCCACCTTGGTGAGCACCTCGCGCAGCTGCTCGTCGGGGACGGTATCCGGCGAGTTCGGATAACAGACCACGGTGCGCAGGCTGCCCAGCGGCACATACGGCAGCTGCGAGAGGAACATCGTCGCGTTGTCGCCGTCCGGGCGGCACAGGGTTCCCGAGGCGTACGGCCACAGTTCGGCCAGGCTGCGCAGCAGCGTGGTCTTGCCGGCCCCGGAGCGGCCGGTGATCACCAGCGATTCGCCGTGGTCGAGCTGGATGTCCAGCGAGTCGACCAGCTGGTCGCCCTCCGGTGTGCGCACCTCGATGCCGCGCAGCTCGACCGCCGCCTCCTCGCTGGCCTTGACCAGAATCGCCGGCAGCGCGCGGCCCTTGTCGTTGGCGTCGACCAGCCCGTGCAATCGGATGATGGCGGCCCGGAAGGACGCGAACGCGTCATAGTTGTTGCGGAAGAACGACAGCGAGTCGTGAATGTTGCCGAACGCCGTCGCCGTCTGGCCCACATCGCCGAAATCGATCTTGCCGGCGAACAACCGTGGCGCCTGAATCACCCAGGGCAGCGGGACAATTGCCTGCGACACCGACCAGTTCCACCCGTTGAAGATGATGGTCCGCCGGACGAAATTGCGGTAGTTGCCGATAATCGGCGTGAACCGCCCCCACAGCTGTGCCCGCTCGACCCGCTCGCCGCGGTAGAAGCCGACCGCCTCGGCGGCGTCCCGCAATCTCACCAGGGCGTATCGGAAGGCGGCGTTGAGCCTCTCGTTGTTGAAGCTGAGCCAGATCAGCGGGCGCCCAAGCCACACCGCGACGACGGTCGCGATCAGCACGTAGACCAGCACCGTCCAGAACATCGCTCGCGGCAACACCACACCGAACAGATCGAGGTCCCCGGACAGGTTCCACAGGATCGCGGCGAAGGAGATCACCGAGGCCACCGCGTTGACCGCCCCGAACAGCAACGTGCTGCCCGTCCCGTTGGACGGGATGTTGGGGGTTCCGCCGGCGTTGGCGGTGAAGATGTCGATGTCCTGCTGGATGCGCTGGTCGGGGTTGTCAATGGTGTTGTCGATGAACAGATCCCGGTAGTAGGCCCGGCCCTCCAGCCAGTCGTCGGTGAGGTGGGAGGTCAACCACATGCGCCAGGCGATGATGAACCGCTGCGTCAGATAGACGTCGGCCGCGAACCGGATGACGTAGAGGGTTGCCAGCACGCTGAAGATCGTGAGCGACATCCAAAAGCCATGTACACCAGACTGTTTGACGTTGTCGTCGCCCGCAGCCATGCCCTGCACCGCCTTCTGCACGGCGGTGTACAAGTCGTTGCCCTGGTAGCTGAGCAGCACCACCAACCGGACCGACAGCAGCACCGACAGCAACAACACACCCAGCATCAGCCACACGCGCACGCTGCGTGCGCCGACGAAGTAACCGCGGGTGATCCGCCAGAACTGCCGGCCCCAGGGTGTGAGATAGCGGAAGGCGATCAGGACGCCGAACAGACAGACCGCGCTGACCACCCAGGCTATGGCGATCCACCGCAACGAATCCATGGGTGCCGCCGACCAGTTGATCGATGGCTTGAAGGGCTTTGGACCCATCGTCGACGTCTCCTTACGGTCGAGGTTGTCGAACGCTCCTCAACTTCAAATCCTTCGGCGAAGGTACCTGACGAATCTGGTTAGGCTGCGGTCATGACTACCGACGCCATCCCCGGACAAACATTGCACGCCGGCCGGCTTGTCGCGCGGCGTCTGCGGGCCAGCGGCGTCGATACCGTCTTCACGCTATCCGGCGGACACCTGTTTTCCATCTACGACGGGTGCCGCGAGGAGGGGGTCCGGCTGATCGACACCCGCCACGAGCAGACGGCGACCTTCGCCGCCGAAGGCTGGTCGAAGGTGACTCGGTCACCGGGCGTGGCCGCGCTGACCGCGGGGCCGGGCATCACCAACGGGATGAGCGCGATGGCCGCGGCGCAACAGAACCAGTCGCCGCTGGTGGTGCTGGGCGGCCGGGCCCCGGCGCAGCGCTGGGGGATGGGCTCGCTGCAGGAGATCGACCACGTGCCGTTCGTGGCGCCGCTGGCCCGCTTCGCGGCCACCGCACAGTCGGCGGACGACGCAGGCCGGCTCGTCGACGACGCGCTGCGCGCCGCGGTCGGGGCGCCGTCGGGTGTCGGCTTCGTCGACTTCCCGATGGACCACGTGTTCTCGATGTCCGACGATGACGGCCGGCCCGGCGCCCTCGTCGACCTGCCACCCGGGCCCGCGCCCGACGGCGACGCCCTGAGCCGGGCCGCGGCCCTGCTCTCCGCGGCGCAGCGGCCGGTGATCATGGCCGGCACCAACCTGTGGTGGGGGCACGGCGAAGCCGCCCTGCTGCGCCTCGCCGAGGAACTGCACATCCCGGTCCTGATGAACGGCATGGCCCGTGGCGCGCTACCCGCCGACCATGCGCTGGCGTTCTCCAGGGTCCGCGGAAAAGCGTTGGGGGAGGCCGACGTTGCGCTGATCGTCGGCGTGCCGATGGATTTCCGGCTCGGCTTCGGCGCGGTTTTCGGGCCACAAACCGAGCTCATCGTGGTCGACCGGGTGGAACCCGAGCGCCGCCATCCCCGACCGGTGGCGGCCGAGCTCTACGGCGACCTGTTGACGATCCTCGCGGCGCTGGCGCCCGCGACCGGAACCGACCATCGCGACTGGATCGGCGAACTGCGCACCGCCGAAACCGCGGCGCGCGCCAAGGAGAAGGCCGAACTCGCCGACGACCGCATCCCCCTGCATCCCATGCGGGTCTACGCGGAGCTCGCGCCGATGCTGGACCGCGACGCGATCGTCGTCATCGACGCCGGCGACTTCGGTTCGTACGCCGGGCGGGTGATCGACAGCTATCAGCCCGGCTGCTGGCTGGACAGCGGACCGTTCGGCTGCCTGGGTTCGGGCCCCGGCTACGCGCTGGCCGCCAAGCTGGCCCACCCGGACCGCCAGGTGGTGCTCCTGCAGGGCGACGGCGCCTTCGGCTTCAGCGGCATGGAATGGGACACCCTGGTTCGGCACAACGTGCCGGTGGTGTCCGTGATCGGCAACAACGGCATCTGGGCGCTGGAGAAGCACCCCATGGAGGCGCTGTACGGCTACTCGGTGGTGGCCGAACTGCGTCCCGGAACGCGGTATGACGAGGTGGCGCGCGCCCTGGGCGGGCATGGCGAACTGGTCGCCGCGCCCGGCGAGCTGCGGCCCGCGCTGGAGCGGGCCTTCGGCAGCGGGCTGCCTGCCGTCGTCAATGTGTTGACCGACCCCGAGGTCGCGTATCCACGCCGGTCCAACCTCGCGTGATGAATCCGCGCGGTGAGCCACCGCGTACCGTTGACCTGTGCCTAAGACGACCCGCGCTCAACCCGGCAGGCTGAGCAGCCGCTTCTGGAAGCTGCTCGGCGCCAGCACCGAAAAGGACCGCAGCCGCTCGCTCACCCAGGTCAAGGACTCGTCGGAGTACGACGACGAGGCGGCCGGGCTGAGCGACGAGCAGCTGCGCAAAGCGGCCGGGCTGCTCAACCTGGACGACCTCGCGGACTCCGAGGACATCCCGCAATTCCTCGCCATCGCCCGGGAGGCGGGCGAGCGGGCGAGCGGGTTGCGGCCGTTCGACGTGCAGCTGTTGGGCGCGCTGCGCATGCTGGCCGGTGACGTGATCGAGATGGCCACCGGCGAGGGCAAGACGCTCGCGGGCGCGATCGCGGCGGCCGGATACGCGCTGGCCGGGCGGCACGTGCACGTGGTGACGATCAACGACTACCTGGCCCGTCGTGACGCGGAATGGATGGGCCCGGTCATCGAGGCCATGGGCCTGACGGTCGGCTGGATCACCGCCGAGTCGACCAGCGAGGAACGGCGCACCGCCTACGGCTGCGACGTCACCTACGCCTCGGTCAACGAGATCGGCTTCGACGTGCTGCGCGATCAGCTGGTGACCGACGTCGCCGACCTGGTGTCGCCCAACCCCGACGTGGCCCTGATCGACGAAGCAGACTCGGTGCTGGTCGACGAGGCGCTGGTGCCGCTGGTGCTGGCGGGAACGACCCACCGGGAGACGCCGCGGCTCGAGATCATCAAGCTGGCCGGCCAGCTGGAGGCCGGCACCGACTACGACACCGACGCCGACAGCCGCAACGTTCACCTCACCGACGTCGGCGCCCGCAAGGTGGAAAAGGCGCTCGGCGGGATCGACCTGTACTCCGAGGAACACGTCGTCACCACCCTGACCGAGATCAACGTCGCGCTGCACGCCCACGTCCTGTTGCAGCGCGATGTGCACTACATCGTCCGCGACGACGCGGTGCACCTGATCAACGCGGCGCGCGGGCGCATCGCCCAGCTGCAGCGCTGGCCCGACGGCCTGCAGGCCGCGGTCGAGGCCAAGGAGGGCATCGAGACCACCGAAACGGGCGAGGTGCTCGACACCATCACCGTGCAGGCGCTGATCAATCGCTACGCGACGGTGTGCGGCATGACCGGCACCGCGCTGGCCGCCGGTGAGCAGCTGCGCCAGTTCTACAAGCTCGGGGTGTCACCAATTCCGCCGAACGAGCCCAACATTCGCGAAGACGAGTCCGACCGGGTGTACATCACCGCCGCGGCCAAGAACGACGCGATCGTCGCCCACATCGCCGAGGTGAACGAGACCGGGCAGCCGGTGCTGGTGGGCACCCGCGACGTGGCCGAGTCCGAGGACCTGCACGAGCGGCTGCTGCGCCGTGGCGTGCCCGCGGTCGTGCTGAACGCGAAAAACGACGCCGAGGAAGCCCAGGTGATCGCCGAGGCCGGCAAGTTCGGCGTCGTCACCGTCTCGACGCAGATGGCCGGGCGCGGCACCGACATCCGCCTCGGTGGCTCCGACGAGGCCGATCACGACCGGGTCGCCGAACTCGGCGGGCTGCACGTCGTCGGAACCGGGCGGCACCACACCCAGCGACTGGACAACCAGCTGCGCGGGCGCGCCGGGCGCCAGGGCGACCCGGGGTCGTCGGTGTTCTTCTCGAGCTGGGAAGACGACGTCGTGGCGGCCAACCTCGACCACAACAAGCTGCCGATGGAAACCGACGAGGACGGCCGGATCGTCAGCCCCAAGGCGGCGGGCCTGCTCGACCACGCCCAGCGGGTGGCCGAGGGCCGCATGCTGGACGTACACGCGAACACCTGGCGCTACAACCAGTTGATCGCCCAGCAACGCGCCATCATCGTCGACCGACGAAACACGTTGCTGCGCAACCCAACCGCACGCGAGGAACTGGCCGAGCTGGCGCCCAAGCGCTACAAGGAGCTGGCCGACACGGAGGGAATCTCCGAAGAGCGCCTGGAGACGATCTGCCGCCAGATCATGCTCTATCACCTCGACCGCGGCTGGGCCGATCATCTGGCGTATCTGGCCGACATCCGCGAAAGCATCCATCTGCGCGCGCTGGGCCGGCAGAACCCGCTGGACGAGTTTCACCGCTTGGCGGTCGACGCCTTCGCGTCGCTGGCCGCCGACGCCATCGAGGCGGCCCAGCAGACGTTCGAAACCGCCAACGTCCTCGACGAGGAACCGGGACTGGACCTGTCCAAGCTGGCGCGGCCGACGTCGACGTGGACCTACATGGTCAACGACAACCCGCTGTCGGACGACACCCTATCCACCCTGAGCCTGCCCGGGGTGTTCCGCTGAGCTGAGTCGCGCCGGTGGCGCGGCCAGCGGGGCGTTCGCGCTCGAGTGTGCGCCCAGCCGGGCATTCGTCGTCCAGTCGCGTTAAGGTCACGGCTCATGGAGCCGGTGCTTCCGCCCAATCGGGTGCTGACGGTGCCCAACGCGCTCAGCGCTGTTCGCCTGGCGCTGATCCCGGTGTTCGTCTACGCCCTGCTGGTCGCCCACGCGTACGGGTGGGCCGTCGGGATCCTGATGTTCAGCGGCGCCTCGGACTGGGCCGACGGCAAGATCGCCCGGCTGCTGGATCAGTCCTCACGGCTCGGGGTCTTGCTCGACCCCGCGGTCGACCGCCTCTACATGGTGGCCGTGCCCCTCGTGCTCGCGTTCAGCGGGATCGTGCCCTGGTGGTTCGTCATCGTCCTGCTCGCCCGCGACGGCCTGCTGGCGGCGACGCTGCCGCTGCTGTGGAGTCGCGGCCTGACGGCGCTGCCGGTGACCTACATCGGCAAGGCCGCGACGTTCGCCCTGATGTCCGGATTTCCGCTGGTGCTGCTGGGCACCTGGGACGCGCTGTGGAGCCGCGTGATCGGGGCCTGCGGATGGGCGTTCCTGATCTGGGGCATGTATGCCTACCTGTGGGCGTTCGCGCAGTATGCGGCGCAGATGGTCCTCGTGCTGCGGCGCATGCCCAAGGTCGATCGCGCTTCGCGTCCGTCGGCCGCGGCGAAGGTGGCCGACCATGGCTGATACCGACCGCCTGCTCGGCGGCTATGACCCCAACGCCGGTCACAGCGCGCATGGCGCGTCGCGGCCGACACTGATCCCGGTGCCGTCGCTGCTGCGCGCCCTGCTGTCCGAGCACCTCGATCCCGGCTACGCCGCGGCGGCGGCCAAGCGCGGCGCCGCCGACGCACCACCCGCCGGACGCGGACGGGTGGTCGGCTGGCTCTGGCAGGCGCTGGCGGCGCTGCTGATCGCGACGGTGTTCGCCGCGGCCGTCGCGCAGGCCCGCTCGGTGGCCCCGGGGGTGCGCACGGCCCAGCAGCTGCTGCTGGGCAACGTGCGGTCGGCGGAGGCTGCTGCGGGCAAGTTGAACCAGCGCCGCGGCGAGCTGGCGACGCGAGTCGACGACGTGCAGCGCCACGCCCTGGCCGACGACGCCGAGGGGCAGCGGCTGCTGAAACGCCTTGACGCGCTGAGCCTGGCCGCGGCCAGCACGGCGATCATCGGGCCCGGCCTGAAGGTGACCGTGACCGATCCCGGCGCCAGCCCGAACCTTTCCGACGTCTCCAAGCAGCGGGTCAGCGGCAGCAGGCAGATCATCCTGGACCGCGATCTGCAGTTGCTGGTCAACTCGTTGTGGGCGAGCGGCGCCGAGGCGATCTCCGTCGGCGGTGTGCGGATCGGTCCGAACGTGACCATTCGGCAGGCCGGCGGCGCCATCCTGGTCGACAACACCCCCACCAGCAGCCCGTACACGGTCCTGGCCATCGGGCCGCCGCGGGCGATGCGCGATGTCTTCGACAACAGCCCCGGCATGCAGCGACTGAGGCTGTTGCAGATTTCCTACGGTGTCGTGGTTACGGTGGATGCCGCCGACGGTCTGTCGCTGCCTGCCGGATCGATCCGGGATGTCAAGTTCGCCAAGCAGATTGGGCCACAGTGAGAAAAGTCCTGAACAGACGCATTCCCCTGTGCGAGACGCGGACGGGAAACCACGCATGATCGGTATCGCAGCGCTGGCGATCGGCATCGTGCTCGGCCTCGTTTTTCACCCCGCGGTGCCAGAAGTCGTCCAGCCCTATCTGCCGATCGCGGTGGTCGCGGCGCTGGACGCCGTGTTCGGTGGGTTGCGCGCATACCTGGAACGGATCTTCGATCCGAAGGTCTTCGTGATTTCGTTCGTGTTCAACGTCTTCGTGGCCGCCCTGATCGTCTACGTCGGTGACCAATTGGGCGTGGGCACGCAGTTGTCCACGGCCATCATCGTCGTGCTGGGTATCCGCATCTTCGGCAATGCGGCCGCGCTGCGCCGCAGGCTGTTCGGGGCGTGACGCGCGGGCGACGATGCGGAGCGAAGCGGTGAGGACAAGCGGCGAGTCGAGGTCAACGTGAGCCAGGATCCCGAAGACCGAGCCGGCGGCCAGTCAGCCGCCGGCCACAGTGGTGACGAGTCAACCGGGCCTGCGGGCCCCGGGCCCGCCGCGACCCCGGACCAAGGAACCCCGCGCGGCCGCCACGAGCTGGCCGCGAAAAGCCCCCGCCCCGAAATCGGGGCGGTGCACCGCACGGGGCTGTCGGCGATGGTGCGCGGCGGTCGGTCCCGGATGGCGTTCGGAACGCTGGCCGCGATGCTGTGCCTGCTGCTGGGCCTGGCGATCGTCACCCAGGTCCGTCAGACCGAGACGGGCGACTCGCTGGAGACGGCGCGGCCCGCGGACCTGTTGGTGCTGCTGGATTCGTTGCGGCAGCGCGAGGGCACGCTCAACACCGAGGTGAACGAGCTACAGAACACGCTGAATTCGCTGCAGGCGTCGGGAAACAACGACCAGGCCGCCATCCAGTCCGCGCAGTCCAGGCTGGCGGCCCTGTCCATTCTGGTCGGGGCCGTCGGTGCCACCGGGCCCGGCGTCACCGTCACGATCGAGGACCCCGGGCCCGGCGTGTCGCCCGAGGCGATGCTCGACGTGGTCAACGAGCTGCGTGCCGCCGGTGCCGAGGCGATCGAGGTCAACGACGCACACCAATCGGTGCGCGTGGGTGTCGACACCTGGGTGGTGGGCACGCCCGGGTCGTTGACCATCGACTCCAAAACGCTGTCGCCGCCGTATTCGATTCTGGCGATTGGCGATCCACCCACCCTGGCCGCGGCGATGAACATTCCCGGCGGCGCGCAGGACACCGTCAAGCGCGTCGGTGGGCGCATGTCGGTCCAGCAGGCCGATCGAGTGGACGTGACCACCTTGCGGCAACCAAAACCGCACCAATACGCTCAGCCCGTCAAGTGAGCATCACCCGAACAGAACAGGATCACTCGTGAGCGATATCCCGCCCGATCTGCGCTACACCGCCGAACATGAATGGGTTCGTCGAAGTGGGGATGACACCGTGCGGGTGGGCATCACCGATTTTGCGCAATCGGCGTTGGGCGACGTGGTTTTCGTTCAGCTGCCCGACGTCGGCACCGAATTGACCGCGGGCGAATCCTTCGGCGAGGTCGAATCCACCAAATCGGTGTCGGACCTGTATGCCCCGGTCTCGGGCAAAGTCTCGGCGGTCAACACCGATCTGGACGGCAGCCCGCAACTGGTGAATTCCGACCCGTACGGCGCCGGTTGGTTGCTGGATGTACAGGTATCCGAGGTCGGGGAATTGGACTCGACAATTTCTTCGCTGCTCGACGCCGAGGCCTACCGCGGAACGCTGACCGAATGACGATTGCTACTGTCCCTGCAGCCCCGCACCCGCCGGCGAGCGGCGGGGCCAGGGTACGGGGGAATCGGAGTTTCGGTTCGTCAGGTGGTAGGCGCATTGCAGGCCGGTGCGCGGTACCGTCGACACATCGACCTTTGAATTCCTTCGAGGATCGCTGAAAGACACGTGACAGACACTTTGACAGTACGAAACGGCAGTAATCGGCATACCGGGGAAAGAAACCCGGTGCACAAGCCGGCCGAGCGGCCCGGACAGACAACGCCACAGCAGCCAGTGAGGAGCAGCGCGTGACGGACATGGACAACGACCAGAACTCGGACGAAGTCACGGTAGAGACGACTTCGGTCTTCCGTGCGGACTTCCTCAACGAGTTGGACGCTCCCGCGCAAGCGGGAACCGAGAGCGCGGTATCCGGAGTCGAAGGGCTGCCGGCGGGCTCGGCGTTGCTGGTCGTCAAGCGGGGACCGAACGCCGGTTCGCGATTTCTGCTGGATCAGGCCACCACGTCCGCCGGGCGCCACCCCGACAGCGACATTTTTCTCGACGACGTGACCGTCAGCCGCCGGCACGCCGAATTCAGGTTGGAAAACAACGAATTCAGCGTGGTCGACGTTGGTAGTCTCAACGGCACTTACGTCAACCGTGAGCCCGTGGACTCGGCGGTGCTTGCCAACGGTGACGAGGTGCAGATCGGCAAGTTCCGCTTGGTGTTTCTGACCGGACCCAAGCAGGGTGAGGATGGAGGATCTTCAGGCTAGTGAGCGCACCCGATAGCTCGGCGCTGGCCGGGATGTCGATCGGGGCGGTCTTGGAATTGCTGAGGCCGGACTTCCCCGATGTCACCATCTCCAAAATCCGCTTCCTGGAGGCCGAGGGGTTGGTGACGCCGCAGCGGGCTGCGTCGGGGTATCGAAGGTTCACCGCATATGACTGCGCGCGATTGCGGTTCATCCTCACCGCGCAGCGCGATCACTATCTGCCGCTGAAGGTCATCAGGGCGCAACTGGACGCCCAGCCCGACGGCGAGCTGCCGCCCGTGAAGACGTCCTATTCGGTCCCGCGGTTGGTGTCGGTGGCGGGAACGGGAGATGCCGCCGGGGAACAGGCGCGCTCGGACAGTTCGGCGGTAGCCCCGACCCACGTCCGGTTGAGCCGCGAGGAGCTGCTGCAGCGCGCGGGCGTGGATGACGAGCTGCTGACCGCGCTTCTCAAAGCGGGAGTCATCACCACCGGGCCCGCCGGATTTTTCGACGAGCACGCCGTGGTCATCCTGCAATGCGCCCGGGCCCTGTCGGACTACGGTGTCGAGCCGCGGCACTTGCGGGCTTTCCGTTCGGCCGCCGACCGGCAGTCCGACCTGATTGCCCAAATCGCCGGGCCGGTAGTCAAAGCCGGCAAGGCCGGCGCCCGCGATCGCGCCGACGATTTAGCGCGCGAGGTCGCGGCGCTCGCCATCACGTTGCACACGTCGTTGATCAAATCCGCCGTTCGCGACGTTCTGGATCGCTGAGGACTAGACTTCGGTCGACAGCTTGGTTTTCGGCAGTAGGCGGCTTTTTGACCTCGCCGTCCTGGCGAGTAACCAATTCAACCGGCGCCACAATGCGGAGGGCAGACACAAATGGGTGAAGTTCGTGTTGTCGGCATTCGCGTAGAGCAGCCGCAGAACCAGCCGGTGTTGTTACTGCGCGAAACCAATGGCGACCGTTACCTTCCGATCTGGATCGGTCAGTCGGAGGCCGCCGCCATCGCGCTCGAGCAGCAAGGCGTCGAGCCCCCTCGCCCGTTGACACACGATTTGATCAGGGATGTCATTGCCGCCCTTGGGCATTCGCTGAAAGAGGTGCGGATCGTCGATCTGCAAGAGGGCACTTTCTACGCCGATCTGGTGTTCGACCGCAACATCACCGTGTCGGCCCGTCCCTCGGACTCGGTGGCGATCGCGCTGCGGGTCGGCGTGCCCATTTACGTCGAGGAAGGCGTGCTCGCCCAGGCAGGCCTGCTGATTCCGGACGAGAGCGACGAAGAGGGCGGCACCGCGGTCCGGGAGGACGAGGTGGAGAAGTTCAAGGAATTTCTCGACAGCGTGTCCCCGGACGACTTCAAGGCCACCTAACCCGCCGACGATGCAGCGCGCGTGGCGCGGTGTCGAGGAGGGGGGCAATCGTGTCTGGCCCGCTACCAGCGCTTTGGGATCGACGAGCCGACTGGTTTAGCCTGGATGGCGACATCACGGATGCATCTCAAAGCGCACCGTGATCTCGACACGCTGGCGGATAGCTCGCCGACTTGGCCCCGCGGCGGCCATACTTTGATCGCGACTACAGGCGCGGCGGCTATCGGAGAGCGTAAGCTCTACTAGCACTCGGGCTTGAGCAAACGTGGCTGCGATGCAGCCTTCAGACGCAGCCAACGACGAGAGCGCGATCGCGGAGAGGAACCACCGTGAGCGAGCAGCCACGCCAAGAGCAGCTCAACCTAGCGGACAGCGGTAACCCGGCGCCCAGTGACCGCAGCGTCACCGTAGCCAGCCCGCCCGTACAGCCCGGCCTGTTCCCGGACGACTCCGTGCCCGACGAGCTGGTCGGATACCGCGGTCCCAGCGCCTGCCAGATCGCCGGCATCACGTACCGGCAGCTGGACTACTGGGCACGCACCTCGCTGGTGGTCCCGTCGATCCGCAGCGCGGCGGGCTCGGGCAGCCAGCGCCTCTACTCGTTCAAGGACATCCTGGTCCTCAAGATCGTCAAGCGCTTGCTGGACACCGGGATCTCGCTGCACAACATCCGCGTCGCCGTCGACCATCTGCGTCAGCGTGGCGTCCAGGATCTGGCCAACATCACCCTGTTCTCCGACGGCACCACCGTCTACGAGTGCACCTCGGCCGAAGAGGTCGTCGACCTGCTGCAGGGCGGGCAGGGCGTGTTCGGCATCGCCGTGTCCGGCGCCATGCGCGAGCTGACCGGCGTCATCGCGGACTTCCCCGGCGAGCGGGCCGACGGCGGCGAATCGATCGCCGAGCCCGAGGACGAGCTGGCGTCCCGGCGCAAGCACCGCGACCGCAAGATCGGCTGACGGCGCACCGAACCACACACGATGTCGCGCTTCGCGCGGCCGAGTAAGCTGGGCTGCGCATCGCTTTCGTGCGGGAGAGTTTCGTGGCTGCCAGTCACGGACGCCGAAGGAGCAACACCTCTCCGTCAACCTCTCAGGCACCCGGACCGCGCGACATCATGATGCCTCTGGAAAGCGGTGTGGACCCGTGGGTCCGCACCCGCCGATGGGGAAAGGCGCTCGGGCAGCATCGGGCGCCGAATCTCTCAGGCGCCCGGCGAAACGGGTGAAGACAGAGGGAGAGGGCCGTTAGTCCTCTGCCTTGATACGTCTTCGCCCGTCTACTCAGGAGTTCCAGTGTCCGATCAATTCACTTTCGCAGCTCGGCACATCGGCCCGGACAGCCAGGCCGTCGCGGCCATGCTCGCCGTCATCGGTGTCGACTCGCTCGACGAGCTGGCCGCCAAGGCCGTTCCGGCGGGCATCATGGACCGGGTCGGTGACGGCGGCGTCGCCCCGGGTCTGGACCGGCTGCCGCCGGCGGCCAGCGAGACCGAGGCGCTGGCCGAGCTGCGGTCGCTGGCCGAGGCCAACACCGTGGCGGTGTCCATGATCGGGCAGGGCTACTACGACACCCTCACACCGCCGGTGTTGCTGCGCAACATCCTGGAGAACCCGGCCTGGTACACCGCCTACACGCCGTACCAGCCCGAGATCAGCCAGGGCCGGCTCGAGGCGTTGCTGAACTTCCAGACCATGGTCGCCGACCTCACCGGCCTCGAGGTCGCCAACGCCTCGATGCTCGACGAGGGCACCGCCGCGGCGGAGGCCATGACCCTGATGCACCGAGCCGCTCGTGGCAAGGCCAACCGGCTGGCCGTGGACGTCGACGTCTTCGCCCAGACCGCGGCCGTCGTGGCCACCCGCGCGAAGCCGCTGGGCATCGAGGTCGTCACCGTCGACCTGCGTGACGGCCTGCCCGACGGCGACTTCTTCGGCGTCATCGCCCAGTTGCCGGGGGCCAGCGGCCGGGTCACCGACTGGGCGCAGCTGGTGGAGCAGGCCCACGAGCGCGGCGCTTTGGTCGCGGTCGGCGCGGATCTGCTCGCCTGCACGCTGATCACGCCGCCGGGTGAGATCGACGCCGACGTCGCGTTCGGCAGCACCCAAAGATTCGGCGTGCCAATGGGATTCGGGGGTCCGCACGCCGGCTACCTGGCGGTGCACGCCAGCCACGCGCGTCAGCTGCCGGGCCGGCTGGTCGGGGTATCGCTGGACGCCGACGGTTCGCCCGCCTACCGCCTGGCGCTGCAGACGCGCGAACAGCACATCCGCCGCGACAAGGCGACCAGCAACATCTGCACCGCGCAGGTGTTGCTGGCGGTGATGGCCGCGATGTACGCCAGCTACCACGGCGCCGAGGGGCTGACCGCGATCGCGCGCCGCGTCCACGGTCACGCCGAGGCGATCGCCGCCGCGCTCGCCTCGGCGGCCGACACAGCGCTGGTGCACGACAAGTACTTCGACACCGTGCTGGCCCGGGTGCCCGGGCGCGCCGCCGAGGTGATCGCCGCGGCCAAGGCCAAGGGCATCAACCTGTGGCGGGTCGACGACGACCACGTGTCGGTGGCGTGCGACGAGGCCACCACCGACGACCACGTCGCCGCGGTGCTCGAGGCCTTCGGAGTTCAGGCCGCCGAGCCCGTGTGTGCCGGCATCATCACCCGCACGTCGGAATTCCTCACCCATCCCGCCTTCACCCAGTACCGCACCGAGACGGCGATGATGCGCTACCTGCGCGCGCTCGCCGACAAAGATATCGCGTTGGACCGCAGCATGATTCCGCTCGGGTCGTGCACCATGAAGCTGAACGCCGCGGCGGAGATGGAACCCATCACCTGGCCGGAATTCGCGCGCCAGCATCCCTTCGCGCCGGCGTCCGACACCTCGGGGCTGCGGCGTCTCATCGCCGACCTTGAAAGCTGGCTCGTGCAGATCACCGGCTACGACGCCGTCTCGCTGCAGCCCAACGCCGGGTCGCAGGGCGAGTACGCCGGCCTGCTGGCCATCCACGACTACCACGCCAGCCGCGGCGAACCGCACCGCGACATCTGCCTCATCCCGTCCAGCGCGCACGGCACCAACGCGGCGTCGGCGGCCCTGGCCGGCATGCGGGTGGTCGTGGTGGCCTGCCACACCAACGGCGACGTGGATCTGGACGACCTGCGCGCCAAGGTCGCCGAACACCGCGACCGGCTGTCCACGCTGATGATCACCTATCCGTCCACGCACGGCGTGTACGAACACGACATCGCCGAGATCTGCGCGGCCACCCACGACGCCGGCGGCCAGGTCTACGTCGACGGCGCCAACCTCAATGCGCTGGTCGGGCTGGCCCGGCCGGGCAAGTTCGGCGGCGACGTCAGCCACCTGAACCTGCACAAGACGTTCTGCATCCCGCACGGCGGCGGCGGACCAGGGGTCGGGCCGGTGGCCGTGCGCGCGCACCTGGCGCCGTTCTTGCCCGGGCACCCGCACGCCCCCGACCTCCCGCAGGGCCAGCCGGTGTCCGCGGCGCCCTACGGGTCGGCCTCCATCCTGCCGATCAGCTGGGCCTACATCAGGATGATGGGGGCCGAGGGCTTGCGCGCGGCGTCGCTGACGGCGATCACGTCGGCCAACTACATCGCCCGCCGCCTCGACGAGTACTTCCCGGTGCTCTACACCGGCGAGAACGGCATGGTCGCCCACGAATGCATCCTGGACCTCCGCGGCATCACCAAGTCCACCGGAGTCACCGTCGACGACGTGGCAAAACGGTTGGCGGACTACGGTTTTCACGCTCCGACCATGAGCTTCCCGGTGGCCGGCACGCTGATGGTGGAGCCCACGGAGAGCGAGAGCCTGACCGAGGTCGACGCGTTCTGCGACGCCATGATCGCCATCCGCGGCGAGATCGACCGGGTGGGCGCGGGGGAGTGGCCCGTCGACGACAACCCGCTGCGCGGTGCACCGCACACGGCCGAGTGCCTGGTCGTCGGCGATTGGGATCACCCGTACACCCGGGAGCAGGCCGCCTACCCGCTGGGCACCCAGTTCCGGCCCAAGGTGTGGCCGCCGGTGCGTCGCATCGACGGCGCGTACGGCGACCGCAATCTGGTCTGCTCGTGCCCCCCGGTGGAGGCGTACGCCTGACGGTCCCGGCCCGCCCTCAGCCGGGCGTCGCCGCCGGGGCCCGCAACACCAGCGGCACTAGGTAGCGGCGGGCGAAATCGCGGGCCTGGTGCATGTTGTAGATCGGGATGGCCGAATTCGGCGTCTTGACCAGCGAGATGATCAGCCGCCCGATCATTTCGCCGACGATCTCGGTGTCCAGATCGGCCGCCAGCTCGCCGCGCTCCTGCCAGCGGCGCAGCCAGGTGGCGATGTAGCCGCCGGTCATGGCGATCAGGTTCTCGTCGGTCAGGTAGGCGGTCAGTTCCCCCGCAGCGGGTGATTCGCGGATGCTTCGGGTCAGCAGCTTGGGCGCGGAGGCCTCGTGGACGAAGGCGGCGAAGACTTCGGCGATCCCTTCTTCCGGTGTCGTCGCCCGGCCGGCGACCTCGGAGACCAGCGTGCTCAGCCGCAGCGATTCGTCCATGATGGTGAGCCGCACCAGGTTTCGCTTGTGCCGGAACCGGCGGTACACCGTGGCGACACCGACACCGGCCGTGTCGGCGATGTCCTGCATGGTGGTGTTGGAAAATCCGCGCTCGGTAAAGCAGGTGCGGGCCGCGGTGACGATCGTGCGGGCCGTCGGATCGAGGGTGGCCAGACCGTCGGGCACCACACCGAGCAGCATTGCGGGGTCTACCATCTGGCCTCCAGCCGATCGGGGTGTGACGACGATTGTGCGCTAAGCGCCGAGCGCTTCGGCGATCTATTGTGCCGAATCAGGCACGATCGGGCGCGGCGAAGGAATCCAGCAGCACCGAGCGATAGCGGTCGCGCAGCCGCTCGTACCGGTAGCGGTTGTAGGCCAACGGTTCCAGGGTGAGTCGGCGCGGCAACCATCGCCAGCCCAGCTGCAGCGCGGCAACGTAGACGGCGCACTCCAGTTGCTCACGCGCGCCCCACCGCACTCCGAGCAGCCCGCGCATCGTCGGATGGGCGGCCGCGGCGGAACAGACGACCACCGGCCGCGACGCCAGCGTCATCAGCGCCGGCCATGCCAGCCGCACCAGTGGCCGAATCCGCCCGGATACCAACAACTTCGGGATGGGTGGCGCCACGAAGCTGCGGTTGGCGAATTGCAGGAATTCGTTGTCGGCCAAGTCTTTTGCGGCGACGGAGTCGTAGTATGCGAGCATGTCGCGCAGCGTCGCCGGCAGTTTCGCCTGCTTGCTGGGCAGCTCCAGGAATTGCAGCTCACCCCGCAGCGTCTGGTAGACGACCTCCTTTTCGGCGGCGGTGAGCCGGCGACCGCATACCCGCAGATAGGCCTGATACAGCAGGTTGAGGCCGCTCACCGCCACCCACATCCACACTTCGGGATCCAGTGCGCTGTAGCGGGTGTCGCTGAACGAGTCCTTGCCGACGCCCCGCACCTCCCGGTGCAATCGTTTCAGGTCGGCCCGCGACGCCCGCACGTCCGAGCTGTCGCCGAAGGTCGCCAGGGCGGTGAACGCGAAACTGCGGATGCCGCGGTCGGTGAAGTTATCGGCGAACCGTCCGCTGCGGTCCACCGCCGCGGCGATCTCGCGGTGCGCCACCTGGTCGAGGGCCAGGCGGCCGAACGCCGCCGCCAACGGTGATCCCGCGAACCACCGGACGTCGTCGGCCAGCTCCCGGTGTGCCGCATCCGGTTTCGGCGCCGCGCCGGATCCATTGCCGGGTTGCAGGAAACTCGCCGTCGTCGTCATGCCGCTCCTCCTTCTGATGGGTGAGGGTTCGGGTCACACCACGGTGGCCCCGATGCGGTGCCGCACCCGCATGTCCCACACCACCGCCTGCACACCGAGACGCGCCAAGAACCGCGGCGTGAACATGTCCAGCACTCCAAAGATGTGCTGCCAGCGGTCGAATCGGCGTTGCTGCGCGTCCGACCATGCGAACCCGAGCTTGTCGCGCAGCTGCGGGGGCAGGTAGCCCAGCGTCATGAACAGATTCCATCCGCCGAACAGGGCCGAGATGGGCGCGGGCAGGAAATCGAGGCGCGCGATGCCGATCAGATAGCTGCGCATCCGGTCGTCGAAGTCGAGTCGATCGAGTTGATCGCGCCAATAGCGGCCCGCGGCCGCCAGGTCGGCGGGCCACATGTCCCGCGGCACCTGCAGCATGGTCGCGAATACCGACGCGGCCTGGTGCACCGCCTCGGGGTCGCGCCGCGATCGGCCACCCCGCAGCTTGCGAGTGTCCTCGAAGACCGCGGCCATGCAGGAGGCCACCCAGAGTTGCAAGGCGGGGTCGAAGGCGTTGTAGCGCACCGGGCTTTGCGGCCCGGAGCGCACCCGAGCGTGCGCCGCGTTGACCGCCTCCCGGTAGACCTTGCGATCGTTGGCGTTTCCGGCGATGGCCACCGCGATGTAGGTGAAGGTGGTGCGGGCCCGTTTGAAGGGATGCTTGTACAGGTTGCCGCTGTCGACCTTGCTTTCCATCACGCCGTAGGCCACGCCCGAATTCGCCAGCTGCATCACGACGTTCGCCGCCCCGTACGCCGGGGACAGCCAGGGCGATATCTCCTCTGCCAGAAACGACGTGTCGACGGAATCGGTGTCCGCCCGCCGGGCACCTGGATCCGGCGGGAGCGGTGTGTCCTGCGGGCCGGTGGGCAGGGGATGGGCCATGCTGCGCCTTTCTGTGACCGACAGTTCAGGCGGATTCGGATCCCTCGGCCCCGCCCCTGATAGAAATCAAGGAAGATTCTATCGTCGAGTCTGGCACAGACCGGAGTCATTTGACAGGGCCGGCAACGGATTCCTTCGGGATGAGCGTGGCTACATGACCTTTGACCGCGACTGACCGGGCTGTTCCCTGCGCGCCCGCCCGGCGGACGACAGGCCCGGCCCCACCAGGCGGTAGGTCGCGGCGACCGGCTCTATCACCGAGCCCATCGGCCCGCGGACGGGTGACGACGAGCGGGTCAGCTCAGAAAGTTGTTGACCGCCGACGCGAGGTCCGGGGACGCCGACGTCGCGAGGTTCTGATAGCTGCCGCCGCTGAGCTGGGCGACCGCTTCCCAGGTCGTCCGGTCCGGATCGGCGCCGAAATCGATGACGTTCACCGCGATGGGCTTGGCCGGATCGGCGCTCTTGCGGATGAAGTCCTGCAGCCCCGGACCGTCCAGCGTCTGGTCGGTGTGCGGCCCTGCGGTGATCAACAGGATCGAATTGGTCTGGCCCGCATGATAATTGGTCTGCATGTCCTGGTAGAGCATCCGCAGCGTGGTGAATGACACCGCACCACCGCCCGACGAGTACTGCTTGTCCAGCGCGGCGGCCAGCGCGGCCGAACGCGGCTGACCGTTGACGGGGTCGGACAGCGGCCCGCTGGCCACCTCCGAACGGCCCTCGTGGCCGTCGAACGTCCACAGCCCCACCACCGCGGTCGCGGGTAGCGCCTTGATCTTGTCCTGCAGCGCTCCGACGACGTTGGCCAGCCGGGTTTTTCCGCCTTCCTGGCCGGGCATCGACTGGTCGAGCATGATGGTCGTGGCCTGCCCGCTCGACGGGCTGGCCATCGCCTCGGCGAGGGTGGCGCGCACCGGGTCGTCACCGACCGACAGCGTGGCCGGCAGCGCCGGGAAATCGGTGACGGGGCTGCTGGGCGGCTTGACCCCATTGACGCGGAAGCCGGCCTTGGCCAGCTTGGCCAGTTGGTCGGACTTGTGCATGAAGCGCGAGAACTCGCTGGCCGCCGAGGCCTGTTCGCGCGTCAGCCACGAACCGCTGAGCAGCACCGTGGGGTAGTCGGCGACCGCCGCCGACCCGGGCGGCAGCCAGAACGCCAAGGCGTCCTTGGCGTCCGGCAACGACTGTCCGTGCTGGAAGAGCTGCTGCTCGGTGGTGACCACCGCGTGCACCGGCGCGGTCGCGGCGTCACCCGGCTTCAACAGCGCGTTCATCGCCTCGGTCAGCGAGTTGTCGGCCAGCTTGGGTTGCGCGCTCAACAGGCTGCGCACCGCGCCTGTGCCCTGCGTTACCGGGGCGCCGGGCGGTACCGACGCTGCCGCCACCGCCTCTCCGGCCAGAAACGATGCGTCCGCGTTGCCGTTCATCGGCAGCGCCAAGCGCAGCGAACCCCACCCCGGTAAATTCAACCCCGCCAACGCATTCGGATTGGTTTGCAGCCCGGGCAGCGCCGCCCAGTTCTGGTTGGCCAGGGCCGACGCGAGTTGGGGCCGGATGGCCAGCAGCACCGGCGAGGTGGCCAGGGAATGGCTTTCGGTGACGGTTTTTTGCGCCGTGGCCCCGGCGAGTCGCGCGGCGGAAATCGAACTGCCCGGAATCCACAACGCAGGCTGGCCGCCCAGTTCCGCGGGCCACTTGCCGATGAAACCGTTGAGCACGGCGTCGGAGTTGGCCGGCTTGACGTTCACCACGATGCAACGGTCACCGACGGGCCCCGCGGATTTGTTGTAGCTCTCCGCGAGTTGCTGAATGGAGTCGGCGATCGACGGATCGGCGACGACGGGCACCGTTTCCTGGCCCCCGACGCAGCCGCCGGCCGCCTTGTGCGAACGCTTGGACAACGCGTCACCGAAGAAGCTCCACAGGATCACCGATCCCACCACGACCACGACCGCGACCAGCGCCACGATCACGCCGATGCTGACGCCGCGGCGGCCGGCCTCGCTGCGGTGACCGCCCCGCCAATCGCCGAGCCCGCGATGCCCGCCCCGAAAGAGCGACGGCGATGCGGCCGGCGGCTCCGGAGTCGACGGGGCCGCCTGCCGTGACGGGAATTCCGGGTAGTCGTCGGCGCTGTCTACGAGGGCATCCTCGGCCGGGTAGTAACCCTCGTGGGCATAGTCACCTTCGTCGGAATAGTCGCCCTCGTCGGAATAGAGGTCGGCTTCCTCGTCGCGGCCGGTAGCCCGGCGGCGATCACCTGCCTCTTCGCCTCGAGACGGCTCGTCGACGACGTCGTCGCGAGATGGCTCGTCGAGGGAGTCGTCAGGGTCGGGCGCACTGTGCCTACCCATAGCAGTGCCCTCGGCCTTTCCGTCGATCCATCGTTAACTCGGCGCCGATCTTAGTCACCGGCGGCCCTATGCCATGCTCGAACCCGAATTGAGCGGGCTCAGTTCGACTGTGGGCCGCGTGCCTTGGCTTCCCGCCGACGGCGATGCAGGATCGGCTCGGTGTAACCGTTGGGCTGCTGCGTTCCGGTCAGGATCAGATCCTGGGCGGCGAGGAACGCCAGGCTGTCGTCGAAGTTGGGCGCCATCGGCAGGTATGCCGCGTCCTTGGCGTTCTGTTCGTCGACCAGCGGGGCCATCCGCTCCAGGCTGGCCCGGACGTCCTCCTCGGTGATCACCCCGTGGCGCAGCCAGTTGGCCAGCAACTGACTCGAAATCCGCAGCGTGGCACGGTCTTCCATGAGCGCCACGTCGTGAATGTCGGGAACCTTCGAGCAGCCGACGCCCTGGGCGACCCAGCGCACCACGTAGCCCAGGATGGACTGGCAGTTGTTGTCGACCTCTTCGCGGATCTCCTCGGGAGCCCAGGCCAGTTCCTTGGCCAGCGGGATGGTCAGCAACTCCTCGATCTTGGTGCGCTTCTTGCCGGCGAGCTCCTCCTGCACGGCGCCCACGTCGACGTAGTGGTAGTGCATCGCATGCAGGGTGGCCGCGGTCGGCGAGGGCACCCACGCGGTGGTCGCGCCCGCCTTGGGCTGGCCGATCTTCTGTTCGACCATGTCGGCCATCAGCTCGGTCATCGCCCACATGCCCTTACCGATCTGGGCCTTGCCCTTGAAGCCGGCCGCCAGCCCGATGTCGACGTTGGCGTCCTCGTAGGCCTTGATCCACGCGGTGCTCTTCATCGCGCCCTTGCGGATCATCGGGCCGGCCTCCATCGAGGTGTGGATCTCGTCGCCGGTGCGGTCCAGGAAGCCGGTGTTGATGAACACGACCCGGTCGGCGGCGGCCTTGATGCAGGCCTTGAGGTTGACGGTGGTGCGCCGTTCCTCGTCCATGATGCCGACCTTCAGGGTGCCCTGGGGCAGACCGAGGACGTCTTCGACGCGGCTGAACAGCTCGCAGGTGTAGGCGACCTCGTCGGGGCCGTGCATCTTGGGCTTGACGATGTAGATGGATCCGGTGCGGCTGTTGGCCAGCGGGCCGTTCGCCTCACCGGTCTTGAGCCCGTGGATCGCGGTCAGGCCGGTGAACAGCGCATCCATGATGCCCTCGAACACCTCTGTTTCTTCGCCGTTGGCCTCGGTTCTGACGATCGCGTCGTTGGTCATCAGGTGCCCCACGTTGCGCACGAACAGCAGGCTGCGGCCGGGCAGCGTCAGCTCGCCATCGCCGTCGGGTGTGGAGTAGGTGCGGTCCTCGTTGAGCACCCGGGTGAAGCTCTTGCCGTCCTTGCTGACCTCTTCGGACAGATCGCCCTTGTTCAGGCCGAGCCAGTTGCGGTAGCCGAGCACCTTGTCGTCGGCGTCGACGGCGGCCACCGAGTCCTCGAAGTCCATGATCGTCGTGATGGCCGATTCCAGGACCACGTCCTTGATGCCCGCCGAGTCGGTCTTGCCGATCGGCGATTCCGGATCGATCAGGATCTCGATGTGCAGTCCGTGGTTGACCAGCAGGACCGACCAGCTGGGCGAGCCCAGTTCGCCGGTGTAGCCGGCGAACTTCTCCGGGCTGGCCAGGCCGACGGAGCCGTCGGCGGTCGCGACCTTGAGCTGGGCGTCCTCGACGGACAGGCCCGTCGCGTCGGCCCACGACCCGGACTCCAGCGGCACCGCTTCGTCGAGGAACTTGCGCGCGTAGGCGATGACCTTGTCGCCGCGGACCTTGTTGTAGCTCGACCCCTTTTCGGCGCCGTCGTCTTCCGGGATGACATCGGTGCCGTACAGGGCGTCATACAGCGAGCCCCAGCGGGCGTTGGCCGCGTTCAGCGCGAACCGCGCGTTGAGCACCGGAACCACCAGCTGCGGGCCGGCAGTCGTGGTGATCTCGTCGTCGACGCCGGAGGTCGTGATGGTGAAGTCGGCGGGTTCGGGCAGCAAGTAACCGATCTCGGTGAGGAACTTGCGGTACGCCTCGATGTCGAGCGGTTCGATGACGCGCTGCCGGTGCCACTTGTCGATCTGGGCCTGCAGCTCGTCACGCCGGCGCAGCAGATCCTGGTTCTTGGGGGTGAGGTCGGTGACCACCTTGTCGACGCCCGCCCAGAAGCTGTCCGGGTCGATGTCGGTGCCGGGCAACGCCTCGTTGTTCACGAAGTCGTAGAGCACCCGGGCGACCCGCAGGTTCCCCGCCGACACGCGATCAGTCATGATTCTCCTCCGTCATGGGCCGCACTGGACCGTCCGTGGGCCGGACGGGCCCAGATTGGCAATGTCATCAGCCTACCGAGCGCAGCGTGGCGAGCGTTATTCGCCCGACCCGCCAGGTGCAGGTCAGGCCGCGCTGACAGCCCCAAGAACGACGCTGCGGCGAGCACCGGGATCTGTGTCCAGCAACGCATGTTCCGCGCGCCAGCGGTCGTTCGCTCTCCAGCACTTTCTTAACTGGTAGCCGTGAAGATCATACGGGCTGCGGGCGAGCGTTCCGGCCGGCCAGTGTCGCTACGCCTCGCGCATGGTCCCGACGAGGTCTTCAACCAGGTCTTCCATCGCCACCATCGCGACCACGGCGCCGGTTTCGTCGGTCACCAACGCCAGATGGCTGTTGCTGCGGCGCATCCGGGACAGGGCATCGGCCAGCGGCAGTGACCGGGACAGCCGCGGCAGCGGCCGCACCATCGCCAGATCGATGACGGTGAGCGGATCGTCGTCGAGCGTCAGCACGTCCTTGATGTGCAGATATCCGACGAACACGCCGCTGACGCTGGCCACCGGGAACCGGGAGTAGCCGGTCTGGGCCAGGGCCTGCTCGACCGCCCCGACGGTCGGCCCCGAACCCGCCGCGGCCACCGGTACCGCATGCACCGCGGCCAGGGGAACCGCCACGTCACCGACGACGCGGTGGCGGATTTGCAGCGCCCGGGTCAGCCGGGTGCGTTCCTCGCGGTCCAGCAAGCCTTCGGATTCGGATTCCGCGATCATCTCGCTGAGCTCGACGGGCGAGACTGTGATCTCCAGCTCGTCCTTGGGTTCGACGCCGAACGCGCGCACCACCACGTTGGCGCACTTGTTGTAGAACACGATGAAGGGCCGGGCGGCGCGCACGTAGGCCAGATACGGCGGGACCAGCAGCATCGCGGTGCGCTCGGGGCCGGCCAGCGCGATGTTCTTCGGCACCATTTCGCCCAGCAGCACGTGCAGGGTCACCACGATCGCCAGCGCGATCGCGAACGACAGCGTGTGCAGCAGCGCCGGGTGAATGCCGGTGAGCCCCAGCGCGGTTCGCAGCACGTTGGACACCGCCGACTCGCCGATCCGCCCGAGCAGCAGGGACGCGGCCGTGACGCCCAACTGGGCACCGGCCAGCATCGACGGCAGTTGCTCCCCGGCGCGGATCACCGTGACCGCGGCCGCTTTGCCCTGCTCGGCCAGCGCCTCGAGGCGGTCGCGGCGCGCGGAGATCAGCGAGAACTCCGCGCCGACGAAGAACGCGTTGATGCCGATCAGCAGGCAGGCCAGCAGCAGGCCCATGGTGTCGCTCATCGGCGCCCCCCGGCGGCGGGGACCTCGCCGTGATTGCTCAGTTCGATCAGCTCGAGCAGGTCGATCCGGCGGCCGTCCATCCGGATGACCGTCGCCTGCCAGCGGGTCACCGCGTCCAGCAGGCCGTCGGCGTCGAGCGTGGGCAGCTTGACCGTGTCACCGGCCACCGGGATGTGACCGATCTCGCGCAGCACCAGCCCGCCGATGGTCTCGTAGGGGCCTTCGGGCGCCCGGAATCCGGTGGCGGCGGCCACCTCGTCGATGCGCAGCAGGCCCGACACCCGCCAGCCGCTGCCGGCGGGCACCACGTCCGGGGTGGCGTCGTCGTGCTCGTCGCGGACGTCGCCGACGATCTCTTCGATCAGGTCCTCCACGGTCACCATGCCTGCGGTGCCGCCGTATTCGTCGACGACCAGCGCGGTCTGCAGGCTGTTGGCCCGGATCTCGGCCATCACCGCGTCGCCGTCCAGGGTGGACGGCACCTTGGGAACGGGTTGGGCCACCGTGATCAGCCGGGTGCGGGCCCGTTCGGCGCGCGGGATGGCGAACACCTGCTTGACGTGCACGATGCCGACCGTCTCGTCCAGGTCGCCGTCGACGATGGGGAAGCGGGAGAATCCGGACTCGGCGGCCGCGGTCACCAGGTCGGCGACCGTGTCATCGGTCTGCAGCGCCACGATCTTGGACCGGGGCGTCATCAGCTCCTCGGCGCTCAGGGTGCCGAACTGCAGCGATCGGCGCACCAGGGCGGCCGTGGCGGCGTCCAGCGCGCCGCTGCGCGCCGACGAACGCACCAGCGACAACAGCTCCTGCGGTGAACGGGCCGACCGCAGCTCCTCGGCGGGTTCGACGCCCAGCCGGCGCACGACCCAGTTGGCCGCGCCGTTGGTCAGCCGGATCGCCGGGGTCAGCAGCAGCGAGAACAGCAGCTGGGCGCTCACGACCGCGCGGGCCGTGGACAGCGGCCGGGCCACCGCCAGGTATTTGGGGACGAGCTCGCCGAACACCATCGATACCGAGGTGACGATCACCAGCACCAGGAAGGCCATGATCGCGTCGCCGACGTTGTCGGGTATGCCGATGGCATCCAGCCACGGGTGCGGCAGGTCGTCCACCATGGGATCGGTCAGGTAACCGGCCGCCAGCGTGGTCACCGAGATGCCCAGCTGCGCGCCGGACAGCTGAAACGACAACCGGTGGTGGGCGCGGCGGATCCAGCGATCGCGCCGTCCGCCGCCGCGCGCGTTGGCCTCGACCGCGCTGCGGTCCAAGGTGGTCAGCGAGAACTCCGCGGCAACGAAGACGGCGTTGCCGAAGATGAGCACCGCGATCGCCACAACGCTGATCACGGCGACGGTGACGTTCATGGCCTACGCCGCCCCGGCGGGAAAGCGTTGACGAGCGGGGAACGCGCCGGGGGAGGCTCCGCGTCGGGCGATTCGTCTGACGGCCCGTGCGCCCGCAAGCCGATGGCCTGCACGGGTGCCTGCGGCACGTCGATCCTTTCGCTGCCAGATGGCGGGGCGGTCGCGGTTGCTTCCGTCTTTGCTGTCTTATGCTAGCCCGGGCCGCGGCCGCACGGCGCCGCCCAGTCCGGGCCACTCCGGTCAGCTCGGCTCATCGCACGGCCAGAGTATGGGTTGCCTAACCTTACCCGGTAGGCTCTGCCGCACTATGTCCGACGCTCAGACGCCGTCCATTCATGTTCTTCCGCGCGAACGCTTCGATATCCCCGATGAGGTCGCTCGCATTCCCCGACCACCGGTCCCCACGCTGGATCCGCCCTTCGAGATGCGCGTGGCGCGGCTCGACGACGTGGAGATGGTGACCGAGTGGATGAATCGCCCGCATCTGGCGCAGGCGTGGGAATACGACTGGCCCGCGCCGCGGTGGCGGCAGCACCTGAGCGCCCAGCTGGACGGGACGTATTCACTGCCATTGCTGGGCAGCATCCGCGGCAGGGATTGCGCCTACCTCGAATTATATTGGGGTGCAAAGGATTTGATCTCCCGCTATTATGACGCCGAGCCGTACGACCTGGGACTGCACGCCGCCATCGCGGACCTGAAACTGGTGAACCGAGGCCTGGGCCCGATGCTGTTGCCCCGGATCGTGGCCAGCGTCTTCTCGGCGGAGCCGCGGTGCCGGCGGGTCATGTTCGACCCCGATCACCGCAACACCACCGCGCGCAGGCTGTGCGAGTACGTGGGGTGTGAGTTCCTCGGTGAGCACGACACGACGAACCGGCGCATGGCGCTCTACGCGCTGAATGCCCCCACCATCGTCTCGTAGCCGCGGTAATCGGGCGCCATCCCGGCGGCCACCAACTCCCACAGCACCTCGTCGGTGCCGCCCCCGACCCGGGCCAGCTTCACGTCACGCCACCACGCCCCCACGGGCGTCTCGTCGACGAGATAGCCCGAGCCGCCGAAGATGTGCATGCACTCCGACATCACCTCCTCGCCGAGGCGGGCCGCGGTCACCTTGATTCCCGCGGCGGCGCGCAGGTCCAGGCGGCCCTGCGCCGCGATGCCGATCAGGCCGTGCCGCAGCAGATCGACCCGCGCCTGCAAATCGGCCATCCGCAGCCGCAGCGCCTGATGTTCGAACAGCGTGTGACCGAATTGGCGTCGAGTCATCATGCGGGCCAAGGTGATTCCGATCGCCCGCTGGCACGAGGCGGCGATCTGCCCGGCGATCGACATCCGTTCGTGCGCCAGGCCCCAGCTGATGGCGGCCAGCCCGGTGCCGGCCCGCGCGATCAGGGCGTCGGCGGGCACCCAGGTGTCGATGTGCACGGCGGCGGTGTCCAGCGGCCCGGCGCCGACCTTGCGGTAGGGGCGCTGCACGCTGACCTGCGCGGTGGGCACCGCGATCAGCGAGACGTTGCCGTGTTTGCTGGTGGAGTCGTGGTCGACGCTGCGCGCCACCACCATGATGTGGTCTGCGATGGGGGACAGCGACACGAACTTCTTGATGCCGCGAATGGCGAAACCGCCATTCCGAGAAGATATTTCGGTGCGAACGATCTGCAGATCCGAGCCGCCCGATTCCTCGGAGGCCCCGATGCACAGCACGACCTGGCCACGAATTGCCCGCTCGCAGAGGTCCTTGAGGTAGTCCGACCTGCCGAATCGGCGCAGCACGCAGATGGCCGAGTCGTGCAGGCTGACGCCGACCCCGATGCCGGCCGACGACAACCCGCCCAGCGCGAGCGCCAATTCCACCAGCCGCGCCACGTCGGGCAGCGGGCCGGAGCCCCACTTCTGGCTGAACACACCGCAGTCGCCTAGGTGCTCGATCAGCTCACGCGGAAAGCGTTGCTGCGCTTCGGCTTCGGCCGTCCAGGCCAGCACGCGGTCATTGAAGGCGCCGGCGAGCAGGCGCCGGTAGTCGTCGAGGGTGGGGTCGGATGCCCCGGTTGTCGCGGATGTCGTCGTCACTTAGTCCACCGCCTCCAGGGTGCGCCGGACTTCCCGCCGGCGCAGTTTGCCCGACGACGTTCGGGGCAGCGACCCCGGTGCCATGAAGATCACGTCGGAGGGAACGACGCCGCACAGGGATGCGACGCGCTGAATGATCTCGGCACGGGCGCCAGCCTGATCTGCCCCGCGGAATTCGGCCGCGACGATCAAGCCGGGGCGCGCGGACCGTTCACCGGTGGCCAGCGCCACGACGGCGCCCTCCCGGACGCCGCGGACTCCCGCGGCGACCGTCTCGATCTCGGTCGGGAAGATGTTGCGGCCGGCGAGGGTGATGAGCTCCTTGGCCCTGCCGCACACCACCAGCCCGCCCTCGTCGAAGAAGCCGAGATCGCCGGTGGGGAACCAGGTCTCGCGGTCCACGGGCGGGTGGTCGCGGTAGCCGTCCATCATCGACGCGCCGCGGATCTCGATCTCACCGATCTGACCCCGGGCGTCGTCGTGCGGCGCGATGCGGATCTCGGTGCCCGGAATCGGCTCGCCCAGTACGGCATGGCGACGCGACCCCGTCTCGTCGGCGACGCTGGCCACGCGCAGCCCGGTGCCCGGCGCCGGCACGGTGACGGCACAGGTCGATTCGGCCAGCCCATAGGACGGCGTGGCCGCGCCGGGGTCGAATCCGAACGGGGCCATCGCCTCGGCGAACCGCTGGTATCCCTCGCAGTCGACCGGTTCGCCGCCGTTGATGGCCACCCGCACGGCATCGAGGTCCACGCCGGAGACCCGGCGGGCATACCTGCCCAGCAGGTTGTAGGCGAAGTTGGGCGCGGCGGTGATCGTCGTCCTGCTCTCCGACAGCCAACTCAGCCAGCGAAACGGCGAGGCGGTGAAGGCCGCGGTGGGCGCCAGCCATAGCGACATCCCGCCCAGCGCGGAGGCGAGCAGGAAGGACAGGCCCATGTCGTGGTACAGCGGCAGCCACGAGCAGCCGACGTCGGCCGAGGTCACACCGAGGCGCTGATTGAGCCCGCGCAGGTTGGCCAGCACCGCGCCCGGCGAGAGCATGGCCGTCTTGGGCGAGCCGGTGGATCCCGCGGTCCCCTGCAAGATCGCCGGATTCGCGCCGGTGCCGACCGCGGAGCAGGAGCGGCCCGTATGCGCTGCCGCGGCAAGGCTTTCGATGACCATGTCGTCGGGGCCGGGCGGATCGAGCGCCTGCAAACCGTCCAGATGCGAGCCGTGGCTCAACACGGTGCGCACGCCGATGCCGCGGAAGCGGGTCAGCGTCGACGCCGCCCATTGCCGGCCCTCGGCGCCGCGGACCGGGCCGGGCAGGATCGACACGCCGGCGCCGGCGAGCCACGCGCCCGCGATGGCGGCGACGAACTCCAGCGTCGGCTCGCCGACGAGCCCCAGCGCGGCCGGGCGCCCCCGATCGAGCAGCCACGCGGCGATGCTCTCGGCCAGCCCGTGCACTTCCGGCCAGGGGTGGTGGCCCCACGTCGACGTCTCGCGGTCGAAGACAACCAGTTCGCTGGTGCCCGTGCGCATCGCGTCCGTCAGCGCCGCGGCCAGTTCACTCATCGCGAGGTTTCGCGGCGATCGCGGCCTGCAGGTCTGCGACCGTGTCGCAGCTCAGCAGTTCCTCTTCCGACAGCGAGACGCCCAGCCGCTCTTCGATCGCCACCATGCCCACGGCGAAGGCCACCGAATCCAGTCCGACGTCGTCGACCAGCCGTGCGTCGGGCGTCACGCGGGACGGGTCGACGTTGAGTTCGTCGCGCAAGATGCTGAGCAGTTCCGCGCTGACTTGAGAAGGGGAGGCCGAAGAGGTGGGGGAAGAGGAGGTCATGGCGCAGTAGGTTAGCAGCCTGAGTTAGGCAAGGCTAGCCTTACTGCGTTGTGTCACCACCCCTGCGGCAGCGGATGCCCCTCGGCGAACCCCGCCGTCGACTGCACCCCGATCACCACCCGGTCATACAGCTGCGCCAGGTTTGCGGCTCCGACATAGGTGCACGTGCTGCGCACCCCGGAGGTGATGTGATCGAGGAGGTCCTCGACGCCGCCGCGGGCCGGATCCAGCCCCATCCTCGACGTCGAGATGCCCTCCTCGAACAGCGCTTTGCGGGCCCGGTCGAACGCGGTGTCCGCCCCGCTACGCGCGGCCACCGCCCGTTTGGAGGCCATGCCGTAGCTCTCCTTGTACGGCTGGTCGTCGCGGTCGCGCATCAGGTCGCCGGGCGACTCGTAGGTGCCGGCGAACCACGACCCGATCATCACGTTGGAGGCCCCGGCGGCCAGCGCCAACGCCACGTCCCGCGGGTGCCGGACGCCGCCGTCGGCCCACACGTGCCCCCCCAATTCCCTTGCGGCCGAGGCGCATTCGACAACGGCGGAGAATTGGGGACGTCCGACACCGGTCATCATCCGGGTGGTGCACATCGCCCCCGGTCCGACACCGACCTTGACGATGTTGGCTCCGGCGTCCAGCAGGTCGCGGGTGCCCTCCGCCGAGACGACGTTGCCGGCCACCAGCGGTACCCCCAGCTGCAGCGCCGCGACGGTCCGGATCGCCTCGATGGTCTTGACCTGGTGCCCGTGCGCCGTGTCGATGACCAGCACGTCGATGCCGGCCTCGACCAGCGACCGCGCCTTGGCCCCGACGTCGCCGTTGATGCCGACGGCCGCGCCCACCCGCAGCCGCCCGTGCGCGTCGACGGCCGGGGTGTACAGGCCCGCGCGGATGGCGCCGGTGCGGGTCAGCACGCCGGCCAGCGCGCCGTCGGCGTTGGTCACGACCGCGACACCGAGGGGCGACTGCTCGAGCAGATCGAAGACCTTGCGCGGGTCCGTCCCCACGGGGGCACTGACGAAATCGGTCATCGCGACGTCGCGCACCCGGGTGAAACGATCCACGCCCAGGCACGACGACTCGCTCACCAGGCCGAGTGGGCGGCCCTCGAAGGCCACCACCGCGACACCGTGCGCGCGCTTGTGGATCAGCGCGGTCGCGTCGGACACCGAGTCGTCGGGCCCGAGCACCACCGGGGTGTCGAGCACCAGGTCGCGGCTCTTGACGAACTCCACCGTCTGCTGCACCGCGGTGATCGGGAGATCCTGGGGCAAGGTGACGAGGCCGCCGCGCCGCGCCACCGTCTCGGCCATCCGGCGCCCCGCCACCGCGGTCATGTTGGCGACGACGACGGGAATCGTGGTGCCGGAGCCGTCGTCGGTGGACAGGTCGACGTCGAAGCGGGACGCGACGTCCGAACGGTTGGGCATCACGAAGACGTCGTTGTAGGTCAGGTCGTATGCGGGTCTGTGCCCGTCGAGAAACCTCATCGCAGTGGCCCCACCAAACTCACGCCCCCTTCACGCCTTCGGTGCGCCCGCTACGCGGGCACTTCGGTGCGATCCCCGCTCCACAGTGTGTGGAAACGCTTGGCCGGGTCGTCGTCGATGCGGCCGTAGGTGTGCGCGCCGAAGAAGTCCCGCAGGCCCTGGGTGAGTGCGGCGGGCAGCCGCTCGGTGCGCAGCGCGTCGTAGTAGGACAGTGCCGAGGCGAAGCCGGGGATCGGGATGCCGAGTTCGGTGGCCTTCACCACGACCCGGCGCCAGCCGTCGATCGATTCCTCGATGGCGCTGCGGAAATAGGGCGCGACGATCAAAGACGGCAGGTCGGCGTCGTCGTCGAACGCCTCCTTGATCCGGTTGAGGAACTTGGCCCGGATGATGCAGCCGCCGCGCCAGATCGTCGCCATGTCGCCGGGGGTGATGCCCCAGTCGTACTCGGCGCTGCCCGCCTGGATCTGGTTGAAGCCCTGCGCGTAGGCGATGATTTTCGACGCGTACAGCGCCTTGCTCACGTCGTCGATGAATTGCGCCGCGGCGGTTGGCTTTTCACCCAGCCGACCGGAAGCCAGGCCGGTGGTGGCCTTGCGCTGGGCGACCGAGCCGGACAGGGCCCGGGCGAAAACGGCCTCGGCGATGCCGGTCACCGGCACCCCGAGGTCCAGCGCGGACTTCACCGTCCAGCGGCCGGTGCCCTTCTGCTCGGCCTCGTCGAGGATGAGGTCGACCAGCGGCTTGCCCGTCTTGGCGTCGGTCTGGCGCAGCACCTCGGCGGTGATCTCGATGAGAAAACTGTCCAGGTCGCCCTTGTTCCACTCGGCGAACACGTCGGCGATCTCGGGCGCGGTCTTGCCGAGTCCGTCCCGCAGCAGCTGGTAGGCCTCGCCGATCAGCTGCATGTCGGAGTATTCGATGCCGTTGTGCACCATCTTGACGAAGTGCCCGGCGCCGTCGGGGCCGATGTGGGTGCAGCACGGGACGCCGTCGACGTGCGCGGAGATCTCCTCGAGCAGCGGGCCCAGCGACTCGTACGACTCGGCCGGACCTCCCGGCATGATCGACGGACCGTTCAGCGCGCCCTCCTCACCGCCGGAGATGCCGGCGCCGACGAAGTGCAGCCCGCGCTCGCGGATGGCCTTCTCCCGGCGGATGGTGTCGGTGTAGAGGGCGTTGCCGCCGTCGATGATGATGTCGCCTTCTTCCATGGCCTCGGCGAGCTCGTTGATGACGGCGTCGGTGGGGTCACCGGCCTTGACCATGATCAGCACCCGGCGCGGTTTTTCCAGCGCGTCCAGGAACTCGGCGATGGTCTCCGATCGCACGAACGTGCCCTCGTCGCCGTGCTCCTTGAGCAGCGCATCCGTCTTGGCGACCGAGCGGTTGTGCAGCGCCACCGTGTAGCCGTGCCGGGCGAAGTTGCGGGCGATGTTCGAACCCATCACGGCCAGGCCCGTGACGCCGATCTGCGCGGTGCCGGTCTTGGATCCGGAGTGGGCATCCGACGGACTCATGTTGTCGCCTCTCAATGTGGAGAACTTTCCGAAAAGCTTTCGGTGACACTGTGGCACAGCGAACAGTGACGCGCCCGGGGTGCTCGGTTCTTGGCGGCGTCAGAGGTTGAACAGGCGTTCCAGCTCGGTGAGCCACGGGACGGCCAGCGCGACCGTGGGCACCACGAATACGGCGGCCGCGGCCAGGTACGCCGCCGCCGACAGCAGGGGACTGTTGCCGCGTCCACCCAGGCGGCGCACTCGCAGCACCGTGCTGGGGCCGCTGGCGGCGAGCGCGCCCGACGGGGCCCGCCCGGACGCGCAGGCGACCAGCGCCCGGGCCAGGGGAGCGCGACCGGCGGCGCGCACCGCGGCGTCGTCGGCGAGCAGCTCGACCAGCAACTGGACCGCGCCGAGCGCGTTGGCGCTGCGGACCAGTCGCGGGAAGGCCGCGTGCACGGCGGTGAAGGCTTCCAAGACCAGGTCGTGGCGCGCCCGAAGGTGGGCGCGCTCGTGGGTGAGGATGGCCTCCACCTCGGCGTCGGCGAGCGTGCTCAGCGTTCCCTCGCTGACCACCACGCGGCTGCGCACGCCGGGCAGGCAGTAGGCGAGCGGCTGGGGGACGTCCAACACGCGAAGGTCGCGGGTGCGGGCGCAGGGCTGGGACAGCGCCGCGCCGTGCCCGACTCCGACCAGGTCGACCACCATGCGATGGTGGGCCCGTCGTTTCCGGTTGGCGATGGCCACCCGGACCACGGCGACCATCAGCCGGGCGCCGACCAGCACGGTCAGCGCGAAGACGCTGACATATGCCGTCCACAGCGGCCAGCCGAGGCGGTCGGCGGCGCCGACGATGCTGGTCGTGGGACGCCCGTCGCGGCCGGGCATCAACAGTCGGGTGGCGATCGCGATACCGGCGCTGAACGCCGACAGCACCGCGGCCAGCGCCACGGCCTGCCAGAGCACCATGGCGGCGCGGGGAGCGCGCAGCGGCCAGCGCGCGCGTGCCAACATCGCCGGCACCGGACCGGTCAGTAGCACCGCGAGAATGGTGAAAGCCAGCGCGGACACACTGTAAGTGTCCCTCAGGCCTCCGGTGCAGCGCCAGCAGATGGCGAGTTATTGCGTTGATTGGCTTCCAGTTCGGCGAGCGCGCGCCGCAGCGCCTCGGCCTCGTCGGCGCCGACACGTTCCACGAAGTGCACCAGCGCGGCCTGCCTGCCCCCGGAATCTTCGGCCTGGGCCAGCGCGTCGACCATGAGTCCGGCGACCAGCTCGTCGCGACCGTGCACCGGCGCGTATCGGTGCGCCCGGTCGTCCCGGATCTGGGAGACCAGGTTCTTCTTGGCCAGCCGTTGCAGCACCGTCATGATCGTGGTGTAGGCGAGATCGCGGTGTGCCGACAACGCCTCATGGACCTGGCGAACGGTCTGCGGCTCGGGCGTGGACCACAGGTGGTCCATGACGGCCCGTTCCAGATCCCCCAGCCGAGTCAGTTTGGCCATAGTTCGTTCATCTCCTGAGCGTCGAAACCAGCGTACTCCGGCTTACTACCGACGGTCGTACGGAAAGCTGACAAATCACTGTGTCGGCCGCCGCGCGCGCCCCCGGGGCGAACAAGAAGAACAATACCCCTTGCAAAGTTAGGGCAGCCTTGCCTATGCTGATCGAGTCGAGCGATAACGGACCGTGTGAGAGTCCTGAGGGCTGCAGTGACCCCCGGTCTACTCGATCGGCGAGCCCCGTGCCTTCAAGGCACGGGGCTCAGCCGTTTCCGGGCCAGATCCCGCTGCGCAATCGCCTGCGGAGCCATGGTGTAGACACATGGGCGTGCCAGAGCCGCAGAACGCCATGATCCCGCCGGACTTCTCCGCACCCTTCGACCGCGAGATCGGGCTGCAATTCACCGAACTGAGCCCCGACGGGGCGCGCGCCCAGCTCGAGGTCACCCCCAAGCTGTTGCAGCCGATGGGTTTGGTGCACGGCGGCGTTTACTGCTCGATGATCGAAAGCATGGCGAGCGTGGCCGCCTACACGTGGCTGGCCACCCGCGGCGGCGGAAATGTGGTGGGTGTCAACAACAACACCGACTTTTTGCGCTCGATCGGCTCGGGCATGGTGTACGGCACCGTCGAGCCGATCCACCGCGGACGCAGCCAGCAGTTGTGGTTGGTCACCATCACCGACGACGAGGACCGCGTCGTCGCCCGCGGTCAGGTGCGACTGCAGAACCTCGAGATCCGCTGAACCGGCGAGCCGTGCCCGGCGGTCACTGAATTGCGTTGTCGGACAGGCTAACTGGCGCGTCTGGCCGCAGGCCGGTTGGCCTCGGCGGCGACCACCGCCAGCTGTTCGAGCCGGGTGCGGGCGAACGCCTGCTGCTCGGTGATGGTGAGCTGACCGCGCCGGGTGCTCAGGAACGTCACCGTCCAGGACAGCAGCGTGCTGATCTTGGTCTTGAACCCGACCAGGTACACCAGGTGCAGCACCAGCCACGCGAACCAGGCGAACAGGCCGCTGAACTCGACCGGGCCGATCTTGGCGACCGCGGAGAACCGCGACACCGTGGCCATGGAGCCCTTGTCGAAGTACTGGAAGGGCTCCCGGTCGGCGGGGTTGGCGCCACCGAGCTCGGCCTTGATGATGCTGGCGACGTACTTGGCGCCCTGAATGGCGCCCTGCGCCACACCCGGCACGCCCTCGACGGCGGCCAGGTCGCCGATCACGAACACGTTCGGGTGGCCGGGCACCGACAGGTCGGGCAGCACCTTGACGCGCCCGGCCCGGTCCAGTTCGACCGACGACTGATCGGCGAGGTCGCGGCCCAGCGGGCTGGCGGACACGCCGGCGGACCACACCTTGCACGCCGATTCGATGCGCCGCACGGTGCCGTCGGAGTCCTTGACCGTGATGCCGTTGCGGTCGACGTCGGTGACCATTGCTCCGAGCTGGATCTCCACGCCCAGCTTTTCCAGCCGGTCGGCCGCGCGCTTACCCAGCTTCTCGCCGAAGGGCGGCAGCACGGCCGGCGCGGCGTCAAGCAGGATCACCCGCGCCTTCGTCGAGTCGATGTGCCGGAAGGAGCCCCGCAACGTGTCCTTCGCCAATTCCGCTATCTGCCCGGCCATTTCGACGCCGGTGGGCCCGGCCCCGATCACCGTGAACGTCAGCAGCTTGGCCCGTCGCTCCGGATCACGAGAGCGCTCGGCCTGCTCGAACGCGCTCAGGATCCGGCCGCGCACCTCCAGGGCGTCGTCGATCGATTTCATGCCCGGCGCGAACTCGGCGAAATGGTCGTTGCCGAAATAGGACTGGCCGGCGCCGGCGGCGATGATCAGGCTGTCGTAGGGGGTGTCGTAGCTGTGCCCGAGCAGGTCGGACACCACGAACTTGCCCTCGAGATCGATGTGGGTGACGTCACCGAGCAGCACCTGGACGTTGCGCTGCCTGCGCAGCACGACCCGGGTGGGCGGTGCGATGTCGCCTTCGGACACGATGCCGGTCGCCACCTGGTACAGCAGCGGCTGGAAGAGGTGGTGGGTGGTCCGGGCGATCAGCTTGATGTCGACGTTGGCGTGCTTGAGTTTCTTCGCCGCGTTCAGCCCGCCGAAACCGGAGCCGATGATGACGACCTGGTGACGACGCTCCGGTCCATCTGTCGTTCCTGGCTGGGGGCTCATGTTTCCGCTGCTCCTGACGAGGGCTTCTGGACGCGCGACTGCAGTCAGACACCACGCTAGTCAGGCGGATACCCCCAAACCTAGCTGGCAACATGTGTAATCAAACACATCGTCTGTATCACTGCTGGTCGCCCACAGTGATACTCGTCATGCCGCGTGGGCCAGCGCGCTGAGCTGGCCAAAGACCTACAGGCCGACGATCGGACGCAGCGCGGCGCCGGCCGCCTCGATGACGCCGGGCGTGTAGAAGGGCAGGTTGATGATGACGCCGTCGATGCCCGCGTCGATCACCTTGGACTTGATCTGATCGGCGACCGAGTCCGGCGTCCCGACCACCATGCGTTGCGTCATCTCGGCGGGAATCTGGTCGAGGCTCGCGTTGTCGTCGATCAGCACCGTGGTCAGCGTGCTGGTCTCCAAAGTGGCGGGGTCGCGGTCCACTTCCTCGCAGGACCGGCGCACGGCGTCCAGCTTGCGCGGCAACTCGTCGAACCCCGCGATCACGTTGAGGTGGTCGAAATGCCGGGCGGCGAGCGGGATGGTCTTCTTCTCGCCGCTGCCGCCGATCATCAACGGAATGTGTTCGCGGAAACGGGGATTGGCGAACGCCTCGCTGGTTTGGTACCACTTGCCCGAGACGGTGGCCCGCTCGCCGGAGATCATCGGCAAGATGATCTCCAGGGCCTCGTCGAGCCGGTTGAACCTGTCGGTGAAGGTGCCGAATTCGAAGCCCAATTGCTCGTGCTCGAGCTGGAACCATCCCGTGCCGATGCCCAGAATCGCCCGTCCCTGACTCACCACGTCCAGCGTGGTGATGATCTTCGCGAGCAGGCTCGGGTGTCGATACGTGTTGCCGGTCACCAGCGTGCCTAGCTGCACCCGCTCGGTGGCGGTGGCCAGCGCCCCGAGGGCGGTGTAGGCCTCCAGCATCGGCTGATCGGGGGAGCCCAGCATCGGCAGCTGGTAGAAGTGGTCCATCACGAAAACCGAGTCGAATCCGGCGGATTCGGCTTCGCGGGCCTGGGCGATGACGGTGGGGAAGAGTTGGTCAACCCCGGTGCCGTAGGAAAAGTTGGGAATCTGCAGACCGAGTCGAATTGCCACGAGAATTACCGTAGCGACCGGCCCGGCCCGAAAGAAGGACGCGCGTTACGCCTCAGGCGAAACGGGCCAGCGCCACGTGGCTGACGTGCAGCGTCTGTCCCGTGATGTGGCGAGCCGCCGACGTGGTCAAGAACAGCGCCAACCGGGCGGTCTCGGTGGCCACCGGCGCCGGCGTGCGCGACAGCCCGTCGTAGCCGGCCTCGGCGCTGCGTCCACTCGCCACCACGTTGACGGTGATGCCGCGGGTGCCGAAGACACCCGCCTGGCCCGCGGCCCAGTTCGACAGCGCGGCTTTGATCGCGGCATCGGCGCTGCCGGCCGGCGGGTTCTCGGGCACCACGCTGATGATGGAGCCACCCGAGCGCAGGTGATCGCCCACGGCCTGCACGGTCAACACCGCCGAAAGCACCGTCGCGTCAAGGGCATTGCGCCACGCGCCGGCGGTATCGGCGATCGAATAGGTGCGCGGGTCGCCGGCCTCCCACGTGGGCGCGGGCACGTGGACGATGGTGTCCAGGTGATGCGGGAACAGGGGACGGGCCTCTTCGAGGCTGGCCGGGTCGGTGGTGTCGCAGACGATCGCCTCGACTTCCAGCTCTTTGGCCGCGATCTCCACGTCGCTCTTGCGCGCGCCCACCAGGGTCACCTTGTGGCCGTCATTGCGGAAGCCCTCGGCTACCGTGCGCCCCAGCTCCGTGTCTCCGCCGGTAACCAGCACCTCCACTGCCATGACCTCCTCGTGTGCACGCGCGTTATGGCATCGATCCCCCGATATGTTACTGGACAGTAGCTAGCCGGCGAAACTTTCGCCGGTGCGACGCGCGGATCAGTTGCGTAACTATTCGGCGGTCACTTTCTTGCGGCGATTCAGCCGCCGGGCGGACCGCATTATCGGCGGGCTAGGGTTCACCCATGCGTCGGATCGGGATGCAGGCCGCGGTGGTTTCGACGGTGCTGGCAGCGGGGCTGGCCGGATGCGGTTCGACGTCGCCGTCTGCGCAGCCCTCGCAGACCTCCGGCAAGGTGGTGGTGTTCGCCGCGGCCTCGCTCAAGCCGGCGTTCACCCAGCTCGCCCAGCAGTTCAAGACCCAGAATCCGGGTGTCGGCGTCGACTTCGAGTTCGCCGGCTCGTCCGATCTGGCGACCCAGCTGACGCAGGGCGCGACGGCCGACGTGTTCGCCTCGGCCGACACCGCGCAGATGGATACGGTCAGCAAGGCCGGCTTGCTGAGCGCCGACCCGACGAACTTCGCATCGAACACGCTGGTCATCGTGACCGCGCCGGGCAACCCGAAGCGCATCGGCTCCTTCGCCGATCTGGCCGGACCCGGCCTCACCGTGGTGACCTGCCAGCAGCCGGTGCCGTGCGGGGCGGCCACCCGGCGCGTCGAAGACAGCACCGGCGTGCGCCTCAACCCGATCAGCGAGGAACCCAGCGTGACCGATGCGCTCAACAAGGTCACCAGCGGCCAGGCCGACGCCGCGCTGGTCTATGTCACCGACGCCAAGAACGCCGGCGGCAAGGTCGCGACCGTGGCGTTCCCGGAGGCCGCCCGTGCGGTGAACGTCTATCCCATCGGCGTGCTGAAGAAGGCACCGCTCGCCACGCAGGCGCACAAGTTCGTCGACCTGGTGACCTCGCCGACCGGGCAGCAGATCCTGGCCGAGGCCGGCTTCGCGAAACCCTGAGCGCCGCCCATGCACCGGCCGACGGATCTGCCCCGCTGGGTCTACCTCCCCGCCGCGGCGGGAGCCGTCTTCGTGGTGCTGCCGCTGCTGGCCATCGCGGTCAAGGTCGACTGGCCGCATTTCTGGTCGCTGATCACCAGCTCGTCGTCGCGCACGGCGCTGTTGCTGAGCCTGAAGACCGCCGCCGCCAGCACGCTGCTGTGCGTGATGTTCGGGGTGCCGCTGGCGCTGGTGCTGGCGCGCAGCACGGCGCGGGTGGTCCGCGTGCTCCGGCCGCTGATCCTGCTGCCCCTGGTGCTGCCGCCCGTGGTGGGTGGCATCGCGCTGCTGTACGCGTTCGGCCGGCTCGGACTGCTCGGCCGGTATCTGGAGGCCGCCGGCATCGGCATCGCGTTCAGCACCACCGCCGTGGTGCTGGCGCAGACCTTCGTCTCGCTGCCGTTCCTGGTGATCTCCCTCGAGGGCGCCGCGCGCACCGCGGGCGCCGATTTCGAGCTGGTGGCCGCGACGCTGGGGGCGCGCCCGAGCGCCGTCTGGTGGCGGGTCACCTTGCCGCTGCTGTTGCCGGGGGTGGTCTCCGGGGCGGTGCTGGCCTTCGCCCGCTCGCTGGGGGAGTTCGGCGCGACGCTGACGTTCGCCGGATCCCGCCAGGGGGTGACCCGCACGCTGCCGCTGGAGATCTACCTGCAGCGGGTGACCGACGCCAATGCCGCTGTGGCGCTGTCGATCCTGCTGGTGGTCGTGGCGGCCCTGGTGGTGCTGGGCCTAGGCAGCCGCCGGCTGACCGGGACTGACACCGGGCAATCATGAGCGAATTGCAGCTGCGCGCGGTCGTCGCGGACCGCGGGGTGGACGTAGAGTTCTCGGTGTCCGCCGGTGAGGTGCTCGCCGTGCTCGGCCCCAACGGCGCGGGCAAATCGACCGTGCTGCATGTCATCGCCGGGCTGCTTCGGCCCGACCACGGGGTGGTGCGGCTGGGGGATCGGGTCCTGACGGACACCGCGGCCGGGACAAGCGTGGCGACGCACGATCGCCGGGTCGGTCTGCTGCTGCAGGACGCACTCCTGTTCCCGCACCTGAGCGTCGCCGCCAACGTCGCGTTCGGGCCGCACAGCCGCCGGGCGAGGTTTCGCGGCGCCCGCGCCGCCGAGACTGAGACGGCAATGCGCTGGCTGCGCGAGGTGGACGCGCAGGGCCTGGCCGACCGAAAGCCGCGGCAGCTGTCCGGCGGGCAGGCTCAGCGGGTCGCGATCGCCCGGGCGCTGGCCGCCGAACCCGACGTGTTGCTGCTCGATGAACCGCTGGCCGGCCTCGACGTCGCCGCGGCCGCCGCGATCCGGGCGGTGCTGCGCCGGGTGATCACCCGCATCGGCTGCGCGGCGGTCCTGGTCACCCATGACCTGTTGGACGTGTTCACCCTGGCCGATCGCGTCCTGGTGCTGGAGGCGGGCAAGATCGCCGAAATCGGTCCGGTCCCAGCCGTTCTCACCTCACCGCGCAGTCATTTCGCGGCCCGGATCGCCGGCATCAACCTGGTGAATGGAACCGTTGGCGGTGACGGCTCGCTGCGCGCGGACTCCGGCGACCGCTGGTATGCGGCCCCCGCGCAGGGCGGCGAAGGCTTTTCGCCGCAACAGCGCGCGATCGCGGTGTTTCCACCGACGGCGGTGGCCGTCTACCGCGACCGGCCGCACGGTAGCCCCCGCAACACCGTCGAGGTCACGGTCGCGGAAATGGATGTCCGCGGCCCCGCGGTGCTGGTGCGCGGTACGCAGCAACCCGACGGCGCCCCGGGCCTGGCCGCGGAGATCACCGTCGACGCCGCTTCGGAACTGCAGTTGGTGCCCGGCGACCGAGTGTGGTTCTCGGTCAAGGCCCATGAAGTGGCGCTGCATCCCGCCGCCCGGTGATCCGGCCGCCGAGGAGCCGCGCCGTCCGAACAAGGTTGCACATTGGCAACATCGGTAAATCGGCACCGCATTCGTCGCAATGCATCCTTGCGTCACAGCGGTAACACGGTAGGTTCGTCGCCATGGAGCAGGTGGATCCGACCTCGACCCGTCGCAAAGGACTGTGGACGACCCTGGCGATCACCACGGTGACCGGCGCCAGCGCAGTCGCCATCGCGTTGCCGGCAACCTCGAACGCCGATCCCGAGGTGCCGACCCCGGTCCCGCCGACCACGGCCACGGCCCCGCCCGGCGCGCCGGCGACCACGGTGCCCCCGGCCGCCCAGGCGCCGAACGGGCAACCGGCGCCCGGTGATCCCAACGCCGCCCCGCCGCCGCCGGCCAACCCGAACGGCGCCCCGCCGCCACCCGTCGACCCGAACGCGCCGCCGCCACCGCCGGCCGACCCGAACGCCGGGCGGATCACCAACGCGGTCGGGGGATTCAGCTACGTCCTGCCCGCCGGTTGGGTGGAGTCGGACGCGTCGCACCTCGACTACGGCTCGGCGCTGCTGAGCAAGGTCACCGGCCCACCGCCGATGCCTGACCAGCCGCCGGCCGTCGCCAACGACACCCGCATCGTGATGGGCCGCCTGGACCAAAAGCTCTACGCCAGTGCGGAAGCCAACAACGCCAAGGCCGCCGTGCGGCTGGGGTCGGACATGGGCGAGTTCTTCATGCCCTACCCCGGCACCCGGATCAACCAGGACGCCACCCCGCTCAACGGAAGCAACGGCAGCACCGGCAGCGCGTCGTATTACGAAGTCAAGTTCAGCGACGCGTCCAAGCCCAACGGCCAGATCTGGACGGGCGTCATCGGTGCGGCCAACGGCGGCACCGCCCAACGCTGGTTTGTGGTGTGGCTCGGAACCTCGAATGACCCGGTGGATCGGGGCGCGGCGAAGGCGCTCACCGAGTCGATCCAGGCCTGGACGCCGCCGGCGGCACCACCCGCCGTTCCGGGGGCCCCCGGTGCGCCCGCGCCGGCACCAGGAGCAGCGGTACCCGCGGCCCGGCCGCGCTACACCGACCCCGA
>NZ_QMEV01000026.1 GCF_003284935.1 Mycobacterium colombiense
GAGGTGAGCCCCACCCCTACACCGACACCGCAGCAGACCCTGTCGGCCTGACCGCGCCGTCGATCGATTCGGCCGCAACGGAAAACCGACTGGTCAACCGTCTCCGATTCGGCACTCATTTTGTGACCCAAACTGGGTATACCGAGATGACGCCCAGCAAATAGCTGGGCTTTGTCAGCGATTGCAAGGAGACTTTCATGACTGTCATGGCAGCTACCGAATTTCTTGCCCGCTCCAGCACTTTGACCAGCGTCGGCTGGATCGGCTACATCATCATCGGCGGTCTGGCCGGAGCGCTCGCCAGCAGGATCATCAGGGGCAGCGGAGCCGGCATCCTGATGGACATCGTCATCGGCATTGTCGGCGCCCTGATCGGCGGTTTCATCCTGAGCTTCTTCGTCAACACCGCAGGCGGCGGCATCATCTTCACCTTCTTCACCGCACTGCTCGGCGCCCTGTTGCTGCTCTGGGTCGTCGGGATGGTGCGCAGGACGTAACCGGCTTAACCCGTTGCGGCCGTGGTGGTTAGCGGCATGATGGATTAATGCCTCCGTCGGTGACCACCACGGCAATGCGGGCCTGGCGCGTGCGCCGCCCCGGGCCGATGAACACCGGCCCGCTGGAGCAGGTCACCACCGAGGTACCGCGACCGGGGCCCGCCGAACTGCTGGTGGCCGTCCACGCGTGCGGGGTGTGCCGCACCGACCTGCATGTCACCGAAGGCGACCTGCCCGTGCATCGCGAGCGGGTCACGCCCGGCCATGAGGTGGTCGGTGAGGTCATCGACATGGGCGCTGAGGCCGGCGGAGAATTCCGGGTGGGGGACCGGGTGGGCATCGCCTGGCTGCGCCACACCTGCGGCGTATGCAAGTACTGTCGTCGCGGCGACGAAAACCTGTGCCCCCAGTCCCGCTACACCGGTTGGGACGCCGACGGCGGCTACGCCGAGTTCGCCACGGTCCCCGCCGCTTTCGCGCACCCACTGCCCGTCGGCTACAGCGACAGCGAGCTGGCGCCGCTGCTGTGCGCGGGCATCATCGGTTACCGCTCGCTAGTGCGCGCCGAGCTGCCGCCCGGTGGGCGCCTGGGGCTCTACGGTTTCGGCGGGAGCGCGCACATCACCGCGCAGGTCGCGTTGGCGCAAGGCGCCGAGGTGCACGTGATGACCCGCGGATCCCAGGCGCAGGAACTGGCGTTGAAACTCGGCGCCGCGTCGGCTCAGGGCGCGGCCGATCCACCACCCGTGCCGCTGGACGCCGCGATTCTGTTTGCGCCAGTAGGGGATCTGGTGCTGCCCGCGCTCGAGGCGCTGGACCGCGGCGGCACCCTGGCCATCGCCGGCATCCACCTGTCCAATATCCCGACCCTGAACTACCAACGGCACCTGTTCCAGGAACGCCAGGTCCGATCGGTCACCTCCAACACCCGGGCCGACGCGCGGGCCTTCCTCGACTTCGCGGGACAGCACCACATCGAGGTGACGACGCCGGAATATCCGCTGGCACAGGCCGATCGGGCTCTGGCGGATCTGAGCGCGGGCCGCATCGCCGGGGCGGCGGTGCTGCTGGTGTGAACCGGCTCAGGTGGACAGGTGCCACACCAGCGCGGCGGCCAGCGCGCCAAGCCCATTCAACGACCAGTGCAACGCGATCGGCGCGATGAGGCTGCCGCTGCGCCGGCGCAGCCAGCTGAACACGAAGCCGGCGGCGCCGGTGGCCAGCACCGCGCCGGTCACCCCCGCGGCCATGCCCACGATCCCGCCGCCGAACAGCCGGGTGAACCCGACGTTGCTGCTGGTCAGCCCGAATGACGTCGCGACGTGCCACAGCCCGAACAACAGCGAGCCGGCCAGCGCGACGCCGCGAAAGCCCCAGGCGCGGTTGAGCGTTCCGTGCAGCACCCCCCGGAAGGCCAGCTCCTCGGGGATCACGGTCTGCAGCGGGATGATGACCATCGAGGCGATCATCGCCCCGGAGATCGTGGCGTAGCGGTTGTTCATGAACATCGGCCGGGTCGCCGGCAGCAGGACACCCACCGCGATCACCGCGGCCACGACGGCCACGGCGGCCACGGCGTAACCCAGGCCGGGCTTCCAGTGCTCGCGGCCCAGACCCAGGTCTGCCCAGCCCAGGCCGCGCCACCGCATCAGGATCACCAGGCCGACGGCTGCGCCGGGGACGGTCGCGATGCTCGCCCAGGGCGTGGTGAAGTGCGCGACCAGGTTGGTCAGCACCAGCACCACCACGACGACGGCGATGTCGAGGTGGATCCGGAATCTGTGCGGGGCCGAGAGCGGGGACACCAGGGGGTCGATGGCGGCTGTCCCGGTGGCGTCACGCATCCGGCCAGTTTACCGGCCGCCGAGGCCCCGACAGTTCGACGAGATTGCCATCACGGTTGTGTCGGCGCCCTGAGCACCGCCATCACGGCAATCTCGGCGTCAGATCACTCAGCCGTCCAGGTCCAGCCTGCGATCTTCGGGTCGTCCTCGCCGTGCTCACGGGTGTACATCCGCGCGGCGAGGCGCGCGTCGACCATGCGCTGCCGCAACATCGCGGCGCGACTGGCCAGGCCGTCCACCCGGTCGATGACGTCGATCACGAGGTGGAAACGGTCCAGATCGTTGAGCATCACCATGTCGAAGGGCGTGGTCGTGGTGCCCCGCTCCTTGAAGCCGCGCACGTGCAGGTGGGCGTGGTTGGTGCGGCTGTAGGTCAGCCGGTGGATCAGCCAGGGATAGCCGTGGTAGGCGAAGATCACCGGCTTGTCGCGGGTGAACAGGGCGTCGAACTCGCGGTCCGGCAGGCCATGCGGGTGTTCGGAGTCCGGCTGCAGCCGCATCAGGTCGACGATGTTGATCACCCGCACACCCAGGTCGGGCAGCTCGCGGCGCAGGATGTCGGCCGCCGCCAGCGTCTCCAGTGTGGGGACGTCGCCGGCGCAGGCCAGCACCACGTCGGGCGCGTCGGTGGCCGTGCTCGCCCAGTCCCAGATGCCCAGGCCGCGGGTGCAGTGCGCGATGGCGTCGTCCATGCCGAGGTAGGCCAGCGCGGGCTGCTTGCCCGCCACGATCACGTTGATGTAGTCGCGGCTGCGCAGGCAGTGATCGGCCACCGACAGCAGCGTGTTGCCGTCCGGCGGCAGATAGACGCGGGTCAGCTCGGGCCGCTTGTTGGCGACGAGGTCGATGAACCCCGGGTCCTGGTGGGATGCGCCGTTGTGGTCCTGGCGCCACACGTGCGAGCTCAGCAGGTAGTTCAGCGACGCGATCGGGCGGCGCCACGGCAATTCCCGGCTGGTCGCAAGCCATTTCGCGTGTTGATTCATCATCGAGTCGACGATGTGCACGAACGCCTCGTAGCAGTTGAACAGCCCGTGCCGTCCGGTCAGCAGGTAGCCCTCCAGCCAGCCCTGGCACAGGTGCTCGGAGAGCACCTCCATCACGCGGCCGTCGGGCGCGAGGTGCTCGTCGTCGGGCTCGACCTCCGAGAGCCACACCTTGTCGGTCGATCCGTACACGGCGTCGAGCCGATTGGAGGCCGTCTCGTCAGGCCCCATCAGCCGGAACCGATCCTCGTTGCGGGCGATCACGTCGCGCAGGAATCCGCCCAGCACCCGGGTGGCCTCGTGCGTGGCGGTCGCCGGGCGCTCGACGGCCACGGCGTAGCCGCGAAAGTCCGGGAGGTCCAGGTCGTGCAGCAGCAGGCCGCCGTTGGCGTGCGGGTTGGCGCTCATCCGCCGATCGCCGGTGGGCGCCAAGGCCCGCAATTCGTGACGCAGCCTGCCGTTGTCGTCGAAAAGCTGCTCGGGCGCGTAGCTGCGCAGCCACTCCTCGAGTTGGGCGCGGTGTTCGGGGTTGTCGTGCGTCTCGGACAGCGGCACCTGATGCGAGCGCCAGGTGCCCTCCACCTTCTTGCCGTCCACCACCTTGGGCCCGGTCCAGCCCTTGGGCGTGCGCAGCACGATCATCGGCCATACCGGTCGCTCCGCCTCACCGCCGCCGCGCGCCGCGCTCTGGATGGCCGCGATGTCGTCGAACGCGTCGTCGAGCGCGGCGGCCAGTTGCTGGTGTACGTCGGCCGGGTCGTCACCGGCGACCGTGATCGGCCGGTAGCCGTAACCGCGTAACAGCGATTCCAGCTCGTCGTGCGGGATGCGGGCCAGCACCGTCGGGTTCGCGATCTTGTAGCCGTTGAGCGCCAGGATGGGCAGCACCGCGCCGTCGGTGACCGGGTTGAGGAACTTGTTGGAGTGCCAGCTGGCGGCCAGCGGCCCGGTTTCGGCCTCGCCGTCGCCCACGACGCAGGCCACCACCAGGTACGGATTGTCCAGGGCCGCGCCGTAGGCGTGCACCAGCGCGTAGCCCAGCTCGCCGCCCTCGTGGATGGAGCCCGGCGTCTGGGCGGCGACGTGGCTGGGGATGCCGCCGGGAAAGGAGAACTGCCGAAACAACTTCCGCAGCCCCTCGGCGTCCTCCTCGATGCCGGTGTACACCTCGCTGTAGGTGCCCTCCAGGTAGGCGTTGGCGACCAGCCCGGGGCCGCCGTGGCCCGGGCCGGTCACGTAGATGACGTCGGCGTCGCGGTTGCGGATGATCCGGTTCAAGTGCGCGTAGACCAGGTTGAGCCCGGGCGTGGTGCCCCAGTGCCCCAGCAGGCGCGGTTTGACGTGGTCGGTGGACAGCGGCTCGGTGAGCAGCGGGTTGTCGAGGAGATAGATCTGGCCGACCGACAGATAGTTGGCGGCACGCCAGTACTTGTCGATCAGAGCTAGTTCGTCGTCGGAGAGCGGAGAGTGCGCGGGCGCGGAGGTTCGGGTTTCTAGGCTCACTCGGCCGATTGTCCGCGCCTTCGGCGAACAATGCTCGTGCGCGGCTAGTCCTCGCCGCGGGCGCGGGCCTCGTAGGCCTGCCGCTTGGCCACGTCGACGTCGTCGGTGAAGACGTGATCGCCGCCGAGCATCCGGTTGAGTCCCTCGGCGATTCGGCGGGGCCAGAACTTCTGGGACACCACCATCGCCCCCGCCGCCTTGGTGATCCGCACCCGGGGCTTGGGGTGGGCCACCAGGCTGACGATCGCGTCGGCGATCTCGGCGGGCTCGGCGTTGCGGAAGCCCTTCATGCCGGGCGTCCCGGCGACCAACTCGGTGTTGACGAACGTCGGCAACACCGCGGAGAACTTCACCCCGGCCGACCGGTACTCCAGCCGGGCCGAATCGGTGAACGCGACCACCGCGTGCTTGCTGGCGCAGTAGGTGGCCAGGCCGACGATGTAGAGCTCGCCGGCCAGCGAGGCGACGTTGATGACGTGCCCCGTGCCGCGCGGGACCATGCGCTGGGCGGCCAGCTTGCTGCCCAGCATCACGCCGTAGACGTTGATGTCCAGGATCCGGCGGGTGACCGCGTCGGGCTCGTCGATGATCCGGCCGACGGGCATGATGCCGGCGTTGTTGATCAGCACGTCGATCGGGCCGAGCTGCCGCTCGACCTCGTCCAGGAAACCGGCGAACGAGTGCGGGTCGGTGACGTCGAGCTTGCCGTAGACGTCCAGCCCCAGGTCGGCGCCCGACTCCTTCACCCGAACCTCGTCGACGTCGCCGATGGCGACCTTGGCGCCCAGGTTGTGCAGCGCGGTCGCGGTGGCCAGCCCGATTCCCCGGGCGCCGCCGGTGATCACGATGACCTTGCCTTTTAGCCGGCCGCTACCCTTCAGGCCAATCGAAGCCGCGTCCGCCATGCCGGTCCCCTCCCTGTTCTTGACGGGTGTCAACTTAGTCGATGGGCTAAGCACAGCACTCGACGCCGCCCCGCGCAACAACCCGGTGGCTGGGGCCCGGTCGCCGGTGCCGGGCGGTTCAGCGCAGCGCGAACCAGACCAGGCTGACCCCACCGGCCAGGGCGCAGTAGATCGCGAACGGCGTCAGGGTCCGGGTTTCGAAGTACCGCGTCAGGAAGCGCACCGCGAGGTACGCGCAGACGAAGGAGGCGACGCTGCCGGCCGCCACCTGCCCGCCGATCCCGGCGCCCAGGGGCCCGAAGAGTTCCGGGATCTTGTACACCCCCGCGGCCAGGATGATCGGGGTGGCGAGCAGGAAGGAGAACCGCGCGGCGTCCTCGTGCGACAAGCCCCGCCACAGGCCGGCCACGATGGTGATCCCCGATCGGCTGATGCCGGGGAACAGCGCCAGGATCTGCGCCGCACCGATCACCACGCCGCGAAGCAGGGGGAGTTGGGCGAGCCGGCGGTCCGAGGCCTCGTCGCCGTGTTCGGGCTCCGCGCCGGTTGCCGCGGCCCGGTCCGGGACGGGCGCGACGCGCCGGCGCAGCACTTCGCCGGCGTAGAGCGCGATCCCGTTGAGCAACAGGAAAGCCGCCGCGGGGACCGGCTTGCCCAGCGTGGTGCGGAACAGCTGTTCCAGGGCCAGCCCGGCCAGACCCACCGGGATGGTGCCCCCCACCAGCAGCCAGGCCAGCCGCTCGTCGGGCGTCTGGATGCGGCGATGACGCAGCGAGGTGAAGAACCCGGTCAGGACGCGCACCCAGTCGCGCCAGAAGAACAGCAGCAGCGCGGCGGCGGTGGCCACGTGCAGACCCACGATGAACGCGAGGTAGGGCGATTTGGGGGCCGAGACGCTGAGGTCCTGGGCCCATCGCCCGCCGACCAGCGCGGGCACCAGCACCGCGTGCCCCAGGCTGGAGACCGGGAACAGCTCGGTGACGCCCTGGAAGGCGCCGACCACCACGGCCTCCACGTAGCTCAGATGCGCGGTCATAGGGGATGCCTCCATGGGGCGACGGGTAGGGGCCGGGCGGATCGGCCTGTGACGATAGCCGACGCGGCACCGGCATGGGTCTTCGACCGAGCGTTGCGCCCACCGATCAACGGTGCGCCGAATCAGCTTGCCCACCCGGCACTTTGGCCGCCGCCGCGGCCGCTCGGCGTCGGCAACGCCCGACGGGCAGCGGCCTGACCAGGCAGGTACGGTGTCCAGATGGCTGACGGGCTGCTCGATGCCGTGCGCGTCCTCGACTTGTCGAGCGGCGTCGCCGACGCGGTCACCCGCCTGTTCGCCGACCTGGGTGCCGACGTGCTCAAGGTGGAGCCGCCGGGCGGTTCCCTGGGCCGCGACGCGATGCCCACGCTGCGCGGCGCCAGCATCCCGTTCGCCGTGCACAACGCCAACAAGCGCAGCGCGGTGCTCGACCCGTTCGATGACGAGGACTGCGCCCGCTTCCTGGACCTGGCCGCCGAGGCCGACATCCTGGTGGACACCGGCGCCGACGAGCGCGGGGCCATGTTCGGGACGTCGGGCGAGGAGCTGGCGGCCCGCTACCCGCACCTGGTGGTGCTGTCGATCACCGACTTCGGGGCGACGGGCTCGCGGTCGTCCTGGCGCGCCACCGATCCCGTGCTGTACGCGATGTGCGGCGCGCTGTCACGGTCCGGCCCCACCACCGGCACGCCCGTGTTACCGCCGGACGGTATCGCTTCGGCGACCGCCGCCGTCCAGGCGGCGTGGGCCGCGCTCGCGGCATACTACAACCGATTACGGTGTGGCACAGGGGATTACATCGACTTCTCGTGGTTCGACGCCGTCGTGATGGCCCTCGATCCCGCGTTCGGCGCGCACGGACAGGCCGCCGCCGGCGTCCGCCGCAGCGGGCGGTGGCGGGGCCGGCCGAAGAACCAGGACGCCTACCCGATCTATCCGTGCCAGGACGGTTACGTCCGGCTGTGCGTGATGGCGCCGCGCCAGTGGCGCGGCCTGCGGAGCTGGCTGGGGGAACCGGAGCGGTTCCAGGACCCGAAATTCGACGCGATCGGCGAGCGGTTCGCGGCCTGGCCGCAGATCAGCGAGCTGATCCGGGAGCTATTCGCCGGGCAGACCATGAAGGACCTGGTGGCCGCCGGGCAGGCGCACGGGGTGCCGATCGCCGCGGTGCTGACGCCCGCACGGATCCTGGGATCCGAGCACTTCCAGGCGGTGGGCGCCATCACCGAGGCCGAACTGGTCCCCGGCGTGCGCACCAGCGTGCCGACCGGCTACTTCGTGGTCGACGGCCGGCGCGCGGGTTTTCGGACACCGGTCTCCGCCGCCGGCGGCGACGACCCCTATTGGCGCGGCAATCCGTCGGTGGTCCCGTCCTCGTCGGGCCGGCTGGGCGACTATCCCTTTGCCGGGCTGCGGATTCTGGATCTGGGCATCATCGTCGCCGGCGGCGAGTTGAGCCGGCTGTTCGGCGACCTGGGCGCCGACGTCATCAAAGTCGAAAGTGCCGATTATCCGGATGGATTGCGGCAGGCCCGGATCGGCGACGCGATGAGCGAGTCGTTCGCCTGGACGCACCGCAACAACCGGGCCTTGGGACTGGATCTGCGCAGCGCCGAGGGCAAGAAGATCTTCGGCCGCCTGGTGGCCGAGGCCGACGCGGTCTTCGCCAACTTCAAGCCGGGAACCCTTGCCGCACTGGGATTTTCCTATGACGAGCTGCGCGCCATCAACTCGCGCATAGTGCTGGCCGAAAGCAGCGCCTTCGGCGGCTCGGGACCGTGGAGCGCGCGGCTGGGTTATGGCCCACTGGTCCGCGCCGCCACCGGCGTTACCCGGCTGTGGACCTCGGACGACGCGAACGACGAAGCCGAGGGGGGCCGCCACGGGTTCTACGACGCGACGACGGTCTTCCCCGACCACGTGGTGGGCCGGGTCACCGCGATCGGCGCGCTGGCCGCGCTGATCCACCGCGACCGGACCGGCCGTGGCGCCCACGTCCACATCTCGCAGGCCGAAGTCGTGGTCAACCAGCTCGACACGCTGTATGTGACCGAGGCGGCGCTGGCCGCGGGCGTCGCGCAGATCCGCGAGGACACCGCCCTGCACGCGGTCTACCCCTGCGCGGGCGACGACGAATGGTGCGTCATCTCGATCCGGTCGGACGACGAATGGCGGCGAGCCACTTCGGTTTTCGACCACACCGAGTGGGCAGACGACCCGCGCTTCGCCACCGGCGAAGCGCGACTGGCCCATCGACGCGAGCTGGTGGAGCTGGTGTCCGGGTGGACGCGCACCCGCACCCCGTTGCGGGCGGCCGAACTGCTGCAGTCGGCCGGGGTTCCGGCGGGGCCGATGAACCGCCCGCCGGACGTGCTCGAGGACCCGCAGCTGGTCGCGCGAAACGTGTACAGCCCCATGACGCATCCCCTGATCGACCATCCGCTGCCGGCCGAGACGGGCCCGGCGCCGTATCGCCACATCCCGGCGGCCCGGCAGACCCCGGCGCCGATGCCCGGGCAGCACACCGTCGAGATCTGCGCAGGCCTGCTCGGGATGAACCCCGCGGACATCCGGCGGCTGATCGACGACGGTGTCCTGTCCGCCCCGGCCGACAGCGCCTAGCCGTCGGGTCCGCAGCGCTGCCACGCGGCGTCAGGGCGAGGCCCGGCGGAGCCAGATCGATAGCCACGCTAAATTCGTTGCCATGAGCGTCGACCCCAGGACCCCGGTGTTGGTCGGCTACGGCCAGGTCAACCATCGCGACGAGATCGACCCGGAACGTCGCTCGGTCGAGCCGATGGACCTGATGGTGGCCGCGGCCGAACAAGCCGCCGACGCCGCGGTGATCAGGGCCGCCGACTCCATCCGCATCGTCAACATCCTGTCGGCCCAATACCGCGACCCGGCCCTGTTGCTGGGCCAGCGCATCGGCGCGACAGACTTCAGCACCCTCTACAGCCCCGTCGGGGGCAATGTGCCACAGTCGCTGGTCAACCAGGCCTGCCTGGACATCCAGCGGGGTCGCGCCAAGGTGGTGCTGCTGGCCGGCGCCGAAACCTGGCGCACCAGGCGCGGATTGCGGGCCAAGGGCGCCAAGCTGGTGTGGACCGAGCAGGACCACTCGGTCCCGATGGCCAAGATCAGCGGCGACGACGTCGCGATGGCGGGCGAGGCCGAGATCAGGATCTCCCTCGACCGGCCGGCGTACGTCTACCCGCTGTTCGAGGAGGCGCATCGGATCGCGAACGGCGAGTCGATCGACGATCATCTCGAGCGCATCGGGGCGCTGTGGGCCCGGTTCAACGCGGTGGCGGTGGACAACCCGAACGCCTGGATCCGCACCCCGTCAAGCGCCGACGACATCAGCCGGCCGGGCCCGCAGAACCGGATGATCAGCTGGCCCTACACCAAGCTGATGAATTCGAACAATATGGTCGACCAGGGCGCGGCGCTGGTGCTGACCTCGGTCGGGGAGGCGACCCGGCTGAAAATCCCGGCCGAGCGCTGGGTGTACCCGCACGCGGGCACCGACGCCCACGACACCGCGTCCATCGCCGAGCGCCACGAATTGCACCGCTCAACCGCGATCCGGATCGCCGGTGCGCGGGCGCTCGAGCTGGCCGGCCTGGGCATCGACGACATCGACTACGTCGACCTGTACTCCTGCTTTCCCTCCGCGGTTCAGGTGGCGGCGGCCGAGCTCGGCCTGAGCGCCGACGATCCCGCCCGCCCGCTGACGGTGACCGGCGGCCTGACGTTCGCGGGCGGCCCGTGGAGCAACTACGTGACGCATTCCATTGCCACCATGGCGGAGTTGCTGGTGGCCAATCCGGGCCGGCGCGGCTTGATCACCGCCAACGGCGGCTACCTGACCAAACACAGCTTCGGGGTGTACAGCACCGAACCGCCGGCCGAATTCCGTTGGGAAGACACGCAACCGGCCGTCGATCGGGAGCCGACGACGGACGCGGTGGTCCAGTGGGAGGGCGTCGGCACCGTGGAAGCCTGGACGACGCCGTTCGACCGCGACGGTCGGCCCGAGAAGGCATTTCTGGCCGTGCGTACGCCCGACGGGTCGCGCGCGCTGGCCGTGGTCACCGATCCCGCTGCGGCGCAGGCGTCGGTGCGTGAAGATATCGGCGGCGCCAAGGTTGCCGTCGCCGCGGACGGCAGCGCGACGCTGCACTAGCCCGGCCGGCAACATCACAGCAGGTCGCCGAACCGTTACCGGACTAACGGTCGCGTAGCCCGTGCTTACTTGCCTATTGTTGAATGCTGAGGGTTGGGGGAGGTGAGCCCAGGTGCACATCCTGGTTACCGACGCCACCGGCGCACTCGGGCGGCTGGTCGCTGGGCAGCTGATCGCTGCCGGGCACACGGTCACGGGCATTGCTGAACTTCCCCACCCATGTCTGGACCGCAACGTCGAGTTTGTTTGCACGTCGCTGCGCGATCGGGTCCTGCGGGAGCTGGCCGACGAGGCCGACGCGGTGATCCACCTGGCCCCCATTGACCCGTCCGCGCCGGGCAGCGCGGATATCGAGGGCCTGGCCCGGGTGACCGACGCCGCGGCCCGCGCCGGTTCCCGGCTGCTGTTCGTATCGCAGGCCGCCGGGCGCCCCGAGCTGTATCGGCCGGCCGAGGACCTGGTCTCGTCGAGTTGGGGACCCACCGTGGTCGTCCGGATCGCACCGCCCGTCGGTCGCCAGCTCGACTGGATGGTGTGCCGCACCGTGGCCACCCTGGTGCGCGCCAAGACGTCGGCTCAGCCCATCCGGGTGCTGCACCTCGACGACCTGATGCGGTTCCTGGTGGCCGCGCTCGACACCGACCGCACCGGTGTGGTGGACCTCGCCAGCCCCGACACCGTCAACCTGATCACCGCCTGGCGGGTGTTGCGTGCCACCGACCCGCGATCCCGGTTGCATCGGGTGCGCAGCTGGTCGCAACTCGTCCCGGATATGAATCTTTCTGCCGCACAAGAAGACTGGTCGTTCGAGTTCGGCTGGCATGCTCTGGACGCGGTCGCCGACACCGCGCGCGGACTCGTCGGTCGCCGGCTCGACACCGCGGGCGCGATCAATCACGGCGGTCGACTCGCCCTCCCGGTCGAAGTGCTCGCACACGGGAGGCGGTCCGAGGACGCGCGCAGCGCGGCGCCCGAAGGCATCGAGGGCGAATTCGACGACCAGATCGATCCGCGGTTTCCGGTCTTCAGTGGTTCCGCCCTCAACGAGGCGCTGCCCGGGCCGCTCACCCCGATAACGCTCGACGTCCAACTGAGCGGATTGCGCACGGCGAGCAGGGTATTGGGCCAGGCGCTCGCGCTCGGCGGCGCGGTGGACGAGGAATGGGGCAGCAGGGCCATCGCGGTGTTCGGCCATCGTCCCTACGTCGGGATCTCGGTCAACATGGTTGCGGCCGCTCAGCTGCCCGGCTGGGATCAGGAGGCGCTCACCCGTGACGCCCTCGTCGGCCGGCCCCACATCGGCGATCCCCTCCCGCTCGGTGAGCCGGCCCTGGTCGGCGGCGCCCTGGGCTCGCTCGCCAAGGCCGTCGCCGCGGGTCGGTCGGTGGCGCTGCTGCGCCATCTGCGGGCCGACACGCGCGCCTACGCCGCCGCCGCGACCGCGGAACACCTCGACGCCGACCAACTGGCGCTGCTGCCGGAGGCCGCACTGGAAGTTCGGCTCCGGCTGTTGCGTGACCGCATCCATCAGGGCTGGATCCTCAACGCGCTGTGGCTGATCGACGCCGGCGTTAGCGCCGCGACACCGGTGCGCGGCCAGGCGGCCCGCGGCGTGTCCGGGGTGGGCATGATCGCCGACAGCCAGCTCGTCGCCGCCGAGATCGCCGGGTTGGCGGCGGCGCTGCGCGCCGACCCCCCGTTGTGCGCGCTGGCCGCCGACGGCAACCTCGCCAGCATTCGCGCATTGTCGCCCAAGACCGCCGCCGCCGTGGATGACGCCGTGGCGCGGATCGGGCACCGCGGGCCGGGGGAGGCCGAGTTGGCCAGCAAGACATTCGCCGACGATCCGACGATGTTGCTGATCGCCGCGGCCGCCTGCGAACAGCCCCAGATGCCGGAGGAACGGCAGGCCCGCGCGGCCCGCGGTTCGCGGGAGCTGGCCTACGACACCACGATGCGGTTCACGCATGAACTCCGGATGACGTTGCGCGCCTTGGGTTCTCTGCGGGTCGAGGCGGACCTGATCGACGATGTCGACGACATGTACTACCTGACCTGCAACGAACTGGTCACCCTGCCCGGCGATGCGCGGCTGCGGATCAAGCGCCGCCGCACCGAACGCGAACGGCTGCAGGTGCAATGCCCGCCCGACGTCATCGACGGCGCGTGGGCTCCGGTCCAGCGCGGTTCCGACGACGCCGAGCGCACCGCCGGCTGAGCCCGGCCGAACCGGTCCGCCGGCGGTGACCGAGGACGCGGCCCTCCCGGCGCTCAGCTCAACAGCTCGCGCAGCGCCAGCGCATTGCGGACCGCGTGGCCGCCGAGGTCGTTGTTGAAGTACATCCACACGTCGCGTCCGTCGCCGTCCCAGCCCGCGATTCGCTCGGCCCAGCGCCGCAAATCGTCGTCGGAGTAGGAGCCGGCGTAGTTGGCTTCCGGATCCGGGCCGTGCATCCGGATGTACACCAGGTCGGTCGTGGCGCGGGGGATGCACTCGAGCCCGAGGCCGCTCATCACCACATAGGCGGCGCGGCGGCGTTCCAGTAGCTCGAACACCGCGGGGTCATTCCACGAGGGGTGGCGCAATTCGACGGCGACTCGGATCGACTCGGGCACCAACGCCAGAAACGAGTCCAGGCGCGCGTCGTCGCGCTGCTGCTCGGGGTGCAACTGGGCGAGCAGGACGCCGTGCCGATCACCCAGCAGGCGCCAACAACGTTCGAATCGTTCGATCCACGGTTCGGGTGAGGCCAGCCGGCGGTAGTGGGTCAGTCCGCGGTGCGCCTTCACCGACATGGTGAAGCCCTCCGGCAGCTGGCGTCGCCAACCCGTGAAGGTCGAATCCTGCGGCCACCGGTAGAAACTGGCGTTCAACTCGACGGTGTCGAACACCTCGACGTAGCGGGCGAGGCGGCGCCCCGACGGCGTGCCCGTCTGATACAACACATTCACCCAGTGGTTGTAGGACCACCCCGAGGTACCGATGCGTATGGTCACGGGCCGCTCAGCCGGTCACCCGTGCGCGCACATCGTCGTCCAGCGACGCCCTGACCAAAGCGGCGGCCAGCCGCGCATTCGCCTGCGGCGCAAGCGATCCCAGCCTTTCCGGATCGGTGGGCAAGCCCAATCGCTTGGCGGTGCGGGTAGTCCGGTCATCGAAATACGGACGCACCCAGGTCCACACGTCTTGCACTTCGCGCAGGTAGATGTCGGCACCGGTGTCACCGATTCCCTTGAACTCCTTGAGCATTCGTTTGGCCGCTGTGGTGTCGTGCCGGCTGCGGTCGGCCAGCCGGCGCAGATCACCGGAGTAGTCGTCACGAACCCGGTCGGCCATGTCCGCCAGCCGTGTCGCCGAGCTCTCGTCGTAGCGCACGTAGTGCGCACGCCCGAACGCCTCGATCATGGTGTGCCGGTCGGCCGCCTGCACGGCTTTGGGGGTCCGCAGGCCGGCTTTGAACAGTTCGCGCGCGGCGGCCATCGCGATGCCGGCGTCGATCGGCTTGCTGGCGAGCATGCACAGGACGAGAAGCTGAAACAGCGGCATCGGCTTGTCGCTCAGCTTGATACGCGCCTGCGAGGCATACGTCGTGCCGGCAACGTCGAGCAGTCGTCGCACCCGCTTGTCCATACGCACCCGCGTACCCGCGCCCCGTGCGAGCAAACCGCACGCTACTTGGGCGGCAGGGTGCGCGCGTAGCCGACTCCACGGCTCACCCAGCCCTGCAGCTGCCGTTTGGTCCGCACGCCCGCGGCGTCGACACGCAGCCAGCCGCGCATCTCTCGGCCGCCCATCACCATGGGGTGGACGTGCGCACGTCGTAGGAGCGATTCGAACTCGGCGGCGGGCGCCCGCACCAGCAGCCCGCCCTGCCCGCTCGCGGCCACCGACATGTTGCCGCCGACCAGAAACGCCAGGCCGCCGAACATGCGTTTCTCCTCGATGCCGGACTCCGCACCCAACAGCTCGCGGATCCGGTTGGCCAGGTCTTCGTCGTAGGCCATGGAATCAGTCCAGATCGACGCGGACGGTCAGCAGGTCGCTGCCCATCAGGCGCACCACCGCGCTGTTCATCCGCGGCAGTTGGCCCAGCCGCTGCACGGCATCGTCATCGGGCAACAGGTGTGCGGTGCCGTTGCGCCACCGTCCGCCAACCCGCACGCGCACAGCGGGATTGGCTTTGATGTTGCGGACATAGTCGGAGTGCTCGCCGTGCTCGGAGACCATCCAGAACTGGTTGTCCACGACGCGCCCGCCCACCGCCGTCCGGCGTGGCCGCCCGCTCTTGCGCCCGGTGGTTTCCAGCATGGTCATCGGCAGTTGCCGACCCACCGGGTTGACGAGCAGCCGCTGAACCCGATGGACCACTTGCCGTTTCAGTTTCGCCAAGTCACTCATGGCTTGGATTCTGCCGCAAACGAGAACAGCCGCCACATGCGCGGCGGCTGTCTCGTCGTGCGGCTTACGCGACGTAGGCCACGAACTGTCCGCCGGGCAGGAAAACGCCCCACTGGTTGACGTTCGGGTTAAAGACGACCGGGTAGTCGCCCGGCTGGCCCGGCGGCGTCCAACGCGCCGGGTACCCGAAGCCGACCGGGTCGTTGAAGTGCCCCGGCGGCGGGAATCCGTGCTGCCCCGGCGGAAGCGGGGTGCCCGGGCCGTTGCAGTTCGCACCGGGCCCGCCGACGCAGCCCGGCACCGGAGGATTCGGCCCATGCGGGTCGGCCTGCGCCAACCCGGCACCGATTCCCACCGCACCGGACGTCAAAGCACCCGCAATTGCAGCGCTAGCAGCAATTTTGTTCAACCTCATGATGAACTCCTTATCCAGCCAATCGGCCGCCAGCGGCGGCGTCACGGCAGTGATCTGTTGTTCGTCACCCGCGCCGTGTGGCGTCGGGTAGAGGTCACACCCCCCTCGGCCGGTCTTCCCTCTGCGCTGACAGATACCCGGCCCCGGGGGAGGCCAAAACGTTCCGGCCCTCCCCGGGGCCCACTCGGCACGGGTTCAACAACGCACGGGCGCCATCACGCGGCCACCACCCCGGCGTCCTGCGCCGCCGGCTCCAGCGCCTGCGCAACGATCTCGGCGACATCGGTCATCGGCCGCACGTCCAGCGCCCCGAGCACCTCGCCCGGCACGTCATCCAGGTCGGGCTCGTTGCGCGCCGGAATGAAAACCGTTGACAGTCCGGCACGTTGGGCCGCCAGCAGCTTCTGCTTCACCCCGCCGATGGGCAGCACCCGCCCGTTCAGCGTGACCTCGCCGGTCATGCCGACGTCGGAGCGGACCTGACGCCCGGTCGCCATCGACACCAGCGCGGTCACCATGGTGACACCGGCCGACGGGCCGTCCTTGGGCACCGCACCCGCGGGCACGTGCACGTGGATGCGCCGGTCCAGCGCGTGGGGATCGACCCCCAACTCTGCGGCGTGCGAGCGGACGTAGGACAGCGCGATCTGCGCCGACTCCTTCATCACGTCGCCCAGCTGACCGGTCAGCTGCAGACCCGGCTCACCGTCGGTCGCGCCGGCCTCGATGTAGAGCACGTCACCGCCCAGACCCGTCACGGCCAGGCCGGTGGCCACGCCCGGCACCGCGGTGCGCTCGGCCGACTCCGGCATGAACCGCGGACGGCCCAGGTAGTCAACGAGATCGGGCTCGTCGATGGTCAGCGACGCGGCGTCGTCTGCCAGCTTGGTGGTGGCCTTGCGCAACGCCTTGGCCAGCAGCCGCTCGAACTGCCGCACACCCGGCTCGCGGGTGTAGTCCGCGGCGATCTTGCGCAACGCGGCGTCGGTCACCGTGACTTCGTCCTCGGTCAGCGCCGCCCGCTCCCGCTGCCGGGGCAGCAGGTAGTCACGCGCGATGGCGACCTTGTCGTCCTCGGTGTAGCCGTCGATGGCCACCAGTTCCATGCGGTCCAGCAGTGCCGACGGGATGTTCTCGATGACATTGGCGGTGGCCAGGAACACCGCGTCGGACAGGTCCAGATCCAGATCCAGGTAGTGGTCCCGGAAGGTGTGGTTCTGCGCCGGGTCGAGCACCTCCAGCAGCGCCGCGCTCGGGTCGCCGCGATAGTCGGAACCGACCTTGTCGATCTCGTCCAGCAGCACAACGGGATTCATCGACCCCGCCTCACCGATCGCGCGCACGATGCGGCCCGGCAACGCGCCCACGTAGGTGCGCCGGTGCCCGCGGATCTCGGCCTCGTCGCGCACGCCGCCCAGGGCGACGCGAACGAACTTGCGACCCAACGCCCTGGCCACGCTTTCGCCCAGCGACGTCTTGCCGACGCCGGGCGGCCCGGCCAGCACCATCACCGCACCCGAACCCCGTCCGCCGACGACCTGCAACCCACGCTGGGCGCGGCGCGCCCGCACGGCCAGGTACTCGACGATGCGGTCCTTGACGTCGTCCAGCCCGTGGTGATCGGCGTCCAGGACTTCCCGCGCGGCCCTCAGGTCGGTGGAGTCCTCGGTCCGGACGTTCCAGGGCAGGTCGAGCACGGTGTCCAGCCACGTGCGGATCCAGCCGCTTTCCGGGCTCTGGTCGCTGGACCGCTCCAGCTTGCCGACCTCGCGCAGCGCGGCTTCGCGCACCTTCTCGGGCAGCTCCGCGGCCTCGACGCGGGCGCGGTAGTCATCCGAACCGTCCGGCTCACCCTCGCCCAGCTCCTTGCGGATGGCGGCCAGCTGTTGGCGCAGCAGGAACTCCTTCTGCGTCTTCTCCATGCCCTCGCGCACGTCCTCGGCGATCTTGTCGCTCACCTCGACCTCGGCGAGGTGCTCGCTGGTCCAATCGATCAGCACGCGCAGCCGCTCGGTGACGTCGACGGTCTCCAGCAGTTGCCGCTTCTGCGCGTTGGTCAGGTACGAGGCGTAACCGGAGGTGTCGGCCAGTGCCGACGGATCGGTCAGCCTGTTGACGTAATCGATGATCTCCCAGGCTTCGCGGCGCTGCAGCATGGCCAGCAAGAGCTTCTTGTACTCCGCGGTCAGCGCCTTGATCTCGTCGGTCGTTTCGGTCTCGGGCACCTCGGTCACCTCGACCCACAGCGCCGCCCCGGGTCCCGACGCTCCCGCCCCGATCTGGGCCCTGCGCTCACCACGGACCACCGCGGCGGTGCCGCCCCCGGCGATGCGCCCGACCTGCAGGATCTTCGCGATCACGCCGTGCGAGGGGTAGCGGTCTTCGAGCCGGGGGGCGATCAGCAGTTGGCCCGATTCGCTCGCCTGAGCGGCGTCGATCGCCGCGCGGGCGGCGTCGTCCAGCGCGATCGGCACCACCATTCCGGGCAGCACGATGGTGTCAGTGACAAACAGCACCGGCACCGACTTGGCTTCAGCCATCAAATCCTCCACAAGTTGAGTCTGATGCGCTTAACCCAGCCCGGCGGCGGTTTGTTCCCGGCCAGGTCAGGCCCCGGCCGAATGTGCGACCGGCCTCACACCTGCGGCGGCAGGGGGCCCAGTCGCCGGAGCTGCGTGACGTGCTGGGGCGTCAGCTCGTCCAGGCAGGTGACGCCCAGCAGCGCCATGGTCCGCAGAATCCCGCCGCGCAGGATGTCGATCGCGCGGCTGACTCCTGCCTGGCCGCCGGCCATCAGGCCGTACAGGTAGGCCCGCCCGACCAGGGTGCAGCGGGCCCCCAGCGCGATCGCGGCGACGATGTCGGCGCCCGACATGATGCCGGTGTCTACCAGGATCTCGGTGTGTCGCCCGAGCTCACGCGCGACCGTGGGCAAAAGGTGGAAGGGTACCGGGGCCCGATCCAGCTGGCGCCCACCATGATTCGACAAGACGATGCCGTCGACGCCGCGGTCGACGACGGCGCGCGCGTCCTCGATTGTCTGAATTCCTTTTACGACGAGCTTGCCGGGCCATTGCGCCTTGATCCATTCCAGGTCGTTGAAGGTGAGGCTGGGATCGAACATGGTGCTCAGGTATTCGGCGACGGTGCCCGGCCAGCGATCCAGCGAGGCGAAGGCCAGCGGCTCGGTGGTCAGCAGATCGAACCACCATTTCGGATGCGGCACGACATCGAGCACGGTGCGCAGCGTCAGTGTTGGCGGGATCGTCATGCCGTTGCGGTTATCCCGCAGCCGGGCACCGGAGACCGGCACGTCGACGGTGGCCAGCAGCGTGTCGAAGCCCGCATCGGCGGCGCGCCGCACCAGTTCCATGGAGCGCTCGCGATCGCGCCACATGTAGAGCTGGAACCACTTTCGGCCCTGCGGGACGGCGGTGACCAGATCTTCGATCGCGCAGGTCCCCAGCGTCGACAGCGAGAACGGGATCCCCGCTTCGGCTGCCGCTCGCGCGCCGGCGATCTCGCCCTCGGTGTGCATCAAGCGGGTGAATCCGGTGGGCGCGATCCCGAACGGCAACACGACCGGCTGGCCAAGTACATTCCAGCCGGCGGTCACCTGGGAGACGTCGCGCAGGATCGTCGGGTGAAACTCTATGTCGCGGAACGCTTGTCGCGCGCGCTGGATGGACAGCTCGTCGTCGGCGGCGCCGTCGGTGTAGTCGAACGCCGCCTTGGGGGTGCGGCGCTTGGCGATGGCGCGCAGGTCCTCGATGGTGTAGGCGGCGTCGAGGCGGCGCCGGGTCGCGTTGAGTCGGGGCCGCTTGAATTGGATCAGCGGTGCGAGGTCGCGCACCTTGGGCACTCGTCGTTGGACCGCCTTTCGCCTTTCGAGTTCCATAATGTGCAACCGTAGTCATATGGAATCGGCAGGCGACCCCTTCGATCTCAAGCGTTTCGTGGACGCCCAGGCTCCCGTGTACGGCAACGTGGTCGGCGAACTGCGCGACGGGCGCAAGCGCAGTCACTGGATGTGGTTCGTCTTCCCGCAGCTGCGCGGCCTGGGCGGCAGCCCGACGGCGCTGCGCTATGGCATCTCCTCGCTCGAGGAGGCCCGCGCCTACCTCCGGCACGACCTCCTCGGTCCACGCTTGCACGAGTGCGCCCAGCTGGTCACCGCGGTGCAGGGACGTTCCGCCGGGCAGATCTTCGGCTCGCCGGACGACCTCAAGCTGCGCTCGTCGATGACGCTGTTCGCCCGCGCCACCGAAGACAACGAGGACTTCGTCGCGGTGCTCGACAAGTACTACGACGGCCGCCAGGACGAGCTGACGTGCGAGCGCCTAGGCCGGACGTAGAATCCGCCAGCCGTTCGCCTCGACGGTGACCGCGTCGACGACCTCCTGCGGCGGGGCCGCCGAGCCGCCGAGCACCTCGGCACGAGGCGCGCCCAGCTTCGGCAACGACACACGCAGCGGATCGTCGTCGATGTTGAGCACCACCAGGAGGGCATCGTCGCCGTTGCGCGTCTCGTAGACGTAGTGCCGGTTCTGCAGCAGCAGCGCGGTGGTGGATGCCGCATGCAACCAGGGGTAGCGGCGTCGCAACCCGACCAGGTATTGGTGCAGCCGCCAGATTTCGATGCCGAAGCCATCGAGTTGCAGTGGGGGAGAACCGAACTCGGGGCGCACCGCGTCGTCGCCGCCGAAGCGTTCTTCCTTGACGCCGCGGAATCCCAGTTCGTCGCCGGCGTACACGCTGGGTACCCCGCCGACCGTCAGCAACAGAACCAGCGCGTGGGCGACGTGTTCGCGATTTTCCAGGCGGCTGGCGATGCGGGTGACGTCGTGGTTGCCGATGAACGTCAGCGGCGAGAAGCCGGTCAAGAATTCGTTGTGGCGCTGCAGCGCCCAGTCCAGCTCGAAGAAATTGCCGTCGTTGAGGCCGCTCCAGATCGCCTTCCACAGCTCGTATTGAGTGGCCGAATCGAAGGTGGCGGCCTTGACGACCGCGGCGTAGTCGCCGTGGATGAGTTCCCCGACGAACCAGGCATCCGGGTAGCGCTCGCGCACCCGCGGCAGCGTGGCAGCCCAGAAGTGCTGTGGCACGGCATATGCCGCGTCAAGTCGCCATCCGTCGGCGCCGCGGCCCAACCAGTGCGCCATGACGTCGACGGTGTAGTCGACCACTTCCGGATTGTCGTGGTTGAGGGTGATCAGCCCGTCGTGGCCTTCGAAGGTGTGAAACCGGCCGGGCCGTCCGCGAAACCAGCGTGCGGCCGCGTCGTTGTCGGCCGCCTCGCGGTAGCGCGCGAAATCCTGGCCGACGTGGTTGAACACCCCGTCGAGCAGCACCCGCAGCCCGCGGCGATGCGCCTCGGCGATCAGGTGGTCGAAGTCGTCGTCATCGCCCAGTCGGGGGTCGATGCGGTAGTGGTCGGTGGTGTCGTAACCGTGTGTGCGCGAGGCGAAGACGGGCCCCAGGGCAACGCCGGAGGCCCCGAGTTCGATGGCGTGGTCCAGCCAGTCGACGAGCCGCCGCAACCGGTGCTCCTCCGGTTGCGGCGGCTCGCTCGCCTGCGGGGTGGGAAACGCTCCCACGAACCCCAGGGGATAGACCTGCCACCAGATCGCGTGCTGGACCCAGGCGGGCCCGGTCACGGTTCTGGTCACGGCTCGATCAGCCGACGGTGGCCAGCGTCTGGGAGGCGATGATCGCTTGCGCCACGCCGGAAATGATCGCCGCGGCCTTCAGCGCCTCCTGGATGGTTTCCCGGCTGACTCCGGCCTCGCGCAGCGTGTGCTCATGAGAGGCCACGCAGTCCGGGCAGCCGTTGATCGACGACACCGCGAAGGACCACAGCTCGAAGTTCGCCTTCTCCACGCCGGGGTTGGCGATGATGTTCATCCGCAACCCCGCGCGCAGATCGTCGTACTTGCCGTCCAGGAAGCCCCGGCCACGGTAGAACACGTTGTTCATGCCCATGATCGACGCGGCTCCCAGCGCCGCGTTGTACGCCTCGGCGGACAGGATGTCGGCCGCCTCGGCCCCAATCTCGGCGAGCGCCTGGGTGTTCCGCGTGGCGGCGGCACTCGCCAGCAGGGTGCCCCAGAGCTGCTCCTCGTTGAGCTCGGTCGTGCGAGTGATCGAGCCCAGGTTGAGCTTGAGGTCCTTGGCGTACTCCGGCAGCGCTTCTTTGAGGTTTTCGACGCTCATCTCGCCTCCTTATCCGACCTTATGCGATCAACGCCCGGATCAGGCCGACTGCTTGAGCAGCTCGGTGGCGTCCAGCGTCGGGTCACCCTTGCGCCAGTTGCACGCGCACAGCTCGTCGGACTGCAGGGCGTCCAGCACGCGCAGCACCTCTTCGACGTTACGGCCCACGGAACCCGCGGTCACCGAGACGAACTGGATCTCGTTGTTCGGGTCGACGATGAAGGTCGCCCGGTCGGCCACGCCGTCGGCGTTGAGCACCCCGGTGCCCAGGCTCAGCTCGCGCTTGATGTCCGAGAGCATCGGGAACGGCAGCTTCTTCAGGTCCTCGTGCTGCGCGCGCCAGTTGAAGTGGACGAACTCGCTGTCGATCGAGACACCGAGCACCTGCGCGTCACGGTCGGCGAATTCGTCGTTGAGCTTGCCGAACGCGGCAATCTCGGTGGGGCACACGAAGGTGAAGTCCTTCGGCCAGAAGAACACCACGCGCCACTTGCCGGCGTGGTCCTCGCTGGTGATGGTGGTGAAGTAGTCCCCAGGCTGCTTGGCGTCGACCTTGGACAGATCGCCCGCGATCAGCGCAGTGAGTTCGTAGGCGGGGAACTGGTCGCCGATGGTCAGCAGAGGCATATCGCTCCTTATCTGGAATAACTCAAGATTAGATGTCCTCCACCATGTTGCCGCGTAGCCTTATTGAAGTAAAGGTGATATTTCCCACTAGACTCATAGGTATGTCCGATAAGACTTATCAGCCCACGATCGCCGGCCTGCGCGCCTTCGTGGCGATCGCCGAGAAGCGGCAATTCAGCAGTGCCGCAACGGCTCTCGGCGTCAGCCAGTCAACGCTGTCGCAGGCCCTGGCGGCGCTGGAGACGGGCCTGCGCACCCAGCTGGTCGAGCGCTCGACGCGGCGTGTCTTCTTGACAGCGCAAGGCGCCGAACTGCTCCCACGCGCCCAGGCGGTCGTCGACGCGGCCGACGCGTTCAGCGCCGCCGCGGCCGGCTCCGCGGATCCGCTGCACACCGGCATGCGGCTGGGGCTGATACCGACGGTGGCGCCCTATGTCCTGCCGACGGTGCTGGCCGGGATCGCCGAGCGACTCCCCGGCCTGACCTTGCGGGTGACCGAAGACCAGACCGAACGGCTGTTGGCGGTCCTGCGTGAGGGCGCGTTGGACGCGGCCCTGATCGCCCTGCCCGCCGAGGGCGCCGGCGTCACCGCGATCCCGATCTACGACGAGGATTTCGTCCTCGCCCTGCCGCCCGGCCATCCGCTGGCGGGCAAGCGCCGGGTTCCGGCGACCGCGCTGGCCGACCTCCCGCTGCTGTTGCTGGACGAGGGCCACTGCCTGCGCGATCAAGCGCTCGACGTCTGCCACAAGGCGGGGGTGCGTGCGGAGCTGGCCAATACCCGGGCGGCTTCGCTGGCCACCGCGGTGCAATGCGTGACCGGCGGCCTGGGCGTCACCCTCATCCCGCAGAGCGCGGTGCCGGTCGAGGCGTCGCGCAGCCGCCTGGGCCTGGCGCAGTTCGCCGCGCCCCGTCCGGGGCGGCGGATCGGTCTGGTCTACCGCTCGTCGAGCGGGCGCGACGAGTCCTATCGCCAGCTCGCCGCGCTTATCGGCGCAGTGATCAGCAGCCACCACCAGGTGCGACTGGTGAAGTAGGCCTGCGCGGCCGCCCGGCCCAGGTAGGTTCTGCCTATGGAAAAGGTGATCGCCGTGCTCAGGCGTGCCGAGCCGGATGACGCGTGGTGTGCCCGGCAACGGGGTCACGTCGCCGACGCACTGCTGCAACTGGGCGTCGCCGGGCTGCAGATGAACGTTCGTGACAGCACCGTGCGTCACTCGCTGATGACGTTGACCACCCTGGACCCGCCGGTCGCGGCGGTGGCGAGCATGTGGACACAGCAGTGCTACGGCGATCAGATGACGGCGGCGCTGAAATTCCTCGCCCAGGAATGTGAGCAAGTCGCCGCGTATCTGGTCACCGAATCCGTCCCGCTGATTGCGCCCGCGGTCGAATCCGGTTCTCGCACACCGGGTTTGGCTAACATCGCGCTGCTGCGCCGGCCCGCCGACATGGACCAGGCAACCTGGCTGACGCGTTGGCAGGGCCAGCACACCTCGGTGGCCATCGAAACGCAGTCGACGTTCGGCTACACGCAGAACTGGGTGGTGCGGGCCCTGACCCCGGACGCGCCGGGAATCGCGGGCATCGTCGAGGAGTTGTTTCCCATCGAGGCCATCACCGACCTCCACGCTTTCTTCGGAGCCGCCGATGACGAGGAGCTACAGGACCGGCTGGGTCGAATGGTCGCCAGCACCAGCGCCTTTGGCGCCAACGAGAACATCGACACGGTGCCGACGAGCCGCTACGTCTTCGCCAGCCCGTTCAACGGATGAGGGGCTCACATGACCACACTGCGCGACGCTGTCGCCTTGGCCGCCGCGGAAAGCGGTCTGGCGGTGGTGTCGACCGTTCGTGCTGACGCGACGGTCCAGGCTTCGCTGGTCAACGTGGGGCTGCTGGCACACCCCGCGGACGGTCAGCCCGTGCTGGGCTTCACCACCTACGGCAAGGTCAAGCTGGCCAACCTGCGGGCCCGGCCGCAACTGGCCGTCACCTTTCGCAACGGGTGGCAGTGGGCGACGGTCGAGGGCCGCGCCGAGCTGGCCGGCCCGGACGACAGCAGGCCCTGGTTGACGGACGCCGATCAGTTGCGCTTGTTGCTGCGCGACGTGTTCACCGCCGCGGGCGGCACCCACGACGACTGGGACGAGTACGACAGGGTGATGGCCTCCGAAGGCCGCGCCGTGGTGCTGATAGCGCCAACCCGCGTCTACAGCAACGGTTAGCCTCGGGGCTGCCGGCGTGGTGACCCGCTGCGCCCGGCTGCGCCGCGCTTGCGATCCCCACTAGGCTGCTGGCGTGACGCTGCAGATCGACGACGACAAGCGGGTTCGCACCCTCACGCTGAACCGGCCCGAGGCGCTCAATGCGTTCAACGAAGCCCTCTACGACGCCACCGCCGAGGCGCTGCTGGCCGCCGCCGAGGATCCCGAGGTCGCGGTCGTGCTGCTGACCGGCGCGGGCCGTGGTTTCAGCGCCGGCACCGACCTGGCCGAGATGCAGGCACGAATCACCGACCCCGACTTCACCCCGGGTAAGCACGGCTTCATCGGACTGATCACCGCGCTCAGCGCGTTTCCCAAGCCGCTGATCTGCGCGGTGAACGGCGTGGGCGTGGGCATCGGGGCCACCATCCTGGGCTACGCCGACCTGGCGTTCATGTCGTCGACCGCCCGCCTGAAGTGCCCCTTCACCAGCCTGGGCGTGGCGCCCGAAGCGGCCTCGTCATACCTGCTGCCCCAGCTGGTGGGGCGACAGAACGCGGCCTGGCTGTTGATGTCGTCGGAATGGGTCGGCGCCGACGAGGCGCTGCGGATGGGGTTGGTCTGGCGGGTCTGCGAACCCGACGAGCTGCTGGCGCAGGCCCGTCAACACGCGGAAATCCTTGCCTCCCGGCCGATCTCGAGCCTGATGGCCGTCAAGCACACCATGATGGAACCCGTCCGGCCCGAGATTGTGGCGGCCACCGCCCGGGAGAACGCCCACTTCGCCGAACTCATGGGCGCGCAAGCCAACGCCACGGCCCTGGCCGCCTTCAACAAAACGTGAAGCAATAAACGCTGACGCGCCGGCTAGGCCGACTGAGCCGTCTCCAGCTTGGCCGAGGCGGCGAGGATGGCCCGCAGCGTGCGCCGGCAACGACCGCAGTCACCACCGGCCCCGCACGCGGCCGCGATCTCCTTGGAGGTTGATGCGCCCTGGGCGACGACGTCGCACACGGTCTGGTTGGTGGCCCCAACACAAAGGCACACGTACATCAGCGCACCTCCTGCATGCCGGCGTCCCCTTCGTCGAAAGCTCGGACGGGCGTCTGCGATTCGTCCCCGCCGCCGGCAATCCCGTTCACCGGGCACCGTGGCGATGAGGCCGAATACACCTGCCGCGTATTAGTGCAGTCTATCCTAACTTCGTTAGCCCAGTCTAACCTAACCAAGGGGCGACTTACCGCGCTCGGGGGCTCACTGAGCGCAGCCAAACCTTGCTGGAACATTCCCACCGGCCGTGGCAAAGTGCTGCTACAGCCCAGGTTTGTGCGCTCCAGCCCAGCGCATCCGCCGCGGTCACATACGACAGCCGCTCACACCATAGGAGTGACAATGCAAGGGGATCCGGAAGTTTTGCGTCTGCTCAACGAGCAGCTGACCAGCGAGCTCACCGCGATCAACCAATACTTCCTGCACTCCAAGATGCAGGACAACTGGGGTTTCACCGAGTTAGCTGAGCACACCCGGGCCGAGTCCTTCGACGAGATGCGCCACGCCGAGGCGATCACCGACCGCATCCTGCTGCTCGACGGGTTGCCGAACTACCAGCGCCTCTTCTCGCTGCGCATCGGTCAGACGCTGCGCGAGCAGTTCGAGGCCGACCTGGCCATCGAATACGAGGTGATGGAGCGGCTCAAGCCGGCGATCATCCTGTGCCGGGAAAAGCAGGACTCCACCACCGCCACCCTGTTCGAGAACATCGTCGCCGACGAGGAGAAGCACATCGACTACCTCGAGACCCAGCTCGAGTTGATGGACAAGCTGGGCGTGGAGCTGTACTCGGCGCAGTGCGTGTCGCGGCCACCCAGTTGACCCGGCCGGCGGCGAAATAGGTAACGTCGTAGAAGGTATGACGAGCCCGAAAGCAGCGACCCGATCTCGCCCGGCTTCCGGTGCCGCCTCCACCGGCGAGCTGATCAGCCCCCAGCGACGCAATCTGATCTTCATCGCGATCGTGCTCGGCATGCTGCTCGCCGCGCTGGACCAGACCATTGTCGCGACGGCGCTGCCGACCATCGTCGCCAACCTGGGCGATGCCGGCCATCAGTCCTGGGTCGTCACCAGCTATCTGCTCGCATCGACCATCGTCACCGCGCTGGTGGGCAAGCTCGGCGACGTGTTCGGCCGCAAGCGCGTATTCCTAACGGCCGTAGTCTTTTTCGTCATCGGCTCGATATTGTGCGGACTGGCGCAGTCGATGGCCATGCTGGTGGGGGCGCGCGCCCTGCAAGGAATCGGCGGTGGCGCCATCACCGTCACGGCCAGCGCGCTGATCGGCGAGATCGTCCCACTGCGGGAGCGGGGCCGATATCAGGGTATCCTCGGGGCGGTCTTCGGCGTCACCACGGTCATCGGTCCGCTGCTCGGCGGCTACTTCACCGACTACCTGAGCTGGCGATGGGCCTTCTGGGTCAACGTGCCGATCTCGGTGGTGGTCATCTTCGTTGCCGCAGCGGCGATTCCCGCGCTGACCGCGTCCGCCAGGCCCGCCATCGACTACTCCGGGATTACGTTCATCGGCCTGGGCGCCGCGGGCCTCACACTGGCCACCAGTTGGGGCGGCACCCTCTACCCGTGGGGATCACCGACGATCATCGGACTGTTCGTGGGCGCCGCGGTGGCGCTGGGTGTGTTCGCGATGGTGGAGCGCCGCGCCGCCGAACCCATCTTGCCCATTCGGCTGTTCGCCAGCCCGGTGTTCGCCGTGTGCTGCGTGCTGTCCTTCGTCGTGGGCTTCGCCATGCTGGGCGCGATGACCTTCCTGCCGACGTATATGCAGTACGTCGACGGTGTCTCGGCGACCACCTCGGGCCTGCGCACCCTGCCCATGGTGCTCGGGATGCTGGTCACCTCGACCGGCAGCGGCACCATCGTCGGCCGGACCGGCCGATACAAGATCTTTCCGGTGGTCGGCACGGCGCTGATGGCGCTGGCCTTCCTGCTGATGTCGCGGATGCAGCCGTCCACCTCCACCCTGATCCAGTCGCTCTACCTGGTGATCCTCGGCGCCGGCATCGGATTGTCCATGCAGGTGCTTGTCCTCATCGTGCAGAACACGTCGAATTTCGAAGACCTCGGTGTCGCCACCTCGGGTGTGACGTTCTTCCGGACCATCGGAAGTTCGTTCGGTGCGGCCATTTTCGGCTCCCTGTTCGTGAACTTCCTCAACCGCCGAATCGGTCCGGCCCTGGCGGCCAGCGGCGCGCCCCCCAGCGCGGTCAGTTCGCCCGGGGCCTTGCACCGGCAACCGCATGACGTGGCCGCCCCCATCGTGGCGGCCTACGCCGAGTCGCTCACCCAGGTCTTCTTCTGGGCGGCGCCGGTGGCTCTGGTCGGATTCGTGCTGGCGTTGTTCTTGCGCGAGATTCCGCTGCGCGATATCCACGACAGCACAATCGATCTCGGCGATGCGTTTGGCATGCCGACCACCGAGACGCCCGACCAGATGCTGGAGAACGCGATCGCGCGGATGCTGCGCGGCGAGACCGGCATGCGGCTGCGCAGCATCGCCATGCGGCCCGACTGCCGGCTCGACGTCGCCGGGCTGTGGGGGGTCTTGCGGATCAATCGCTACACCCAGATGTACGGGACCGCCCGGCTCACCGACATGGCCGACCACCTACGGATACCGTTCGAGGTTCTCGAGCCCACCTTCGCCCGCCTGGTATCGGGGGGTTACGCGCAGCGCGACGGCGAGCAGATGTGGCTCACCCCGGCCGGGGGACAGCAGGTCGCGTACGTGCACTCGCTGCTGTTGGCCTGGCTGGTCGACAAGCTGGCCCGGTCACCGGGATTCGAGGGCCGCCCGGACCGCCGCGCGGTGGAGGCGGCGCTGGAGCGCGTCGCGCATCGCGTTCTGGCCCAACGGGATTGGCATGAGGAACAGCCGACCATGGCGATCCCGTCGGCCGCTCGCTAGCGGGTGTCGATGCGCATTCGCCGACATCGCCGTCCCGGGTGATGACGCGGGCGTACCATCACGCCATGAGCCGAATCGGAACATTTGCTGACGACGACCTGGCCGGCTGGTTTGTGAAGTCTCCGGACATCGGCGGCGCGCTCGGCGGCTTCAGCCAGGCGGTGTACACCAAGAACCGGTTGCCGTTGCGCACCCGCGAACTGGCCCGCGCCGTGATCGCCCACCGCAACGAATGCGTCGTCTGCGTCAACACCCGCGACGAAGACGGACCCGCCGCGGGCGTCGACGAGGAGCTCTACGACCACGTCCACGAGTGGCGCACCTGGCCCGGCTACAGCGAGCAGGAGCGGCTGGCCGCCGAGTTCGCCGACCGCTTCGCCACCGAGCACACCGCGCTGCGCGACGACGAAGACTTCTGGAGCAGGTGCGCCGAACACTTCTCCGACGAGTTGCTCGCCGACCTGGCACTGTCCTGCGCGCTGTGGGTCGGCATGGGTCGAGTGCTGCGGACCCTCGACATCGGCCAAGCCTGCAAACTGACCATCCCCAGCCGCGGTTAGTTTCTCCCAGCCCGGGCAACCGGTTCTTGACGCGCGCCCGCCGGGCACAAAAGCCGGGCCGTCGATGTTGCGCTGTGGGTGAGAGAACTCAGAGGGAGGCGGCGGTGAAGATTCGCTTCGGCGTCGGCCTGGGTGGCGATAGCGCGCCGGACCAACTGGCCGCCATCGTGGATCACCTCGAGGCCAGCGGGGTGGACTCGCTGTGGTTTTCCGAATTGTTGTACTCCCCGGCGGTCGATCCGATGGTCGGCATGGCGTATGCGCTCGCCCGCACGACCAGATTGAAGGTGGGCACGTCGGTGGCCGTGCTCCCGGGCCGGCACCCGGTGCTGGTGGCAAAGCAGTTGGCGTCCCTGGCGGCCGTCGCACCCAAACGGGTCCTTCCCGTCTTCGGCTTACGTTCGGCGATACCGGCCGAACGCGAGGTCTTCGTGGTCCCCGAGGGCGAGCGCGCGGCGGTGTTCGACGAGTCGCTGCGGCTGCTGCGCGCGGCGCTGGTTGAGGAATCGGCGACGTTCACCGGCCGGTATTTCAGCGTCAGCGACGTGGCCGTCGCGCCGAGACCGTCACCGCCGCTTGACATCTGGGTGGGCGGCTCGGCGCCGGCCGCCTTTCGACGCATCGGGGCGCTGGGCGACGGCTGGCTGGGCAGTTTCCTCACTCCGGCTGAGGCGCGGGCCGCGCGCGATGCGATCGAGCGAGCCGCGGCGCACGCCGGCCGCAGCATCGAGCCCGACCACTTCGGCATCTCGTTGGCCGTGTGGGAGGGGGAGGGGGAGCTGCCGGAGCAGGTGGCCGCGGCGGTACTCCGGCGTCGGCCGGACAGTGACCCTAACGAACTGATCGCCGCCGGGTGGGACCGGCTGCACCGGCAGCTCGACGCCTACATCGAGGCGGGTTTGACGAAGTTCGTCATCCGGCCGGTGGGTAAGGCACCGGTGGACGGCTTCCTCGATCGGTTCGTCACCGAACTCGTCGGCCGGCAGAACTGAGCTGCGGTGATGCCGTTTGCCGTGTGGAGCAGTGCGGGGTTGGGAGAATGGCTGCCATGACCGGCACACCGCTTGCCGCCGCGGCGATTGCGCAGCTGGAGGCCGAGGGCGTCGACACGGTCATCGGCACGGTGGTGAATCCGGCCGGGCTCACCTTGGCCAAGACGGTCCCGATCCGGCGGACCGACACGTTCGCGGATCCCGGCCTGGGGGCCAGCCCGTCCTGGCATGCGTTCGCCATCGATCAGACCGGGATCGCCTTCACCCCCGATGTGGGGGTGGTGGGGGACCAGCGCATTCGGATCGATCTGTCGGCGCTGCGCATCGTCGGTGACGGGCTGGCCTGGGCGCCCGCCTCATTCTTCGAGCAGGACGGCGCGCCGGTGCCGACCTGCAGCCGGGGCACGCTGCGACGCGTCGAGGCGGCGCTCGCCGAAGCCGGCCTGGAGGCCGCGGTCGGGCACGAAATCGAATTCCTGCTGGTCGGCCCCGACGGCGCCCGGCTGCCGTCGACGCTGTGGGCGCAGTACGGCCTGGCCGGCGTGCTGGAACACGAGGCGTTCGTTCGTGATGTGATCGGATCGGCGATGGGGGCCGGGATCGCGATCGAACAGTTGCACCCCGAGTACGGCGCAAACCAGTTCGAGGTCTCGCTGCCGCCGCGGTCCCCGGTGGCAGCCGCCGATCAGCTGATACTGATGCGGTTGGTCGCCGGGCGCGCGGCGCGTCGGCACGGGCTGCGGATCAGCCTGTCGCCCGCCCCCTTCGGCGATGGCGTTGGATCCGGTGCGCACCAGCACTTTTCGCTGTCGGGTCCGGGAGGACCGCTGTTCTGCGACGGCGACGGACCCCGGGGCATGACCGCCGCGGGGGAGAGCGCGGTGGCGGGTCTGGTTCACGGGCTGCCGGAAGCCCAAGGAGTGCTGTGCGGGTCGATCGTCTCCGGCCTGCGGTTGCGGCCGCGCAACTGGGCCGGCGCCTATGCGTGCTGGGGCACCGAAAACCGCGAGGCCGCGGTGCGATTCGTCACCGGCGGACCCGGAAGCCCGCGCGGCGGCCACGTGGAGGTCAAGATCGTCGACCCGTCCGCGAACCCGTACCTGGCGACGGCGGCCATCCTGGGCCTCGCCCTGGACGGGATCAAGCGCCAGGAGACCCTGCCGCCGGAGGTCACGACCGACCCGGCCACCCTGCCCGAATCCGACCGTGCGCGCGACGGTATCGTGCGCCTGACCGATTCGCAGGCCGAAGCGATTGCGGCGCTTGATAATTCGGAACGGATGCGCCGCATCCTGGGCGACCCCGCGGTCGACATGGTGGTCGCCGTTCGCCGCCTGGAGCAGGAGCGCTACGGCGACCTGGCCCCCGAACAACTGGCGGACAAATTCCGCATGGCCTGGAGCCTGTGACGGGCGATCATGGTCTCCGACACTCGCGCCCTGGCTCAGCACATCGGCGATGTGGCGCTGATCGATCAGCATGTCCACGGTTGCTGGATGACGCCCGCCGACCGGCCGCGATTCGAGAACGCGCTCAACGAGGCCAACAGCGAACCCATCACCCATTCGGGCTTCGACTCACAACTCGGGTTCGCGGTCCGCGCGCATTGCGCTCCCGTCCTGGGTTTGCCCAAACACGTTGGCCCGACGGCATATTGGGAACGCCGCAGCCAACTCGACGAGGACGAATTGGCGCGCCTGTTCTTGACGGCCGCCGGGGTGAGCGACTGGCTGGTGGACACCGGGATCGGCAGCGGTGACGTCGCCGGGGTCGCGGATATGGCCCGGGTGTCCGGCGGTGATGCCGGCGAGCTCGTTCGCCTCGAGGAGGTCGCCGAGCAGGCGGCGCAAACGCAGGGTGACTACGCGGCGGCGTTCGAGGAGATCCTGCACCGGCGCGCGGCAGGCGCCGCCGGCACCAAATCGATCCTGGCCTACCGAGGCGGGTTCGACGGCGACCTGAGCGATCCGACGCCGGCGGAGGTCGCCGAAGCCGCAAGCCGCTGGCGCGACCGCGGCGGTACGCGGTTGCAGGACAGGGTCCTGCTGCGGTTCGGGTTGCATCAGGCGCTGCGGCTGGGCAAGCCCCTGCAGTTCCATGTCGGGTTCGGCGACCGCGATTGTGATCTGCACAAGGCCAACCCGCTGCTGCTGCTGGACTTTCTGCGCGAGACGGCAAACGTCCCGATCGTGCTGTTGCACTGTTACCCCTACGAGCGCGAGGCTGGCTACCTGGCCCAGGCGTTCAACAACGTCTATGTCGATGGCGGGCTGAGCGTTAACCACCTGGGGGCGCGGTCACCCGCGTTCCTTGCGCGGTTGCTCGAGATGGCGCCGTTTTCCAAGATCCTTTATTCGTCGGACGGATTCGGTCCGCCAGAACTGCATTTCCTCGGCGCGATCCTGTGGCGCAGGGGCATCGAGCGGGTACTGCGCGAATTCGTGGACCGCGGCGAGTGGAGCGAGGCGGACGCCATCCGGGTCGTCGACCTCATCGCCCGCGACAACGCCACCCGCATCTACCGCCTGACACGTCGCGACGGCCGGCCGTGACCACCCATCCGAAGCCGACCGATTCCCGGCCTCGCGGGCCGCGGAGCGTTCGGCGCGGCGGCCGGACGCGACGACTGGCCGCAGCTTTCGGGCAGGTGGTCATCGGGCCCAATACCGCGGTCGCTTGGCGCGTGCGCGCGCGTGACGTTGCACGGCTGGGTGGAGGTCAAGGGAAAGCACGATCCGGTCCGCGTCCGGGTGCTGGATGCGCTGGCGGAATAGCAGCACTTTCGTCGTCTGGAACGCCAGAAGTTTTTCCAGATTCGCCTGTGGCCGTCCGTTCGGGCGCCTAGGCTTCGATCGACGAATCGGGCAAACGTCGCCAAACTGAAGATGGACTAGGGAGGTTTGGGCACGTGTTGTCCCGTGCTGCGTTCGTCATCGCAGCCGTCGTCTTCGGCGCCGCCGCTGTGGCGCCATCGGCCTACGCGTCACCCAGCGGCGGTTGCTACACCGCCAGTTCTGGTGACTGCGTGCCATATCCGCAAAAGGGCGGCCCGCAACCGCCGGGGGCCACGGCCCAGTGCTCGGATGGAAGTTGGTCTTTCAGCGAGCACCCGCATGCCAGTGGGACCTGCCACGGTCACGGAGGCGTCCAGCAGTACTTGTAGCCATCGGCTGCCAACAACACCGGGATGGTCAAAGCACGAGGGGTGACCATCCCAGGTGTTTGCGGCGGCCCGGTATTTACCGGCCCAGCCGGCTTCATCTACGGCGTTTGACCCCCGGTGACGCCGGGGTATGCGTCCCGTCATGGCGACCGCGCAGGACGTCTTGAATTGGGCTCGCGACAAAGTTGTGTCGTGGGTGCCCAAAGCCGACCTTGACCAGCGGGATCCGGATTACATCCGCGATCAGCTGCCGGGAACCTGGTTGCTGGCGTCGTTCTATTTCAGGGCGGACGTGCGGGGTTTGGACCGCATTCCGGCCGAGGGACCGGTGCTGCTGGTGGGCAACCACAGTGGCGGCAATGTACCGCCCGACACCTTCGTGTTCACCCTCGCCTTCTGCTCGTATTTCGGCGTCGAGCGGCCTTTTTACCAGTTGGCCCATGACCTCGTCGTCTCCGCCCCGCCGCTGGGAGCGTTGCGGAAATTCGGCACCGTCGCCGCCAACCCCGAAAATGCCCGTCTCGCACTGGATTCCGGCGCAGCGTTGCTGGTCTATCCCGGCGGTGATTACGAGGTGTTCCGACCCTCGTGGGAACGTCACAAGGTGGACTTCGGCGGGCGCATGGGCTATGTCAAGCTGGCCCGCGAGGCCGGGGTGCCGATCGTCCCCGTCGCGAGCATCGGTGGGCAGGAGAGCGCGCTCTTTCTCAATCGCGGGCAGTGGCTGGCCAAGTTGCTGATGGCGGACAAGTTGCTCCGGCTCAAGAGCATCCCGATATCGCTGGCGCTGCCCTGGGGACTCAACATCAGCGACCTGGCGGGCCACATTCCGCTGCCCACCAAGATCGTGATCGAGGTTCAAGACCCGATCGAGGTCGACGGCGACGATCAAGCGGTGCATGACAAGGTGATGGCCTCCCTGCAGGGGGGCGTCGACCGGCTGGCCGCCGAACGACGATTCCCGGTGATCGGCTGATGCGCGTCGAACGCCGTTGCGTCATCAACGCCGACCGTGCCGCCGTCTGGAAAATCGTCAGCGACCCGGACTGTTACCCGTCGTTCATGGCGAGCCTAGAGCGGTGGGAGTCGTCGAACGACCAACCACCCGGCGTCGGTGCGCGGTACACCGTCCACTGGAAGATCGGCTCCGTACCCGCTGGCGGCGTGATCGAGGTGGTCGAGTTCGACGACGGCCGCGACCTTGCCTGGGTGGGAATTACCGGCGTAACGCTGCGCGGGCGGATGCGGTTGCGCGACAGAGGCGACGGCTGCACAAGGGTGACATTTCGGCTGTCGTATCAGGCGCCCGGGGGAATACTTGGGTATATCGCCGATCGGATCGCCGTGCGTCAGGTGGGACGCACACTGACGGAAACGTTGAAACGCCTCCGGAAACTGGCCGAGGCGTAGCCGCGATGATGCGTTTTACCGCCGTGGGCAGTAGACAGTCCACGTTTCCTTGAAAGGGGATCGTCAGACGAGCGCTGAGGCGTCGAATATCCAGCTGGTGTCGCCGGTCGCCAGCCCCTCGAAGTGGTTCGGGGGAGCGAAGGCCACCAGGCTGTTCATGTCCCAATAGTCTTTCCACACGGTGATCTTGCCGTCGACGACCTTGTGGACCGTCACGAACCGCAGCACGCCCTGCTCGCCCGTGGCGAAGGTCCAGGTCTCGGAGTGCTCGTAGAGCACGTCGGAACCGTTGGAGACCAGCACGCCCGGGTGGTTCTCGTAGCCGGCCAACTGCTCGAGTCCCATCCTCAGGCGCTGCACGATGCCCTCCGGGCCGCGCGCCGACAGTGCGGGGACCGGCATGTCGACGTAGAGGCAGTCGTCGGACAAAAAGGTCTTGATCGCTTCCCAATCTCGCCGCGAAAGCGCCTGCCACAGCCCCCGTACGACATCCTCGACCGCGATCATAGATACCTCTGTCATAGCGGCAAATAAACCCCGTCGCCGCCCCGGTGTCAACTGGTTCGGTCGTACTCGCGCACATACGGCCCAAGGGCCACCGGCAGCGACGACCATCCCCGCAGCACCCGGGTTTCGCGCCGGCTTCCGGCGCCCGCCGCGCGCACCTCGGGGAAGCGATCGAAAAACGTGCGCAGTCCGACTTCGCCCTCGGCCCGGGCAAGGGCCGCACCCAAGCAGAAGTGCCGGCCACCGGAGAACGCGAGATGCCTTCCGGCGTTTTCCCTTTCGATGTCGAAGCGGTGCGGATCGGGGAACACCGACGGGTCCCGGTTGGCGGCCGCCAGATACACCAGCACCAAGTCGCCACGGTGTAACTGCCGGCCGGCTATCTCGACATCGTCCAGCGCCATCCGCGCGGTCAGCTGCACCGGCGATTCCAGCCGCAGGATCTCTTCGACGGCGTTGGGCCACACCTCGGGGCGCCGCCGGAGGGTGTCGAGATGCTCCGGCGCGTCCAACAGCATGCGAATACCGTTGCCGAGCAGGTTCACCGTGGTCTCGAAGCCGGCGGCCAACACCAGCCCGGCGATCGCCTGGAGCTCCTTGTCGTCGAGATAGGTTTCCGCAGAACCGCCTTCGGCCGTCTGGATCAGCTGGCTCATCAGGTTGTCGCTGGGGTCCAGGCGTAGCCGTTGCAAGTGCTCGGCGAGCCAGGCGCTGAAGCCGGCGATCCCGTCCTGCACGCTGCGGTACTGCCGCCATGGCAACCCGATGTCGAGGCTCGGCGCGGCCAGTTCGCCGAATTCCAGTACGCGCCGCCGCTCCGACTCAGGCACGCCGAGGATGTCGCTGATGATCGATACCGGAAGCTGCGAGCAGTACCGTCCGACGATGTCGACGACGCCGGATTCCCCGGCGAGCCGATCCAACAGCTCCGCGGCCGTCTGCTCGACCCGATCCCGCAGTGCGGCAACGGCTCTGGGCGTGAATACCGCGGACACGGTCTTGCGGTAACGGGTATGGTCGGGCGGCTCGACGGCCAGCAACGACGGCGCACGCAGCGGATGCAGCAGGTCGTCGCGGGTACGGCGCTCCAGCCATCGCAGTGGCGCCGGGAGATTCGATCCGAAGACCAGCACCCGGAAATCATCGGAGCGCAGCAGTTCATGCGCCAGTGCGTGATCCGCCGTCAGATACGCGACGCGGCCCTTCACCAGCTTGCCCCGCGCGCGGACTTCGTCGTAGTAGTGCACCGGGTCGGCGGCCACCGCCGGATCGGCGATCAGCCTGGCCTGGACCTCGCCCCGCCGGGCCCCGAGCGCCGCGGCCCCCCGGATGAAGCCATGCATCGCGAACCAGTGCAATCGTTCCCTCACTGGTTCCTCCCTCGATCAGGTGCCGTTTCGAGCCTAGGCTCCGACCACCTGCGGAGTCAGCACTGCGCGACGATTTTGAAGTCCGTGGTGACCACTTTGTTGGGGTTGCTGCTGTTGATGCCGTACGCGCTGCCCGTGATGGTGTAGGCGTCGTTATTGAGATCGACGTGCGCGTCGCCCACCCCGCCCTGCCAGAAGCTGCCGCTGAACCCGTCGACGTTGCGAATCTTGACCCACTGCGGCATCACCCGATAACCGCTGAGCAACACCACCGCTTCGACCCCGCCATCGCGGTCGGGGATGGTGATGGTCCGATACATCTGGTCTTGCCGGCACGCCGGGGGACGCGTCGTGTGCGTGGCACCGTCGATGGTCAGACGCGCGGCCCGGCGAGGTGTCGTCTGCGCGGCGCTGCACCCCGCGACGCCGACGACGACTGCTAGGCAAACCAAAGCGACTGTGAGCAAACGCTTTTGCACCAGCCGACCTCCTTACTAACGCTTCGGCACCAGCGCGGGCAGGGACTTGACGATGCTGCGTCGCACGAATTCCGGGCTCAGGCCCTTGAACAAGTCAATCAGGCGAATGCTCTTGGGTACATACCAGTGCAACCGCTTCTGGTTGTGGTAGGCCTGCCACGCCGTCTCGGCCACGCTGCTTGCCGGCATCAACCGGAGCATGCCCTTCTTGGGGGCGGTGGCCCGCAGTTGCTCCGCCGTCATGGGCGCTCGGCCGTCATCGGAGTGGTTGGTCGTGGTCGTCAGGATGGCGGTGTCGATCAGACCGGGCAGCACGTCGGCGACGCGCACCCCGTGTCGCTGCCACTCCACGCTCAGCGCCTCGGTCAGACCTTTGACCGCGTGCTTGGTCGACGAATAGACGGCCAGGCGCGGCATGCCGTAGGTCCCCGAGGACGACGACGTGGAGAACATCAGGCTGCCCGGGGTCTTCTTGAGATAGGGCAACGACGCGTATGCGCCCGTGAGGACCGCCTTGAAATTCACGTCGACGACGCGCATCGCGGCGTCGTAGGGCACGTCCTCGAACCAGCCCGATTCGCCGATGCCGGCGTTGTTCCACATCATGTCGAGCCCGCCGCCGCTGTTGCCGGCGCAGAAGTCGGCCAGCGCGCCGTCGAGGGCTAGCTTGTCCGTCACGTCGACGACGCGGGTCCAGAGCCGATCGCCGCCGAGTTCGTCGTTCAGCGTCGCCAGGCCGTCTTCGTTGCGGTCCACCGCGCCGACGCGCCAGCCCTTGGCGTGGAACAGCTTGGCTCCCTCGCGACCCATGCCGCTGCCCGCACCGGTGATGAAGACGGATTTCACGAGCCTCAGTCCGCCTCGACCACGTCTTTGATGCGGTTCAGCGTCTTGGTCATGTCCCGGATGTTGCGGCGTTTGCGCAGGAAGCCGCCGAACAACCAGTACACGCCGAGCCACGGCGCCGGGTTGAGCCGAAACGACTCGGTGACGTCCGTCCCGCCGCCGCTCGGCGCCAAGCGGTAGTGCCAGTTGTTGACGGCCCTGTCACCGAGGAGCACCGCGAAACCGAATTCGCGGCCCGGTTCGCAGGCGGTGACCTTGCAGGTCGTCCAATACACCGGCCCCATCTCATTGCGCCGGACGTGACCGCGGAATTTCGCACCCAGGGCCGGGCCGTTCGCATCACCGAGCCACTCGGCTTCAAAAACTTCCGGCGAAAACTTTCCGGTGTTGCGGACGTCTGCGATGAGGTCCCAGATCTTGGCAGCAGGCGCAGCCATATGAACAGTCGCCGAACCTTCCATGGGCTGATCCAAACACAGGCGGGCGCCGGGTCATAGACCGCAGGTGCGTTTCATCAGTGCGGTACGGCCGCCTGGATCAGCCCGTTGATGATCTGCTTGATGCCCTGAGCCGGGTGCGAGTACCAACCGATCGGCAGGCCGGACTGCGCGCCACACTTTGGCCAGGCCTCCACGCCCTCTTCGGCGAAAACCCGGTTGGCGACGGCGATTTGCTGCTCCCTGGACGCGGCAGCTGGGTTGCCGACACCGCCGTAGCGGGCCCAGGTGCTCGGTTTGAACTGCAGCCCACCGTAATTGCCGTTCCCGGTGTTGGCGTGCCAGTTGCCACCGGATTCGCACTGGGCGATCGCGTCCCAGTTGGGAGCGGGTTCTGCGCTCACCACACCCGTGGACGAAGCCATCGACGCTGCAACGACCCCGCCGACCACTACGGACTTGACGAGAAGCTTGCAGAGATATTTCATGTCCAGGATTTCGGCACGTGTAGCCAAAGCGTTACCTATTCGAAAATGGCGCGAGATATGCCATCTATCTGGGGAAATCGCCTTATCGACAGGCCAAATGGGACAGTTAGAAATTGGTGAGGAAAAATTAAGTTATTGCTGGCAGTAGGACTGCGTCGCTGATGACAGAGCCCGCTGGTAGAGGTCGTCGAGCGCACGGTCAGCGACGACGCCGCTTCTCGCCGCGTCGAGTTGGGCGGCGCATTCCGGCGAGTGCAGAACGCCCCAGTCGGCCGACAGCTGAGCCAGCATCGTTTGGTTGAGGGCGTCGATCGCCGAGCGTGACGACGATAGGTCCGGCGCCTCAGCCGGAGCGCTGCCCGGATCGAGTTTCCAGTCCGCGAACCGGCCATATTCGACGGCCTCGGTGGCGCTGATCTGGTCCCCGAAGACCCGGGTGACGTAGCCACGGTCGATGCGTTGGGCGACGGCCTGGTCGCCCAGCCTGGCCAGCTCTTGCCGTACGCGCTCCGGATCTTCGATGGCGCCATGGTTGTTCCACTTGTAGGCGGCGACCGGGTCCGCGATCTGCAGCCGTTGCGCGGCGGCGTCGACCAATTGGGTGAGTGGACTCGCGGGGTTCGCCCGAGCGGGCGCCACCAGCAGCGCCAGGCTCACGACCGCGATCCCACAACGCACTACTGCGCCTGACGGAGTCGTCAGGCGCAGTAGTGACCGAGCAGGCGGTGGGGTTATCCGCCGCCGCCCGGGGAAGCGCCCAGAGTGCCCTGCAGGTCGGGCTTCATGGCGTTGAGCTGAGCTCCCCAATACTCCCAGCTGTGCGTTCCGTTGGCGTTGAAGTTCCACACCGCGTTGTGACCGCCGGCGCCGTTGTAGGCGTCCTGGAACTTCAGGTTGCTGCTGCGCACGAAGTTCTCCAGGAACTCGGCCGGCATGTTCGCCCCGCCGAGTTCGGACGGCGTGCCGTTACCGCAGTACACCCAGAGCCGGGTGTTGTTGCCGACCAGCTTCGGGATCTGCAGGGTCGGGTCGTTTCGCGCCCATGCCGGGTCGCTCGACGGCCCCCACATGTCGTTGGCCTTGTACCCCCCGGCGTCACCCATCGCCAGACCGATCAGGCTTGGCCCCATTCCCTGCGACGGGTCCAACAGCGCCGAGAGCGAGCCGGCGTAGATGAACTGCGCCGGGTGGTAGGCGGCCAGGATCATCGCCGACGAACCGGCCATCGAGATGCCGACCGCCGCGCTTCCGTTCGGCTTCACACTCTTGTTGGACTGCAGGTATTGCGGCAGCTCACTGGTGAGGAAGGTCTCCCACTTGTACGTCTGGCAGCCGGCCTTACCGCAGGCCTGGTTGTACCAGTCGCTGTAGAAGCTGGACTGACCACCGACCGGCATGACGATCGACAGGCCGGACTGGTAGTACCACTCGAACGCCGGGGTGTTGATGTCCCAGCCGTTGTAGTCGTCCTGGGCGCGCAGACCGTCCAGCAGATACACCGCGGGAGAACCGTTGCCGCCGCTTTGGAACTGGACCTTGATGTTGCGGCCCATGCCCGCGGACGGCACCTGCAGGTACTCGACTGGCAGGCCCGGCCGCGAAAACGCATTCGCGGTTGGAGCGCCGCCGGCAAGACCGATCAGGCCCGGCAGTGTGGCTGCCGCCGCTGTGCCGACCAAAAGCCGGCGCCCCCAGGCCCGGACCTTCTCGCTCAGATCTGTCATACCTGCCCCTTGTCGATGTGGTCAGTGTGATCGTGGTCTCACAGGAATTTACCGTGTGAGTCCGTCAAATGTCGATTGGGACGCGAACGCGTCTCGTTTCGGCATCGCTTTTCACTTCACAATTTCGCCACCCGGCACAACCGGGCGGCGACACGCCCCGCGTACCCGCTGCACGGCCACCCCACACACCGGGTAGGGAAACGCCAGGCAGCAGCGGGTTTACGACGAGTCGAGCGCGCTCGGCGGGCGGCGCCGCTACCCCGTTATAGAAAGCCCCCGAAATGACGCGCGGGACGGGCATTTATTTTGCGCCGTCGATAAAAACGGCGTTCGTTTCGGTGCGGGGGGACCGCGCCGTACCGATCCCGCGTCGTCGCGCTCCCGCAACCGGCGCCACGGCGCCGACGCATCGACGCGGCGAACCCGCCTGCGGCGCCTGCCCGTTTCGCCGCGTCGCCCTCCCCATCTGGCGATTCCGCGCCGATGGCTGACCGGCGCAGCCGGGCTTGCACCGACCGCGTAGGCTGCTCTCGAAGCAAGCCGATGAAGACCACGCTATCCCGGGTCTGTTCCGGCTCTCACGAATCACCGCGCCCGCGGCTTCATGGTGCGCGTAGATGCGGTTGAGGGCGTCGGACGCGGGACCGATTGGGGCATAGATTTGGACACGGTTCTTGGCCTGTCGGTGACGCCGACCGCCGTTGGTTGGGTCCTCGCCGAAGGACACGGCGCAGACGGCACCATCCTGGATCACCAGGAGCTGGCCTTGCGCGCAGGCCACGGGGTGCGCGCCGTGGGTACCGCAGAGCAAGTCGTGGACGAGGTCCTGCGCGTCGACACGGCGGCGGCTGCGAGCGATCGCCGGCTGCGCGTCATCGGAGTGACCTGGAACGACGAGGCATCCGCACAAGCCGCGCTGGTCTTGGAGGCGTTGACCGATGCGGGATTCGACAACGTCGTGCCGATCCGGTTTCTCGAGGCCATCGAGACGTTGGCTCAGGCCATCGCGCCCGTCATCGGCTACGAGCAGACTGCCGTCTGCATCCTCGACCACGACATGACGACCGTGGTCATGGTCGACACGCACGACGGTGAGACCCGGACGGCCACCAAGCAGGTGCGCGGCGGCTTCGACGGCCTGACCCGCTGGCTGACCGGCATGTTCGAGCGCAGCGGATGGCAGCCCGGCGGCGTTGTCGTGGTGGGCGCCCACAGCGACATCGAGGGTCTCTCCTGGCAGCTCGAAAAGACTTTGCCGGTACCGGTTTTCGTGCAATCGATGGCCCAGGTGACGATCGCGCGCGGTGCGGCGCTGTCCGCGGCTCGCAGCACCGAATTCACCGACGAGCAGCTGGTCGAGCGCGTCAGCGAGCCCGCTGCGGCACCCACTCAGAAGCGGCAGTTGTCCTATGCCGGGGCCGTGACCGCGTTGGCCGCCGGTGCCATCACGTTCGTGGGCTCGGTGTCACTCGCGGTGGGGATTCACGTCGGCCCGGCCAGCGCCGCCGGCGGTCCGAGGCACGCCACCCACCCGCCCACGCCCCAGGTGGCCGAGGCGGTCGCGGCCGTCGCGCCGCTTCCTGCGGCCCCACCCACCAAGTCGCCGCTACCGCAGGCCAAACCCCCTGCCGGCGAACCGGTTTCGCAGCCCAGCATTCCGGAGGAGGAGCCGGGCGCTAACGGCGAACGACAGGCGGACGGCGCTAACCGACAGCCCTACCTGACGCGGGTACTCGAGCACATACCCGGTGACACCGGCGATCCGGCGACCGACCCGCAACCCTGACTTCGCCCGGCGCCGGCCAGCGCAGCGCTCAGTTGCCCTGGGCGCGAACGGCGGAGAATAACAACGACACGTCGTCGGCGACCTGTACCGATCCCATCATCAGCGAGTACGGCTTGATGCCGTAGTCGGACTGGCGAATGGTGGATTCGACTGACATCCGCCATGATTCCCCGAGATCTCGCGTGTGCACCTCGACGACGTGGTCCCGCGACACGCCCCGGATTTCCAGGGTGCCAGCCAGACGGTAAGTACCGCCGACGTTGTCGATGACGTCTGCGCTGTAGCGGATCTCGGGGAATCGATTGGCGGACAATGATTTCAGGGCGTTCGACCGCACCAGCACCTTCTCCGCCCCGGACAATCCTTTGACGCCGCCGTCGCCGCGCAGCACGTCGAGCGAATCGGTCTCGACCGTGAGGCGTGCGCTCACGGGTTGGGAGTCCGACCAGCCCACGGTGGCGCGCCAGCGCGTCATCGCGATGGTGAGCCGATGGCCCATCCGTGCCACCCTGCCGGTGACGCCGGTGTGCAGCAACAACTCACCGTCGGCCGGGCCGATTGTCCACACCGCGTCTTGGTCGGAAGTCACGAATCGACTGTGTCACATGGTCAAAACGGTGCGGTAGTGCGCCCGGCCCCCTTCCAGGGCCGCGTAGCCCTCCGCGGCTTGCGACAGCGGCAGTTCCTCGATCCAGGCGCGCACACCGGACACGACCGCGAAATGCATTGTGTCCTCGACATCTTTCGCCGTCCCGGAGGGGTGGCCGACGATGCTGACGCCCGGCGTTATCAGCTGCACCGGGCTGATCGGCAGCGGCTCGGGCGTGACCCCGATGGTGACCAGTTGGCCCTGGGGGAGGATGCCGCCGACCGTGGCGGCCATGGCCTGCGAATTTCCGGCGGTGGCCAGGACGACCGTTGCGCCGCCCAGATCCTTGAGCGCTTCGGCGGGGTCGTTGGCCGTGGAGTCGATGTAGTGATGGGCGCCCAGCTTTCGGGCGTCGTCGGCCTTGCCGGTGCCGCGGTTGATCGCGATGGTCTCGAAACCCATGGCCCGCGCGAATTGCACGCCGAGGTGTCCCAGGCCGCCGACGCCGAGGATCGCCACCCGGTCGCCGGGCAGCGCCTTGGTGTGCCGCAGGGCGTTATAGGTGGTCACGCCGGCGCACCCCATCGGGGCGGCTTCGGCGTCGGAAAGCTCGGACGGTATTCGCGCCAGCGCGCTCACCGGCACGGTCACCGACTCCGCGTATCCGCCGGGATACTGCCAACTCGGCACCTTGCCGTTCTCGCAGTGGATGAACAGGCCTTTGCGGCATTGGTCGCAGCGGTAGCAACACCCGCCGAACCAGCCGACCGCGACGCGATCGCCGATTGCGAAATCCTGGACGCCGTCGCCGATTTCGGCGATCGTGCCGGCGATCTCATGCCCGGGAGTCAGCGGCCACGAAATGCCGGGGAAGCCGCCGTTGACGAAGTGCGCGTCGGTTCCGCAGATGCCGCACGCGGCGACGGTCAGCCGTACCTCATCGCGACCCGGCGGCTTGGTTTCGGCGTCGACCAGCTCCAAAGCTGCGCCGGCGGACGCGACATGGACGGCTCGATGAGTGGGCATGCCCTTAGCTTGTCACCCCTGGGCCTGATGTGCGACAGGACATTTCTGAGCGCCGTTGGTGTGGTAGTCGACCTGCCAGTGCTTGATTCCATTGAGCCATCCCGACCGCAGCCGTTCCGGCTTACCGACCGATTCCAGGTCGGGCATGGCATCGGCGATCGCGTTGAACATCAGGTCGATGGTCATCCGCGCGAGGTTGGCCCCGATGCAGTAGTGCGCGCCGGTGCCACCGAACCCCACATGCGGGTTGGGGTCGCGCAGGATGTTGAAGGTGAACGGGTCGTCGAACACGTCCTCGTCGAAATTGGCTGAGCGGTAAACCATTACGACGCGCTGACCCTTTTTGATCTGCACCCCGGACAGCTCGTAGTCCTCCAGGGCGGTCCGCTGGAACGAGGTGACCGGGGTGGCCCAGCGGACGATCTCGTCGGCCGTGGTGACGGGGCGCTCCCGTTTGTACAGTTCCCATTGGTCGGGGAAGTCGGTGAAGGCCATCATGCCCTGCGTGATGGAGTTGCGGGTGGTCTCGTTGCCGGCCACGGCCAGCAGGATGACGAAGAAGCCGAACTCGTCGTCGGAGAGCTTGTGTCCGTCGACGTCGGCCTCAATCAACTTGGTGACGATGTCTTCCCCGGGGTTCTGCGCCCGGTCGGCGGCCATCTTCATGGCGTAGGTGATCAGTTCGACCGAGGCACCCATCGCGTCGTTGCGGGCGAATTCCGGATCCTGGTCGCCCACCATTTCATTCGACCAGTGGAAGAGCTTCATGCGGTCTTCCTGCGGCACGCCCAGCAGTCCGGCGATGGCCTGCAGCGGAAGCTCGCAGGACACCTGCTCGACGAAGTCGCCGGAACCGGCAGCGGCCGCCTTCTCGACGATCTGACGCGCGCGCTCCTTCAAATCGTCGCGCAGCAGCTCGACGGCGCGCGGTGTGAAGCCGCGGGAGATGATCTTGCGCAGGTGGGTGTGCTGCGGGGCGTCCATGTTGAGCAACACGAACTTGCCGGTGTCGCGCTGTTCGCGCACCGTGCCCTCCTTGTACCGGGGCAGCGCCGTGTTCTGCAGGCTGGAGAAGACGTCGCTGCGCCGCGAAATCTCTTTGACGTCCTTGTGCTTGGAGACCACCCAGAAGCCGCCGTCATCGAATCCGCCCACCCCGTTGGGCTGTTCGTTCCACCAGATCGGCGCTGTGCGGCGGAGTTCGGCCAGTTCTTCGACGGGCAGCCGCTCGGCGTGGATGTCCGGGTCGGTGAAGTCGAATCCGGGGGGCAGATTGGGGACCGGCTTGGCGGTTGGCTCGACGGTTGGCATGGCCCGCTCCTCGATGACGAAGTGGTCTAGTCGTCCTTGTGCAAGGAAACCACTGCCGCACCTTGGTTGGGAAGCATTGACGCAAGATCGCCGGGCGCGAATTGGAACGTGTTCCTCACCCGGCGTTTCGCGCCCTGTAGCGCGCCGGCCGCCGCCGATCGGGCCCGCACGCCGGAACGGTCTTGTGGCCGACGGTCCGACCGATATGCTTTGGTGCAGGTCACCGGCGACGACAGGCGGGGTAGGACATGATTCGGCAACTGCTCAGCGCCGCTTCGATAGCGGGCATCACCATCGGCTTGGCACCGAGCGCGGCCGCCGGCTATGACGGCGACGTGCCGGGCATGAACTATCAGGCTTCGCTGGGTGCGCCGTGCGACAACTACGAGCGCTTCATCTTCGGACGTGGGCCCAGCGGCCAGGCCGAGGCCTGTCACTTCCCGCCCCCCAACCAGTTCCCGGCGGCGACCACCGGGTATTGGGTGGCGTCGTATCCGCTGTACGGAGTCCAGCAGGCCGGCGCCAAGTGCCCCGGCCCGCAGAGCGCGGCGCAGTCGGACCGCGGACTTCCGATGCTGTGCTTGGGACCTCAAGGATGGCAAGAGGGCTGGTTCACCGGCGCAGGGTTCTTCCCGCCGTCCGAGTAACGACCATGGCCGACCGCCCGCCGGCTCAGCATCCGATTCCACGCTGGCTGCGTTTGGTGCTGGCGTCCGACCGGGCCGGCTCGGCCTGGTACATCGGGACCGGCTTCTTCTTCGCGCCGGTGCTGGCGGTGCTCTCGCCCTGGCCGACCGTCACCGCCGTGCTGTGGGGTGTCATCGCGGTGGCCGGACTCTGGCTAGGATTGCTGGGCATCGCGATGGCGGTCGGACTGGCCCGAATATTGCGCTCCGGGGCCGAAATTCCCGAAGACTACTGGCGCAGCTTGGTGCACTACTAGGCCTGGACGGGCGTCGGCGCCCGCGGAGAAATGCCGCGCGACCCCGTCTAGAGTCGTAGCAACCATCCCGCAACAAAAGGAGACTCGAGATGGCCTTCAATGCCAGGGATGCAGTCGACGCGGTCAGGGACATCGCTACCAACGCCGTCGAAAAAGCCTCCGACATCGTCGAACACGCGAGCGACATCATCCGCGGCGACCTCGCCGGCGGCGCCAGCGGCATCGTCCAGAATTCGATCGACATCGGCACGTACGCGGTGGACCGGACGAAGGAAGTGTTCACCGGCCGCGACGAAGCTGACGACGTCTAGGCGCGCCGCCTCCGCGTTAAACGGAGGCAGCCTCGTTCAGTTCGTCCAGCCGGTTGGTGGCCTCCAGGTACTCCTGCACCCAGCGCTCGATGACCGTTGAGGTCTTCTCCACCTTGGTGAACTGCCCGACCACCTGGCCGACCGGGTTGAATGCCACGTCGACGGATTCGTTCGGGTACCTGTTGGTGGCCCGCACGGCCATGCCGGAGACCATGTACTGCAACGGCATTCCGAGCGGCTTGGGGTTCTCCGGGGCCTCCCACGCCTCGGTCCAGTCGTTGCGCAGCATGCGGGCCGGCTTGCCGGTGAACGAGCGGCTGCGGACGGTGTCGCGGCTGCCGGCCTTGACGTAGGCCTGCTGCTGAACCGGGGTGTTCGAGGACTCCTCGACCATCAACCACTGCGATCCGGTCCACGCGCCCTGCGCGCCCAGCGCCAGCGCCGCCGCGATCTGCTCACCGCTGCCGATGCCGCCGGCCGCCAGCACCGGAACCGGGGCGACCTCCTTGACGACCTGCGGCCACAGCACGATCGAGCCCACCTCACCGCAGTGCCCGCCGGCCTCGCCGCCCTGGGCGATGATGATGTCGACGCCCGCGTCGGCGTGCTTGCGTGCCTGCGAGGGGGAGCCGCACAGCGCGGCGACCTTGAGCCCGGCCTCGTGGATGTGCTTGATCATGTCGGCCGGCGGGGTGCCCAGCGCGTTGGCGATCATCTTCACCTTCGGGTGCTTGAGCGCCACCTCGACCTGGGGCGTGGCCGTCGCCTCGGTCCAACCGAGGAGCTGCAAGCTGTCGCCGTCGCTTTCCTCGACCGGCACACCGTGATCGGCGAGGATCTTCTTGCCGAAGTCAAGGTGCTCCTGCGGCACCATCTTGCGCAGCGTGTCGGCAAGCTCCTCCGCGGACAGATGGGAGTCCATGCCTTCGTACTTGTTCGGGATCACGATGTCGACGCCGTAGGGGTGGTCGCCGATGTTCTCGTCAATCCAGTTGAGTTCGATCTCCAGCTGCTCGGGCGTGAAGCCGACCGCCCCGAGCACGCCGAACCCCCCGGCCTTGCTGACCGCCACGACGACGTCGCGGCAGTGGGTGAAGGCGAAAATCGGGAACTCGATGCCGAGTTCGTCGCAGATAGGGGTGTGCATTACAACTCCTGGAAGCTCGCCGAATTGGAACGTGTTCTAGTTTAGTACGTAGCGCACTGACGTGGCCAGCGGGTCCTGACCTGCGCCTTGTGACTACGACCCGTCACCGCCGTCAGATCGCGGCGCTGTTCGCCACCCACAGGACGAGAAAGGCGAGCATGCAGGCGGCGCTGAGCAGATGGTCGCGGCAGACCGAGCGCGCCAGGCGCGTCTGCTCGGGCGGACTGTCGTCGCGGTGCCCGAGTTGCACCGCATCCGGAACCGTGTGCGTCAGCGCCAGCATCGTCGGGATGCCGGCCAGCGCGGCCGACGTCACCAGCAGCCAACCGGGATCGTGCCCCCGCGCGGCCTGCAGGACCAGCGTTCCGAGCAGGGTGAGCATGACGAGCGCGATCAACCGGCTCATCGGCCGAGACGTGGTGGTCGCGCGGTGGTAATACGCCGCGATGGACGCGAGCACGGCCTCAGGCAGGTCGGTCGCGGCCTTTCGGTAGCGAAGAACCTGGACGTCGAAGATCAAGTCCATCCACAAGACGGCGAGCAGGAACCCGCTGCAGGCCGTGAGCAACGAGGCCATGGCACTCACCTCTGATCCATCCCGGAACTGTGCACCGCACCGCGGTTGCCACTTGGACCCATTGTTCTCGGTGGCGCAATAGGCGGCGGGGGACCGGCGCAGCGTTGGGTCGCCCCCGCATGGAATCACTTGTGCCACTTCTGTTTCAGTGGTCAGCGCGGGGCGATTCTTGTCGGTGACGAGGCATAGCATTCGAACATGCGTTCGATTGATCGTGAGGAGCTTCGGGACGATGTCGAGGCGTTGCGCGCCGCCATCTCCCGCTTCCAGGACCATTCGTACGAGGCGTTGACCACTCCGGAGCGGTTGGGGCTGTTGGGAACGCTCGAACGCGAGGTGCGTCGCATGCAGGCTCTCGGCCACCAGTTGATCAATCAGATTGGCCAGCAAGCGGATCCGGCCGAGTTGGGCGGCAAGCTGTCCTGGGCGTTGGCCGATCGGCTGCACATCACCCGCGCGGAGGCCAGCCGGCGCATCGCCGAGGCCGCCGAGCTGGGCCCGCGCCGCGCACTGACCGGTGAACCGCTAGCGCCGCTGCTGCCCGCCACCGCGGCAGCCCAACGCACCGGAGCCATCGGGGCCGACCACGTGGCAGTGATCCGGCGGTTCTTTCACCAGCTGCCCGAGGCCGTCGACCTCGACACCTCTACGCACGCCGAACAACAACTAGCCACCAAGGCCACCCAATTCCGCCCCGACCAGCTCGCCACACTGGCCCGGCGCCTGATGGACTGCCTCAACCCCGACGGCACCTACACCGACACCGACCGCGCCCGCCTGCGCGCACTGATGCTCGGCCACCAGCAGACCGACGGCATGTCACGGCTCAGCGGCTGGCTCACCCCCGAAGCCCGCGCCACCCTCGAGGCGGTACTGGCCAAACTGGCCGCCCCCGGCATGGCCAACCCCGACGACCAACAGCCCCTCGTCGACGGTCCACCCCCCGAAGACGCGATCCAACGCGACACCCGCAGTGCGGCCCAACGCAACCACGACGGCCTCAACGCCGCCCTACGCGCGGTCCTGGCCAGCGGAAAACTCGGACAGCACAACGGCTTACCGGCAACGATCATCGTCACCACCACCCTGGCCGCCCTCGAATCAACCACCGGCACCGGCCTCACCGCCGCCGGCACCCTGCTACCCATGTCCGACGTCATCCGCCTGGCCCGCCACGCCCACCACTACCTGGCGATCTTCGACCACGGCACCGCCCTAGCGCTCTATCACACCAAACGCCTGGCCTCACCCGGGCAACGCATCGTCCTACACGCCCACGACCGCGGCTGCACCCATCCCGGCTGCGACGTCGCCGGCTACTACTGCGAAGTCCACCACGTCACCGACTGGGCCCACACCCACCGCACCGACATCAACCAACTCACCCTGGCCTGCGGCCCCCACCACCGCCTCCTCAACCACGGCTGGACCACCCGCACAAACACCCACGGCGACACCGAATGGATCCCACCACCACACCTCGACCACGACCAACCCCGCACCAACACCTTCCATCACCCCGAAAAACTCCTGTCCGACGACGAAGGCGATCCATAGCGGCTAACGGGAGATACGCGTCCAACCGGAGTTAATCTGCGCGAATACGCCGATGTTTTGCTACGCGTCGTGGCCGCATGCTGGCTAGCATGAGCAGGATCGATCCACGCGCGAAGACACCGCTGGTGGACTGGAGCGAGCTGACTGTGAGCGGGCTGTTGCCGACCGGCACCGTGACGTTGCTGTTGGCCGACGTCGAGAGCTCCACGCGGCTCTGGGAAACCCAACCCGACGAGATGGCGGGCGCCATCACGCGAATGAACCAGGTCGTCTCGGACACCATCGCCGCGCACGACGGGGTGCGGCCGGTCGAGCAGGGCGAGGGTGACAGCTTCGTCGCCGCGTTCGCCCGCGCCTCCGACGCGGTTGCCTGCGCGCTGGAGCTACAGCGCGCACCGCTGGCGCCCATCCGGCTGCGCATCGGCCTGCACACCGGTGAAATTCAGCTACGCGACGAAGGCAACTACGCCGGCCCGACCATCAACCGCACCGCACGGCTACGCGACCTCGGCCATGGCGGCCAAACACTGCTGTCGGGCGCCACCGAGGCGATGGTCCTCGACCGGCTGCCCGACGGCGCGTGGCTTGCCGACCTGGGCACCCATCCGCTGCGCGACCTGCCCCGCCCCGAGCGGGTGGTCCAGCTATGCCATCCGGACCTGGTCAACGACTTCGCGGCGCTACGAGTGGCCAAGCCCGTTGCCAGTCGCCGCCTTCCGTTGCAGCTCACTACTTTTGTCGGTCGCGAAGCGGAATTGACTCACGTTCTGGAACTGCTCAGCGAAAACCGGCTGGTGACCTTGACCGGCGCGGGCGGTGTGGGCAAGACCCGGTTGGCGATCAAGATCGCGAATCAGCTCGCCGACGAGTTCGCTGACGGGGTCTGGTATGTGGATCTGGCGCCCGTCACCGACCCTGATCTGGTGCCGATCACCACGGCCCGGGCGATGGATCTTCCCGACCAACCCGGACGCTCCACCATGGACACCCTGGTCCGCTTCGTCGCTGGCCGGAAGATGCTGGTGGTGCTGGACAACTGCGAGCATCTGCTGGATGCGGTTGCGGCACACATTAATTCGCTGGCAGCCGCGGTGGGAGTGAGGTTGCTCGCGACCAGTCGCGAGCCGATCGGTGTGGCCGGCGAGATCAGCTATCGGGTGCCGTCGCTGTCACTGGCCGACGATGCCATCGAACTGTTCGCCGACCGCGCCCGCCTCGCGCAGCCCAGCTTCGATCTCACCGGCAGCAACGGCGCGGTCGTCGCTGAAATATGCCGACGCCTCGACGGCATCCCGCTGGCGATCGAACTGGCCGCGGCGCGGGTGCGCGCCTTGTCACCGTCCGAAATCCTCGCGAGTCTGCATGACCGGTTCCGGCTATTGACCGGCGGTGCGCGCACGGCGGTGCGCCGCCAACAGACTCTGCGCGCCTCCGTCGACTGGTCGCACGCATTGCTGACCGAACCGGAACGCACCGTTTTCCGTCGACTGGCGGTATTCATGGGCGGGTTCGATCTTGCCGCGGCCCACGCCGTCGTCGCCGAGGGCGAGATACAGCCGTTCCAGGTACTGGACTTGGTCAGCCTGCTGGTGGACAAGTCGTTAGTCGTTGCCGAACATTCGAGCAGCCGAACGCGATTCAGACTGCTGGAGACCATGCGCCACTATGCGGCCGAAAAACTCGCCGAGTCCGGTGAAGGCGATGCTGCGCGATCACGCCACCGCGACCACTACACCGCACTCGCGTCGCTCCTCGAGGGGCCGTCAGACAGTGGCTACGGGCAGCGTGTCGAGCAGATCGAAGCCGAGATCGACAATATGCGGGCCGCATTCGCTTGGAGTCGGGAGAACGGAGATGCGGAGTCGGCGTTGGCGCTCGCCTCGTCGCTGACCCCACTGTGGCAACCCCGCCCCGCCGAAGGAGTGGCGTGGTTCGACGCGATCCTCAGCGACAACGCCCCCGGACGATAGCTCCGGCCGTCCGCGCGCGGGCGCTCGCCGACAGGGTCCTGCTCAAAGCGATCATCGGGTGGGACGCAGACAGCGCAAAGCAGTCGGAAGACGCCCTGGCCATCGCGCGCGAGCTCGAGGACCCGGCGCTGCTCGCGCGTGCCCTCGCGGCCTGCGCCTTGATCGCCGTCGACGCCGAGGCGGCTCGTGGCTACCGGGCCGACGCGATCCAACTGGCCCGCGCTCTCGGCGACCGGTTGCGGCTGGGCCACATCCTCAGCATCGAGGCGCTCGTGACCGTGACGACCGGCGACCTCACCGCGGCGCGCGCGGTCGCCGAGGAGGGCTGTGAGCTTTCCGAGGCGATCGGCTACCGTGCCGGCCTGGTGCGGTGCCATTGGTGCCTCGGACTGGCGGAACTAGGGCGCGGCGATGTCGCTCGGGCCATCGGAAATTTCCGTGCCGCCAGTGCGGTGGCCGAAGCAGGTCACTATGCGAACTTCCAGAAATTGGGGCTCGCCGGCCAGGGTATGGCGCTGGCGTGCCAGGGCGACGTCGACGCGGCGAGGGCTGCCGCAGACCAGGCGGTAGACGGCGCCGACGAGTTTGGGAGTCTTTTCGCCGGCATCGCGTACACGGCGTTGAGCATGGCGGCTTTGGCCTCGGGCGATGCTGCGACCGCACGGGATGCGACGGATGCGGCCTACAGATACGGGATGAGTGTCATTCCGGGGTTGGGCGCCGTGGCACGGACGTTCAGTGCGCAGGCGGCATTGGCTTACGGAGATCTACTCACGGCGCGCCGCGCGGCAGACGGAGCGGTAACGACCGCCTCGGGCTGGTACTCGATGTGGGCGCTGGCCACGCGTGCGCGAGTGGCGATGGCGCAAGGCGAGCCAGAGCCAGCCGAAAGCGATGTCCGCGCGGCCATTACGTGCGGGGTAGAAGCGGGGGCTTACCTGGGGATCGCCGACAATTTGGAGTGCCTCGCCGCCTTGACCGCCGATCGTCCCCAGGCCGCACGGCTGTTCGGCGCGGCAGAGACAATCCGGCAGCGCAGTGGCGAAGTCCGATTCAAGATCTGGGATAGCGGCTACCAGTCCTCGGTCGCCGCACTGCGTGATGCCATGGAGGCGAAGGCTTTTGACTCCGCGTGGGCAGAGGGTGCGGCCCTGTCCACCGACGAGGCGATCGCCTACGCCCAGCGCGGCCGCGGTGTGCGTAAGCGACCGACCAGCGGCTGGGGTTCGCTCACGTCGACCGAACGGCAAGTGGTGGATCTGGTCAGCGAAGGCCTGGGCAACGCCGACATCGCGAAGCGACTGTTCGTCTCGCCGCGCACCGTGCAAACCCACCTCACCCACGTCTACGCGAAGCTCGGGCTATCCTCGCGCGTGCAACTCGCCCGGGAAGCGGCTCAACGCACCTGACCCCCCGACGATTCGTAGTGGCGCATCCCTTGATCCAGTACCGAGCGACCGGGTACCGTAGTGCTGCCAATTACGAAACTACGCGTAGCGTAATTGGCTTCCAAGCCACCGAGAGGATCTCCCGTGATGCGTAGCCGCTACGCCGGCGATCCCTTCACCACGTCCACACCCGAGATCGCAGCCGCGCTAGAGGATGTCAGCATCCCCACGCTGCTGCTCTCGCTCGTTCACATCACCGGCGACCCACGATTCATCCGCGACTTCAAGCAGATGGGCATCTTCCTCAACGAGGTCCAGGGCTTCATGTCGGAGGACGACAAGGCGCGGGCCCGGGCCGAGGCCCTGTCGGTGATCACCGAGTACCGGGACCGCGGCTGCCCCGAACCGCAGCCGCTGAGCCCCGAACTCATCAGGGAGATGATGGACTGGGCGGCTTGTGAACACGTGCCCGACGACTATTTGCCGCTGGTCTCCGAAGAGCTCGATCTCGACGGCGTCGACCCCCGGCGACCGGCCGCGCTGCCCGCCGAGCGCGCCGCCGAACTTCCGGTCCTGGTCGTGGGGTGCGGCGAATCCGGCATCCTGGCCGGTGTGCGCCTCAAGCAGGCCAACATTCCGTTCACCATCGTCGAGAAGAACGCGGGTCCCGGCGGAACCTGGTGGGAGAACAGCTATCCCGGCGCCCGGGTGGATGTGGCGAACCACTTCTATTGCTACAGCTTCGAACCCAACAACGACTGGACGCATTTCTTCGCCGAGCAATGCGAGCTGCAGGACTACTTCACCAAGGTCATCGACAAACACGACCTGGCCGAGCATGTGCGCTGGCGAACCGAGGTTCTCGCGGCCGAATGGAACGACGACGACGGCGCGTGGAGCGTTTCGCTGCGCTCGTCCGACGGCCAGACGACCACCGTGCGCGCCCGCGCGCTCATCACCGCCGTGGGGCAACTGAACCGTCCGAACATCCCCGCCTTCGACGGCGCGGACACCTTCGCGGGGCCCTCATTCCACTCGGCAGCCTGGGATCATTCGGTAGACCTGAAAGGCAAGCGGGTCGCGCTCGTCGGCGCCGGCGCCAGCGGCTTCCAGATCGCCCCCGCGATCGCCGAGGACGTGGAGCACCTCACCGTGTTCCAGCGCACCGCGCAGTGGATGTTCCCGAACCCGATGTATCACGACGAGGTCGGCGACGGGGTGCGCTGGGCGATGCGTCACCTGCCGTTCTACGGCAGGTGGTATCGGTTCCTCGTGCTCTGGCCCGGCTCGGACAAGGGCCTCGATGCGGCCGAGGGCGACCCGGGTTACGCCGACCAGGAGCACGCCGTCAGCGACATCAACGCCGCCGCGCACATGATGTTCTCGCAATGGATCACCAGTCAGGTCGGCGAGGATTCCGAGTTGTTGACCAAAGTGATGCCGGACTATCCCGCCTGCGGCAAACGCACCCTGCAGGACAACGGCAGCTGGCTGCGAACGCTGCAGCGCGACAACGTCGAATTGGTCCGCACACCCATCGACAAGATCACCCCGCGCGGCATCGTCACCACTGACGGCGTGGCTCATGACGTCGATGTCATCGTGTACGCCACCGGGTTTCGGCACACCGACGTGCTCTGGCCGCTGAAGGTCACCGGCCGCGGCGGCACCGATCTGCACGAGATGTGGGGGAGCCGGCCGTATGCCTACCTGGGCATCACGGTCCCGCAGTTCCCGAACTTCTTCATCGTCTACGGCCCGGGAACCCACCTGGCCCACGGCGGCAGCCTGATCTTCCAGTCCGAGCTGCAGATGCGCTACGTGGACCAGTGCCTGGCGCGACTGGCCGAAACCGGCGTGCATTCCCTCGAACCGAAACCCGAAGCCGCCACGGATTGGCACCGGCGGACGCAGACCCAGATCAAGAAGATGGTGTGGTCGCATCCGGCGGTCAAGCACTCGTATTTCAAGAACGCCGACGGGGAGATCCACACGGTGAGCCCCTGGCGTCTCAACGAATACTGGTCGGCGGTGCGCGAGCCGGATTGGTCACAGTTTGTCGTCCGAACCAAAGATTCGGCGCGACAGGGAAAGTGAGCACGTCAATATGCGCACCGTAGTCGTTGACGGTCCCCGCAGCATTCGGGTGGACACCCGCCCCGATCCGGCCCTTCCGGGGCCCGACGGAGCGATCGTCGAGGTGAGCGCCGCCAGCATCTGCGGATCCGACCTGCACTTCTACGAGGCCGACTTTCCGATGCCGGACCCGATCGCGCTCGGTCACGAAGCCATCGGCACCGTCGTGGAGGCCGGGCCGCAGGTGCGCAACGTCAAGGTCGGCGATCAGGTGATGGTCTCCTCGGTCACCGGCTGCGGCGCATGCGCGGGATGCGCCACCCGCGATCCGGTCATGTGTCACTCCGGATTTCAGATCTTCGGCGGCGGCGTGCTCGGCGGCGCGCAGGCCGATCTGCTCGCCGTGCCCGCCGCGGACTTCCAGCTGCTCAAGATGCCCGAGGGCATCAGCACCGAGCAGGCGCTGCTGCTAACCGACAACCTGGCCACCGGCTGGGCCGCGGCGCAGCGGGCCGATATTCCCTCGGGCGGCACGGTGGCGGTGTTCGGCCTGGGTGCGGTCGGCCTGTGCTCGCTGCGCAGCGCGCTGTTTCAGGGTGCCGCAACGGTTTTCGCGGTCGATCAGGTCGATGGTCGCCTGCAGCGTGCCGCCCGGTGGGGCGCGACGCCCCTCAAAGTGCCGGCGCTCGAGGCGATCCTGGCCGCGACCGCAGGCCGCGGCGCCGACGCGGTGATCGACGCCGTCGCCACGGACGCCTCCCTGACCGACGCGATCAACGCCGTCCGGCCCGGCGGCACGGTTTCGGTCGTCGGCGTGCACGACATGAATCCGTTTCCGCTCAACGCGCTGGGGTGCCTGATCCGCAGCACGACGGTGCGGTTCACCACGGCGCCCGTGCAGCGCACCTGGCCGGAATTGATTCCGCTGCTGCAGTCGGGCCGGCTCGACGTCGACGGCATCTTCACCACCACAATGCCGTTGGACGACGCGGCCAAGGGTTATGCCACCGCGGAGTCGCGATCGGGCGACGACGTGAAGATCCTGCTCAGGCCCTAGGTCGTCACCGGGTTGCCGTGATGTACTGCGACCGCATGAAGCTGTCGATCTTGACGTCGACATCCGGCGGGGTCATGCCGTAGCCGGCCTGAAGGTCGAGCGTGTTACGGACGGGTGCCACGGCCCAATCGTGCGCGCTGAGCCACTCCGCAGGGTCCGACTGGGGTTCATAGGTGAGGGCCGAAAAGTCCACATTCCCAGACACATTCACGCCGGGGTGGTTCGTCTCCAGGGCGTTGAGTTGGTCGTGGTCCAGCCGCGATCCCAACGCACCGATGGCAATCCGGCTGCCCGGCGCGCTGAGCCCGCTGATCCGGGTGAAGAGCGCGTGCTGCGCCTCGTCGGTGAGGTAGGGGAGCAGCCCCTCCACCGACCAGGCGCTCGGGATCTCGACGTCAAACCCGGCCGCTTCCAACGGCCGCGACCAGTCGGTGCGCAGATCGGCGGCGACCTCCATCCGACGGGCCTTCGGGGTCGCGCCCTGCTCCGCCAGGACCCGGGACTTGAATTCGAGGACCTTCGGCAGGTCGACTTCGAAAACCCTTGTGTCTTGCGGCCATTGGAGCCGATACGCGCGCGAGTCCAGCCCGGCGGCGACGATCACCGCCTGCCGGATGCCCGCCGCGGCGGCCTCCTCGAAGAAGTCGTCGAAGAACCGGGTCTGAACTCCGTAGAGGCGCGGGAAAGCCGTCTCGTCGTCGGAGGTGCCCGGGTTGGCAAGGACACCCGCCAGATACGGGTCCCGCGACGCGGCGATGAACACTTTCGCGTATTCGTCGCGCACCAACGGCCGCGGGCTCACTGCGTGCAGGGCACGCCATCCCGCGACGAGCAACGCCGTGTATCCCACGCTGCTGGCGATGTCCCACTTGTCGTCGTCGGAACGGAGCGACCCGAATTCGGGTGTGGTGCTCATGGTTGCCCTCCCGTCGGCGCCGGCCGTGACGAACCGCCGTGTCCACGGTACCCGCGGGGGCCGGCTCACAGCTCCAAGAACACCGTGACGGGCCCGTCGTTGACCAACTCGACCTGCATGTTCGCACCGAACACCCCGGTCTGCACCTCGGCGCCCAGCCGCCGCAACGCCTCGGCGAACTCCGCCACCAGCGGCTCGGCGACCACTCCCGGGGCGGCCGCGTTCCACGACGGGCGGCGGCCCTTGGCGGTGTCGGCGTACAGCGTGAACTGGCTCACGACCAAGACGGGTGCGTTGACATCGGCCGCGGAACGCTCGTCGGCCAGAATCCTTAGCTGCCATAGCTTCTCGGCGAGCCGGCGCGCCGTGTCGGCGTCGTCGCCATGGGTGACACCGACGAACGCCAGCAGGCCCTGGCCTGCAGGACGGATGGCGCCGACCACCGCGCCCTCCACCGAGACCGTTGCCGAGGCGACCCGTTGCACCAACACCCGCATGGGCCTCGATGGTGCCAGACCGGCCCGGTGAATCTTGGGTACGCTCGATGAATGTCCGTGCTCGTCGCGTTTTCCGTCACCCCGATGGGGGTGGGCGAGGGCGTCGGTGAGATCGTCGCCGAAGCGGTTCGGGTCGTTCGTGATTCGGGGCTGCCCAACAAGACGGATGCGATGTTCACCGTCATCGAAGGCGAAAGCTGGGCAGAAGTCATGGCCGTGGTGCAGCGCGCGGTGGAGGCCGTGGCCGCCCGGGCGCCCAGGGTCAGCACGGTGATCAAGGCGGACTGGCGCGCCGGGACCAGCGATGCGATGACGCAGAAGGTCGCCTCAGTCGAGCGTTACCTCTCCGGGGGCTGACCCCGCACCGCCAGTCGAAACGCCCGTTCGGCCGCGTCGCCGTGGACGGCGAACACCACCTTGCCCAGCGCGCCCGGTTGGTGCCGCCGCACGGCCTCGACCATCAGTCGCGCCGCCTCGTCGAGCGGGAAACCGCCGACCCCGGTGCCGAATGCGACCAGCCCGAGCGAGCGGCAGCCGAGTTCGTCGGCCCTGCGCAGCGTCGAGGCCGTCGCGGCGGCGATGATCTCGGCCGACGTCGGTCCGCCCAACTCCATGGTGGCGGCGTGGATGACGTAGCGCGCCGGCATGTCGCCGGCCGTGGTCTCGATCGCTTCGCCGAGCCCGATCGGCGCCTTCGCGGTCGATTCGCGCTGCACGTCCGGCCCGCCGGCACGCGAGATGGCCGCGGCCACACCGCCGCCGTGGCGCAGCTGCGTGTTGGCCGCGTTGGCGATCGCGTCGAGTTCGAGCTTGGTTACGTCGGCCTGCCTCACCTCTAACTCGATCATGGGCCCATTGTCCTTCCGAATGAGCATCCGCGGAGCCCATGCGTAGGCTCAGGGCGGTGAGCGCACGCGCGGGAATCGTTGTCACCGGAACCGAGGTCCTGACCGGACGGGTCCAAGATGCGAACGGCCCCTGGATCGCCGATCGCCTCCTGGAGCTGGGCGTCGAGCTGGCCCACATCACGATCTGCGGCGACCGGCCGGCCGACATCGAAGCACAGCTGCGGTTCCTGGCCGGCCAGGGCGTGGACCTGATCGTCACCAGCGGGGGCCTGGGGCCGACGGCCGACGACATGACCGTCGAGGTGGTCGCGCGCTTCTGCGAACGTGAGTTGTTGCTGGACGCCGAGGTCGAGGAGAAGATCGTCAACATCCTCAAGAAACTGATGGGGCGCAATCCCGCGTTCCAATCCGCCTTGGATCCCGGCACTTTCGAGTCGCTGCGGGCGGCCAATCGCAAGCAGGCGATGGTGCCGGCGGGCGCGCAGGTGCTGGACCCGGTGGGGACCGCTCCGGGCGTCGTCGTGCCCGGCAAGCCGACCGTGATCGTGCTGCCGGGCCCCCCGCGCGAGCTGCAGCCCATGTGGCACACGGCCATCGAGACGCCCGCGGCACAAGAGGCGATCGCCGGCCGGACCGTCTATCGCCAGGAGATGCTGCGCATGTTCGGGCTGCCGGAGTCGGGGCTGGCCGAAACGCTGCGCGACGCCGAGACGGCCGTGCCCGGCTTCGAGCAATTGGAGATCACCACCTGTCTGCGGCGCGGCGAGATCGAGATGGTCACCCGTTACGAGCCCGACGCCGCGGACGCGTACGCGCAATTGACCAAGCTGCTGCGGGAGCGGCACGGGCATCAGCTGTACTCCGAGGACGGCTCGCGCGTCGACGATCTGGTGGCCCAGCTTCTGGCCGGTCATCGGATCGCGACGGCGGAGTCCTGCACCGCGGGACTGCTGGCCGCGCGGCTGACCGACCGGGCCGGGTCGTCGGATTATGTGGCCGGCGGTGTCGTGTCCTATTCGAACGAGGCGAAGGTGGAGTTGCTCGGCGTCGACCCCGCGCTGATCGACGCGCACGGCGCGGTGTCCGAGCCGGTGGCCGAGGCGATGGCCGCGGGTGCGCTGCGGCGCTTCGGGGCCGACACAGCGGTGGCGATCACCGGGATCGCGGGCCCGGGTGGGGGTACCGACGAAAAGCCAGTGGGCACAGTCTGTTTCAGCGTGACGGCCGCCAGCGGAACCGATACCCGCACGCTGCGTCTTCCCGGCAACCGCTCGGATGTCCGGGAGCGCTCGACGACGGTGGCCATGCACCTGCTGCGGCGCCTTCTGGGCGACGCCGAGTAGCGTCACGTCACTTCGCTTGCGAAGAAGGCGGTTTCGGTGGTGCCGAACCGGATTCCGGTGGCGTCCTTCCCGATCAGTGTCAGCGCCGCGACCGCGATCAGGACCGGCACGATCGTCGCGGCCAACGCGAACGGGTAGCCGTGTGATTCGGCGAGGCGTTCCTGGATCGGTAGGTTGAACGCCGCCAGCAGGTTTCCCAGCTGGTAGGTCACCCCGGGGTAGAGTCCGCGGATGGCGTCCGGGGACATCTCGGTGAGGTGGGCGGGGATCACCCCCCACGCGCCCTGCACGAAGAGCTGCATCAAGAACGAACCCAGGCACAGCATCGCCGCGCCGCGCGAGTACGCGAACAACGGGACGATGGGCAGCGCCAGGATGGCACAGAATACGACGGTGTAGCGCCGGCTGAATCGCTGCGACAGCGTGCCGAAGACCAAGCCCCCCACGATGGCGCCGACGTTGTAGACCACCACGATCCACTTGACCGTCGTGCTGGACAGCCCGGCACCCTGATTGGCGTGCGCCCCCAGGAAGGTGGGGTAGACGTCCTGCGTGCCGTGGCTCATCCAGTTGAAAGCCGTCATCAGCAGCGCCAGGTAGATGAACCGCCGAATGATGGCGCCGCTGCGCAGCACGTCGCGGATCCGGGTGCTGGTGAGCTTCATCTGATCCTGCGCGGCTTCCCACACCTCGGACTCCTCCACGCGGTAGCGGATGACCAAGCTGATCAGGGCGGGAACGATGCTCAGACCGAACAGCCACCGCCACGACAGCCCGATCCAGTCGATGACCACCAGGGAGGCGACGCTGGCCAGCAGGTAGCCGAAGGCGTACCCCTCCTGCAGCAGCCCGGAGAAGAACCCGCGCCGCTCGACGGGAACCTTTTCCATGGCGAGCGCGGCGCCCAGCCCCCACTCGCCGCCCATGCCGATGCCGTACAACAGTCGCAGGATCACCAGCACGGTGAAGTTGGGCGCGAACGCGCACAAAAAGCCGACCACGGAATAGAACATCACGTCGACCATCAGCGGCAGGCGCCTGCCGACGCGGTCGGCCCACAGCCCGAACAGCAGTGCGCCGACGGGCCGCATGATGAGGGTGGCCGTCGTGACGAAGGCGACCTCGGCCTTGCTGTGGTGGAACGTCTTGGCGATGTCGGCGTACACGAGCACCACGATGAAGTAATCGAAGGCGTCCATCGTCCAGCCGAGCAACGCCGCGATGAAGGAGTTTCGCTGATCGGCGGTCAACTTCTTTTGAGGACTTTGTGTGGTCACGTCAGCATCGTGGCCTACCCAGCGCGCCGGCGCGACTTGTTCCACGATGTGGACTGCGGGAGTAAGTTCCGGATACATGCGGATCATCGACGCCGACGGACACGTGGCCGAGAATTCCTCGCTGGCAGTCGAAGCGATCAGACGATGGCCGGAGCACGTCAAGCCCAGCACGGACGGTCGGCCGGGGTTGACGCTCGAGGGCCGCAACTACCCCGAGGACACGGGGCCGGGCGCGGGGTGCCCGCCCGAACACGGAATCAGCAAGGCGCCCGACATCAACTGCCGCTCACCCGAGGGCGTGCTGGGGGACGCCGATCGCGATCACATCGACACGATGGTGCTGTATCCGAGCATGGGGCTGTGCGCGCCCAGCCTCGAGGACCCAGAGTTCGCCGCGGGATTCTCGCGGTTGTACAACCAGTGGATCGCGGACTACTGCGCCGCGTCCGGTGGCCGGCTGCGCGGCGTCGCCGTGACACCGATCGAGCACGGCCGCGTCGGCATCGACGTCATGACCGAAGCCAAAGAGCTTGGGCTGGTAGCCACTTTAGTGCCGCCGGCACTCAAGAACCGCAACCTCGACCACCCCGACCTCGATCCGTTCTACGCCGCCGCCGTCGACCTATGCATGCCGTTGGGTGTGCACGGCGCCCCGGGCATCCACCTGCCCAAGATCGGTGTGGACCGCTTCACGAACTACATTCAGGTGCACTGCATCAGTTTCCCGTTCGACCAGATGACGGCGATGACCGCGATGGTCTCCGGCGGCGTCTTCGAGCGCCACCCAGCGTTGCGGGTCGCCTTCCTCGAGGCCGGCGCGGGCTGGGTCCCGTTCTTCATCGATCGGCTGCACGAGCACTACGAAAAGCGCGGCGATTGGGTCCAGGGCGGCTGGCGGCGCGACCCGCACGACTATCTGGCCGCCGGAAACATCTGGGTGACGTGCGAACCGGAGGAACCGATCCTGCCCGGCGTGATCGACGTGCTGGGTGACGACTTCATCATGTTCGCCAGCGATTACCCGCACTGGGACGGTGAGTGGCCGGAGAGCACCAAACACCTGCGCACGCGAACCGACCTTCGTGAGGACTCCCGGGAGAAGATCGGCGGGCTGAACGCGCAGCGCTTCTACAACCTGAACTGAGCGGCCGCTCAATCCTCGTGGCGGTCGGCCCGATAACCTGAGGGGAAAGCTTGGATTACTGGAAGGCGACGATCCGAGATGACTGACCAATGGTTCTCCGATAGCAGCGCGCCCGGACAGTTGACCCTCGCGGATCTGTGCGACCAGATCGAGCAGAAAATGCACCTCAACGCCGACAACCACAAAGCCCCGCAGGAGTTCCCCGACTGGCAGTCGTGTTTGGAGGATCGGGACGCCACGATTTACAAGTTGAGCGCGGCCGTGGTGAACCTGTGCCAGATGGTGAAGTACCTGGCGGCGCAGCGCGGCGACGCTTAGCGAGGAACCCAACAGTCAACAAGCCGCCGTTCGCGCACGCCGGGTGAGAGGATCGTGCGCATGGGCCCTTTCCTGCTTCGCGCCACACTGACCGGTTTCGCGCTATGGCTGGTCACGAAATTCGTCCATGGGATCACGTTCGTCGGCGGCGACACGAAGCTGGAGCGCGTCGGCATCGTCTTCGTCGTTGCCGTGATCTTCGGGTTGGTCAACGCGTTCATCAAACCGATCGTGCAGATCCTGTCGATCCCGCTGTACATCCTGACGCTCGGCCTGTTCCATGTCGTCGTCAATGCGCTGATGCTGTGGATCACCGCGCGGATCACCGAGCACACCACGCACTGGGGACTGCAGATCGATCACTTTTGGTGGACGGCGATCTGGGCCGCGATCGTGCTGTCGATCGTTAGTTGGTTGCTGTCCTTGGTGATTCGGCGTACCGGCGCCCGACGCTAGCCGCCGTTGGCCAGGCGCACCACGTCGCGCGCACAACCCCACGACAAGGTGACGCCGTTGCCGCCGTGCCCGTAATTGTGGATGCACCGCGCCCCACCCAGCGGCTCGGCTTCCAGCCGCACCGCCGGGCGGTCGGGACGCAGGCCGGTGATCACCTCGATCACGTCGGCGTCGTTGAGTCGCGGCTCGATCCGGCGACAGCGCTGCAGGATGCGTTCGGTGATGTCAGGGTCGGCCGCGGTGTCCCAACGCCCGGGGATGCTGATGCCCCCACACACCACCCGGTGCGGATGGGGGAAGTAACAGGTCCAGTCCGGGCCGCCGTTGATTTCCAGAAACAATTGCCGCAGACCGGGATTGGTGAGCACCACGTGCTGGCCGAACAACGGCTGCACGGTGTCGTCACCGGTCAGCGCTCCCGCGGCGAGCCCTGCGCAGTTGACCGCGATCTCGGCGGCGTCGGCGGCCTCCTCGAGGGACCGCACGGGACGCTCCTCGACTTCGCAGCCGGCCGTTGCCAGCCGCCGGGTCAGGTAGTCGAGATAGTGCGGCATGTCGATCATCGGCAGGGTCGCGCGGAACCCGGTGCCGGAGCCCTCGGGCAGATCCACCCTGTCGGCCGCACGCAGGTCGGGGATCAACGCCGCCGCCGATGACATCGCCTCGCTCGCGGTCAGCTCCCCGACGGCCAGCGCCGGAGCCAGCTGCACCCCGGAGTCGGGATTGCCGGCAAGATCGGTGAACACCCGCAGCGAGTGCTCGGTCCAGGCCAGCGTCTCGGCCGCGCGCGCGGCGGGTCGTGGGGGAAGCCAGACGGCGCCGGCCACCGCCGATGTCGTCCGCTTCCGCGTCGCGGCCGCCCAGACCCGTACCGGCCAGCCCGCCTCGGCGAGGCAGATGGCCGACGTCAGCCCGCTGACGCCGGCGCCGACGACGACGATCCGCTGCGTAGGTGCCACGGCGCCACGGTAGCGAAAACTGCCGGGCCGCGGAACGCGGCGGGTCCAGCGTCGGGCGCTTTACGGTCGATCAGGAATGCGCGGCTTGCGGCGCCGGTGAACCGGCCGGGGCCGACGAAGACGGCGAAGCCGGGGAAGCAGCCGGAGCCTGCGGGGCCGGGGCCTGCGGGGCCGGCGAGGCCGAGGGCGCCCGCTGGGCACCCCCGCCCAGGAGGCTGTTGAGGATGCCGAGCGTGCCCTGCACACCCGCGGGGGGCGCGCTGGGCGGCAGCGCCGCATCGGGCGTCAGCTGCCAGGGCTGGCAGCCCGAGGTCTTGAACGCCTTGTCGCCCGGATCGATCTGCACGACCTGGGGCTTCTTGGACATGGCGTTGTCGATGATGGTGCCGTCGGGATTGCCGGTCCGCTTCCAGTAGCAGGTGCCGTCGCCGACGGGGCCGCCGGAGCTGTAAATGCCCGGCACGATGTCGCTACCCACGGCGTAGAGGCCGTCCTTGTCGATGGACGTCTTCGGCCCCGCC
>NZ_QMEV01000027.1 GCF_003284935.1 Mycobacterium colombiense
CGCGACGGTGGCAGTGAGCCTTGCATGCAACACTCCTACGGGAAAGGTGTTGCATCCATCCCTTGGACTCAAGCGGCGTGTCGTCGCAGACGTTTACGTGTCGCGCAAACCGCGGCGGTTAGATCTTCTCGGCGTAGGCCGACCACTCCAGTTGCGAGGCCTTGAGTTTGCGGCCGGTGGGCTCGACGTAGCGCTGCACGAGCTCGTCGGGACCGGCCTGTTCCACCAGCCGCCAGCCGTACTCGCCCAGGAACGCGGCCACCTCGTCGGGCTCCAGCCCGAAATGCCACAGCTGGCGCCGCTCGCGCACGGTGCGGTACAGCGTGCGGGTGCCGTAGCGATTGGTGCCGTCGATGAAATCCCTACGCACGTAGGTGAACACCAATCGGCTGCCGGGCGCGGTCGCGCGCAAGCCGTCCAGGGTGCGCCGCACGGTCGCCTCGGTGAGGTACTGCGTGACGCCCTCGCAGATGAAGAACACCCGGTAGTCGGTGCGATAACCGTGCTCGGCCAGCGAGGTGAGCAGGTCGTCATGCTCGAGGTTCAACGCCACCAACCGGACCGACAGCGGCAATTCGCCGAGTACGCGGCGGACCGTCTTGAACTTGCGCGCGACGTTCACCGGCAGATCGACCTCGAACACCGGGATGCGGACCCGCCGCGTCAACAGGTAGGCGCGGGTGTCGAGGCCCGCCCCGAGGATGACGACGGCGTCGATGTCGTCGAGCGACTCCTTGAGCTTGTCGGCGATAAAACGCTTGCGGCAGGCCAGGTTTGCCCATAAACCCGGACCGGTGAACTCCGAGCCGCGGATCAGCAGCCGACGCACCGGTGCGAAGCGGGTGGCGCCGACGAGCCACCGCAGCGGGGCGGGCAGGAAGAGCTCGGCGAAGTCGTCGTCGACCAGGCGGCGTCCTGGCGCCTCGTTCTGCTCGACGGCGGCCAGCACCATCGGGCCAAATGCCGTCTGCGCAACCGGGTTTCGTGCCATGGCGACTACTTGTTCAGGAAACCCGCGTCGACGGGCAGGGTCACGCCGGTGATGTAGCGAGCCTGGTCGGACACCAGCCACGCCACCGCGTTGGCGATGTCCTCGACGTCGAGCACCTCGACCGGCATGGCGTTGCCCATCGCCCCCGGCGTGTCGGTCGCGGCCGCCATCTTGGCCAGCCATTCGCGGGTGAACTCGTTGTTGATCATCGGCGTCTCGACCCCGGAGGGATGGATCGAATTGACCCGAATCATCTGTCCGGCAAGAAGATTCGCGTAGACCCGCATCAGCCCGACCACCCCGTGCTTGGCGGCGGCATAGCCGACGGAGCCGGCGTCCGGGCTGCCGACCCCGGCCAGCCCCGCGCTCGAACTGATCAACACGATCGACCCGCCGGTGCCCTGCTTGACCATCGTGGGTATCGCGACCTTGATGGTGTGGTAGACGCCGGTCAGGTTGACGTTGATGACGTCGTGCCAACCGTCGTCACCGGATTGCATGGGGGCGATCCCGGCGTTGGCCACCACGATGTCCAGCCGGCCGAATTCGTCCAGGCCGGCCTGCAGCGCCGCCGACAGCGATTCGCGGACGCGGACGTCGCCCTGCCGCGCCACGATGCGTGCGCCGGTGTCTTCCACCAGCTTCACGGTGGCCGCCAGGTCCTCCGGCGTGGCCAGCGCGTAGGGGACGCTGGCGATCTGGTCGCACAGGTCGACGGCGATGATGTCCGCGCCGTCGGCGGCCAGCCGCACCGCGTGCGCGCGGCCCTGCCCGCGCGCCGCGCCGGTGATGAAGGCGACCTTGCCCTTCAGGGGCCCTTCCGACGACCGGGCCATCAGGGCCGCAACTGCCCTTTGGCCGCATCGCCCGCCAGGACCGGCTGCAGCATCTTGATGTCGGGCGCCCCGTCCAGGTGCTCGCCGGCCGCGGTGAACATCTTGGTGACCGCCGGTGCGGTGCTGTGCGCCTTGAGCGCCTCGGCGTCGGCCCACTGCTCGACGAACACGAACGTCTCACCCGACTGGTGCAACGAATACACCTGGCAGCCCGGCTCGTCGTGCACCTCTTCGACGGCCCGCGTGAGGATGTCGCGAACGGTGTCGACCGACTCGGGTTTGACAGTCAAGGTGGCGACGACGACAACGGGCATTGATGGCCTCCTGGGCGCTGCGGGGGTGGGTGACGAGCACGACTTTTTGCAACCGGATGTCACCCTACTCACGCGATTTGGGGGCCGATCCGGGCCATGCCCGACAAGCCGGGCGGTTACCAGTGTGGCGGGTGGTGTAGATGATGCCGTTGCGACTACGCTTGCCGGCATGCCCAGTAAGACCGCCGCCCGCTCCGGAAGCCGAACGAGCAGGTCAAAGGCCACATCGCGCCCCAGCGGGTCGCGGGGAGCGCGCCCGGCGGCGCCCCGCAAGAAGGCCGGTAAGCCCGCCAGGCGGCGTCAGCAGGCGCCGCTGGTTTCCGCCGGGCTGACCTGCGGTCGCGCCATGCGCGCCGTCTGGATGATGGCCGCGCGGGGGACCGGCGGCGCGGCCCGGTCGATCGGGCGGGCCCACGACATCGACCCCGGGCATCGCCGCGACGGCATCGCGCTGCTGCTGCTGGGCTTTTCCGTGGTGGTCGCGGCGAGCTCGTGGTTCCACGCCGCCGGGCCGGTCGGGACGTGGATCGACATGGCGTTGCGGACCTTCATCGGCGCGGGCGTGCTGGCGCTGCCGGTCGCCACCGCGGCGGTGGCGGTGACGCTGATGCGCACCGAACCGAACCCCGATGTGCGGCCCCGGCTGATCCTGGGCGCCAGCCTGATCACCCTCTCGGTGCTCGGGCTGCGCCACCTGTGGTCCGGGTCGCCGGGCGACCCCGACGCCCGCCGCCGCGCGGCCGGTTTCATCGGCTTCGCCATCGGCGGCCCGCTCTCGGACGGGCTCACGCCGTGGATCGCGGCGCCGCTGCTGTTCATCGGCTTCATGTTCGGCCTGCTGCTGCTGACCGGCACCACCATCCGCGAGGTGCCGGTGGTGATGCGCAACCTGTTCCACACCCGGTTCGTCGACGAGGACTACGACGACGAGCCCTACGACTATGCCGACGAGTTCGACGACGACGGGGCCGACCGCGACGGCCACCACGACGAGGCGCCGCCCATCCCGGACGAGCCGCCCGCGCCGGCGTGGTCCCCGGACGACGACGCCCAGGCCGCGCTGCAGGACGACATCCCGACGATGCCCGAGCCCGCCATCCAGCCCTCTGCGCGGGGCCGCAAGCGCGGCCGGTCCGCGGACAAGCACGACACCGTGGAACTGGACCGGGTCGTCGAGGGCCCCTACACGCTGCCGTCGCTGAACCTGCTGGTTGCGGGGGACCCGCCGAAGAAGCGCAGCGCCGCCAACAACGTCATGGCCGACGCCATCACCGAGGTGCTCACCCAGTTCAAGGTGGACGCCGCCGTCACCGGCTGCACCCGCGGGCCGACCGTCACCCGCTACGAGGTCGAGCTGGGGCCGGGCGTGAAGGTCGAGAAGATCACTGCGCTGCAGAAGAACATCGCGTACGCGGTGGCCACCGAGAGCGTGCGCATGCTGGCGCCGATCCCGGGCAAGTCGGCCGTGGGCATCGAGGTGCCCAACACCGACCGGGAAATGGTGCGGCTGGCCGACGTCCTCACCGCCCCGTCGACCCGGCGCGACCACCACCCGCTGGTGATCGGGCTCGGCAAGGACATCGAGGGCGACTTCATCTCGGCCAACCTGGCCAAGATGCCGCACCTGCTGGTGGCCGGCTCCACGGGATCCGGTAAGTCCAGCTTCGTCAACTCGATGCTGATCTCGCTGCTGGCGCGCGCCACCCCCGAAGAGGTCAGGATGATCCTGATCGACCCGAAGATGGTGGAACTCACCCCGTACGAAGGCATTCCGCACCTGATCACCCCGATCATCACCCAGCCCAAGAAGGCGGCGGCCGCGCTGGCGTGGCTGGTCGAGGAGATGGAGCAGCGCTACCAGGACATGCAGGCCTCCCGGGTGCGCCACATCGACGACTTCAACGAGAAGGTGCGCTCGGGCGCGATCACCGCGCCGCTGGGCAGCCAGCGCGAGTACCGGCCCTACCCGTATGTGGTGGCGATCGTCGACGAGCTGGCCGACCTGATGATGACCGCGCCCCGCGACGTCGAGGACGCCATCGTGCGGATCACCCAGAAGGCCCGCGCCGCCGGCATTCACCTGGTGCTGGCCACCCAGCGGCCGTCGGTGGACGTGGTCACCGGCCTGATCAAGACGAACGTCCCGTCCCGGCTGGCGTTCGCGACGTCGTCGCTCACCGACAGCCGCGTCATCCTCGACCAGGCCGGCGCGGAGAAGCTGATCGGCATGGGCGACGGCCTGTTCCTGCCGATGGGCGCGGGCAAGCCGATCCGGCTGCAGGGCGCGTACATCACCGACGAGGAGATCCACGCCGTCGTCACGGCCTGCAAGGACCAGGCCGAGCCCGAGTACACCGAGGGCGTCACCGCCGCCAAGCCCACCGGCGAACGCACCGACGTCGACCCCGACATCGGTGACGACATGGACGTGTTCCTGCAGGCCGTCGAGCTGGTGGTGTCCAGCCAGTTCGGCTCCACGTCGATGCTGCAGCGCAAGCTGCGCGTCGGCTTCGCCAAGGCCGGCCGGCTGATGGACCTGATGGAGACCCGCGGCATCGTCGGGCCCTCGGAGGGTTCCAAGGCGCGCGAGGTGCTGATCAAGCCCGACGAGCTGGCCGGAACGCTGGCGCTGATCCGCGGCGGCAGCGACGCCGACGGCGGCGACCCCGACGTCGACTAGTCCGCTTAAAGCACCAGCAGCATCCGCGAGTTGCCGAGAATGTTCGGCTTGACGTAGCTGAGGTCCAGGAACTCGGCGACGCCGATGTCGTAGGAGCGGCACATCTCCTCGAACACCTCGGCGGTCACCGGCGTGCCCTCGATCTCGGTGAAGCCATGCCGGGCGAAGAACTCGGTCTCGAACGTCAACACGAACAGCCGCTTCAGCGCGAGCTCGCGGGCGACCTCGAGCAGCCGGTCGACGATCGCGTGGCCGATCCCGTGGCCGGTCATCTCCGGATCGACCGCGACGGTGCGGACCTCGCCGAGGTCGGACCACAACACGTGCAGCGCCCCGCACCCGACCACCCGGCCTGGAAAATCCGGGTGTTCGGCCACCCAGAACTCCTGCACGGCCTCGTACAGCGTCACGAGATTCTTCTCGAGCAGGATCTTCCCGGCGTAGGTGTCGACCAGGCGCTTGATGGCCGGAACATCGGAGGTTCGCGCGCGCCGAACCAGCGGCCGATATCGCTGCGGACTTCTGCTCACGGCTAACAGTATCGACATCTCGGACGGCGGTGCTGGTCAACCGCTATTCTGTTGCCGTGTCGGGGCAGCCGCAGACGGGTCCGCTAACTGGACCGCCGGGCCGCGCAAACATCGCCAACCTGGCCAATACCCTGACCCTGTTGCGGCTGGTGCTGGTGCCGGTCTTCCTGCTGGGCCTGTTTGCCGGTGACGGCCGCGAAACCGGTTTCCGCGTCGTCGCTTTCGTCATTTTCGCGGTCGCCTGCATCACCGATCGGCTGGACGGGCTGCTGGCCCGCAACTACGGCATGGCGACCGAATTCGGCGCCTTCGTCGATCCGATCGCCGACAAGACGCTGGTGGGGTCGGCGCTGATCGGGCTCTCGATGCTGGGGGAGCTGCCGTGGTGGGTGACGGTGCTGATCCTGACGCGCGAATTCGGGGTGACCGTGCTGCGGCTGGCCGTCATCCGCCGCGGCGTCATCCCGGCCAGCTGGGGCGGCAAACTGAAGACCGTGGTGCAGGTGCTGGCCATCGGATTGTTCGTGCTGCCCTGGACGGGATCGCCGGGGCCGTTCCGGGTGGTCGCGGCGGTGGTGATGGGCGCGGCGATCGTCCTGACGGTGATCACCGGCATCGACTACGTCGTGTCGACCGTCCGGGAAGTGCGCCGCACACCCGGCTGATTCTCCGGCGCCGACCGGGAACCAGATCACCGCTCTCGGCGTTCACCTAGTGAGCGCCCGCCGCGGCAGTACGTGCCGCGCAGGGACGACGGACGAAGGAGGGCGGGATGGCGCCATTGGTGCGCGAGGTCATCGGCGACGTGTTGCGCGAGGCCCGCACGACACAGGGCCGCACGCTGCGCGAGGTCTCCGATTCGGCGCGGGTGAGCCTCGGCTACCTGTCCGAGGTGGAGCGCGGCCGCAAGGAGCCCTCGAGCGAGCTGCTGAACGCCATCTGTGACGCACTGGACGTCCCGTTGTCGTCGGTTCTGATCCACGCCGGCGAGCGGATGGCCAGCGAGGAGCGCACGGCCGTCGGCGCGCCCACGGACGGGGCGGGCGGCACCAGCATCAAGGTCGTCATCCCCCCGGTGGCGTCGCTGGCGCTGGCCTGAGCGCCGGGGCCCGATCCCGCGTAAGGGGTGGGGCGATCGGCGCCGACCCATTAAATTGAGCGACAGGCGCAGAGCCGTTCAGGCCCATCCGGGGACCCTCCGGATCCCAAGAAGCGAAGGTGGAGCTAACTCATGGCCAATCCGTTCGTCAAGGCGTGGAAGTACCTCACGGCGCTGTTCAACGCCAAGATCGACGAGCACGCCGACCCGAAAGTGCAGATCCAGCAGGCCATCGAGGAAGCGCAGCGCACGCATCAGGCGCTGACCCAGCAGGCCGCGCAGGTCATCGGCAACCAGCGGCAGCTGGAGATGCGGCTCAACCGTCAGCTGGCGGACGTGGAGAAGCTGCAGGTCAACGTGCGTCAGGCGTTGACGCTGGCCGACCAGGCCACCGCGGCCGGCGACACCGCCAAGGCGACCGAATACAACAACGCCGCCGAGGCGTTCGCCGCCCAGCTGGTGACCGCCGAGCAGAGCGTCGAAGACCTCAAGACGCTGCACGACCAGGCGCTGGGGGCCGCCGCGCAGGCCAAGAAGGCCGTCGAGCAGAACGCCATGATGCTGCAGCAGAAGATCGCCGAGCGCACCAAGCTGCTCAGCCAGCTCGAGCAGGCCAAGATGCAGGAACAGGTGAGCGCCTCACTGCAGTCCATGAGCGATCTCGCCGCCCCCGGCAACGTCCCCAGCCTCGACGAGGTGCGCGACAAGATCGAGCGCCGCTACGCCAACGCGATCGGGGCGGCCGAGCTCGCCCAGGGTTCGGTGCAGGGCCGGATGCTCGAGGTCGAGCAGGCCGGCGTGCAGATGGCCGGTCATTCCCGGCTGGAACAGATTCGCGCCTCGATGCGCGGTGAGGCCCTGCCGACCGGCGGGACGCCGGCCGCGGGGACCACCCCGGCGACGCCCGCACCCGCGGAGAGCGCCGGCGGCTCGGTCACCGAGAAGCCACTTGGCCAGTAGTCGGAGCGTCATGGCGGTGAAGGCGTCGCAGCCCGGTCCGTGGCGCGCGCTGCTGCACCGGGGACTGGCCACCGCGGCCGACCTTTCCGACGTGGTGGCCCGCAAGCTCAGCGCCGCCGCCGACCCGCGCGCACGCCAGCTGCGCCGCCGCCGGCGCGCCTTGCGCTGGGGCCTGATCTTCAGCGCCGGATGTGTGTTCTGGGCGGCGGTGACGATGCTGCTCGCGGCCTGGGGCTGGTTTGCGCTGCTGCTCGAAATCACCGGCGGCGTCGCGGTTTTCATGGCCATCCCGGCGACGCTGTTGCTGCTTCGCTACCGCTGGCTGCGGTCCGAGCCGCTGCCGGTGCCCCTGACCACCACCGCGCGCCGGCTACCGCCACCGGGTTCGGCGGCGCGCCCGGCGATGTACGCGCTGGGCGCCTCGGAGCGCGGATTTTCGTCTCTGGTGGCGGTGATCGAGCGGGGCGCGATGTTGCCGACCGCCGAGATTCGCGACCTGACCGCCGCCGCCACCAGGACCTCGGCCGCCATGGCGTCCACCGCCGCGCAGGTGGTGTCGATGGAGCGGGCGGCACAGGCCAGCGCGGAATCCCGGACGCATCTGGTGCCCACCATCAACGCGTTCACCGCGCAGCTGTCCGCCGGCGTTCGTCAATACAACGAAATGGTCACCGCGGCAGCGCAATTGGTGTCGTCGGCGAACGGGGACGGGTCGGCCGCGTCGCAGCATTACCGCGCGGAGCTGGCCGGGGCGACGGACCGGCTCCTCGGTTGGGCGCAGGCCTTCGATGAACTCGGCGGACTGCGCGGGACCGGCTAGTCGGCCAAACGCGGTGTCAGAACGTCGCTTTCAGCGACGGGACCACCAGTGCCGCCAGGCCACGCGCGGTGGCCTTGAGCATGTCGAAAAAGTCAAAGTAGTCCCGCCACAGCGTGATTCGCCCGTTGTGGACCTCGAACACGCCGCACACCCAGAACTGCAGACGCAGCGGGCCGAAGATCAGCGCATCGGTGCGTTCGGTGAGCACCGCGCCGCCGTCGGCCGCGATGCGGTGGATCTTCACCTCGAAGGCCGCGCGGCCTTCCATTTGGCGAAACAGCTTGATGGCCCTGGCCCTGCCGTGGATGGTGGGCAGGCCGACGTTTTCGTAGACGAGGTCGTCGGCCAGCGCGGCGTCCGCGGCGTCGTAATCCGCCTCCTGCAGCGCATTCAGAAAGCCTTCGACCGTGCGGGTGTTCGCAACGGTGGTCCCAGTCAGCTCGGTCATCTTGTCAGCGTAGGCGCGTGGCCGCGTCGCGCTGTGGCAGGGTAAGCACGATGCGCGTCGCCGTGGTCGCCGGGCCGGATCCCGGGCATTCGTTCCCGGCGATCGCGCTGTGCCAACGCTTCGCCGAAGCCGGCGACGAGCCCACGATCTTCACCGGAGCCGAATGGCTCGACGCCGCCCGCGGCGCCGGCATCGCCGCCGTCGCGCTGGACGGGCTGGCCGCCACCGACGACGACGTCGACGCCGGGGCCAGGATCCACCGGCGCGCCGCGCGGATGGCCGTGCTCAACGTGCCCGCGCTGCGCGAACTCGCGCCCGATTTGGTGGTGTCCGACGTCATCACCGCCGGCGGCGGCATGGCCGCCGAACTGCTGGGCATCCCGTGGATCGAACTCAACCCGCACCCGCTGTACCTGCCGTCCAAAGGGCTCCCGCCGATCGGCAGTGGCCTGGCGCCGGGCACCGGCATCCGGGGCCGGCTACGCGACGCCGCGATGCGCGCGCTGACGGCGCGATCCTGGCGGGCCGGGCTGCGCCAACGCGGGATGGCGCGCGCGGAGATCGGCCTGCCCGTCCGCGATCCCGGGCCGCTGCGGCGGCTGATCGCGACGCTGCCCGCGCTGGAGGTTCCCCGCCCGGACTGGCCGGCAGAGGCCGTCCTGGTCGGGCCGTTGCACTTCGAGCCGACCGACCGGGTCCTCGAGGTCCCGGCCGGCTCCGGGCCGGTGGTGGTCATCGCGCCGTCGACCGCGCTGATCGGAACCGAAGGCCTGGCCGAGGTCGCGTTGGGGTGCCTGACGCCGGGGGAGACCATGCCGGCGGGCTCGCGCCTGCTGGTGTCACGGCTGGACGGACCGGAACTGACGGTGCCGCCCTGGGCGGCGGTCGGCCTGGGACGCCAGGACGCGCTGCTCGCGCACGCCGACCTGGTGATCTGCGGCGGCGGCCACGGCATGGTGGCCAAGACGCTGCTGGCCGGCGTGCCGCTGGTGGTGGTGCCCGGCGGCGGCGACCAGTGGGAGATCGCCAACCGGGTGCTGCGCCAGGGCAGCGCGCGGCTGATCCGGCCGCTGACCGCCGACGCGTTGGTGGCCGCGGTCAACGAGGTGCTGTCGTCGCCGCGCTACCGGGCGGCGGCCCAGACCGCGGCCGCCGGCATCGCCGACGTCGCCGATCCGGTCCGGGTGTGCCGCGACGCCCTTGCGGTGGCCGGATGATCGGCGGCGCGCCGCCCGGGACGCCTTATGCTTCGGCGGGAGGCACGGGAGGCATTCGATGAGGATCGTCACGACAATCGCCGCCGGCGCCCTGCTGGCCGGCTCGCTGGCCGGTGCGGCCGTCGCGCACGCCGACAGTCCCGAGGAACAGCAGGCATGCCAGTTGATGGACGACCCTGCCGCCGCCCAACAGGGACTGGCCCCGGCCGAATACACCTTCATGCAGCTGCGGGCCACCATGTCGGCCCAACGCGCGCGCGACATCATGTCGATCGCGGTCCACGAGGACTGCCCGAACCACATCATCGATCTGCCGGCCAGCTGGAGGTAGGTGCCTGCGCGCTCAGGTGTCCGTTCCAGGCGGGCTGGGTATGTTGGCTGGCGTGCGGCTAACGGAGTTTCACGAGCGGGTGGTGCTGCGCTTCGGCACCACCTACGGGTCCTCGGTGCTGGTGGATCACGTGCTGAGCGGCTTCGGCGGACGCACGGCCGCCCAGGCCATCGAGGCGGGCATCGAGCCCCGCGACGTGTGGCGGGCGTTGTGCGTCGACTTCGACGTACCGCGGGAGCAGTGGTGACCGCCGCCCGTCATTCGTAGGCCGGGTAGCCGTTCTGCCGCAGCACGGTGGCCAGGTGCACGGCGTTGCGCGCCGCATTCCCGGTGGCCGACGCGACCGCCTCCGGCACGTCGTCGAGGTCGGTGTAGTCCGTGCCCTGCATGGCCTCGCCGTTCCAGTAGGTGCAGCCCTGCGCGGCGATCGAGAACCCGATGTCGTTGAGCGCCTGGAAGAGATCGGCCACGATCTTGTGCGCCCCGTCCTCGTTGCCCACGACCGCGGCCAGCGCCACCTTGCCCACCATCGCCGGCCGTCCCGCGTCGTCGGTGTCGGACAGCTCGGCGTCGAGGCGCTCCAGGACGCGCTGGGCGACGCTGGACATGTGGCCGACCCAGGTCGGCGTCGAGACGATGACGATGTCCGCCGATTTGACCTTGTCCAGCAGCGCCGGCCACTCGTCGCCCGGGCCCATGTCGGCCTCGACGCCCGGCAGCAGGTTCAGGTCGACGCAGCGCACCTTTTCACCCTCGACGCCCGCGCCGCGCAGCTGATCGAGCACTTGGTCGGCGAGCAGCTCGCTGCTGGACGGCGCCGGGCTCTTCTTCAACGAGCAGATCAACGCGATGGCGCGCAGGGACGGTGTTGCGGCTGAGGACATGGTGGCCAGATACCCCGGCGGGACAGCGGCAAACGACCTCCGCGCCCGATCGGCCCTATCGCGGCACCCGGTGCAGCACGCAGTCACCGCACAGCGAGCCCCCGGGCAGCCGATAGAACAGGCAGCAGCTGCGGCGCCGGAAACCCAGCTGCGGGCCGGTGATGACGCCGGAACCGGCCAGCACGCCGGTGTCCAGCAGCGACTCGGTCATACCGACGGTCGCGGTGCGCAGGTCGGGCCGGGCCGCCATCAGGGCCCGCGCGGCGCCCACCAGCGCCGAGGCGATGTTGCCCGCGAGCAGGGCGGGCGCCAGGTTGACCCGCAGGCCGGCGGCGAGCGGTTGCAGGTGCTCGTCGACCACGGCCCGGTACAGCGCGTCGGGCGAATCGACGGCCGTGCCGTCGGGTCTGGGCAGTCGGAGCCGGGCATCGTCGTCGGCGCGGTGCAGGTCATCGAGGTCGGGGACGACGCCGTGGCCGATCGCGCAGGCGAGCACCGGTGACCACAGCCGGGCGGCGTGGGCGAGGTGAACCAGCGACGCGCCGATCCGCAGGTCCGTGGTGTGGTAGCGGCGGGCGGTGGCCTCGACCAGGTCGGCGCAACCGTCGGCGTAGGACCGGGCGACCGGATGCCATCCCGCCGCGTCCCCGCCCACGGTCAGAGCGAAAAAGCCTCCGTATGAAGCCGTTTCGGCCAGCTGGGCGGAGATGTCCATGGGTTCGCGACCGCCTCCCGGGCAGATCGGCCCCGAGAAGGCCCGTCGGCGCCTTTCGGGAGCCGATGTTGCCACACGTGCCGGGGGCACAACGGCGTGTCGAACTTGAATCGAACACCTGTTCGGCTAGTGTGGTGAGCGTTCGGCCAGTCAACTTGTCGGTGGCCTTCTCTAGTGTCACCGCCAACCGACCGATACCGGTCAGACGAACACCGACTATAGGAGAGGCACCATGGCGCAAGCCCCCGATCGCGAGAAGGCTCTCGAACTGGCGATGGCCCAGATCGAAAAGAGCTACGGCAAAGGCTCGGTGATGCGTCTCGGCGACGAGACGCGTCAGCCGATTTCGATCATCCCCACCGGATCCATCGCACTGGACGTGGCCCTGGGCATCGGCGGGCTGCCCCGCGGCCGGGTCGTGGAGATCTACGGCCCGGAATCCTCGGGTAAGACCACCGTCGCCCTGCACGCGGTGGCCAACGCCCAGGCCGCCGGCGGCGTCGCCGCCTTCATCGACGCCGAGCACGCCCTGGACCCGGAGTACGCCAAGAAGCTCGGCGTGGACACCGATTCCCTGCTGGTCAGCCAGCCCGACACGGGGGAGCAGGCCCTCGAGATCGCCGACATGCTGATCCGCTCCGGCGCGCTGGACATCCTGGTCATCGACTCGGTGGCCGCGCTGGTGCCACGCGCCGAGCTCGAAGGCGAGATGGGTGACAGCCACGTCGGGCTGCAGGCCCGGCTGATGAGCCAGGCGCTGCGGAAAATGACTGGCGCGCTGAACAATTCGGGCACCACCGCGATCTTCATCAACCAGCTGCGCGAGAAGATCGGGGTGATGTTCGGCAGCCCCGAAACCACCACGGGTGGAAAGGCTTTGAAGTTCTACGCGTCGGTGCGCATGGACGTACGCCGGATCGAGACGCTCAAGGACGGCACCAACGCGGTCGGTAACCGCACCCGGGTCAAGATCGTCAAGAACAAGGTGGCGCCACCCTTCAAGCAGGCCGAGTTCGACATCCTCTACGGCCAGGGCATCAGCCGGGAAGGCTCGCTGATCGACATGGGTGTGGAGCAGGGCTTCATCCGCAAGTCCGGTTCCTGGTTCACCTATGAGGGCGAGCAGCTCGGCCAGGGCAAGGAGAACGCCCGCACCTTCTTGAAGGAAAACGACGAAGTCGCCAACGAGATCGAGAAGATGATCAAGGAAAAGCTCGGCATTGGCGCGGTCGTGACCGATGACGACGTCCTGCCCGCCCCCGTCGACTTCTGAGCCCTCCCGCGAGGAGCAGGCGCGGGCGCTGTGCCTGCGCCTGCTCACCGCGAGAGCGCGCACCCGCGCGGAGCTGCGCGGCCGGCTGGCCCAACGCGGCTATCCCGACGACGTCAGCGAGCGGGTCCTCGACCGGTTGGCCTCCGTCGGCCTGATCGACGACGCCGACTTCGCCCAGCAGTGGGTGCAGTCCCGCCGCATCCACGCCGGGAAAAGCAAGCGCGCCCTGGCCGCCGAACTGCACACCAAGGGTGTCGACAACGACGTGATCACCTCGGTGCTCGCCGGGATCGACGCCGGCGCCGAGCGGGACCGGGCGGAGCAGTTGGTCCGGTCCAAGCTGCGCCGGGAAACGCTCAACGACGACGATGCGCGGGTGACCCGCAGGCTGGTGGGGATGCTGGCGCGCCGTGGCTACAGCCAGAACATGGCGTGCGAGGTCGTCTTCGCCGAGCTGGCGGCCGAACGGGAGCGGCGCCGGGTCTAAGCCCTGACGTGCGGTTTCTCGCGCGCCGACCGGCCGCCGTACCATGGCCCCGTGACTTCGATGGTGGCGAGCGACGCCGGGGCCGCGGACGCGGCCGCCGCTGCCGCGCCCACGCGCACCTACCAAGTCCGCACCTATGGCTGCCAGATGAACGTCCACGACTCGGAACGCTTGGCGGGACTGCTGGAAGCGGCCGGATACCGGCGGGCGGCCGAGGGTGCCGACGCCGACGTGGTCGTGTTCAACACCTGCGCGGTCCGGGAGAACGCCGACAACAAGCTGTACGGCAACCTCAGCCACCTGGCGCCGCGCAAGCGTGGCAATCCCGAGATGCAGATCGCCGTCGGTGGCTGCCTGGCCCAAAAGGACCGCGACGCGTTGCTGCGCAAGGCGCCCTGGGTCGACGTCATCTTCGGCACCCACAACATCGGATCGCTGCCCACCCTGCTGGAGCGGGCCAGGCACAACAAGGTCGCCCAGGTCGAAATCGCCGAGGCGCTGCAGGAGTTCCCGTCGTCACTGCCCAGCGCACGCGAATCCGCCTATGCCGCTTGGGTTTCCGTTTCGGTCGGGTGCAACAACAGTTGCACGTTCTGCATCGTCCCGTCACTGCGGGGCAAAGAGGTCGACCGCAGCCCGGACGACGTCCTGGCCGAGGTGAGGTCGCTGGTGGCCGACGGCGTGCTCGAGGTCACGCTGCTGGGCCAAAACGTCAACGCCTACGGGGTGTCCTTCGCCGACCCGGAGCTGCCCCGCGACCGTGGCGCGTTCGCCCGTCTGCTGCGGGCCTGCGGCGACATCGACGGGCTGGAGCGGGTGCGGTTCACCTCGCCGCATCCCGCCGAATTCACCGACGACGTCATCGAGGCCATGGCTCAGACGCCCAACGTCTGCCCCGCCCTGCACATGCCGCTGCAGTCCGGATCCGACCGGGTGCTGCGCGCGATGCGGCGCTCGTACCGCGCCGAGCGCTACCTCGGCATCATCGACCGGGTCCGGGCCGCCATGCCGCACGCCGCCATCACCACCGACCTGATCGTCGGGTTCCCCGGCGAGACCGAAGCGGACTTCGCCGCCACGCTGGACGTGGTGCGTGCGGCCCGGTTCTCGGCCGCGTTCACCTTCCAGTACTCCAAGCGGCCCGGCACCCCGGCGGCTGAACTCGACGGGCAGATCCCGAAAGCCGTTGTGCAGGAACGCTATGAGCGGCTGATCGAGCTGCAGGAGGCGATCTCGCTGGAGGGCAACCAGGCGTTGATCGGCCAGACCGTCGAATTGCTGGTCGCCACCGGTGAAGGCCGCAAGGACAGCCGCACCGCCCGCATGAGCGGGCGGGCCCGCGACGGCCGGCTGGTGCACTTCGCCGTCGACACACCAGGCGAGGTCAGGCCCGGTGACATCGTCACCACGGTGATCACCGGGGCCGCACCCCACCACCTCATCGCCGACGCGGGCGTCGTCGCGCATCGCCGCACCCGGGCGGGCGATGCCCACGCCACCGGGCAGCGCCCGCGCGGCACCGGCCTCGGCATGCCCGCAGTCGGGCCGCCCGCCGGCCCGGCCGAACCCCTTGGATGTGCACGATGAACAACGAGATGAACCACGACGACGCACAGCTCGGCGCCCTGCGCACCGAGATCGAGGCTGCCGAACGCCGGGTGGCCCGCGGAATCGACCCCGGCCCGCGGGCCTTCTTCGTGTCGATCCTGGTGTTCGTGCTGCTGGCGTCGTTCGTCTTGCCGCACACCGGCGACGTGCGCGGCTGGGACGTGCTGTTCGGTAGCCACCACGCCGGCGCGGCCGCCGTCGCCTTGCCGTCGCGGGTGTTCGCCTGGCTGGCGCTGGTATTCGGTGTGGGCTTCTCGATGCTGGCGTTGGTGACGCGGCGCTGGGCGCTGGCCTGGGTCGCGTTGGCGGGCACGGCCATCGCGGGCGCCGCGGGCATGCTGGCGATCTGGTCGCGTCAGACGGTCTCCGCGGGCCACCCGGGGCCGGGCTGGGGCCTGATCGTCGCCTGGCTGACCGTGCTCGTGCTGACCTACCACTGGGCCCGGGTGGTCTGGTCGCGCACCATCGTGCAACTGGCCGCCGAGGAACAGCGGCGCCGCGTCGCGGCGCAGCAGTCGACCTCGCTGCTCGACGGTCTGGACAAGCCCGCCGCGATCGAGAACGGCGACGACCCCGGAACGCCCAAGGGCGCCTGACCGCCTCTAGGGCTTGCGGGTCAGGGCCTCGACGGCCGCCTGCGCCCACTGCCGCCACTGCTCGGCGTTGGCTCGAGCCTCGTCGGCTTCCTTGGTCCGGCCCGCCGCCGCGGCCTTATGGGCCTGCTGTTCGTATTGCTCGGCGCGGGCCTGGAACTGCTCGGCGCGGGCCTGGGCCTGCGGGTCGGACCAACCCGGGTCGCCGGCGTCGCGCACCTTCTTCTCGACGGCGCGCAGCCGGCGCTCCAGCTCGGCGGACCGCTCGCGCGGGACCTTGCCGATCGCATCCCACTTCTCGGTGATCGCGCGCAGCGCCGCCCGGGCGGCGTCGTGGTTGCTGGTGTCCAGCTTCTCCGCCTCGGCCAGCAGCGCCTCTTTGGCGGTCGCGTTGGCGCGGAACTCCGCGTCCTTTTCCGCGGTCACGGCGTTGCGGGCGGCGAAGAACACGTCCTGGGCGGCCTTGAACCGCCGCCACAGGGCGTCGTCGACCTCCCGGGTCGCCCGCCCGGCCGCCTTCCACTCGGTCAGCAGCTTGCGGAATTCCGCGCTGGTCGCGGTCCAATCGGTCGAATCGGACAGCTCCTCGGCCCGCTCGCACAGGCGTTCCTTGGCCTGGCGGATCACCGAGCGTTCCCGGTCGAGCTCGGCGAAATGCGATCCCCGCCGCCGATTGAAGGCTTCCCGGGCCGCGGAGTAGCGCTTCCACAAGGCGTCGTCGACCTTGCGGTCGACGCCGCTGATCGTCTTCCACTCGTCGAGGATCGCGCGGAACCGGTCGCCGGCGGCCTTCCACTGCGTCGAGTTGGCGGCCAGCTCCTCGGCCTCGGCGGCCAGCGCCTCCTTGCGGGCGGTCTGGGTGGCCCGATGCTCCTCGCGCCGGGAGCGCTCCGCGGCGACCGTCGCCTCGGCGTGCTCGGCGATGGTGGTCAACCGGCCCGCCAGGGCATCGATGTCGCCCAGCACGGCCGCCGTCGGCAGCGTCTCGGCCAGCTCGGCCGCGTGCGCCTTGATCTTGCGGGCGTCGCCGCTTCCGGAGGCCAGGCGCTCCTCCATCAGGGTGACCTCGGTGGCCAGGTCGTCGAAGCGCCGGCCGAAGTGGGCGAAGGCCGCCTCACGGTCGCCGGCCTGCCAGGAGCCGATGATGCGCTCGCCGGCGGAGCTGACCAGCCACACGGTGCCGTCGTCGTCCACCCGCCCGAACTGATGCGGATTGCTCGGCGGCGGCATCACCAGCGGATGCGCGGTGGTGGGTCGCGGTGTCGGCCGGGGGCCGGGACGCGGTCCCGGGCGCGGCACTGGCCGAGCTGATTCGTCGCGAGGCTCGTCAGACGTCATGCGCTCGTCACTACCTTTCGCAACCTTCCGCGCGGTCCGTGTCCCGCGCACCTGCCGCGCGTAGCGGCACCGTCTCCTGCAGCTGCCGAAGGCCCGAGGTGGGGTTCCCTCCCAACAGCCGCTTAACGATATTCAAGCAGCTTGCTCTGCCCCACGCCGCCACCTTGGCATTCCTGACCGGGCCGGCACCAGCGGTGTGCCGACGCCCCGTGGATGCTCGGGTGGCGGCGGTCGATCGGGCGAACGGCCGCCCAGGCCGCGCGCCTAGCCGCGGCGAGGGGCGCGGCCGACGGCTCGCCCGGGCGCGCGCGGCGATGGTGTGACACTCATCCCATCCGGCGCGCGGCCCCGGTCCCGAAAAACGCTGGCAGCGAAGGGCCTTAGCCGTCACTCACAGAGGCCTGTGTACTTCTCTTAGAGTTATCCCACGCAATGCATAGATTGCTGAAGTAATAGTTGAACGGTTACCTACGGGGCAGTGAGCAACGTGCGGAACGTCATAAATTTGTAGTTGAACTGAACGCAAATTGTGCGTGTATTTGCCTGCGCCCCGGGGAAAGCTGGGTCGAACGGTCTAGGGGCGAAGGGGTCGAGAATGTCGAAGGTCGATGTCGCGGCGTTGCTTGCTTTGTGCGCGGCGCTGGCATCCGCGGTCGGCGACGTGATCCGTCAGCGCTCCGCGCACGAGATCACCGACAAGCCGGTCGGGCACCTGGAACTGTTCCGCATGTCGCTCAAGGACAGCCGGTGGTGGCTGGGCGGCCTGGCCGCGATCACCAATTACAGTCTGCAGGCCGCCGCCCTGGCCTGGGGCTCGGTGGTGCTGGTGACCGCGCTGCAGGTGGCCGCGCTGCTGTTCGCGCTGCCCATCTACGCGCGGCTGGCCCATCACCGGGTGAAGCCCCGCGAGTGGATGTGGGCCCTCATCCTGGCCGCCGGGCTTGCGGTGGTCATCATCGTCGGCGACCCGGCATCCGGCCAGCAGCGCGGGCTGATGCGCACCTGGATCATCGTCGCCCTGGTCATGGTCCCGCTGCTGGTGGCCTGCGTGGTGGCGGCGCGGCGCTGGTCCGGAAGCCCGTTCGCGGCCGTGCTGCTCGCGGTGGTGGCCGGCTCCTCGTTGGCGCTGTTCGCGGTGCTGACCAAGGGCATCGTCGAGATGTCCGAGCGCGGCCCGATGGCCGTGCTGACCTCGCCGGAGTTCGTGCCGTGGCTGCTGGTGGCGCTGACCGGGATGATCTTCCAGCAATCGGCCTTCCGCGCCGGGACGCTCACCGCGTCACTGCCGACGATGACGGTCGCCAAGCCGGTGGTCGCCGGGGTGCTCGGTGTGCTGGTGCTGGACGAGACGCTGGGCGCCCACGGACCCATGGCGTTCGTGCTGGTGGGCGCGGTCGCGGTGGTCATCGGCGCCACGATCGCCCTGGCCCGCGGCGAGGCCGCCAGCATCGATCAGTCCGATTCCCGCGGGGACGGTGCCTCGCGAAAAGTGCCGCCCCGCGAGGCCAACGCCGAAGACGACTTCGGCCCCTTCAGTGATCGTCTGGTGGTGGCCGACACCTCCGGGTGGTGACCTCCGGCGCCTGGGCGTGCCGAACTAGTGCGGGGTCGTCGGCGCCGCCACGTTAGTTTGGTGGCGTGCTGAGCGCGATCGCGATCGTCCCGTCGGCGCCGGTCCTGGTCCCCGAGCTGGCCGGAGCGGCCGCGGCCGAGGTGGCCGACCTGGTCGCCGCGACGCTCGCCGCGGCGGCGCTGCTGCCCGACCGCTGGGTGGCGATCGGGACGGCCCCCAACGACGACGAATTCGGTCCCGACACCGTGGGCACGTTCGCCGGTTTCGGCGTCGACGTGCCCGTGCAACTGTCTCCGCGACCCGACGGCGCCGCGGCGCCCGTGCCCCTGCCGGTGTGCGCGCTGCTGGCCGCCTGGGTGCGTGGGCAGGCGCAGCCGCAGGCCAGCGCGCAGGTCCGGGTCTACCGCGCCGACCAGGACGGCGCCACCGCGCGGCGCCTCGGCGAGCACCTGCGCGCCGAGATCGACCGGTCGCCCGAGCCGGTCGGGGTGCTGGTGGTGGCCGACGGCGCGAACACGCTGACCCCGGCGGCCCCCGGCGGATACGACCCCGCCAACGCCGCGGCGCAAGAGGCGCTGGACGACGCGCTGGGCAGCGGCGACGTCGCCGCGCTGGGCCGGCTGCCGGACCAGATCGTGGGACGGGCCGCATTTCAGGTGCTGGCCGGGCTGGCCGGGCCGGGCCCCCGATCGGCCAAGGAGCTGTACCGCGGAGCGCCCTACGGGGTGGGCTACTTCGCCGGCGTCTGGCAGGTGTGACGGCCGCCGTGCGCCCCCTGGCGATCATCGGCCCCACGGGCACCGGCAAGTCGCAGCTGGCGCTCGACTTCGCCGACCGGGTCGATCGGCTCGGTGTCCGGGCCGAGATCGTCAACGCCGACGCCATGCAGCTCTATCGCGGCATGGACATCGGCACCGCGAAGCTGCCCGTCGAGCAACGCCGCGGCATCCCACATCACCAGCTCGACGTCCTCGACGTCACCGAGACCGCGACCGTCGCCCGCTACCAGAACGCCGCCGCGGCCGACGTCGAAGCCATCGCGGCCCGCGGTGCGGTGCCCGTCATCGTGGGCGGCTCGATGCTCTACATCCAGTCGCTGCTCGACGACTGGTCGTTTCCCGCCACCGACCCCGCGGTGCGCGCCCGCTGGGAGCGGCGGCTGGCCGAGGTCGGGGTGGGCGAGTTGCACGCCGAGCTGGCCCGACGCGATCCCGCCGCGGCGGCGTCGATCCTGCCCACCGATGCCCGGCGCACCGTGCGCGCCCTGGAGGTGGTCGAGCTGACCGGTCAGCCGTTCGCCGCGTCGGCGCCCCAGATCGGCGCGCCGCGCTGGGACACCGCCATCGTCGGGCTGGACTGCGAGACAACGATTCTCGACGACCGGCTGGCGCGGCGCACCGACGCGATGTTCGATCAGGGTCTGGTCGGCGAGGTGATCGGGCTGCTGGAGCGGGGCTTGCGCGACGGGGTGACCGCCTCGCGCGCGCTGGGCTACGCGCAGGTGCTCGCCGCCCTGGATGCGGGCGGGGGCGACGAGCAAATGCGCGCCGCGCGCGAGCAGACCTTCGTCGGCACCCGGCGCTACGTCCGCCGCCAGCGGTCCTGGTTCCGGCGGGACCACCGGGTGCGGTGGCTCGATGTCGGCGCGGCGACGCCGGAGCAGCGCGCCGACGTCCTCGACGCCGCCGTGCGGGCCTGGCGCCACGTATCCTGAGCAGGTGAAATTCACCAAGGGTCACGGCACCCAGAACGACTTCGTCGTGCTGCCGGACCCGCAGGCCCAGCTGAGCCTGACCGGACCGCGGGTTGCCGCGCTCTGCGACCGGCGCCGTGGGCTGGGCGCCGACGGGGTGTTGCGGGTCACCACGGCCGGTGCGGCGGTGTCGGCCGGCGTGCTCGACCGGGTGCCCGACGGTGTGGATCCCGGCGACTGGTACATGGACTACCGCAACGCCGACGGGTCCGTCGCCCAGATGTGCGGCAACGGCGTGCGGGTCTTCGCGCACTACCTGCGCGCCAGCGGCATGGAATCCCGCGACGAGTTCGTGGTCGGATCGCTGGCCGGGCCGCGGCCGGTCGTCGTGCACCGCGCGGATGCGACCACCGCCGACGTCAGCGTCGACATGGGCAAGGCCAACACGCTGGGCGGCGGCGAGGCGGTCGTGGGCGGGCGGAGGTTCTCCGGCCTGGCGGTCGACGTCGGCAATCCCCACCTGGCCTGTGTGGACCCGGATCTGACGCCCGAGGCGCTGGCGGTACTGGACGTGGCCGCGCCGGTGAGCTTCGACGCGACCCAGTTCCCCGACGGGGTGAACGTCGAGATCGTCACCGCACCCGCCGACGGGGCGGTGCACATGCGGGTGCACGAGCGGGGAGTCGGCGAGACGCGCTCCTGCGGCACCGGAACCGTTGCGGCCGCCGTCGCCGCGCTCGCCGGTGCCGGTGCGGCCACCGGCGCCCTGACCGTGCGCGTGCCCGGCGGCGAGGTCGTCGTCACCATCACCGACGCCACCAGCTTCCTGCGCGGACCGTCCGTGCTGGTGGCCCAAGGAGAACTCAGCGAGGAATGGTGGCGACAGCAGCAGCGTTAAATCGAGTGCACAAAACCCTTTTCGCGTGCATCATCGTGTATTGCCTATGACACATCCCGAATTTCGCGATCACTCTCCGGCCGCGCCGGAGCCCAGCACCGGCGAACTCGCCCTCGAAGATCGGTCGGCGCTGCGCCGCGTCGCCGGCCTGTCGACCGAACTCACCGACATCTCCGAGGTCGAGTACCGCCAGCTTCGGCTCGAGCGGGTCGTTCTGGTGGGCGTCTGGACCGACGGCAGCGCCGCCGACGGCGAGGCCAGCATGGCCGAGCTCGCCGCCCTGGCCGAGACCGCCGGCTCGCAGGTGCTCGAAGGGCTGATCCAGCGCCGCGACAAGCCCGACCCGTCGACCTATATCGGCTCCGGCAAGGCGCAGGAACTGCGGGAGGTGGTGCTGGCGACCGGCGCCGACACCGTCATCTGCGACGGCGAGCTGTCCCCGGCTCAGCTGACGGCCCTGGAGAAGGCCGTGAAGGTCAAGGTCATCGACCGCACCGCGCTGATCCTCGACATCTTCGCCCAGCACGCCACCAGCCGGGAGGGCAAGGCGCAGGTGACGCTGGCCCAGATGGAATACATGCTGCCGCGGCTGCGCGGCTGGGGTGAGTCGATGTCGCGGCAGGCCGGTGGCCGCGCCGGCGGCAGCGGGGGAGGCGTGGGCCTGCGCGGTCCCGGTGAAACCAAGATCGAGACCGACCGGCGGCGCATCCGCGAGCGGATGGCCAAGCTGCGCCGCGAGATCAAGGACATGAAACAGGTCCGCGACACCCAGCGCAGCCGTCGGGTGCACAGCGAACTGCCCGCGATCGCCATCGTCGGCTACACCAACGCCGGCAAGTCGAGCCTGCTCAACGCGCTGACCGGGGCCGGGGTGCTGGTCCAGGACGCGTTGTTCGCCACCCTGGAGCCCACCACCCGGCGCTCCGAATTCGACGACGGCCGGCCGTTCGTGCTCACCGATACCGTCGGGTTCGTCCGCCACCTGCCCACCCAACTGGTCGAGGCGTTCCGCTCCACGCTGGAAGAGGTGGTCGACGCCGACCTGCTGGTGCATGTCGTCGACGGGTCCGACGCCAGCCCCCTGGCGCAGATCAACGCGGTCCGCCAGGTGGTCTCCGACGTCGTCGCCGACTACGGGGCCGACCACGACCGTGCGGCGCCGCAGGAGCTGGTGGTGGTGAACAAGGTCGACGCCGCAAGCGATTTGGCGCTGGCCAAACTGCGTCACGCGCTGCCCGACGCCATGTTCGTCTCCGCGCGCACCGGCGACGGGATCGGCGCCTTGCGCCGGCGGATCGCCGAGCTCGCCGTTCCCGCCGACACCGCCGTGGACGTGGTGATCCCGTACCACCGCGGCGACCTGGTCGCCCGGCTGCACGCCGATGGGCGCGTCCAGCACGAGGAGCACAGCGCCGAGGGCACCCGGATCAGGGCCCGGGTCCCGGTGGCGCTGGCCGGCCGGCTGCGCGAGTTCTCGACCGACTGAGCGGGCGTTGCGCCCGATGACCGGGCGCTCCGCGCCCCGCAGCCGCACCCGAGGCCCCGGCGGCGTCCGTAGGCGACCCCGCCAGCTGCCGACCAACCGTCCGGTTGGTATATGTTGGGCTGCAGCATCCCAGTCGCCGGAGGTCTTTCCATGAGCAGCGCCATCAAATACCAGCGCACTCTTTTCGAGTCAGAGCACGACCTGTTCCGTGAGTCCTACCGGGGCTTCCTCGAGCGCCATGTCGCGCCCTACCACGACGAGTGGGAGAAGGCGAAGATCGTCGACCGTGGCGTCTGGCTCGAGGCCGGCAAGCAGGGCTTCCTCGGCATGGCGGTGCCCGAGGAGTACGGCGGTGGCGGCAACCCCGACTTCCGGTACAACACGATCATCACCGAGGAGACCACCGCGGGCCGCTACAGCGGCATCGGGTTCGGCCTGCACAACGACATCGTGGCGCCGTACCTGTTGGCCCTGGCCACCGAGGAGCAGAAGCAGCGCTGGCTGCCGAAATTCTGTACCGGAGAGCTGATTACGGCGATTGCGATGACCGAGCCGGGCACCGGCAGCGACCTGCAGGGCATCAAGACCCGCGCGGTCAAGCAGGGCGACCACTACGTGCTCAACGGATCAAAGACGTTCATCACCAACGGAATCAACTCCGACCTGGTGATCGTGGTCGCGCAGACCGACCCGGACAAGGGCGCGCAGGGCTTCTCGCTGCTGGCCGTCGAGCGCGGCATGGAGGGCTTCGAGCGCGGCCGGCACCTGGACAAGATCGGGCTGGACGCCCAGGACACGGCCGAGCTGTCGTTCACCGACGTGCACGTGCCGGCCGAAAACCTGCTGGGCCAGGAGGGCATGGGGTTCATCTACCTGATGCAGAACCTGCCGCAGGAACGCATCTCGATCGCCATCATGGCGGCCGCGGCCATGGAGCAGGTGCTGGAGCAGACCCTGCAATACACCAAGGAGCGCAAGGCATTTGGCAAGCCGATCGGCAGCTTCCAGAACAGCCGCTTCGTGCTCGCCGAACTGGCGACGGAGGCGACCGTGGTCCGCATGATGGTCGACGAGTTCGTCCGCCTGCACCTGGACCACAAGCTGACCGCCGAACAGGCCGCGATGGCCAAGTGGTACTGCACCGAAAAGCAGGTGCACCTGATCGACCGCTGCCTGCAGCTGCACGGCGGCTACGGCTACATGCGCGAATACCCCGTTGCCCGTGCCTATCTGGACGCACGGGTGCAAACCATCTACGGCGGCACGACCGAGATCATGAAGGAAATCATCGGCCGCAGCCTCGGCGTATAGCGTTTCGTTTGCTGGATAGCGGCAAAGAATCATCGCGGCGAAGATTCGTTGGTTAACGGCCCCGGCGCTATTGGCGGCGGGCGACAAACTGGCCGCGGCGCGTGGGTTGGCGCGGGTGAGAGCGTGACTTCGCCGCGGGGTCACGGCCCATCGGCGCAGGTCTTCCGGGCGTGCCGTCGCGCCTAATCAGGCCCGCGATCGGGCCGGTGGCGACCGTTCGTGCCCGGTGCGCGGACACGTCCGGCGCAATTGCGCTGTGCGAGTCGGCAGTCCGGCGCTGCTGCTCGATCCGCGGTCCGGCCGTTTTCTGTGCGATATCCGCAACGCCGAACGACGGGCGGGGCGGGCGGTCGCGATTGGGCCATGGGCACGCATCATTTCGACATCGGTGTGGTATCCGTTTTTGTAAAATTTGTGATTCGACTTCGCATTTCTTGTTGGCTGGAGCAAAGTAATGCGAGCCCGGCGGTAAGGCTGATCGTGCGCGGGTCCATTCCGCGCAGCACGGCCCGTTCGCCGGTTATGCAGGTAAGGGCATAGCCGCAGATAGATCCCTATCCGCCGGCTGGGAGGCTTGGTGAAGGTGCAGAGAGGTCACATGCGCAAGCTGATCGGAAGCGCGCTGGTCAGCTTGACGACCACCGCACTGGCCGCCGTGCTGTTGGCCCCCACCGCGGTAGCGAGTCCGATCGGCGACGCCGAAGCCGCGATCATGGCCGCCTGGGACAAGGCCGGCGGCGACACCTCACCACTGGGCGCCCGCAAGGGCGACGTGTACCCCGTCGGGGACGGCTTCGCCCTGGACTTCGACGGCGGCAAGATGTTCTTCACCCCGGCCACCGGAGCCAAGTTCGCGTACGGGCCCGTCCTGGACAAATACGAGCAGCTCGGCGGGCCGGCCGGCAGCGATCTGGGCTTTCCGACCATCAACGAAGTGCCGGGCCTGTCCGGTCCCGACAGCCGGGTGATCACCTTCTCGGCCAGCGACAAGCCGGTGATCTTCTGGACCCCCGAGCACGGCCCGTTCGTGGTGCGCGGCGCCCTCAACACCGCCTGGGACAAGCTGGGCAGCTCGGGCGGGGTTCTCGGTGTACCGGTCGGCGACGAGACCTACAGCGGCGAGGTGTCCTCGCAGAAATTCAGCGGCGGCCAGGTGTCCTGGAATCGGCAGACGAAGCAGTTCACCACCGAACCGCCGGCGCTGGCCGACCAGTTGAAGGGCCTGCAGGTGGCGATCGATCCCACCGCGGCGATCAACACGGCGTGGCGCGCTGCCGGCGGAGCCACCGGGCCGTTGGGCGCCAAGCAGGGCGGCCAGTATCCCGTCGGCGGTGACGGCATCGCCCAGAACTTCGCCCGCGGCAAGGTGTTCTTCACCCCGGCCACCGGCGCGAACGCCGTCGAGAGCGACATTCTGGCCAAATACGAGTCGCTGGGCGGCCCGGTCGGCAGCGACCTCGGATTTCCCACCACCAACGAAACCGACGGCGGCATAGGATCTTCCAGCAAGATCTGCACCTTCTCCGCCGCCGACAAGCCGGTCATCTTCTGGACGTCGGACCACGGCGCGTTCGTCATCCGCGGGGCGATGAAGGCGGCGTGGGACAAGCTGCGCGCCCCCGCCGGCAAGCTGGGCGCGCCGGTGGGCGACCAGGCCGTGAACGGCGACGTGGTTTCGCAGCAGTTCACCGGCGGCAAGATCTCGTGGAACCGGGCCAAGAACACGTTCAGCACGGAGCCGTCCAACCTGGCGCCGCTCCTGTCCGGCCTGCAAGTGTCGGGTCAGAACCAGCCGAGCAACTCGGCCATGCCGGCGCACGCCAAGAAGTTCACCTGGCACTGGTGGTGGCTGATGGCCGCCATCCCGGTACTGGTGCTGCTCGTGTTGCTGGTCTGGGTGCTGTTCGTCTGGCGCCGGCGCCGGCCCGAACAGGCCGACGCCGTGGGTTATGCGCCCGACCAGGGCCGGGACTTCGGCTACGACGCCGGCGACCCCTGGGGGCACGACGATTCCGACCACGACGCCGAGGCGTTCGCGCTCAGCGCGCCGGCCGAACCGGCGCCGGATGCCGGGCGGGTCAGCTGGCAGCGCCAGGCTCCCGCCGAGAGTGAATACGGGTTCGAGGAGGAAGACCCCGACGCCGTCGACACCGACTCCATCCCCGTCGTCTCCGGCGAGATGCTGTCGGAGGCCGACTATCCCGCCGCCCAGGTCGACTACGCCGACTACGCCGACGAGGTTCCCGAGCTCGCCGAGCCCGACACCGCGGACGACGCCGCCTACGCCGACGCCGACGACCTCGACGCCGGGTACGCGCAGGAGGCCTACCCGGACGACGAATACCTTGACCTCGCGGTGCCCCGCACCCCGCCCGACACCGACGCCGTGACCGGCGCCCTGGACACGGCCGAGCCCGAGGACGACTACCTCGACCTCGCCACGCCCGAGCCCGAGGCCGAGGCCGAGCCGGCGGAGGACCGGGGAGCCGACGTGGCAGACGCGGTGGTCGCCGGAGCGGTCGCGGCCGGGGCGCCGGCGCGAAGCGGACGGCACGCCGCCGCCGACGACGCCGAGGACGGCTCGGACAATGGTCTGGCGGGCCCGGACGGCCGGCCCACGATCCACCTGCCGCTCGACGACCCGTACCAGGCGCCCGAGGGATATCCGATCAAGGCCAGCGCCCGGTACGGGCTGTACTACACGCCGGGCAGCGACCTGTATCAGGACACGCTCGCCGAACTCTGGCTGTCGAGCGAAGAAGTCGCGCTGGCCAACGGTTTCACCCGCGCCGACTGACGCGGCGAGGCGTCAGACCTTACGGATGACGGTGACGACCTTGCCGAGCACGCTGGCGTCGTTGCCGGGGATGGGGTCGAACGCCGGGTTGTGCGGCATCAGCCAGACCTGACCGCCGGCGCGCTTGAACGTCTTGACGGTGGCTTCGCAGTCGAGCATCGCCGCGACGATGTCGCCGTTGTCGGCGACGTTCTGCTGACGCACCACCACCCAGTCGCCGTCACAGATCGCGGCGTCGACCATCGAATCACCGACCACCTTGAGCAGGAAAAGCGTTCCCTCGCCGACCAATTCGCGTGGCAGGGGAAAGACATCCTCGACGGCCTCCTCGGCCAGGATCGGTCCACCGGCCGCGATGCGCCCGAGCACCGGGACAAACGTGGGTTCGGGCAGGGCATCCGAGCCGGCCACCTCGGTGGCGGGCGCCGTCACGTCGTCGTCGATCCCGCGGACATCGACCGCCCGGGGGCGGTTGGGGTCGCGCCGCAGGTACCCCTTGCGCTCCAGGGTGCGCAGCTGGTGCGCCACCGATGACGTCGACGTCAGGCCGACGGCGTCGCCGATCTCGCGGATGCTCGGCGGGTAGCCGCGGCTGGTGACCGAGGCGCGGATGACATTCAGAATGGTGCGCTGACGCTCGGTCAGCGAGGGATCCACGGAGTGCAACCGGCCTTCGGGGCCGGCCGAGGAAATGTCGTTGCTGTCGCCCATGGCAATGAATGTAGCCGCCACTCGAACAAGAATCAAACATGTGTTCGAGTGGCGTGTCGCGCCGTCGCGGGCGGCGACGGAAAAGGCGCAAAGTCGGGTGAATCACAAATGTGTAACTCTTCGGGTTATCGGGTATTTGGGCCTCGTGACAGTGGTAGAGGCCGACGAACTTGTCGGTGGAGTGATCTAGCGTTTGCTCGTGCGACACGCTTCGCTCAAATGTTCGGGTTTCGAACACACAAGCGATTAGAGTCGAACACACGAGCGAGAGCTAGTTGACCGGAGGAACGAAGATGACAGTCATCCACACGCCTGCGCCGCGTATCAGCAGTCTTCGGCGCCCGATCAACGGACCCGTGCAGGGTGCTCGGTATGGACGCGACGGTCTGACCCGATCCCGCAGGCCGGCGCCGGCGCGCCCGGCGGGCGCGGCGACGCGCTATTACGGCACCGGGGTGGCAATGTCGGTCGCCCCGCACCGCCGGCGCGCGACCACCTGGGCGTCGACCATCGGGCTGGCGTTGGCCGCCGGGGCGATCACGCTGTGGCTGGGGCTCGTCGCGAACGTCGGCCAGGTGCTCAACGGCGACTCCACCAACAACGCGGCCCACATTCCCGACCGGCTGGCCGTCGTCCGCGTCGACGCGGGGGAGTCGCTGCAGGACTTCGCGCACCGGGTCGCGCCCGAGGCGCCGACCACTCAGGTCGCCGACCGCATCCGCGAACTCAACGATCTGCACTCGCCCAACCTGATGGCGGGTCAGACCCTCATCGCTCCGGTCGGCTGACAACCGTTGTGCGAAAACGGCTCTGTTAGCCGTGCAGATCGGCGCGCGGGTACGCTCAAAGTCCTGCGGTTGTTCGTCGGCACGGTGAAGGAGCGGTCATGCACTGTCCGTTCTGCCGTCATCCCGACTCCCGGGTGATCGACTCGCGCGAAACCGATGAAGGCCAGGCCATCCGGCGGCGCCGATCCTGTCCCGAGTGTGGACGGCGTTTCAGCACCGTGGAGACCGCCGTCCTGGCGGTGGTCAAGCGCAGTGGCGTCACCGAACCGTTCAGCAGGGAAAAGGTCATCAGCGGCGTCCGCCGCGCCTGCCAGGGTCGACAGGTCGACGACGACGCCCTGAACCTGCTGGCCCAGCAGGTCGAAGACACCGTGCGCGCCGCCGGTTCGCCGGAAATCCCCAGCCACGAGGTGGGATTGGCCATCCTCGGGCCGCTGCGCGACCTCGACGAGGTGGCCTACCTGCGGTTCGCGTCCGTGTATCGCTCGTTTGAGTCCGCGGACGATTTCGAACGCGAGATCCAGGCGCTGCGCGATCACCGCGGCGTGACGGCGCCGGGCTGACCGGGCCGTCCCGGCCCGCATCGTCACCCCGCTAGGCTCGCTTTCATGCCTACTGACTTGCATCCCGACCTTGCGGCGCTGGCCCCGCTCCTTGGGACCTGGTCCGGCAAGGGCGCGGGAAAGTACCCGACGATCCCGCCGTTCGACTACCTCGAGGAAGTCGTGTTCGCCCACGTCGGTAAACCGTTTCTGGCCTACGGGCAGAAAACCAAGGCGGTGGCCGACGGCAAGCCGCTGCACGCCGAAACCGGGTATCTCCGGGTGCCCCAGCCGGGCCACGTCGAGCTGGTTTTGGCGCATCCCAGCGGCATCACCGAAATCGAGGTCGGCACCTACTCGGTCACCGGTGACGTCATCGAAATGCAGATGGCCACCACGACCGTCGGGCTGACTCCCAGCGCCAAAGAGGTGACGGCGCTTGGCCGTTCCTTCCGCATCGACGGCGACGAGCTGTCCTACACCGTGCAGATGGGTGCGGTCGGGCAACCCCTGCAGGACCACCTCGCCGCGGTGCTGCACCGGCAAAGCTAGCCCACCCGCCCCCGCGTTGGCCGTCAGTCCAGGTGTCGCACACCGTCATTGACGACCCGCCCGGCCACCCCGACCCAGCCTTCGGCGCTCCATGTCGTCTCGATGACGGAGCCCCTGCCCTGCGTGATCCGCAGGCTCTGACTGAGGTAATCGGTGATGCGCATCGCCGCCGAGCCGGTGGCCTCGTCCTCGACCACACCGAGGTTGGCGGCGAACATGCGAACCCGCAGCGACCCGGATGCCCGGTCGGTCCAGGCCCACAGGTAATGCGCGGTGTCGTCGGGGAAGTCGGCCGGGTCGGCGGCGAGAACCTCGTCGGCCGAAGCGAATTCGTGCAATGCGAAGTCGGGCGCCCATTCCGCGCGCGCGTCGATGCCGGCGCGGTGTTCGTCGGAGCCCACCTGCACGATGCCCGCCGGTACCCGCAGCGTGTTGACCGGCGAACCGCTCTCGCGCAGCCACCACGTCGCGCCGACGGTGGGGTGGCCGGCGAACGGCAGCTCGGTTCGCGGCGTGTAGATGGTGGCATGCGCGGTTGAGGAGCCCGCGGCCGGGACGTCCACGAAAACCGTCTCGCTGTACCCCAATTGGGTCGCCAACCGTTGCCGCTCGGCGGGGTCGACCCGGCGGGCGTCCACCACGCCCAGCGGATTACCGAAATTGCCGTCCGAATCGGTGAACACCCGCAACACCGTCACGTCGATCCCCATGGCCCGACTGTACGGCGCGGAAGCCGTCGGCATCGATCGACGGGATCAGGTGGCGCTGCGTTCGTCGGACCCCATGGCGTTCAGTACGGCGACGCGGGTTCCAGCGGGGCCCGAGACGGCCCGCTCGCCGCCGCCGGTGCGCAACAGGCTGCGCAGATTGGCCTGGTCGTATTCGGCCGGGGCGGTGGAATCGATGAAACGCTCGACGACGTCGATGAACCGGGCCGGGTCGTCGTGGAACGGGAAGTGGCCCGAGCCTTCGAAGATCTCCAGACGCGAGCCGGGCATCGCGGCGTGCGCCATCCACGCGTGCCGGACCGGGACCACCACATCCTTTGTGCCCCAGACGATCTGCACCGGGATGGCTTCGGTCAAATAACATCGGTCGAGCATGGTGACGATCTGCCCGCGCCAATCCACCACCGCACGCAACGTCCGGCTGAACGCCGCCGACGCCGTCGGCTCGGGCAGGTCGTCGAGGATGCGCAGCACGTTGGGCAGATCGCGGCCCAAGCCGGTGCTGCCCAGCGCGGTCCCCAGGACGCGTCCCACGAGCTGAACCGCCGGCAGCACCAGCGGCAGCCGCAGCAGGGCGATCGCCTCGCTGCCCATCGGCAGCGAGGCCCACCGCAGGACGAAGTTGACGTCCTTGGTCACGCCGCCCGCGCCGACCAGGATCAGCCGTTCCACCAGATGCGGGAATTGGTAGGCGAATTGCATGGCGACGCCACCGCCCAGCGAGTGACCGATGATCGTCACCCGCTCGATGGCGAGCACGCTGAGCAGGTCACGCATCCCGTTGGCGTAGGCCGCGATCGAGTAGTCGGCGCGCGGCTTGTCCGATCGCCCGTGTCCCAGCAGGTCCGGGGCGATCACCGTGAAACGCTGGGCGAGCTTGGCCTGCACCGTATTCCACGTCGTCGAGTTGTCGCCGATGCCGTGAATCAGCAGGATCGCCGGCCCGGAACCGGCGATGCGGTACGCCCGCTTGTAACCGTGGATGGTGCGGAACTCGAGTCTGGGTGCGGTGACTTCACGCACCGGGCGGAGCGTGGGATTGCGCTTCCGCTCGGTCATATCGCCAACCTTGGTGTCGGGCCGGGCTACGCCGGTCTGGCTAGGGGCTCGTGCTGCGGGGGTCAGGCATGGTCGTCGTCGTCGTACTTCTTCTCGGCCTGCTGGGCCAGAAATCGCTCGAACTCTGCGCCTAGCTCATCGCCGCTAGGCAGATCCTCGTCGCGAGCTAGTAACGATCTGTTCTCCTGAGCGTCGATGAAGGCATCGTACTGGCGCTCCAGCGCGGCCACCACTTGAGCGACCTCCGCGCTCGCCTCGACCTGCTCGTCGATCTTGGCCCGAATCACCTCGGCGGCCTCGGTCAACGCGGTCAGCGGCAGCTCCAGTGACGCGGTCTTGGCGACCTGTTCGAGCAGCGCCTGCGCGGCGGCCGGGTAGTCGGTCTGGGTGAGGTAGTGCGGGACGTGCACGGTGTAGCCGATCACCTCGTGGCCGTGCTGGCCCATCCGGTATTCGAGCAGGTTGGACGCGCTGGCGGGGACCTGGATCTCCGAGATCCACGGCTGGAAGTTGGCGATCAACTCCGGGTTGTTCGAGTGGGCGGTCATGGTGGTCGGCCGGGTGTGCGGAACCGCCATCGGCACGGTGCCCAGGCCGATGGTTTGGCGCACGCCGAGGCGCTCGGCCAGCAGCCGCACCGCGGTGATGAAGCGCTCCCACTTGAGATCCGGCTCCATGCCGGCCAGCAACAGGAACGGGGTGCCGATCGTGTCGCGCATCGCGTAGAGGTTCAGCTCGGGCTCTTCGTAATGGGTGAAGTGATCGGTCTTGAACGTCATCAGCGGCCGCCGGGAGCGGTAGTCCAGCAATTCGTCGATCGCGAAGGACGCGACCAGCTCGGTGTCCAGCACCGCCTTCAGATGTGCCGACGCCAGCTTGATGGCATGACCGGCGTCGGAAAAGCCCTCCAGGGCGTGCACCAGCACCGGGCCGCGGCCATCGGACGTCGACAGCTGCGGCGCCGGCAGCTCGAGCTCGTACATGCCGGCCTGCCCCGGCTGGTACCGGTCAGCTGGGTCTTGGTGGTGAGCCATCTGCGATCGCCTCCTCTCGGGGGTCCTTCCAGGGTGCCCTACCAAGTGTCCCCCGAATCAGCCGGCACCCACATCGCTCAGCGAACTTCGCGTCACGCTTGTAGCTGAAACGCGATAATTCTCAGGCGTAATCCGATGGGAACGCGCCCGGGGCGAGCCGCGGGCTCGCCAGCAAACCCCGTGGCGCACCGCGATGTGTAGGAGTCGGCCTGCCGCCCCCCGGTCAGGCATGATGAAGGCGATGCGCATTCGGATCCTGATGCTCTGCTCGGTGGTGGGGGTGGCGATGTCGCTGACGTCGTGTCACCGGCCCGTCGAGCATGTCTCGGGTGCGCCGGTGTCCGCCCCCCGTGTCGGCGGCCCCGTGCAGCGGCTCAGCCAGCCCGAACAGAAGGCCGTCGCCGGTCCGGTCGAGCCGGATCGGCGCATCGGGGCGATATTCATCGACGGCGGCCCGCTGCACGTATGCACCGGTTCCGTCGTGCATTCGACGGGCGGCAACCTGATCATCACCGCCGCGCACTGCCTCGCCGGAGCGTCGCTGATCACATTCGTTCCCGGTTTCGCCGGCGACGCCGCACCCGGCCCCGCCGATGTGTGGAAGGCCGACGCGGTCTACCTCGATCCGCGCTGGACCGCCAGCAAAGACCCGCACGCCGACTATGCGATCGCTCGGGTCAGCAACGAGGCCGGCGCTCCCGTCGAGTCCCGGGTCGGCCTGGCGCTGACGCTGGGCGTCACGCCCCCGCCGGGCAGCCGCGTCACGGTGCTGGGCTATCCGGCCGGCGTGGGGGGTTCACCCATCGGCTGTCAGGCCGCCACGTCGGTCACCGACAGCGGGTTCCCGGCGCTGGCGTGCGAGGGCCTGGTGGACGGCACCAGCGGCGCGCCCTGGGTGAGCGGGACGACGCTCATCGGGGTGATCGGCGGTCTGGAGCGGGGTGGCTGCGCCGCGAACATGTCGTATTCCGCGCCGTTCGACGCGCACACCGCGGAGCTGCTGGCTCGCGCCGAGGCGGGTGGTCCCGGCGATCCGCTCGTGGGCGACCTGCAAGACGCCTGTTAGTGGCGATCGTCAGCGCGGCGGAGCCGGGCGCAACGGGTCGCCACCATCGGGGTTAGTGGCGGAATTGGTTGAGCGCCCGGACCTTGTTCATCACGTCGAGCGCCGCCACCTTGTAGGCCTCGGAGAACGTGGGGTAGTTGAACACCGCGTCCACCAGGTACTCCACGGTGCCGCCGCAGCCCATCACGGCCTGGCCGATGTGCACCATCTCGGTGGCGCTGGTGCCGAAGATGTGCACGCCGAGCACCGTGAGGTCCTGGGTGGACACCAGTAGTTTGAGCATCCCGTAGGAGTCGCCGGCGATCTGGCCGCGGGCCAGCTCGCGGTACCTGGCCACCCCGACCTCGTAGGGGACGGCGTTCTTCGTCAGCTCGACCTCGGTGGCGCCGACGTAGGAGACCTCGGGGATGGAGTAGATGCCGATCGGTTGCAGCTCGGTGATGCCGTCGCTCGCCTCCCCGAACGCGTGGTAGGCCGCCAGGCGGCCCTGCTCCATCGACGTGGCGGCCAAGGCGGGGAAGCCGATCACGTCACCGACGGCATAGATGTGGGGCACCTTGGTCTGGAAGTTGTCGTCGACGAAAATGCGTCCGCGGTTGTCGGCCTCGAGCTCGGCGTTGTGCAGATCAAGGTGATCGGTCTGGCCCTGGCGCCCGGCCGAATACATCACCGTCTCGGCGGGAATCTGCTTGCCACTGGCCAGGGTGGTGACGGTGCCCGCCGAGCCGACGTCGACGGCGGTCACCTCCTCGCCGAACCGGAACGTCACCGCCAGGTCACGCAGGTGGAACTTCAGCGCCTCGACGACCTCGGGATCGCAGAAGTCGAGCATGTCGTCGCGCTTCTCCACGACGGTGACCTTGGTGCCCAGCGCCGCGAACATCGAGGCGTACTCGATGCCGATGACGCCGGCGCCGACCACCACCATCGAGGCGGGCAACGACTTGAGATCCAGGATCCCGTCGGAGTCGAGCACCCGGTGTTCGTCGAACTCGACACCGGAGGGCCGCGCCGGGCGGGTGCCGGTGGCGATGACGACGTATTTGCCTGTGATGGTGATCTTTTCGCGCCGCGACGGGTCCTCGACCTCGATGGTGTGCGGGTCGACGAAACGCCCGTGGCCGATCAGCAGATCGATCCGGTTGCGCATCAGCTGGTTGCGTACCACGTCGACTTCCTTGCCGATCACGTGCTGGGTGCGGGCCAGCAGATCGGCCGGGGTGATCTTCTCCTTCACGCGGTAGCTGGCGCCGTAGAGTTCGCGCTGGCTCATCCCGGTGAGGTAGAGGACCGCCTCGCGCAACGTCTTTGACGGGATGGTGCCGGTCTGCACACACACGCCGCCCAGCATCTGGCCGCGTTCGACGACCGCGACCGACTTACCGAGCTTGGCCGAGGCGATGGCGGCCTTCTGCCCGCCGGGCCCGGACCCGATGACCACCATGTCGTACTCTTGCGCCGAACTCATGGCTTAAACAGTAAGGCAGCACAACGCACAGTGCTGGGTTCATCCACAGCACCGCCGCCGCACCCGCGCACCTGCGCACCGCTTGACGGTGGCCGCCGTCAGCGTGGTGCCCATGACGACGCATCGAGCAGACTTCGAACTGTCCCGCCCCGGCGCACTCATCGCCGCGCTGCCCGCCGTTCTGGGCTTCGTTCCCGAAAATTCATTGATATTGGTGTCTTTGGGCGACGGCGAACTCGGGTCGGTGATGCGCGTCGACCTCTCCGAGGAGGTCATCGACCGGGTGGGGGACCTGGCGGAGGTCGCCGCCGCGGCGGCCCCGGAGGCCGTGATCGCGGTGATCGTCGACGCGGACGGCGCCTACTGCCCAAGCTGCAACGAGGAATACCGGCAGCTTTCGGTAGCGCTCGCAGAAGCGTTGGCGCAGCACGACATTGAGCTCTACGCCACCCACGTGGTGGACCAGGTGGCGCTCGGCGGGCGGTGGCATTGCGCCGAGGGCTGCGGGTCCAGCGGCGTCGTCGAGGATCCCGCGGCCTCCCCGCTGGCCGCCGCCGCGGTGCTGGAAGGCAGGCGGCTCTATGCGCGTCGCGCCGACCTGCAGGCGGTCATCGCGCCCGACGACCCGACACGCAGCGCCGCGCTGGCCGCTGCGGTCGACAAGCAGGCCGCGCGGCGCCGGGCGGCGCACCGGGCACATCCGGTGCGCTGCACCCGCCGCGACGTGGAGGCGGCGATGGCCGCCGCTTCCCGTGTCGCGGGTGGGGAATCACTGACGGACGCGGAGGTGGCGGCGTTGGGCTGTGCGCTGCGCGACGCGCAGGTCCGCGACATGCTGTATGCCCTGGCGGTGGGGGAGGGCGCAGGGGAGGCCGAGTCGCTGTGGGCGCTGCTCGCGCGCCGGCTGCCCCCGCCGTGGCGGGTCGAGGCGCTGGTCCTGATCGCGTTCAGCGCCTACGCCCGCGGCGACGGCCCGCTCGCTGGGGTGTCGCTGCAGGAGGCGCTGCGTTGTGACCCCGACCATCGGATGGCGGGCATGCTGGACACCGCTTTGCAGTCCGGTCTGCGGCCCGACGACATCCGGGACCTGGCGCTGACCGGCTACCGGCTGGCCAAACAGTTCGGGGTGCGGCTACCGCCGCGCCGGCCGTTCGGCCGCAGGGCGGGGTAGGGGTAATCGTGAGCGCGGCGGCGCCGGGCGGGCCGCGCCCGGCTCAGACCTTTTCGACCTTGACGGCGTGCGCCATCTCGTGCGGCAGGGTGACGTTCTCGTGGCCCGGAATGACAATGGTCACCCCGGCGGAACTGGTCTCGACGGTGACGCGCGCGTTGGGGACGACGCCGGCGTCCTTCAGGCGGGAGATCAGGTCGATGTCGCCCTGGACGTGTTCGGTCAACTGCCGCACCACGACCGCCACCGGCGCACCGGCGGGCAACTCGGTCAGCCGGACCAGGGGGCCGTCCTCGGACCAGGACTCGGGGCCCACGCCCAGGTCCAGAAGCCCGGGGATCGGGTTGCCGAAGGGCGAGGTGGTCGGGTTGTTGAGCACCTTCACCAGCCGCCGCTCGACGTCCTCGCTCATCACGTGCTCCCAGCGGCATGCCTCGGCGTGCACCTCTTCCCAGGGCAGCCCGATGACATCGACCAGCAATCGCTCGGCGAGGCGGTGCTTGCGCATGACGGAAATGGCCAGCGCACGGCCCTTGTCGGTGAGCTCGAGGTGGCGGTCGCCGGCCACGTGAAGTAAACCGTCCCGCTCCATGCGCGACACGGTTTGGCTGACAGTCGGCCCGCTCTGATCCAGGCGTTCGGCGATTCGGGCACGCAGCGGCGTCACGCCCTCTTCTTCGAGGTCGTAGATGGTCCGCAGGTACATCTCGGTGGTGTCAACCAGGTCGTTCATTCAGCACCCTCCGTCGACGCTGAGTCTACTTGGCCAGCTGCGCGAATGGTTGTAACGCCTCCCCGGCACGCAGTATGCCCGCCGCTGACGCGGCGGGCATACCGTCTGCTACCTAGTTTGAGTGAGGTGTTAGCTCGCGTATGACCGTAGCCTGTCGGCGCGCTCCCCGTTGCGGAGTTTGGACATTACGTCCCGCTCGATCTGGCGGACCCGCTCACGGGACAGCCCGAACAGCTTGCCGATCTGGTCCAGGGTGCGCGGCTGGCCGTCGTCCAGGCCGAACCGCAACCGGATCACCTGGTGCTCACGCTCGTCCAGGGTGGCCAGCACGCTGCGGATGTCGGTGTGCAGCAGCTCGGCGATCACCGCGTTCTCGGCCGACATAGCTTCGGCGTCCTCGATGAAGTCGCCCAGCGGGGCTTCTTCCTCGGAGCCGACCGGCATGTCCAGGCTTACCGGGTCGCGACTGTGCTCGAGCAGGTCGTTGATCTTTTCCACCGGGATTCCGGACTCGGCGGCCAGTTCCTCGTCGGTGGCCTCGCGTCCCAGGTTCTGGTGCATCTCACGCTTGATCCGCGCCAGCTTGTTGACCTGCTCCACCAGGTGGACCGGCAGCCGGATGGTGCGGCTCTGGTCGGCCATGCCGCGGGTGATGGCCTGACGGATCCACCAGGTCGCGTAGGTCGAGAACTTGAATCCCTTTGTGTAATCGAACTTTTCCATCGCTCGGATCAACCCGAGGTTGCCCTCCTGGATCAGGTCCAGCAGCGGCATGCCGCGACCGGTGTACCGCTTGGCCAGCGACACCACCAGACGCAGGTTGGCTTCCAGCAGGTGACGACGCGCCGCCTGGCCGTCGCGCACCACGGCCTCTAGATCGCGTTTACGGTTCTCCCCGAGGCGCTTACGCGTTGCGAGCAGGTGCTCGGCATAGAGCCCGGCCTCGATGCGCTTGGCGAGTTCGACCTCGCCGGCCGCATTGAGCAGTGCCGTCTTACCGATTCCATTGAGATATACGCGCACTAGATCCGCTGCGGGGCTTTGAGCATCCAGATCGCCGTCAAATCTGCTCGTGCTGGCGTTCGCCATAGCGACCTCCCGTTCGGCTTTGTTCTGTCATCGAGTTCAACGACAGATCAGCTCTGAGAGTTCCCAGCGACTCCCTATCTCACACGTCTTGACGTGCAGAAATGTGCCGCCGACCTGAGAATGTCCTGAGAAGTCCGCGGCGGGGGCACCCTGCGGAGAAACGACGGCTAGTCGGGATCCATTCCGCCCCGCGCGCCGGGAGGCCAGCCCGGTTGCGGTTCTCGCGGAGCCTCGAGCGCGCGACGTTCGGCGCGGGGGAACAGGGGAATGCGCTGGCGGGCGTCGTCGAACCGGCGCGGCTCCTCGGCACTGCGCGGCGGGCGATCGTTGGCGATCAGGACGGCCATCCAGGGCAACGGGATGGAGGCCGCCACGATCGCCAGGGAGATCAGCCCGTTGTGCCACGCGCCGTAGGCGACGGCGGCCAGGATGAGCGCCGGAATCCGGAATGCCATCAACGTCAAGTATTTACGGACCCGCGCGCGGTGCTGCTCCTCATACGAGGTCGCGGCGGCGGTGATGAGCACCGGACGGCTTTTGTTGCCGTCGAAGTCATCGAACCGGCCGTCGAACCCCGGATCGGAGCCGTGCTTCATTTCTCCACTGTCCCACAACTGGCCGATTCCGGCTCGGGCGGTTTCTGGGCCCGCCGGGCAGTGCACAATGACAGGTATGCAGACCCAAACGATCGAACGCACCGAGACCGACGAACGCGTCGACGACGGGACCGGCAGCGACACCCCGAAGTACTTCCATTACGTCAAGAAGGACAAGATCGCCGAGAGCGCGGTGATGGGCAATCACGTCGTGGCGTTGTGCGGCGAGGTATTTCCCGTCACCAAGGCGGCCAAGCCGGGCTCACCGGTCTGCCCCGACTGCAAGCAGATCTACGACCGGATGAAGAAGGGCTGACCTAGCCCGGCGGCTCCGCCGGCGCGACCTCGCGTTGCGCGGTGATGGGATTCGTGGTCACGGGATTCGACAGCGTGTCCGCCGCCTTCGCCAGCGCGGGCGAGCGCGACAGCAGCCACCGGCGCAGCCGGTGCGCATGCGTCCTGCCCGCGGGGAATTCCTCCTGGATGGCGGCATTGAGCTCGGCGCCGATCATGATCGCGAAGCCCCCGAAGAACGAGAACAGCAGGAATGCGATCGGCGTGGAGAGCGCGCCGTAGGTGTAGCCCGTACTGGTGATCCATTGCAGGTAGATCCGCAGGCCCAGGGTGGCGACCACGAACACCGCGGTGGCCAGCGCGGCGCCGACGATCAGGCGATGCGTCGGCAGCGGCTCCGGCAACGACACCCGGTACAGGATCACCACCCCGACCATCAGGACGAGGATCAGGGCCGGGTAGTAGCCGTAGCGCAGCACGTTGGCCAGGCTGACCGGAATGTGCTCGCCCACCTTGCGCGGCCCCAAGACCACCAACGGCGCAGTCGCCACCACGAACACCAGCCCCGCCACGTACAGGAACAACGCGAACAGGCGCTGCCGCACCGGGTGGCGCAGCGGCGTCTGGTCGTGCGCCTCGACCACGGAGTCGACGAACGACGAGATGGCCGACGACCCCGCCCACAACGAGATGATGAAACCCAGCGACACCACTTCGCCGCGAGCGTGGTTGGCGATGTCGCGCACGGTCGGCTCGATGATCTCGTTGACCACGCTGCGGGAGAACACGCTGTGCGCGGTCGAGATCAGCTGGCGCAGGATGCTGGGCAGCATGTCCGGGCCGAACAGCGGAGCCACGTAGGCCAGGGTGCCCAGCAGCCCGAGCAGCAGCGGCGGCAGTGACAGCGCCGACCAAAAACCAGCCTGAGCCGACTCCGAGAAAATCGAGTCGTCCCAACTCTTGGACAGAGTCCTGCGGGTGATTCGCCAAATGTGGTGGCGCGACGGTTTTGCGACCTGCTCGCTCATACCCGTCCAGCATTACCGAAGATCACGCCCACCGCCCACATTGGCGATGGGCGAGTTCGTCCGCGGGCTAGCTTTCGCTGAACTCCAACACGGCGTCCAGCTCGGTCAGCTTCGCCTCGTGCTCGTTGGCATGGTGCTGGCAGAAGAGAAGCTCCAGTCCGGAAGGCAGCTTGGCGCGCACGCGGGCCGCGGCACCGCAGCGGTCGCAGCGGTCGGCCCGGGTCAGTTCGGGACTCGTCAGAGTTGCATTCATGGCTTCTCCGTTCTCGTACATTCACTTTCTCAGACGTATGGCGTTTTCGCCTTGTTCCCCGATCGTTATCGGGTGTGTCGTTTCTCACGGCCTGGTCAGGTTTGGTTTAGGCGGTCTCTAGGGTGCCGGATTGTGACCTTCGTCCCCGACGTCCTGGTGCACCTGTGTGGAACCGAGCAGTGGGCGCGGGCCCGCCGGCTGGGCGGGATCCTGCCCGAGGACGCCGGCGGCGACTTCATCCATCTGTCGACGCCAGACCAAGTGCACCTGCCGGCCAACCGGCTCTACCGCGGTCGCGACGACCTCGTCCTGTTGCACATCGACCCGACCCGGCTCGCCGCTCCGGTGCGGTGGGAGCTGGGTGTACCAACCGATCCCGAGTCGATGTTGTTCCCGCACCTGTACGGCCCGCTGCCCCTGGCCGCCGTGGTCCGGGTCACCGCCTATCCGCCGGGCGACGACGGAACCTTCGGTCCGGCGTCGACGTAGGCGTCGGCTTCGATCTCCACCAGCAACTCGGGGGCGATCAGCGCCGATACCTCGACCATGGTTGCCGCCGGCCGGATCGCACCGAAGACCTGCTCGTGCACCGCTCCCACCTCGCGCCAGCGCGAGATGTCGGTGACGTAGATGCGGGTGCGCACCACGTCGTTGAGCGCGGCACCCGCTTGATCCAACGCAATCTCGATGCGGCGCAAAGCATCTCGGGTTTGGGCGGCGATGTCACCGGCGGGCCCGGCGCCGGTCGTTCCGGCCACCCACACGTGCGGACCGACCCGCACCGCGCGCGAGTAGCCGACCGCCGATTCGAAGGCGGATCCGGACGAGACGCGGGCGCGATTGGTGGCCATGCGCCTTACGGTACGACGGCCCAGGCCGCCGCCGCAGCCGAATTTCGCGGCGGCAGCGCTCGTTTGGCCTCCGGATTACACCGGCATCGAGATGGGTTGCGCGGCAACCGGTTCGGGTGACCGACTAGTCGAGGTAGTCGCGCAGCACCTGGGAGCGGCTGGGGTGACGCAGCTTCGACATCGTCTTGGACTCGATCTGGCGGATGCGCTCGCGGGTCACGCCGTACACCTGCCCGATCTCGTCGAGCGTGCGGGGCTGGCCGTCGGTGAGCCCGAAACGCAGCCGCACCACACCCGCCTCGCGCTCCGAGAGCGTCTCCAGGACCGACTGCAGCTGGTCTTGCAGCAGCGTGAACGACACCGCGTCCACGGCCACCACGGCCTCGCTGTCCTCGATGAAATCGCCGAGCTGGCTGTCGCCCTCGTCGCCGATGGTCTGGTCCAGCGAGATCGGTTCGCGGGCGTATTGCTGGATCTCCAGCACCTTTTCGGGCGTGATGTCCATTTCCTTGGCCAGCTCCTCGGGCGTGGGCTCGCGGCCCAGGTCCTGCAGCAGCTCGCGCTGGATACGGCCCAGCTTGTTGATGACCTCGACCATGTGCACCGGGATGCGGATGGTGCGGGCCTGGTCGGCCATGGCGCGGGTGATGGCCTGGCGGATCCACCACGTCGCGTACGTGGAGAACTTGTAACCCTTGGTGTAGTCGAACTTCTCGACCGCGCGGATCAGACCCAGGTTGCCCTCCTGGATGAGGTCCAGAAAGGCCATGCCGCGGCCCGTGTAGCGCTTGGCCAGCGACACCACCAGTCGCAGGTTGGCTTCCAGCAGGTGGTTCTTCGCGCGGTCGCCGTCGCGGCAGATCCACATCATGTCGCGGCGCTGGGCGGCGGGCAGTTTGTCGCCCCGCTCGGCCAGCTCGCTCATCAGCTGCGTGGCGTAGAGGCCGGCCTCGATCCGCTTGGCCAGCTCAACCTCTTCCTCGGCGTTGAGCAGCGCGACCTTACCGATCTGCTTGAGGTAGGCGCGCACCGAGTCGGCGGAGGCGGTCAGCTCGGCGTCCTTGCGGGCCTGCCGCAACGCCTCGGACTCGTCTTCGTCCCACACGAAATCGCCGGAGGCCTTGTCCTTTTCGGACGGCTCGGCGATCTCCTCGTCCTCCTCGGCCGCGGCCTCGCCGGCCTTGGCGGGCTTGGCTGCGGCCTCCCCTTCCTCGGCCTCTTCCTCGCCTTCGCCTTCGTCGGCGTCGCCCTCCTCGGCGTCTTCGCCGTCGGACGCTACGTCTTCCTCGAGGTCGTCGAGGGACAGGTCGGTGTCGATGTCGAGGTCTTCGCCGGGCTCAGCCTCGAGGTCGGGTTCGTTGTCGAGATCCTCGACGGCGCCGTCGGAATCGAGGGCGTCGGGATCCGCGGGCCCACCCTTGGCCGCCTTGGTTCCGCGGGCGGAGGGCGCCTTGGCGCCGGCGCCCTTGGCCGCGGCGCGCGTCTTGGCGTCGGCGGCCCCGTCGGCCTCGGACTTGGTGGACGGTGAGGCCGTCTTGGCGGCCCGCTTCGCGGGCGCCGAGCCGTTGGCAGCCTTGGCCGCGGGTCGCTTGGCGGGGGAGGACGGAGACTTCGTGGCGGTGCGTTTCACCGGCCCATCCGTTGCCGGGCTTGCTTTCGTCGCTGCCACTTACACCCCTTCGTTTGGGCTCACTCTCGGTGGGTAGTGGGCATGGTTAACCGAAAGTGTCTGCTATGTCGATGTCGGCGTTGGTATCAGCATGAGTAGCCGCACGCTGTCGGTTGGGCATTCGCCGAGCACCATTGTAACGACAGTGCGGGGTACTACGGCTCTGCCGGGCGAAATCAGTGGGTCACGTCAGAGGTGGCGGCCATCGCCGCGCCGACGATCCCGGCGGTGTTGAGCAGGGCCGCGGCCACCACCGGGGTGCGGTTGGTCAGCAGCGGCACCCATTTGTCGGCCTTGCGGCTGATGCCGCCGCCCGCGATGAACAGATCCGGCCACACCGCGTTCTCGATGCTCACCAGCACCTTGGTCACCTGCTTGCTCCACTTTTCGTAGGACCAGCCGTTGCGCTCCTTCACCGAGGACGCCGCCCGCTGCTCGGCCTCCTTGCCGCCGACCTCGAGATGGCCGAACTCGGTGTTGGGAATCAGCGTCCCGTTGTGAATCACCGCCGAACCGATCCCGGTGCCGAAGGTCAGCAGCACCACCAGTCCCGACTTCCCTTTGCCCGCGCCGTAGTGCTCCTCGGCCAGGCCCGCCGCGTCGGCGTCATTGAGCACCACGACGTCCTGATCGTCCAGTTCGGCGCTGATGATGTCGCGCGCGTTGGTGCCGATCCACGACTTGTCCACGTTGGCCGCCGTCTGCACGACGCCGTGGGTGACGACCCCGGGATAGGTCACTCCCAGCGGGCCGGTCCACCCGAAAGCGTCGACCACCTCGGCGATGGTCTTGGCGACGGCCGAGGGCGTCGCGGGCTGCGGCGTCAGCAGCTTCACCCGCTCGCCGATCAGCTGCCCAGTGTCCATGTCGACGATGCCGCCCTTGATGCCGCTGCCGCCGACGTCGATGCCGAACCCGCGGCGCGCTGGCCGGCCGTCGCCGGCGGCGACACCGGGCGTCTCCGTGGTCGAGTCGGTGCTGGTCATCGAATCTCCTCGGCGTGACGGGGCTGTCCGCTCACCTTAGCGCCGCGGCGGTGCCGTCCGTGGCGTCTGCGCGAGCCCGGCGACTGTGATCCGATAGACCGGTGACCCCTTCCGATGACGAGCTCGTAGGGCTGCGCTCGGTCGCCGAAACCTTGGCCGCGGAGGCCGCCGCATTCGTGAGGCGACGGCGGGCAGAGGTTTTCGGCCCCGAGGCGGGCGGCTTGCACACCCCCGACAGTGGCGCGGTGCGATCGAAGAGCACCCCGACCGACCCGGTGACCGTGGTCGACACCGAAACCGAACGGCTGCTGCGCGACCGGCTGGCCGAATTACGGCCTGGGGACCCGATTCTCGGCGAGGAAGGCGGCGGGCCCGACGACCCGGCGGGCACGCCCGCCGGGACGGTCACCTGGGTGCTCGATCCCATCGACGGCACAGTGAATTTCGTCTACGGCATCCCCGCCTACGCCGTGTCGGTCGGCGCCCAGATCAACGGCGAGTCGGTGGCCGGGGCGGTCGCCGACGTCGTCGGGAACCGCGTCTATTCGGCGGCGCTGGGCCTGGGGGCGCATGTCACCGACGACGAGGGGACGCAGCTGTTGCAGAGCGCCGCCGTCGACGATTTGTCGATGGCGTTGCTGGGCACCGGTTTCGGCTATTCGCGGCAGCGCCGCGCGGCGCAAGCGGCGCTGTTGGCGCGCATGCTGCCGGTGGTGCGCGATGTCCGCCGGATCGGCTCGGCCGCACTGGATCTGTGCATGGTCGCCTCGGGCCGGCTCGACGCCTTCTACGAGCACGGCCTGCAGGTGTGGGATCGCGCCGCGGGTGCGCTGATCGCGTCCGAGGCGGGGGCCCGGGTGGTCCTGCCCGCGCCCGGGGAGGCCGGGGCAGGCCTGGCGCTGGCCGCCGCGCCCGGAATCGCCGACGAGCTGCTGGCCGTCCTGGAGCGCTTCCACGGCCTGGATCCGATTCTGGATTGACCGCCCGCGGTCAGCAGCTGCTGGCGTGAATCTTGGCCAGCAGCGTGGGATCTGAGGGTTCGGTGGCGCCGGGACGCAGGGTGGCGAGCACGGCATCGATGTCGTCGTTGTGCGCCAGCGCGCTGAAGTCGGTGCCCAGCGACAGGTCGACGGAGTCGTCGGCGCGGTTGTCGTTGAACAGTTCGGTGCACGGCGCGACCAGCCACACGGCGGCCGCGGTGGCCTGTCCGGCGGTGCCGAAACGGATTTGGCCCTGACAGGTGAGCCTGGTGCCCGCATACAGCGGGTCGTTGGCGGCGGTCGGTTGGGCGAAGCCGAGGTCTTTCATGGCGCCCGCGACGTCGCCGGCCTGGCCGCCGCGGCCGCTGGCGTTGAGGACGCGAACCTTGGTGTCGGCGAGTTTGGCGGGCGTGACGTCCATCATGGCGCTGCGAGGCACCTGCTCGCCGAGCTGGGCCGGCGTCGAACCGCCCGTCTGCGGCGGGGGATTGCACACCGCGGCCTCGTGCACCTTGGCGGGCCGCGTCAGGGCGACCGTCCAGATGACGCCGGTGGCCACTGCGAGAAGAATCACCACGATGATGGCGGGCCGGGGGTTGCGCCGCCGAAAAGGCCGACCATGCTTGTCAAACGCTGTACCCTCGGTGATTTGCGTGACCACAGGTGCACTCTAGCGGCACGCTAAACCCACTGTTCAGAGACGAGCGCAAGGGTAAAACCAGGGGTGTGACGCAAATCACACCTTAATGGGCCGCGATACGGGCACGAATCATTTGGTGGATGCGTTCGACGCTGGTACAAAGCGATGCCTGGATATCGCGGGCATGCAGAGGCAATAGGGCAGGGGAAGAGATATGCCTACCGACTACGACGCTCCACGGCGCACCGAGACGGACGACGTTTCGGAGGATTCGCTGGAGGAGCTCAAAGCGCGACGGAACGAGGCGGCCTCGGCCGTCGTCGACGTCGACGAATCCGAATCCGCTGAGAACTTTGAACTGCCGGGTGCCGACCTGTCCGGGGAAGAACTGTCGGTGCGCGTGATTCCGAAGCAGGCCGACGAGTTCACCTGCTCGAGCTGTTTCCTGGTGCAACACCGCAGTCGGCTGGCCAGTGAGAAAAACGGCGTGATGATCTGTACCGACTGCGCGGCCTGATAGCCGCTCTTACCGTGTCAGGGCCGACAGCACCCGCTCGGGGTGACGGCAGCTCACCAGCCAGTACGGCGTCGGATCGTCCGGGTCGTCCAGTACGGCCAGGAGCATCGGCCCCACCCATGCCCTGTGGAGGACGTAGGCGGCCGGGTCGAGCTGGCGGCCCAGCGCCGCGGACTTCGCCGAGGGCACTATCTGCGCGGACCGGGCGATCACCGTGACCGGCAGGTGCGCCTGGCCGGCCCACAGCTGCACTTCGCCGGGCGCGGCCGGGTCGGCGGTGACCCGGATTTCGATGCGGCCCAGCCACAACAGCGCTACGGCCGCCACCGCGAAGAGCGCCGCGTACGGCCACCAGGCCGACTGGCGGGTGACGCCCATGTTGAACTCGAACGCGATGATGCCCGCCAGCGCGAAGGCCGGTGGCCACCACCACCACGGGACCCACAATCGTTCGCGATACCGCACGTTGTGCGGCGCGACGCGCGTATCGGACACGCAGTCAAGGGTAGTCTGTGCCCCCGTGTCGACCAGTCTGGCCATCGTCCGCCTTGACCCCGAGCTTCCGCTGCCCAGCCGCGCCCACGAGGGCGACGCCGGGATCGATCTCTACAGCGCCGAAGACGTCAAACTCGAGCCGGGCCGCCGCGCCCTCGTGCGAACGGGGGTCGCGGTCGCCATCCCGTTCGGCATGGTCGGCTTGGTGCATCCGAGGTCGGGATTGGCTGCGCGAGTGGGACTTTCGATCGTCAACAGCCCGGGTACGATCGACGCGGGCTATCGCGGCGAGATCAAGGTTGCGCTGATCAACCTGGATCCGACCGAGCCGATCGTGGTGCACCGCGGCGATCGCATCGCCCAGTTGTTGGTGCAGCGAGTCGAATTAATGGAGTTGGTCGAGGTGTCGTCGTTCGACGAGGCCGGGCTGGCCGAAACATCCCGTGGCGATGGTGGTCACGGTTCCTCCGGCGGACATGCGAGTTTGTGATGGCATTCGGTAAGCGCACACCCAAAGACGACGACGCCTCGAGCGCCGACATCCCGGCGGCCGACGCGGTCGCGGCCGACGAGCCGGGCCCCGAGGAGCTCGAGGGACCGTTCGACATCGAGGACTTCGACGACCCGGCGGTCGCGGAGCTGGCCCGCCTCGACCTGGGCTCGGTGCTGATTCCTATGCCCGAGGCCGGGCAGCTGCAGGTCGAGCTGACCGAAACCGGTGTGCCGAGCGCGGTCTGGGTCGTCACGCCCAACGGCCGGTTCACCATCGCCGCCTACGCCGCGCCCAAGACCGCCGGCCTGTGGCGCGAGGTGGCCAGCGAGCTCGCCGAATCGCTGCGCAACGACTCGGCCCAGGTGAGCATCAAGGATGGTCCGTGGGGTCGCGAGGTGGTGGGCACCGCCACCGGCGTCGTGCGTTTCATCGGCGTCGACGGCTATCGCTGGATGATCCGCTGCGTCATCAACGGCCCGCACGAGACGATGGAAGCCCTAGAGCAGGAGGCGCGAGCGGCCTTGGCGGACACCGTGGTTCGGCGCGGTGACACCCCGCTTCCGGTGCGCACGCCGCTGGCCGTGCAGCTGCCCGAGCCGATGGCCCAGCAGCTGCGCGAAGCCGCCGCCGCGCAGCAGGCCGCCCAGCAGGCCGAGGGGCAGCAGCAGACACCGGCCAACGAGCCGGCCGCGCGCCGCAGCGTCGACGGGTCGGCCATGCAACAGCTGCGCACCACCACCGGCGGTTGAGCTACAGGTCGGCCAGCGCCCTCAGGCAGGCCGCTCCCAGGGCGGCGGGATCCGCCCCGATCTGATCGAGGGTCACCGTCCGCAGGGCGGCGCGGGGCGCCGCGTCGACCCAGTCGATCCCGGCCTGCAACGGATGAATCGGGTCGTCGACCGCGGACGCCACCCCCAGCGGCGCGGCCAGCACGGCCAGCTCGTCGCAGCTCGGCGCGACGTAGGCGGCCGCCTCTTCCATGGCGTCGGGCAGGTGCGGCCACTGCGCGCCCCACGACCGGGTCAGCTCCGCGGCGAGCCACGGCGGGCTGGACGCTCGCATCTGGGTGGTGGTCGCCGCCAACCCGTCGGCGCGCAACTGGGACGCCGAATACCGCGCCGCAAGGGCCGCGGGCGCTGACCCGGGCGCGCCCGCCCAGGCCGGCAGTGCGGCCAGCACCGCGACCGTGCGGTCGGGGTGGGCCAGCGCCCAGGCGGCCGCCACCGCGGCGCCGATCGACACCCCGCCCACGGCGATCGGCCCGCGCCGAGCCGCGCCGTCCAACGCCGCCAGATAGCCCTCGATCAAGCGGTCGGGCCGCGGCGGCGGGGTCACCAGCACCGCCCCGACCTCGGATAACGGGCCCGAAAATGCCCGGTGGACGTAGTCGTCGTCGGAGCCGGTTCCGGGCAACAACACCGTCGTGACACCGCGCAGATCGACCACCACCTCTAGATAGTGCCCCGCCGTTCCCGCGCCCTCCAACACGAGGTTTGAGTCGGTTGGCGCTGGGGAACCAAGAGGTCTACGGTGTCCGTTGGCATAAATGGAAGCGTCGAGGCTTATCAGCATTGTCAGGAGTGGCCATGGGGGCCCAAGGGTATCTGCGCCGGCTCACCCGTCGGTTGACGGAGGATCCGGAGCAACTCGATTCGGAGGAACTCTCCGACGAGGTCGCAAGCACCGGCGCGCAACGCGCGATTGATTGCCAGCGGGGCCAGGAGGTCACGATGGTGGGGACGCTGCGAAGCGTCGAGTGCAATGGCAGGGCCTGCTCCGGCGGGGTGCGCGCCGAATTGTTCGACGGCAGCGACACCGTCACGCTCGTGTGGCTGGGTCAGCGCCGCATCCCGGGCATCGACTCGGGCCGCACCCTGCGGGTGCGTGGACGCCTCGGCAAGCTGGAGAACGGTGGCAAGGCGATCTACAACCCGCACTACGAAATTCAGCGGTGACTGACCCCGAAGATCCGGGGGCAACCCCGCCGGAGTCGGGCGCGTCGGAACACATGAGCACCAACCGCATCAGCCCGGAACGCCTGCTGGCACAGGCAGGCGGTGTCAGCGGTGTCATCTATTCGTCTCTTCCGGTGGTGGTCTTCGTCATCGCCTCGAGCGTGTCGGGATTGGTTCCCGCGATCGTGGCCGCGCTGGCGGTGGCCGCGCTGATCCTGGTGTGGCGGCTCATCCGTCGCGACTCCCCGCAGCCGGCCTTCTCGGGCTTCTTCGGCGTCGCGCTGTGCGCGCTGATCGCCTACGTGTTGGGCGAGTCCAAGGGCTACTTCTTGCTGGGCATCTGGATGTCGCTGGTGTGGGCGGTGGTCGTCGCGGCGTCTGTGCTGATCCGCCGGCCCCTGGTGGGTTACGGGTGGAGCTGGGCCACCGGGCGCGGCGACCGCTGGCGCGAGGTGCCGCGGGCCGTCTACGCCTTCGACATAGCGTCGCTGGGTTGGGTGCTGGTGTTCGCCGCCCGGTTCGTGGTGCAGGGCCTGCTGTACGATGCCGACCGGACCGGTTGGCTCGCGGCGGCCCGGATCGGGATGGGCTGGCCGCTGACCGCCCTGGCCGCGCTGGCCACCTACGCGGCGATCAAGTCGGCGCAGCGCGCCATCGCCGCCGCCGACGCCCCCGCGGTCGAACTGGAGCCCGGCGCCGTCACCGACTGATCAGTCGCCGCCCGGGCTGTAGCTGCCCAGCAGCATCTTCTGCAGGTCCTTTTCCGCCTCGGCGACGGCGACGAACAGGAGTTCGTCGCCGCCCTCCAGTGGCTCGTCCTCCTCGGGCACGATCACGCGCGGGCCGCGCAGGATCGTCACCAGCGAGGTGTTGCGCGGCAGCTGCAGCTTGCGCACCGGCTTGCCGCCCCACGGGGTGTCATCGGGCAGGGTGATCTCCACGAGGTTGGCCTGGCCCTTGCGGAATTCCATCAGCCGCACCAGATCTCCGACGGCGACCGCCTCTTCAATGAGCGACGCCAGCATGCGCGGCGTCGATACCGCCACGTCGACTCCCCAGGCGTCGGTGAACAGCCATTCGTTGCGGGGATCGTTGACCCGGGCCACCACCCGCGGGACCGCGAACTCCGTTTTGGCCAGCAGGCTCAGCACGACGTTGGCCTTGTCATCGCCGGTCGCGGCTACCACCACGTCGAACTCCTGCAGGTGCACCGACTCCAGCAGGCTCAGTTCGCATGCGTCGCCCAGCCGCCAGTGCGCGGCCGGGATGGCGTCGACGTCGACGTGATCGGGGTTGCGTTCGATCAACGTCACGTCGTGGCCGTTGCCGATGAGTTCCCGGGTGACCGAGCGCCCCACCGCGCCGGCGCCGGCGACAGCTACTTTCATCGGCGCCGCTCCTCAATCAGGTAGTCGCTCGAATTCATCACAGGTCTTCGCTCGGGGGTAGCGCGGCGATGGCCACCGCCTCGGCGGCGCGGCCGGAGATCGCGGCCACATACACCTGGTCGCCGGCCTGGATCACCGATTTGGGCTCCGGCAGCACGCCCGCCCCGAAGCGGATGAGGAACGCGACCCGGGCGCCGGTGGCCTGCTCCAGGTCGGTGACCCGATGCCCGATCCAGTCCTCGTGCAAGACGACCTCGGACACCGCGACCGTCCCGGTCGGGTCGCGCCACTTGGCCGTCTCCGATTCGCGCAGCAACGCGTTGAGCAGGCGGTCGGTGGTCCAGGGCACGGTCGCGATGGTGGGAATGCCCAGCCGCTCGTACACCTCGGCGCGCTTGGCGTCGTAGATGCGGGCCACGACTCGCTTCACGCCGAAGGTCTCCCGCGCGAGCCGGGCCGAGATGATGTTGGAGTTGTCGCCGGACGAGACCGCGGCGAACGCGTCGGCCTCGTCGATGCGGGCCCTCAGCAGCACGTCTCGGTCGAATCCCTGTCCCAGCACCCGCTCGCCGGCGTATTCGGGGCTGAGTCGGTTGAAGGCGGTGCTGTCCCGGTCGATGACCGCGACGTCGTGACCGATGCGGGAGAGCCCGTCGGCGACCGAGGAACCGACCCGGCCGCAGCCCATCACCACTACTCGCAACTTGAGGTCCTCTCGGCCCGCGTCAACTGGCAACCCACGTCGGCCAGCCGTTTCGGTCGGCGAACATTCTCCTACGAACGCTACCGCCAAACCCGTCTGGGCTTACTCTTGGCTCTCGTGTCCAAACTTTCAACCGCCACCCGTCGGTTGCTTATCGGTCGGCCGTTTCGCAGCGACCGGCTGAGTCACACCCTGCTGCCCAAGCGGATCGCCTTGCCGGTGTTCGCCTCCGACGCGCTGTCCTCGGTGGCGTACGCGCCCGAGGAGGTCTTCCTGATGCTCTCGGTGGCCGGGGTGACGGCGTACGCGCTGACACCGTGGATCGGGCTTGCGGTGGCCGCCGTGATGCTGGTGGTGGTGGCCAGCTACCGCCAGAACGTCCACGCCTACCCGTCCGGCGGCGGCGACTACGAGGTGGTCACCACCAACCTCGGCGACACCGCCGGCCTCGTCGTCGCCAGCGCGCTGATGGTGGATTACGTTCTCACCGTTGCGGTCTCGACGGCGTCGGCGATGGCGAACATCGGCTCGGCGATCCCGATCGTGGCCCAGCACAAGGTGTTCTTCTGCGTGGTGGCCATCCTGCTCGTGATGGCGCTGAACCTGCGCGGCGTGCGCGAGTCCGGGTTGGCGTTCGCCATCCCGACGTACGCGTTCATCGTCGGTGTCCTGGTGATGATCGGCTGGGGGCTGTTCCGGATCTTCGTGCTGGGCAATCCGCTGCGGGCCGAATCCGCCGGTTTCCAGATGCATGCCGAGCACGGCCAGGTCGTGGGTTTCGCGTTGGCGTTTTTAGTGGCGCGGTCGTTTTCGTCGGGTTGTGCGGCGCTGACCGGCGTCGAGGCGATCAGCAACGGGGTGCCGGCGTTTCAGAAACCCAAGTCGCGCAACGCCGCGACGACGCTGCTGATGCTCGGCGGCATCGCGGTCACCCTGCTGATGGGCATCATCGTGCTGGCCGAGAAGATCGGGGTCAAGCTCGTCGAGGATCCCGCGCGGCAGCTCACCGGCGCGCCCCCGAACTACTACCAGAAGACCTTGGTCACCCAGCTGGCGCAGGCGGTGTTCGGCAGCTTCCACATCGGGTTCCTGCTGATCGCCACGGTGACCGCCCTCATCCTGGTGCTGGCCGCCAACACCGCCTTCAACGGATTCCCGGTGCTCGGCTCGATCCTGGCGCAGCACAGTTACCTGCCGCGCCAATTGCACACCCGCGGAGACCGATTGGCGTTCTCCAACGGCATCCTGTTTCTGTCCGGGGCGGCGCTGCTGGCGATCATCGCGTTCCGCGGTGAGGTCACCGCGCTGATCCAGCTGTACATCGTCGGCGTGTTCATCTCGTTCACGCTGAGCCAGATCGGCATGGTCCGGCACTGGAGCCGGTTGCTGCGCACCGAGACCGATCCGCGGGCGCGGCGCAAGATGATGCGCTCGCGGGTGGTCAACACGGTCGGGTTGCTGTCCACCGGGGCGGTGCTGCTGGTGGTGCTGGTGACCAAGTTCGCCGCCGGCGCGTGGATCGCCCTGTTCGCGATGAGCCTGCTGTTCGGCATCATGAAAATGATTCACCGGCACTACAACACCGTGAACCGCGAATTGGCCGAGCAGGCCGCCGCCCAGGACGACGTGGTGTTGCCGAGCCGCAATCACGCCGTGGTGCTGGTGTCCAAATTGCACCTGCCGACTTTGCGTGCGCTGGCCTACGCCAGGGCCACCCGCCCCGACGTTCTCGAGGCGGTGACGGTCAGCGTCGACGATGCGGAGACCCGCGAGCTGGTGCACAAGTGGGAAGAAAGCGATATCAGCGTGCCGCTCAAGGTCATCGCCTCGCCGTATCGCGAAGTCACCCGTCCCGTCCTGGAATACGTCAAGCGGGCCCGGGAAGAGTCGCCGCGCACCGTGGTGACGGTGTTCATCCCGGAGTACGTGGTGGGTCACTGGTGGGAGCAGGTGTTGCATAACCAGAGCGCTCTTCGGCTCAAGGGGCGGCTGCTGTTCATGCCGGGCGTCATGGTGACTTCGGTTCCGTGGCAATTGAGTTCGTCCGAACGGCGCAAGACCTTGCAGCCGCACGTGGCGCCGGGTGACGCACGTCGGGGAATCTTCGATTGACCCGCGAATCGACACGCGCGCCCCGCGCGTCGGCGCCCCCGGTGGGGGAGCTGACGCTGACCACCGGTGCGCCGGCCAACGGGGGCAGCTGCGTCGCGCACCACGAAGGCCGCGTGGTGTTCGTCCGGTACGCACTGCCCGGCGAGCGGGTCCGCGTCCGGGTTACCGCGGATCGCGGATCCTATTGGCACGCAGAGGTTCTCGAGGTCATCGAGCCGGCGTCCGGGCGCACCGCGTCGCTGTGCCCGATCGCGGGGGTGGGCGGCGCCGGTTGTTGCGACCTGGCCTTCGCCGGCCCGGAGGTGGCCCGCGCGCTCAAGGCCGAAGTGGTGGCCAATCAGCTCGAGCGCCTAGGGGGGCATCGCTGGAGCGGTGAGGCCGAGCCGCTGGCGGACTCCGCGCCGACGGGGTGGCGCACCCGCGTCCGGCTCGATGTCGGCCCCGACCGCCGGCCGGGCTTTCACCGCTATCACAGCGAGGACTTGGTGACCGACTTGCGCTGTGCGCAGCTGCCGCCCGGCATGCTCGACGGGATCGACGACATCGAGTGGCCCCCGACGGCCCAACTGCACGTGGCCGTCGACGACGACGGCGTGCGTCACGTCGTGCGCACGCTGCGGCAGGGCAGGCACACGGAGACCAAGGTGGTCCAGGGACGCTACGAGGCGGTGCAGCGGGTGGCGGGGCGTAGCTGGCAGGTGCCGGTGACCGCGTTCTGGCAGGCGCACCGCGACGCCGCGGGCGTCTACAGCGATCTGGTCGCCGACTGGGCGCAGCCCGGCGCCGGGATGCGCGCGTGGGATTTGTACGGCGGCGCAGGCGTTTTCGCCGCGGTGCTCGGCGAGGCGGTCGGGCGCTCCGGACGGGTGCTCAGCGTCGACACCTCCCGCGGGTCGACCCGCGCCGCGCGGGCCGCCCTGACCGACCTGCCCCAGGTGCACATCGTCACCGACTCGGTGCGTCGCGCGCTGGCCGCGCAGCGCGGGCGCGCCTCGAGAGCGGATGTGGCGGTACTGGATCCGCCGCGGGCGGGAGCCGGGCGCGAGGTCATCGATCTGCTCGCGGCCGCGGCCGTCCCTCGCATCGTGCACATCGGTTGCGAGGCAGCATCTTTCGCGCGCGACATCGGGATCTACCGCAAGCACGGGTACACCGTCGAGAAGATCAGGGTGTTCGACGCCTTCCCGCTGACCCATCACAGCGAATGCGTGGCGCTGCTGACGCGGTAGGAACTGTTCGGCGACAACGGCCCATGCCCTCTGTCAATGCAGTTCCGCGCCGGTGAATCTCACGACCGGCTAGACTGCGTCGCGGTGTGCCGGGAAGTCTGGTCGGCGATGTCGTTGTCGACCGATCGAAAGGTGCGCGTGCTAGTTATCAACGAACGGGCCGGGACGGTCGAGGCATGTCGACCGCGTGCGCCGCGCGTGGTCGCCGGCATCCGATTGCTGCCATCGTGAACGAGAGCCTCCGTTATGCGCTGATGGTCCTGTTCTCCAGCGCCGTCGGTTTGGTTGCGGTGCTGGCGAACCGCCTCACCGAGCGATTCAAAATCCCAGTGCCGCTGCTGGTGCTGGTCGGAACGGCGGTGGCGGTGCACGCCGTGCCCGTGGTGCAGCCGCCGTCCGAGCGGGTGGTGGAGCGGGTCATCACCATCGCGCTAGTGCTGGTGTTGTTCGACGGCGGAATGCACATCGGGCCCCGCCGTTTCCGCGCGGCGATCGCCCCGATTCTGTCGGTCGGCGTCGCGGGCACCGCCCTCACCGCCGCCGGCGCCGCGCTGATGCTGCACTACGCGTGCGGAATCAGCTGGTTCCCCGCGGTGCTCGTCGCGACCGCGGTGGCGCCCACCGATCCGGCCGTCGTCTTCTCCGTCTTGGGCAAACGCGAGATCAGGGGCCGCAGTAGCACCATCCTGGAGGGCGAGTCCGGCGCCAATGACCCGGTCGGCATCTCGTTGATGTCCAGCCTGATCGCCGCCGGTGGGCTCACCGCCGCCGGATTCGCCAGCGTGGGAGGGCAATTCGTTCTGCAAATGGCGATCGGTCTGGCGGTCGGGGTGATCGGCGGCCGCGCGCTCCTCGTCTTCATGCGCCGCGTGGCGCTGCCGAGCGAAGGCCTCTATCCGCTGCGGACGCTGGCCTCCTGCCTGATGCTGTACGGCATCGCCACGCTTGCCCACGGCTCGGGATTTCTGGCGGTGTTCGTCGCCGGAATCGTGATCGGCGATGCTCACGCGCCGTACAAGCCGGAAATCAAGCGGTTTCACGCCGCCCTGGCCGGTCTCGCCGAAATCGTCGCGTTCGTCGTGCTGGGTCTGACTGTCGACCTGGACGTGCTCACCCACCCCGACGTCTGGATTCCCGGGCTCGTCCTCGGAGTGACCCTGACCGCGCTGATTCGCCCGCTGGCGGTGGGCGCCTGTCTGGTCGGCGTCCAGCTCAAGCGAAACGAACGCGTCTTCATACTGTTCTCTGGCCTTAAAGGGGCCGTGCCCATCTTGCTCGGCGAGCTGCTGCGCGCCGCGCATCTCCCCAACGCCGAACGTCTGTACGGCATCGTGGTCGTCGTCGTGATCTTCTCGGTTCTGGTGCAGGGCAGCTCGGTGCCCGGCGTCGCGAAGCTGCTGCACCTGCCGATGCGCACCGTCGAGACCCAACCGTGGCAGATAGGTGTCCGCCTAGCGGACGAACCGCACGGGGTCCATCGCTTCAGCGTCGCCAAGGGGTCCGAGGCCGAGGGGTGCACCGTCGAGGGGCTCAGTGATCGCGTCGGCGACATCTGGGTGAGCATCGTCGTCCGCACCACCGGCCTGGTCCCGGTGCGCGGCGACACCGAACTTCAGGCCGCCGACGAGGTCGTCATCCTGGCGGATCCCGAACTTCGTGGCGCCCTTGCCGAACTTTTTGAGCCCTCGTAGGCCGGGCGACTCCGTCTGCGGCCGTGCCATTCGGCGGCCGCTGCGTAGACTGACTGGATGCTGGAACAGATCCGCGGGCCCGCTGATCTGCAGCACCTTTCTGCGCATCAGCTTCGCGATCTGGCCACCGAGATTCGCGAGTTCCTGATACACAAGGTCGCTGCCACCGGGGGACACCTCGGGCCCAATCTGGGCGTGGTCGAGCTGACGCTCGCCCTGCACCGGGTGTTCGACTCACCCCACGATCCGATCATCTTCGACACCGGCCATCAGGCCTACGTGCACAAGATGCTGACGGGGCGCTCCCACGAGTTCGAAAGCCTGCGCAAGAAGGGCGGGCTGTCCGGATATCCGTCGCGCGCCGAGAGCGAACACGACTGGGTCGAGTCCAGCCATGCCAGTGCGTCGTTGTCCTACGCCGACGGCCTGGCCAAGGCCTTCGAGCTGAGCGGGCACCGCAACCGGCACGTGGTCGCGGTGATCGGCGACGGCGCGCTCACCGGGGGCATGTGCTGGGAGGCGTTGAACAACATCGCCGCCTCCGGCCGGCCGGTCATCATCGTCGTCAACGACAACGGCCGCAGCTACGCCCCGACGATCGGCGGTGTCGCCGACCATCTCGCCTCGCTGCGGCTGCAGCCGGCCTACGAGCAGGCGCTGGAGAAGGGCCGCGACGCGCTGCGCGCGCTGCCACTGGTCGGCAAGCTGGCCTACCGCGTGATGCACAGCGTCAAGGCCGGCATCAAGGACTCGCTGTCGCCGCAGCTGCTGTTCACCGACCTGGGGCTGAAGTACGTGGGCCCGGTCGACGGCCACGATGAGCGCGCGGTCGAGGCCGCGCTGCGGCACGCCCGCGGCTTCGGCCGCCCGGTGATCGTGCACGTCGTCACCCGCAAGGGGATGGGCTTCGCCCCGGCCGAGGACGACGAAGCCGAGCAGATGCACTCCTGCGGCGTCATCGACCCGGTGACCGGCCAGGCGACCAAGATCGCCGGCCCCGGCTGGACCGCGACGTTCTCCGACGCGCTCATCGGCTACGCCCGCAAGCGCCGCGACATCGTGGCGATCACCGCGGCCATGCCCGGGCCGACCGGGCTGACGCCGTTCGGGCAGCAGTTCCCGGACCGTCTGTTCGACGTCGGCATCGCCGAGCAGCACGCGATGACGTCGGCGGCGGGGCTGGCGATGGGCGGCATGCACCCGGTGGTGGCCATCTATTCGACGTTCCTCAACCGGGCCTTCGACCAGATCATGATGGACGTGGCGCTGCATCGGCTGCCCGTCACCATGGTGCTCGACCGGGCCGGCATCACCGGCTCGGACGGCGCCAGCCACAACGGCATGTGGGACCTGTCGATGCTGGGGATCGTGCCCGGCATGCGGGTGGCAGCACCGCGCGACGCCACCCGGCTGCGCGAGGAGCTCGGTGAGGCGCTCGACGTCGACGACGGCCCCACGGCGCTGCGCTTCCCGAAAGGCGATGTGGGCGAGGACATCCCGGCGATCGAACGTCGAGGATCCGGCACCTCGGGCGTCGACGTGCTCGCGGTCCCGGCCGGCGGTTGCAACCACGACGTGCTGCTGATCGGCGTCGGCGCGTTCGCGTCGATGGCGCTGGCGGTGGCCAAGCGGCTACAGGACCAGGGGATCGGCGTCACGGTCATCGACCCGCGCTGGGTGCTGCCGGTGTCCCCGAGCATCCTGGAGCTCGCGGAGCAGCACAAACTCGTCGTCACGTGTGAGGACAACGGGGTCAACGGGGGGGTCGGCTCGGCGGTGTCGGCCGCCCTGCGCGCCGCCGAGATCGACGTTCCCTGCCGCGACGTCGGACTGCCGCAGCGGTTTTACGAACAGGCCTCCCGCGGCGAGCTGCTGTCGGATCTGGCGCTCACCGACCAGGACGTCGCCCGCCGCATCACCGGCTGGGTCGCCGCGCTGGGCAGCGGCGTCGCCGAGGCGGAGATCCGCGAGCACCTCGACTAGTCAGCGGCCTCGGATTCCGTCGGCGGCGCCTGCAGCGCCCGGGCCAGCGGCGGGTCCACCAATTCCCGCTGCCACGGCCGGGCCTGGCCGGCGCGCAGGAAATTCTCGACGGCATCGAGCGGATCGGGGGCGGGCGTCCAGTCCCAGCACAGCCGTCGCACCAGGTCCGGTGACACCAGGTTCTCGGTGGGGACGTGCACCCGCTCGGAGACCTCGGACAGCGCCGAACGCGCGGCCTCCAGCCGGGCGGCGGCCTCCGGTTTGCGCCTGCTCCACCGCGCCGTCGGTGGCGGGCCGTTGGACGGTTCGCTGTCGGCGGGCGGGTTCTTGGTCCGCCGGGCCTCGTCCAGCGCCGCCAGCCACGTCGCGGCGCTGCGCCGCTGATTGCGCCCCCCGAACACGGGCAACGCGACCAGTTCCTCGACCGTCGTCGGGTTGGCCAGTGCGGCGTCGATGATGGCCGAGTCGGGCAGGATGCGGCGCGGCGCGATGTCGCGGCGCTGCGCGATCCGGTCGCGCGTCAACCACAATTCACGCACCGCGGCCAGGGCCCGCTGATCGCGCACCCGATGGATGCCCGACGTCCGCCGCCACCGGTCCGGGCGCACCGCGGCGCCCGGATCTTTCGAACCCGTGTCCCGCAGATAGTCGAATTCCTGTGCGGCCCAATCACTTTTGCCCTGCTCGGCCAGCACGTCGGCGATCGCCGCGCGCAGCTCGATGAGCAGCTCCACATCCAGCGCGGCGTAGTTGAGCCATTCGGCGGGCAGCGGGCGTTTGGACCAGTCGGCCGCGCCGTGGCCCTTGGCCAGCCCGAAGCCCAGCAGCCGCTCGACCATGGTGGCCAGGTTCACCCGCTCGAATCCCGCCAGCCGCCCCGCCAGTTCGGTGTCGTACAGCGCCGGCGGCCGCATGCCCACCTCCGCCAGGCACGGCAGGTCCTGATCGGCGGAGTGCAGGATCCATTCGTCGGTGCCCAACACCTCGGCCACCGGCCGCAGGGCCTGCAGCGGGTCGGCGCCGTGGCTCACCGGATCGATGAGCACCGTGCCGGAGCCGGCCCGCCGGATCTGGATCAGGTAGGCCCGGTTGGAGTAGCGGAAACCCGACGCCCGCTCGGCGTCCACCGCGAAGGGCCCGTGGCCGCGATCCAGCCGCTGCGCGGCGTTCTCGATGTCGCGGACGCTCACCGAGATCGGCGGGACGCCTTCGGACGGGTGCGGCAGCGGGCTGGGCGCGGGTTCGGTGCCCGCGTCACCGGGCGCGTTGCTGCCCGGCCCGTCGGCCGCCGGTTCGCCCATGCTAGGCGCGTGACCGTGAGCTCAGGTCGGTGACTCCAGCGGGTGGTAGGCCCGCGGCGTGCTCCAGCACCTCGCAGAACGCCTCGACATGGCCGCCGACCTCGGGTGAGGTCGCGGTCCACGACGCGCGCAGCTCGAGCTGGTGGGCGCGCGGCGGCCCGGAAATGTCTCCGTAGCGCACCGATGTGGTGGCGGTGACGGTGCCGCCCAGGGCGACGACTTGTTCCATACGTGACTCCAGTGCCTCGACTAGCCAGCTCCACGCTACTTCGGGCAGCAGCGGGTCAACCGCCTCGCTGGGGTCGAGGTCGGCCTGGATGTAGGCGACCATGCGGATGGTGCCGTCCCACGCGTCGGCCCCTTCTGGGTCGTACAGCAGGATCAACCGTCCGAAGGCGTCGCCCTCGGACCGTTCCGGAATGATGTCGCGGTCGGGATGTTTGACCTCGGCGCCCAGGGCGTAGCTGTGGGGAGCCAAGCGTTGCGGCGGCCGGATGGGACCCAACTCGATCTCCGGCCGCACGACGACGGCGTTCATCGCCGCTACCGCCTCGCGGAAGGGGGCCGGTTCGGATGAGGTCACTTGGCGCCGCTCCTGTCCATCCCGACCGTTCTGCGTCGTCACGGCACGGGTCACAGGGATCGACGGTAGACCCACAGCCCGACACGCCGCGACAGGCGCGCCGCGTTTCAAACCCGCCGCGACCAAGCCGTTACCAGGGCTCCACCAAAGCTATATGTGCAGGTCACCGGATAAAACGCGCCTGGCGTTTCTCGCGGTGGGCCGCCAGGCCTTCCTGCACGTCGGGGCCGCTGAAACTGAGAAATTCCAGGCCCACCGAGGTCTCGAAGGTGGGGCCCATCATGCGGTACCAGTGGTTGAGGCTGCGCTTGGTCCACCGGATCGCGTTCTGCGCGCCCTGCGCCAGGTTCTCGGCGATCCGGGTGGCGGTGGACAGCACGTCGTCGTCGTCGACGCAGGTCGAGACCAGCCCGATCCGCTCGGCTTCCTCACCCAGCAGGGTCTCGCAGGTCAGCAGGTAGTACTTGGCCTTGGCCATGCCGACCAGCAGCGGCCAGCAGATCGCGGCGTGGTCGCCGGCCGCCACGCCGAGCTTGGTGTGCCCGTCGATCAGCTTCGCGGTCCGGCCCGCCACCGAGATGTCGGCGAGCAGGGCCACCACCAGACCCGCGCCCACCGCCGGCCCCCGGATCGCCGACACGACGGGGGTGTCGCAGTTGATCAGGTTGTGCACCAGGTCGCGGGCCTCGCGCATGATGCGGATCCGGCCCTCGTAGTCGTTGATCGTCTCGTCGATCAGGTCGAAGCTGCCGCCGGAGGAGAAGGCTTTGCCTTCGCCGCGGACCAGGACGGCGCGCACCGCCGGATCCCGGTCGATCACCGGCCAGATGTCGGCGAGGTCGCGGTGCATCTGCGGGCCGACCGAGTTCAGGCCGGGGGAGTCGAGCACCAGCGTCAGCACCCCGTTGTCCCCGAGCTCGCGGCGCAGGCTGGGAAACTCGTCGTAACTCGCTGGGGGCTTACTGACGGGCATCACCGAGCTCCTGACGTTCAAACGGTTGCGGTGGTCGATAGTACGCAGCGGGATTCGGTGTTCTGGTGGTCATGGCAGCATTGAGGCTGATGAGTACTCGCCGCGACCTTCCCGAGTCGCCGTATCTGGCGGCCGTGAGCGGTCGCAAACCCAACCGGGTGCCGGTGTGGTTCATGCGCCAGGCCGGTCGCTCGCTGCCCGAATACCGGGCGCTGCGGGCCCAGACCGACATGCTGTCGGCCTGCTTCGACGCCGAGCTGGTCTGCGAGATCACCCTGCAGCCGGTGCGCCGCCACGACGTCGACGCGGCGATCTTGTTCTCCGACATCGTGGTGCCGCTGCTCGGTGCGGGCATCGACCTGGACATCGTCGCCGGGGTCGGGCCGGTGATCGAGTCGCCGGTGCGCACCGCCACGCAGGTCGAGGCCATCAAACCCCTTGACCGGCAACGGGTTGCGCCGGTGTCCGACGCGGTGTCGCTGCTGGTGTCAGCGCTCGGTGAGGTTCCGCTGATCGGCTTCGCGGGTGCGCCGTTCACCTTGGCGTCGTACCTGATCGAGGGCGGCCCGAGCCGTCACCATGCCCGCACCAAGGCGATGATGCTGGCCGAGCCGGACACCTGGCACGCGCTGATGGAGAAGCTGACCGACATCACGGTCGGCTTCTTGCGGGTGCAGCTGGAGGCCGGGGTGGACGCCATTCAGGTGTTCGACTCGTGGGCCGGGGCGCTGTCCCTGGCGAACTACCGCACCTACGTGCAGCCGCACAGCGCCCGGGTTTTCGCCGCCCTGGCCGACCACGGTGTGCCGATGACCCACTTCGGCGTCGGCACCGCCGAACTGCTGGGCGCGATGTCGTCGGTCGGCGCGAACGTGGTGGGCGTGGACTGGCGCACCTCGCTGCCCGATGCGGCCGCCCGCGTGCAGCCTGGCACGGCGCTGCAGGGCAACCTCGATCCGGTGGTGGTGCTGGCGGGCTGGCCGGTGGTGGAACGCGCGGCGCGCGCCGTGGTGGACGACGGCCGGCGCGCGATCGACGCCGGCGCCGCCGGTCACGTCTTCAACCTGGGCCACGGCGTGCTGCCCGAAACCGATCCCGGTGTGCTGACCGACCTGGTGTCGCTGGTCCACTCCCTATGAGTGCTCCCTCGTATTGCGTTGTGGGGGGCGGTATTTCGGGGTTGACGGCGGCCTATCGGCTCCGCCAGGCCGCCGGCGACGGCGCGGCGATCACGCTGTTCGATCCCGGTGACCGGCTCGGCGGCGTGCTGCGCACCGAGCTGGTCGGCGGGCTGCCGATGGATGTGGGTGCCGAGGCATTCGTGCTGCGCCGCCCCGAGCTGCCCGCACTGCTGGCGGAGCTGAATTTGTCTGAGCGCCAGCGTGTTTCGACCGGCGCACGCCCACTGATCTACAGCGGCCAGGGGTTGCGTGCCCTGCCGGCGGCCACGGTCGTCGGGATCCCATCGTCGGCGGCCTCGGTGGCGGGACTCGTCGACGACGCCACGGTGGCGCGCATCGAGGCCGAACCCGGACGACCGCTGAGGTGGCGGGCCGGCAGCGACCCGGCGGTCGCCGACCTGGTGGGGGAGCGATTCGGCGAGCAGGTGGTGGCCCGCTCGGTGGATCCGCTGCTGAGCGGGGTGTATGCGGGCTCGGCGACCACCATCGGGCTGCGCTTGGGCAACGCCCACTCGAGCCACGCGAGGGCG
>NZ_QMEV01000028.1 GCF_003284935.1 Mycobacterium colombiense
GTCTGACATGTGGAGGAAATAATTGGCGAAATATTCCTTGATCACGTACCCCTTGTAACCGCAACACACCACAAAATCGTGGATACCGTGGTGGGAGTAGAGCTTCATGATGTGCCACAGGATTGGTCGTCCGCCGATCTCCACCATGGGTTTGGGGCGGATCGTGGTTTCTTCGCTCAGGCGAGTACCAAACCCGCCGGCCAACAATACGGCTTTCATCGGTATCCCTTTCGACAGCTCCGTCGGCTACTTCCGGATCTAACGCGCCGCACCAGGCCCACTGTGCCACGAGACATCTGACTGATTACCTAGATCCAGTGTGCGGGCGCGGCGCGCCCCCTTGGGCCGACGCTTTGCTAAGAATAAAGTTGCTGACCGAGAGATCGCGGATCGGTCCGCGACGGGTGTGGACAGCGGGAATAGGACTCACGTGGAACTCAATCTCAATCCGCTGGCCCTCCTCGCGCAAGCCCTGACGGGGGGCGAAGCTAGGCAGCGCACTCTGGTTGGCCGCGGGCTCGCGTGGCAGGTACGTGAACGGGAAGTCGTCAACGGCCTAGCCGACGTGGAATTCTCGGTGTTCAGTCAATTCGGCGACGACGGCATCATTCAGTGGCTCATCCATCGGCTTTCGGGATTGAGCGAGACCTTCGTAGAATTCGGCGTCGGGGACTACCGAGAGTCCAACACCCGGTTCCTGCTGCTGAACGACAACTGGCGCGGACTGGTGATGGATAGCTCCGATCGAAACGTCGCCGTCATCAAGCGCGACGAGATTTCGTGGCGTCATGATCTCCAGAGCGCGTGCGCCTTCGTGACGGTAGAAAATATCAACCAGTTGATGCTGGATCATGGGTTCGAAGGGGAGATCGGACTTCTTCATATCGACATTGACGGCAACGACTACTGGATCTGGCGTGGCCTCACCGCCGTACGACCCGCGATCGCGATCATGGAGTACAACAGCGTGTTCGGCGCCGAACGCGCGATCACGATCCCCTACGACCCGAATTTCAGTAGAGCGCGCATCAACAATCTGTACTTCGGCGCCTCGCTGCCGGCGATGTGCGACCTCGCTACTTCCAAGGGATATGACTTTGTCGGTAGCAACAGTGCAGGGAACAACGCTTATTTTGTTCGCTCCGACCTGCAGCACGGACTTAAGGTCCTGACCGCTGCGGAGGGCTACGTGACATCCAAGTTCGCCGAGTCCAGGGACAGCAAGGGCCGGCTGACTTATCTGCGCGGCGAGCGGCGACTGGCTTCCCTAAAGGGATTGCCCGTGGTCAATACCCGGACGGGCGCCGAAGAGGAGCTCTGAGTGTTGATCGACCCCTCGCCGTGTTACAACTGCACGCGTCGCCGTCGCTTCATAGTAGATGCTGAACGCACGCACATATTGAGCGACAGGCTCAGTGACTGTGCTGGGCGATTACGACCCAGAAGGTTCTACCTGCGCAACCGGTAAACAGCCTGGAACAGAAGCGTGAAGGGAGCCTATGCGACGGAGGCAGGGACGTGACTCACCTAAGAGAATCGTGCATTCAAGCTGGGGCTCGTACCATGACCTCTTGACGTAGCAGGGACGACTTCGATGATGGGATGCCAGACGTTTGGGTGACGAGCATGCACCGACAGAAGTAAGGACCTTATGAAGCGAGCGCTCATAACCGGAATCACCGGACAGGACGGCTCGTATCTTGCCGAGCTGCTGCTAGGTAAGGGATACGAGGTCCACGGGCTCATCCGTCGAGCTTCGACGTTCAATACCTCCCGGATCGATCATCTCTACATCGATCCACATGAATCGGGTGCGCGACTGCTTTTGCACTACGGCGACCTCACCGACGGCACCCGATTGGTCACTTTGCTCAGCACCATCGATCCCGACGAGGTTTACAACCTTGCTGCGCAGTCGCACGTGCGTGTCAGCTTTGACGAACCGGTGCACACCGGCGATACCACGGGCATGGGATCGATCCGACTGCTCGAGGCCGTTCGCCTCTCTCGAATCGACTGCCGCTTTTACCAGGCATCCTCGTCGGAGATGTTCGGTGCGTCGCCACCGCCGCAGAACGAGCAGACACCATTTTATCCGCGCTCACCATACGGCGCGGCAAAAGTCTTCTCTTACTGGGCGACACGCAACTACCGAGAAGCGTACGGTTTGTTCGCGGTGAACGGCATCTTGTTCAACCACGAATCGCCCAGGCGCGGCGAAACATTCGTGACCCGAAAGATCACGCGAGCAGTTGCGCGCATCAAAGCCGGCGACCAGTCTGATGTCTATCTAGGCAACCTCGATGCCGTTCGTGACTGGGGGTACGCGCCAGAATATGTCGAGGGTATGTGGCGGATGCTGCAGGCTCCTGAGCCCGATGACTTCGTCCTGGCGACAGGTCGTGGTTACAGCGTGCGCGAGTTTGCCCAGACCGCATTCGACCATGCCGGCCTCGACTGGCAAAAGTATGTGAAATTTGACGACCGCTATCTGCGTCCCACCGAAGTCGATTCACTGATCGGCGATGCCACCAAAGCCGCCCAGTCGCTCGGATGGAAGGCTTCCGTGCACAGTGGCGAATTGGCGCGGATCATGGTCGAGGCGGACATCGCCGCTTTGGAATGCGACGGAAAGCCATGGATCGACAAGCCGGTCCTCGCCGGCTGGAAATGACCCGAGTATGAACTCTGCAGTCGGCGTCCTTGACCGCACTTCGCCGGTATACATCGCAGGGCACCGCGGTTTGGTCGGCTCCGCCCTGGTGCGCAGGTTTCAGTCCGAAGGGTTCACGAATCTTCTTGTGCGGTCGCACAGCGAGCTCGACTTGATGGACCGGGCCGCAACATTTGACTTCGTTCTCGAGTCAAGACCGCAGATCGTCATCGATGCCGCGGCCAAGGTCGGTGGCATCATGGCCAATGACACCTATCCCGCCGATTTCCTGTCCGAAAACCTGCAGATCCAGGTCAACCTGCTCGATGCCGCGGTGGCGGCGAGGGTGCCACGGCTGCTGTTCCTCGGGTCCTCCTGCATCTACCCGAAATTCGCTCCTCAGCCGATCCAGGAGAGCGCGCTGCTCACCGGCCCGCTGGAGCCGACAAACGACGCCTATGCGATTGCAAAGATCGCGGGAATCCTTCAGGTGCAAGCGGTTCGGCGTCAATATGGCTTGTCGTGGATTTCGGCGATGCCAACCAATCTCTACGGACCCGACGACAATTTTTCTCCTTCGGGTTCGCACCTGCTGCCGGCGCTCATCCGCAGATACGAGGAGGCGAAGGCAAGCGGAGCCCCAAGCGTGACGAACTGGGGCACCGGCACCCCACAGCGAGAGTTGTTGCATGTCGATGACTTAGCCAACGCGTGCCTGTACCTTCTCGAACATTTTGACGGCCCAGATCAGGTCAACGTGGGCACCGGTGTCGATCACAGCATCAGCGAGATTGCCGAGATGGTTGCCACCGCGGTTGGCTATGCGGGCGAAACGCGCTGGGACCAAACGAAACCGGACGGAACGCCGCGCAAGCTGCTGGACGTCTCAGCGTTACGAGGCCTGGGATGGCAGCCCAAAATCTCCCTACGCGACGGTATTGAGGCAACGGTGGCGTGGTACCGTGCGAACGCAGCTGCGGCCCGGCAATAGAGCAGCGCGCGTACTAGACGCGTATCTGGACGTCGGTTTCCCCGAAGGGGCATTCTCTTCGGCCATTCGCATGTTAGTGTTATGCGATGCAATTGCTGGATCAGGTTCGTTTGATCGCGCGAGCCGCGCCTTCCGAATTGTTGCGCTACTTCTTCGAGCGCAATTGGAAACGCAAGTTCGTCAAACAACTCGAATCACTTAATGTGAATGTAGTTTTCGACATAGGCTCAAACACGGGACAATACGCTGCCGGCCTCCGCAAAGCGGGCTACCAGGGTCGCATGATCTCGTTCGAACCCCTCTCACAGCCATTTGCGACGTTGGAAAGAAGGGCGTCAAAGGATCCACTTTGGGGTTGCCGGAGGCACGCGCTGGGGGACGCCCACGGCACGGTGTCGGTGAATATCGCAGGCAATGCTGCTCAGAGTAGTTCCGTGTTGCCGATGCTGAAAAGCCATCAAGATGCCTTTCCGCCAGCGAATTACGTTGGCGTCGAAGACGTCGCCGTGTATCGGCTTGACTCTGTGGCGTCAGAAATTTTTGCGGCCAACCGATGTGACTTTCCTGAGATCGACGTCCAAGGTTTCGAGAAGCAAGTGCTCGCCGGTAGTGAAACGACGCTCGCCAACAGTTGTGTGGGCATGCAACTCGAACTTTCTTTTCTGCCCTTGTATGAAGGTAACCGGATTACTACCGTGTTTATCGATCCGGGGGACGGCCGGACGCTGCAGGCAGACGGTGTATTCTTGCGTGAGAAGGATTGACTTGACAATGCATTTGTTCTGTCGCCTGAATCGAATCCAGATAAAGTGCCTATGGCTCCGACCGACAGCCAATTCGAAAGCCGTGAAGTAGCGTCATGAGTGCACCAACGTTTTCGATCATCGTCCCCACGTTCAACTCGGCCGCGACTCTACAGGCGTGCATCGAAAGCATTGCCCGCCAGACGTACACCGACTACGAACTGGTACTCGTAGACGGCGCTTCGACAGATGGAACCCTCGACATCGCGAATGGTTTTGGCGCTGACCTTGGTGAACGCCTGGTCATCTACAGCGGCCCAGACCAAGGCCCCTACGACGCCATGAATCGTGGCGTCGGAATGGCCACCGGGGAATGGGTGCTCTTCCTGGGATCTGACGACACTCTGCTTGAGCCGGCCACCCTGGAGCGCGTGGCCGCCTTCATCGGCAGCCATGAGTCCAGCGACCTGGTCTATGGCGATGTCGTCATGAGCTCAACGGGGGCCCGCCATGCCGGCGCCTTCGATCTCGATCGTCTGCTGTTTGAGACGAACCTGTGCCATCAATCAATCTTTTACCGCCGCAAGCTCTTTGATGGCATCGGTCCCTATAACTTGCGCTATCCGATCTGGGCTGATTGGGATTTCAACATCCGCTGCTTCTCCAACCCGGCCCTGGTGACCCGATACATGGACCTCGTCATCGCGGAATACAACGACATGACCGGGCTCAGTATGCGACAGAGCACCGACAGGGAATTCAGAAAGCGGCTGCCGATGTACTTCTGGGTGGCCGCATGGGAGACTTGCGGCCGGATGCTGGCGTTCTTCCGAAAAAAAGAGAATCGTCGACTGGCGTTGCGCGCCTTGCTGATCAGATCCAGAGCCGCATCGAAGGCGCGGGCACAGCAGTAGCGCCCGCCCGTTCGTCGGGCGGCGATCGTGTGTCCCGGACGTTTAAGCGCTGGCTTCGGCGGCCAGCCGATAGCCGCGCACGGCTACCGGGATGGACAGTGCGAGCAGCACGACCGCCCAGGCCGCGGTTATGGTCAGCGGTTGCGCCAGCGGACCGCCGTGGGCCAGCGACCGCATCGCCTCGATAGGCGGCGATATCGGCTGCATGCGGATCAACGGTCGAACCCATTCGGGAAACTGCCCGATCGGCGTAGCACCCGGATTGACGAACGCCATCGAAAACGTGAGGGCCACCAGCCAATTCATCGCGACTCGGCCCTTGCCGCGGATTGCCAGCGTCATCACCAGTGCGGTGAACCCGGTCACCACGATCGACGGAATCAGGAGGTACAGCAATATTGTGGGCCAGCCGTGGATGAAGCGCAGCCCCATCGCCACCCCGATCGCGGTGATCAAGGTCGTGCCGAACAGAGCGCGCACAAACTCGGCGGTTAACCACCCGGTGAGCGCGCTCGCCCGGTGTATCGGCAGGGTCCACATCCGGCTGAGGACGCGCGACTGACGGTCCATCATGATGCCGACAGAACCGCCAAGGGAACCGAACAGCGCGGATATCACCGCGCACATGGGCACGATGCCGTAAACACTTTCGACGCCTGTGGCCCTGTGCACCTGCTCACCCAGCACGACCTGGTAGCAGAACAAGAGGAAGACCGGCAGCAGCAGCGACCCCATCAGCACCGCGAAGTCACGTCGCCAACGGATGAGTAGGCGCCCGGCTTGCACCCAGCTCTCGGTCAACAGGGAATTTTGCGTCTTGAGTCGGTGGGTCACTAGCCGCGCCTCTGCATCCGCAACGAGATCCCACCGAACACCACCACCATGCCCAGAGCCCAGGCCAGGGTGGTCGCGAGGTTGGCGCGCAACAGATGCCCGGTGGCCAGGCCGCGCAGTGTTTCGGCGAACTGCGAGAAAGGCTGGTTACGGACGTACGGGCGCAACCAGGTGGGAAACGTCTTCTCTGGGGCGATTCCGGTGGACAGCATGAACAACAGGAGCTGAGGCACAAACAGAAGGTGGCTGGCCCCTTGGACAGTTTTTGCGCTAGATCCCAGTGCGTCGGAGCCAAGCGTCACCGCCAGGCACAGCAGCAGCGCGACAGCCACGAAAGCGATGGCGTTGCCGGGGCCACCGGTCATCCGAAAACCAAAGGCAAAACCGGCGATCATCGCCACTATCAGGGACAGGACACCCCGCAGCAGGGTGGCAGCCGTTCGGGCCGTCACGGTGGCCGCGGCCGGAACCGGAAGTGTCCGGATCCGCTCGCCGAACCCGAAAATATGGTCGCGGACCGCGCGATCCGCAGTGAGCATGCCGACGAAGGTCATCGACTGCACCACCACGGCGGGCAGCAGATACTGCGAATAACTGACGGGCCCCGTATCGATCAGCCCGTGTAGCGCGACGCTGAAGCCGGCTAGATACACGGCCGGTGCGAAGACCTCGAAAATCATCTCGCCATCGCGTGCCGCCGACATCAGCGAACGTTCGGTGAGGGCGGTCAGGGCGCTCATGACCGGGCGGTGGTCCGCTCGGTGATGTGCAAGAAAGCTTCATCGAGCGACGGCTTGCGCAGCGAGATGTCGGCGAGTTCCAGCCCCAGCGCGTCGACCCGGCGAAACACCTCGACCAGGGTGGCCACCCCATCGGGGGCGAACACCGACACCGAACCCGTGTCGCTGTCGATATCGACCCCCGCCAGCCCGGTTAGCGCCGACGCGACCCGAGTCAGCTCCGCGGGGTTGGCGGGCGTCACCTGGCAGTAGCTGGTGCCCACCGCGCGCTTGAGCTCCTCGGCGGTGCCGCTGGCGATCACCTGCCCATGATCGATGACCACGATCGAGTCGCTGAGCACGTCGGCCTCTTCCAGGTACTGCGTGGTCAGCAGCACGGTGATGCCCTGCACGGCCAGCGAGCTCACCAGGGCCCATACGTCGCGTCGGCTGCGCGGGTCGAGCCCGGTGGTCGGCTCGTCGAGAAAGAGCACCTGGGGCGGCACCACCAGGGCGCTGGCCAAATCCACGCGCCGGAACATGCCTCCCGAGTAGGTCGACAGCCGGCGGTCGGCGGCAGCAACGAGATCGAACTGTTCGAGCAGTTCATCGGCCCGGGCCTTGGCCCGCTTGCGGTTCAAGCCGCGCAGCCTGCCGAACAACACCAGGTTCTCCCGGCCCGTCAGCATGGGATCCATTCCGGTGAACTGCCCGGCCATTCCGATGCTGGCGCGTACCTCCGACGGCTGGCGGATGATGTCATACCCGGCGACGCTGGCGCGGCCCGAGCTGGGGCGGATCAGCGTGGAAAGGATATTGATCGTGGTGGTCTTGCCGGCACCGTTATGGCCGAGCACCCCGCACACCGTCCCGGCCGGAACGGAGAAGTCGATGCCGTTCAGCGCGACCGTGTTGCGCCCGAATGTCTTTGTGAGGCCTACAACCTCAATAGCAAGTGGACTCACGATAGGAGTATTTCACGGTGCGTAACGGCGTGCTGACGGTATCGACAGATAACGATGTGGGGGAGGGGACGGGCTCGAAGCAAAGTCATTGGCGTCCAATCTTTCTCGCCGCGCAATTGCGCGGAGGGCATCGACCGCCTCGCTATCCGGGCAACGAAACGACAAGGAGCACCTAGACGGTCGGCCTGGCGATCGGGATCTCGGCCGTGCGAGCGTCCGCGTCGTCGTCGTGGTGGAGCAGGGTGCGCACCGCAGGACGGGTGCCCACGGAACGGAGCAACAGGCTGGCCGGCCGCGGCCGGACCAATTGCGGCCACCAGAACCAGCGCCCGAGCAGTGCCGCGATGGTAGGCGTCATGAACGACCGCACGATCAAGGTGTCGAACATCAGGCCCAGGCCGATGGTGGTACCCACCTGACCGATGATGCGCAAGTCGCTGACCACCATCGAAGCCATGGTGAACGCGAACACCAGACCCGCGTTCGTCACGACCTTGCCGGTACCGCCCATCGCGCGAATGATGCCCGTATTGATGCCGCCGGCAAGCTCCTCCTTCATGCGGGACACCAGGAGCAGGTTGTAGTCCGACCCGACCGCGAGCAACACGATGACCGACATGGGCAGCACCATCCAGTACAGCTTGATGCCGAAGATGTACTGCCAGATCAGCACCGACAGCCCGAACGATGCACCCAGTGAGAGCGTCACCGTGCCCACGATGACCAGGGCTGCCACGAAACTTCGAGTGAGGATGAGCATGATGATGAAGATCAGACAGAGCGCACCGATGCCCGCGATAAAGAGGTCGTAGGTAGACCCGTCCCGGAAGTCCTTGAACGTCGACGCGGTGCCCGCGATGTAGATCTTGGCGTTTTCCAGCGGGGTGTTCTTGAGCGCTTCCTCTGCGGCCAGCCTGATCTTGTCGATGCGGTTCACGCTTTCAGAGGTGGCCGGATCGCCTCGGTGCGAAATGATGAAGCGGGCGGTCTTTCCGTCCGGCGACAGGAATTGGGTCATCGCGCGCTTGAAGTCCGCATTCTCGAAGATCTCGGGCGGCAGGTAAAACGAATCGTCGTTCTTCGAATCGTCGAACGCTTGCCCCATGGCGACGGCGTCCTTGCCGTTGCTGTCCATCTGGCCGAGGATGCCGGACATGGTGCTGTGGTTCGTCAGCATCATGTTGCGCATGTCCTCGGACATCGCGATCATCGGCGGATACTGCTCGAGCAGCTGGGGCATCAGCCTGTCCATGTGGTCGAGGTCTTGCAGCAGGCCCACCATCTTGTCGCTGAGCGTGTCGACGCCGTCGAGAATCTCGAAGATCTGCCGCAGCGACCAGCAGATCGGGATGTCGTAGCAGTGCTTCTCCCAGTAGAAATAGCTACGCAGCGGCCGGAAGAAATCCTCGAAGTCCGACATCTTGTCGCGAAGCTCCCAAAGAATGGCGGCCATTTCTTTGGTCTTCTCGATCGATGAGTGCGTGATGGCGGTCATGCGCTTCTGCAATGCGTAGATGCGCTTCATGATCTCGATCTGCTTGGCCATCATGTCCGCCTGGACGAGCATGTCGTCCATGCGCGCCCGCATGTACTTGATGTCTTCACCCATCGTCGCCTGCTGCATGCTGAGCAGGAACGGGATCGAGGTGTGCTGGATCGGCGTTCCCTCGGGCCGGGTTATGCCCTGCACGCGAGAAATCCCGTGAACGGCGAAGATTGCCTTCGCAAGTCGGTGCAGCAATAGGAAGTCTGCCGAGTTCCGCATGTCGTGATCGGATTCGATCATCAAAATTTCGGGCATCATGCGCGACTGATTGAAGTGACGGTCGGCGGCCGCGTAACCGACGTTGGCGGGAACGTTGTCGGGCATGTAGAGCCGGTTGTTGTAGCTGGTCTGGTAGCCGGGCAACGTCACCAGGCCCACCAGGGCCACCGCGATCGTCGCGCACAGGATTGGCGCGGGCCAGCGGACGATCGCCGTGCCGATCCGCCGCCACCGGCCGAACCCGATGGTGCGCTTCGGATCGAACAACCCGAACCTACTGCCGACCGTCAGCACCGCAGGCACCAGCGTCAGAGCGATCAGCACCGAAATCAGCATGCCCACCGAGCAGGGCAGGCCCATGGTCTGGAAGATGGGCATGCGGGTGAAGCTCAGGCACAGCATGGCCCCGGCGATCGTCAGACCGGAACCCAAGACGACGGGGGCGACGCTGCGATAGGTGGTGAAATACGCCGTCTGCCGGTCTTCGCCCGCCTGGCGCGCCTCTTGGTAGCGGCCGAAGAAGAAGATCGCGTAGTCCGTGCCGGCGGCCATGGCCAGGGCCACCAGCAGGTTGACGGCAAACGTGGAGAGCGCCATCCAGTTGTTATTGGCGATGAAGGCGATGACACCCCGGGCGGCGAAGACCTCGACCCCGACGGTGAGCAACAGCAGAATGACGATCGTGATCGAGCGGTACACCATGAGCAGCACGATGAAGATGATCAAGGCGCCGATCATGGTCATCTTCAGGATCGATCGGTCACCGGCGAGCTGCATATCGGAGAACAGGGCCGAGGGACCGGTGACATAAGCTTTGACCCCGGGGGGCGGTGGGGTGCGCGCGATGACGTCGCGGATGGCGGCGACGGATTCCTGGCCCAGGGTGGTGCCCTGGTTGCCCGCCAGATTCAACTGCACATAGACGGCCTTGCCGTCCGGGCTCTGGGCGCCCGCCGCGGTGAGGCGATCGCCCCAGAGGTCCTGCACATGCTCGATATGCTTTGTGTCGCTTTTTAATTCGCTGACCAGTTTGTTGTAGTAGGCGTGCGCCTGGTCGCCAAGCGGCTGCTGGCCCTCCAGGACCAGCATCGCGAAGCTGTCCGAGTCGGATTCTTTGAAGTCCCGGCCCATGCGCTGCATGGCCTGCACCGCCGGCGCGTCCTGGGGGGCGAGCGGAACCGAATGCTGTTGGCCCACAATCTCGAGCCGAGGCACGCCGAACGTCACCAGCAGGGTCAGCGCCACCCACCCGATGATGATGAACACCGCGAGGTGGCGGATGGACCGCGCGAAGCGCGAAGGCCGGGGTAGTTGCGTGGTCATAACGCCCTCGGCAGGCGAATGACGCTATTGCCCTGTGTCACAGTGTTCCCCACGTTGCTGTTCCCATCCTGAAGTGGAAAGCCGCCACCTATTGCGGCTGCTTCAGGAGCAGTGAACGCACCAACGGACGGGAGCCGGTGGGTCGCAGCATGGTGCTGGCCGGGCGGGGGCGGACCAGCTGTGGCCACCAGAACCAGCGTCCCAGCAGCGCGGCGACGGACGGCGTCATGAACGCCCGCACGATCAGCGTGTCGAAGAGCAGGCCCAGCCCGATCGTCGTGCCCACCTGGCCGATGCTGCGCAGATCGCTGACCACCATCGAGGCCATGGTGAACGCGAACACCAGGCCGGCGTTGGTCACGACCTTTCCGGTGCCGCCCATCGCGCGGATGATGCCCGTGTGGATGCCGGCAGCCAGTTCCTCCTTCATGCGGGAGACCAATAGCAGGTTGTAGTCAGAGCCCACCGCCAATAGCACGATCACGGAGGTGGACAGCACAGTCCAGTGCAGCTGCATGTGCAGCAAGTACTGCCATACCAGTACCGACAACCCGAAGGACGCGCCGAGCGAAAGCAGCACCGTGCCGACGATCACCATGGCGGCGATGAAGCTTCGGGTCATGATCAGCATGATGATGAAAATCAGGCAGAGCGCGCTTACGCCGGCGATCAAGAGGTCGAACTTGGATCCGTCCACCAGATCTTTGGTAATCGCCGCCGTACCGGTCAGATAGATCTTGGCGTTCTCCAGGGGAGTGCCCTTGAGCGATTCCTCGGCCGCCGTCTTGATCTGTTCGACCCGCGAGAGGCCCTCGGGTGTCGCCGGGTCACCCCGCTGCGAGATGAGCAGGCGGACGTCCTTGCCGTCCGGCGACATGAACACCTTCTCGATCCGCTTGAAGGACTCGGAGCCGTTGATGATGCCGGGCGGCAGGTAGAAGGAATCGTCGTTCTTGGAGGCGTCAAACGCCTGCCCCATGACGCTGGGATCCTTTGCGCTGGAATCCATTTGGCCCATGACGCCGGACATGGTGCTGTGCATGGTCAGCATCATGGTGCGCATGCTCGACATGGTTTCGATCATCGGCGGAATCTGCATAACCAACTGCGGCAGCAGCGCATCCAGCTCGTCGAGGTTCTTCACCAGGTCGCCCAGCTTGTCGCTGATCTCGTCGACGCCGTCGATCGCGTCGAAGATCGATCGCAGGGAGAAGCAGATCGGGATGTCGTAGCAGTGCTTTTCCCAGTAGAAGTAGCTGCGAAGCGGACGCCAGAAGTCCTCGAAATCCGAAACGCGATCGCGCAAATCCGAAGTGATGTCCTGCATTTCATGCGTCGTCTTGACCATGTGGTGCGTGGTGGCGACCAGTTCACGCATCAGGTCCAGCATGTGCTGCATGATGCCGATCATCTTCCCCAGCTCATTGGCCTGGGTGAGCATGTCGTCCATGCGGTCTTTTTGGAACGCCATATTCTGCATCTGACTCGCCTGACCCATGCTGATGATCCAGGGAATCGTGGTGTGCTGCAACGGCGTTCCCTCGGGGCGGGTCACGGTCTGCACCGTCGCAATTCCGGGGACGGCCAGCACGCCCTTGGCGAGTTTGTTGATGACCAACATGTCCGTCGGATTGCGCAAATCGTGATCGGTCTCGACCAACAGGATTTCGGGCATCGACATGCGCTGACCGGGGAAGTGGCGGGCTGCGGCCGCATATCCCACGTTCGCGGGAATGCTGGCGGGAATGAATTTCTGGTCGTCGTAGCTGGGCTTGTAGTTCGGGAGGGTCAGCAGGCCGATCAGCGAGACGGCCAACGAGGCGATGAGGATGGGTGCCGGCCACCGCACGATGGCCGTACCGATCCGTCGCCACCTACGGGCCGAGAGCGCCCGCCGTGGCTCGAACAGGCCGAACCGCGCCCCCGCGGCAATAAGAGCGGGCCCCAGGGTTATCGCGACGAGGACCGCGATGGAGATACCGACGGCACAGGGGATTCCCAGCGGTTGGAAATAGGGCAGTCGGGTGAAGCTGAGGCAAAGCACCGCGCCGGCGATGGTCAAACCGGAGGCCAACACGACCTTGGCGACACCGGCGAACGTCGTATAGAAAGCCTCTTCTCGGCTTTCGCCCGCCTGCCGCGCCTCTTGATATCGGCCGACGAAGAAAATGCCATAGTCCGTGCCCGTTGCGATAACGGCGGCGACCAACAGGTTCACGGCAAAAGTCGTCAGGCCGACCAATCCGAGGTGCCCAAGCAGCGCGACCATTCCACGCGCAATCTGCAATTCCAGGCCGACGATCAGCAACAAAAGAATGACCGTGACGATTGATCGATAGACGAGCAACAGGGTCAAGAAGATCACCGCAAGGCTGGCCAGCGTAACCAGCATGACGGTCTTTTGACCCGCGATATTCATGTCCGCGACGATGGGCGCGGGCCCGGTCACGTAGACCTTCAAGCCTGGTGGGGGCGAAGCGTCCTGCACGATCTTTCGAATGACCGCCACGGATTCGTCACCCGCGGCCGCACCCTGGTTACCGTTCAGGTTCACCTGGACATATGCGGCCTTACCGTCCTGGCTCTGGGCGGCACCGCGGGTCAGCGGATCGCCCCAGAAGTTCTGCACGTGCTGCACGTGCTTGGTATCGGCTTCCAGAAGCTTGACCAGGCGGTCGTAATACTTGTGCGCGTCGTCGCCGAGTTGCTGCTGACCCTCGAGCAGGATCATCGCCAACGCGCCGGAGTTAGTCTCCTTGAAGTCCTGGCCTAGGCGCTCCATGGCCTTGAAAGACGGTGCGCCCAACGGGCTCAGCGAGACCGCGTTCTCGGCCTCGACCTGCTCCAGCGATGGCACGCTGATGCTGATGAGGACGGCGATCGCCAACCAGCCCAAGATGATCGGAACCGACAGGCGATGGATGAGCCGCGCGATCCGTGGACGCGCGGCTGGCTGGGTCTCCACTGGGGGCGCGCTCATGTGGCCGTCAACACGCAGTAGGTGAAGGCATTCAATTCGTGCGAGATCCTCTCGGCCTTGACGACACCGTCGACCACGATGCGGCAGCCGAGACTATCGCTATTGCCCTGGGCGACCACATTGCCCACGATCGACGGCAGCGTCGTCGAGATGTCGAACGTCCACGGCAACGGTATGCCGTTGATGTGGTTCGGCTCGCCGTTGGCGTCGAAGTAGCTGATGTCGGCCATCGAGCCAGCGGGTCCGAAAACCTCGTACTTCACGTGCTTGGGATTGAACGGCTTGGTGTCCTGCTGCCTGGATTCGGCGTACGTCGGGCGCTTCTCGGAGCCGAAAACCCCATGCAGCCGCGAGACGGTCATGCCTCCGGCGACGACGACGGCCACGATGACCAGCGGGATCCACAGCCGGCCCAGGAAACCGAAAAGCCCGGGGCCCTTTTTGGTGTTCGGACGGGTCTTGGAAGCGCCGCTATGCCCCTCGGGTTCTTTTGACGATCGACGACCAAAGCCCAGGAAACCGCGTTGGCTAATGTCTCGTCCTTCCGCGGTGGTGTTGTCGGGCCGGGCCCGTACCTCCGATTCGACCATTGGACCCCCTCTAGCCGCGCCGTCGCGCCCGCGCGGTGTTCGCCCCCGACCATGCAACTACCCACCGGCCGCAATAGCGCCGGGCGACGGCGCTCCGAAAGCCAGAACCGCCGCCGACCAGTCGTTTCTCTGTCACCTCTTGGCAGGCCCCGCCCCGGGGAGCGCGACCAAGTCTTGATGAGTAAACCACGGCAGTCGCTTCCGTATCAGTGCTTTGCCAACGCGATGCGGGATCGTAATTGCGTGTCGCGTGCGTAACGACATTCGCTGATCACCAATCCGCCCGAGGACTCCGCTACGTCGCACCGCCACCTAAGCACAACACACCGTACGTGTCACGGGCACAGATGGTTCAAGGTTCCCCTGGTTCAAGATCTCTCACGGAGCTGGGCCCGCCCGCCTCGTGGTGATTTTCCGGGCCACCGCCGCTTCGGCTAAGGTGTGTGGCGACGAGCACAAAAACTTCATCGGCCTCAAGGACCCGCCTGCCCCAATAGCGAAATCTCGCAATCAACGCCATTGATGCAGGTCATTGCAGCGAAATCCGGGGCATCGGGGCCCCGCCGCACATCAACACTCGATGGCGTGCAACGCCTCCTAGGCGACACCAGGAACTTTGTCCAAACCACGGACGAGCGCTCTAGGGCTCAACTATGGTTTGGACCTGTTCCACTCATGTCCACTATGCATCCTGGAGAATTGTGAGCATCAATCCATTCGACGACGACAACGGCAGCTTTTTCGTCTTGGTGAACGACGAGGAGCAACACAGCTTGTGGCCGGCCTTCGCCGATGTTCCAGCTGGCTGGCGAGTGGTCCACGGGGAAGCCGACCGAGCTGCGTGTTTGGAGTACATCGAGCAGCATTGGCCTGATATTCGGCCGAAGAGCCTGCGCGACAAGCTCGCAACGGGCCGGGGTTTTGACCAGTAAGCAGTCGGGGTATGGGGCGGGTGGCGGAGACTTGGGGGAGTCGATGGAGCGGGAAGATCGTGCACTTCCGCTAACGCGCGGTCAGCTTGACATCTGGCTGTCCCAAGAAGCCGGATTCGCCGGCACGCAGTGGCAGCTCGGTCTCCTGGTCAAGATCGACGGCGTCGTGCACCACGATGCCCTCGAAAAGTCAATCACCCAAGCGGTCGCCGAGGCCGAGCCCGGCCGGGTCTCCTTCTTCGAGGTCGACGGCCAGGTGGTGCAGAAACCGGTCGACTACCCGCACGTGGAGCTGACGCTCGACGACCTGAGGGGAGCGCCCGACCCGGTACAGGAAGCCCGCGAAAAGGCTTCCTCGATCCAGCGCACGCCAATGGCGCTGAACGGTCAGCTGTTCAAATTCGTGCTCTTTCAAACAGGGCACGAGGAATTCTATTTGTTTGGTTGCTGCCACCACATAGCCATCGACGGTCTGGGCATGGCCCTCGTGTGCCGCCGGGTGGCAACCATTTATTCGGCAATGGTGGCCGGGAAGCCAATCCCCGACGCCTACTTCGGGTCGGTCCAAGACCTGGTCGACCTCGAGTCGGGCTACGAAGCCTCCGACGACTACGCCGAAGACAAGGCCTACTGGAGCGAGCACCTGCCGCCGGAGAGCGGGCCCGTCGACCGGCTGCCCACCGCCGCGGGGGAGCAAGACCACTACTCGCCGTCGGCGTCGGTGCAGCTGGCCCCCGCGGTCGCCAACCGGATCAAAGAGTTGTCGAAGAAGCTGGCCATCCGCCGGTTTTCGGTGACCACCGCCGCCTGCGCCCTGCTGGTACGTGGGTGGTCCGGCAGCGGTTCGGAGGTGGCGCTCGACTTTCCGGTCAGCCGGCGGGTGCGTCCCGAATCGAAGACGCTGCCCGCGATGCTCGCCGGCGTGGTGCCGCTGGTCCTGACGACCGAGCCGCAGTCGAGCGTCGCCGACTTCTGCAAGCACGTCGACAAGCGGATCCGCGAGCTCCTGCAGCATCAGCGCTTCCCCGTCCACACCCTGGAGGGCGACGGGCTGCGGCAAGCGCCGAACCGGGTTGGCATCAACTTCATCCCGTCCCGGCTGACGCTGGACCTCGCCGGTTCCCCGGCGACCGCGTCGTACACCAACCACGGCCCGGTCGGGCACTTCGGGCTCTTCTTCCTCGGCGCCGGCGACCAGTTGTTCCTCAGCACCGCCGGCCCGGGCCAGCCGTTCGCGAGCTTCGGCGTCGCCGACCTGGCGGGCCGGCTGCAGCAGATCCTCGAGGAGATGACCGCCGACCCGGACCGGCCACTGTCGTCGATCGATCTGCTGACCCCCGACGAGCCCGCCCTCATCGACCAGTGGAGTAACCGGCCGGCGCTGCACGAGCCCGTGCCCGATCCCATTTCGATTCCCCAGGCTTTCGCCGAGCACGTGCAGAACGCGCCCGACGCGGTGGCGGTGACCTTCGGTGACCGCGCCCTGACCTTCGCGGAACTCGACGAGGCCTCGACCCGGTTGGGCCATCTGCTCGCCGGTCATGGCATCGGACCGGGGGACTGCGTGGCGGTGATGTTCCCCCGCTGCGCCGACGCCATCGTCTCGATGCTGGGGGTGCTCAAGACCGGGGCGGCGTACGTGCCGATCGACCCGGCGCACGCGTCGTCCCGGATGGATTTCGTGCTCGCCGACGCGGGACCCCGCGCGGTGATCACCACGGCGGACCTGCGCTCGCGGCTCGACGACCACGACGTCCTCGTCGTCGACGTGCACGACCCGGCCGTCGACAGCCAGCCCACCACCGCGCTGCCGCTGCCGGCGCCGGAGAACACCGCGTACATCATCTACACGTCGGGAACCACCGGGACCCCCAAAGGCGTTGCGATTCCTCATCTCAACGTCACGTGGCTGATCGAGTCGCTCGACGCCGGCCTGCCCAAGGGCAACGTGTGGACCCAATGCCACTCGGCGGCCTTCGACTTCTCGGTGTGGGAGATCTTCGGCGCGCTGCTGCGTGGCAGGCGGCTGCTGATCGTGCCCGAATCGGTGGCGTCCTCCCCGCAGGATCTGCACGCGCTGCTGGTCGCGGAGAAGGTCAGCGTGCTGACCCAGACCCCGTCGGCCGTGGCGATGCTGCCGGCCGACGACCTGGAGTCCACGGCGTTGGTGGTGGCCGGCGAGGCCTGCCCGACCGACGTGGTCGATCGGTGGGCGGCGCCCGGCCGGGTGATGCTCGATGCCTATGGCCCGACCGAGACCACGGTGTGCGCGTCGATCAGCACGCCGCTGACGCCCGGCTCCCTGGTGGTGCCGATCGGTTCCCCGATCGCCGGCGCGGCGATGTTCGTGCTCGACAAATGGCTGCAGCCGGTGCCCGCCGGCGTGGTCGGCGAACTGTACCTGGCCGGTCGCGGCGTCGGACACGGCTATGTGCGCCGGGCCGGGCTCACCGCATCGCGGTTCGTAGCCAATCCCTTTGGCGGCCCGGGCGCGCGGATGTACCGCACCGGCGACCTGGTGTGCTGGGGCCCGGATGGGCAGCTACAGTACCTCGGCCGCGCCGACGAGCAGGTCAAGATCCGCGGCTACCGCATCGAACTCGGTGAGATCCAGGCCGTGCTGGCCGGCCTCGACGGCGTGGACCAGGCCGCGGTGATCGCCCGCGAGGACCGCCCCGGCGACAAGCGGCTGGTCGGTTACATCACCGGCACCGCCGACCCGGCGTCGCTGCGCGCCCAGCTGGCCGACAAGCTGCCGCCCTACATGGTCCCGACCGCCATCATGGTGCTGGACACACTGCCGCTGACCGGCAACGGCAAGCTCGACAAGCGCGCCCTGCCCTCGCCCGAGTACGCCGCGAGCGAGTATCGAGCCCCGGCCGACGCCATCGAGGAGATCCTGGCCGACATCTACGCCCAGGTGCTGGGCGTGGAACGCGTCGGCGTCGACGACTCCTTCTTCGACCTCGGCGGGGACAGCATCCTGTCGATGCAGGTGGTGTCGCGGGCCCGCGCGGCCGGCGTGATCTGCCGACCGCGCGACATCTTCGTGGAGCAGACGGTGGCCCGCCTGGCGCGGGTGTCCGAGGTCGCCGGCGACGGCGAGCTCGGCGCGGCCGACGAGGGGATCGGGCCGGTGGTGGCCACCCCGATCATGCGCTGGCTGCAGACCATCGACGGGCCGATCGACGAGTTCAACCAGACCATGGTGCTGGCGGCTCCGGCGGGCGTGACCGAAGACGACGTGACGGCGGTGCTGCAGGCGCTGCTGGACCGCCACCCCATGTTGCGGCTGCGGGTGCAGGACGACGGCGCCGGCGGCTGGTCCCTCGAGGCGCCCGAGGCGGGTTCGGTACAGGCTCGCGACTGCCTGCGTGCGGTCGACGCGCTGTCCGACGCGGCGCTGATCGAGGCCCGCGGCCGGCTGAACGTCGCCGACGGCGCGCTGATGAGCGCGGTATGGGCAAGCGGCACAAGCCAATTGGCGTTGGTCATCCACCACCTTGCCGTCGACGGCGTGTCGTGGCGGACCCTGATCGAAGACCTCAACATCGCGTGGGCCCAGCATCACAACGGCCAACCGGTGGAACTGCCGGTGCTCGGAACGTCGTTTGCCCGTTGGTCTTCGCTGCTGGCCGACTACGCGCAGAGCCCGGCGGTGGCCGGGCAGGCCGACGCGTGGCGGCAGGTGGCCGCCACGCCGGCGGCATTGCCGGCCGTGCAGCCCGGCGACACCTACGCGACGGCCGGGCAGTTGACGGCGTCGCTGGACGCCGACACCACCCGGCTGCTGTTGGGCGAGGTGCCCGCGGCGTTCCACGCTGGGGTGCAAGACATTCTGTTGATCGCCTTCGCGCTCGCGTTCACCGAATTCCTGGGTGAGGCCGCGCCGATCGGTATCGACATCGAAGGACACGGACGCCATGAAGAGGTGGCGTCGCGCGTGGACCTGTCCCGCACGGTGGGCTGGTTCACCACCAAATACCCTGCGGCCCTACAGATCAACGGCACGCTGAGCTGGTCGCAGGTGGCCGCCGGTGCGGCCGCGCTGGGTGCGGTGATCAAGGACGCCAAGGAGCAACTGCGCGCCCTGCCCGATGGCCTGACCTACGGACTGCTGCGCTACCTGAACGACGACGTCGACCTGCAGGGCGCAGACCCGGTGATCGGGTTCAACTACCTGGGCCGCTTGGCCGCGGGGGCCGACCTTTCCGAGGACCTGTGGCGCGTCAGCGAGGACAGCCTGTCGTCGGCGGCCGTGGCCACCGCGGTGGCAATGCCGTTGGCGCACACCGTAGAACTCAACGCCGGCACCATGGACACCGAGGCCGGCCCGCACCTGCACGCCAACTGGCGGTGGGCGCCGTCGGCGCTGACCGACGAGCAGGTGAACCGGTTGAGCCAGTTGTGGTTCGACGCGCTGACCGGCATCTGCGAGCACGTGCGCAATGGTGGTGGCGGGTTGACCCCGTCCGACATCGCCCCCGCCCGCCTGGACCAGCAGCAGATCGACGAGCTCTGCCGTCAGCACCAGATCGCCGACGTGCTGCCGCTCAGCCCCGTTCAGCAGGGGTTGCTCTTCCACACCAGCTTCGCGCAGGAACTGGAGGACCTCTACGCGGTGCAGCTCGGCATCACCGTGAGCGGTTCCCTTGACGCGCAACGACTTCGGGAGGCGGTGCAGACCGTCGTCAACCGCCACCCCAACCTGGCGGCCCGCTTCATCGACGAATTCGGTGAGCCGGTGCAGATCATCCCGGCCAAGCCGGTGATGGCATGGAACTACGTCGAGCTGGACGGCGGAGGCTCGGCCCCGCGGGACGAACAGGTCGAGGCGCTGGCCGCCGCCGAACGCACCGCCGTCTGCGACCTGACCGGCGAATCGCCGTTCCGGGCGGCGTTGATCCGCATCGCACCCGACCGGCACCGGTTCGTGCTGACCATCCACCACATCGTCATCGACGGCTGGTCACTGCCGGTCCTGATGCGCGAAGTGTTCGCGGGCTACTACGGCGAGCGGCTGCCCGCGCCGCCGTCGTACCGCAGCTACCTGATGTGGCTGGCCGCCCAGGATCGTCCCGGCGCCCAAGCGGCCTGGGGCGAGGCGCTCGCCGGATTCGAAGCGCCCACGCTGGTGGCGCCGCCCGGCAAGATCGGCCGGCGCGCCGTTGCCACTTATACGATTTCGGCGGACACCACCCGCGCGCTGACCGAACTGGCCCGCTCCAGCCGCACCACCGTCAGCACCGTGCTGCAGGGCGCCTGGGCGCAACTGTTGACCTGGCTGACCGGCCAGCACGACGTGGCCTTCGGCACCGCGGTCTCGGGCCGGCCCACCGAGCTGGCCGGCGCGGACGCCATGGTCGGCCTGTTGATCAACACCGTGCCGGTGCGGGCCAACATCGCCGCCGCGACCACCGTCGCCGATCTGCTGGAGCAGCTGCAGCGCGTCCACGCCGAGACTCTCGAGCATGAACACTTGGCGCTCAACGAGATTCACCGCGTCACCGGGCACGACCAACTGTTCGACACGCTGTTCCTCTACGAGAACTACCCGATCGATGCCGGGGCGCTGCTGGGTGTCAACGAGCTGGCCGTCACCGAGTTCAGCAGCCGCGAGTTCAACCACTACCCGCTATCGGTGGTGGCCACCCCGGGCCACGAGCTGAGCCTGCGCGTCGAATACGACACCGAGGTGTTCGATGCGTCCGGCGTCGAGACGCTGATCGAACGGTTACGTCAGGTGATGGCCTCGATGGCCGCCGATCCCGCGCAACGCCTGTCGTCGATCGACCTGCTCGACGCCGCCGAGCACGAGCGGCTCGACGCCTGGGGCAACCGGGCGATGCTGGCGCAGCGCCGGCGCGCACAGGCGTCCATTCCGGCGTTGTTCGCCGCGCAGGTGGCCCGCGCCGCCGACGCCGTGGCGATCACCTGCGGCGAGCGGTCGTTCACCTACCGCGAGGTCGAAGAGTCGGCAAACCGGTTGGCGCACTTGCTTTCCGAGCGTGGCGCGGGGCCGGGTGAGCGGGTTGCGGTGGTGATCCCGCGGTCGGCCGAAGCGGTGATGGCGATCTTCGCGGTGCTCAAGACGGGTGCGGCGTATGTGCCGATCGACCCGAGCGTGCCGGCGGCGCGGTTGGAGTTCGTGCTCGGTGATGCCGCGCCGGTCGCGGCGGTGACCACCGCCGAGGTGCGGCCACAACTGGACGGCTTCGACGGGGTGATCGTCGACATCGACGACCCCGCCGTGCGCACCCAGCCCAGCACCGAGCTGCCGGTGCCGGCCCCGGAGAATATCGCCTACATCATCTACACCTCGGGAACCACCGGAACCCCCAAGGGCGTGGCGATTCCACACCACAACGTGACGTTGTTGCTTGAGACACTGGATGCTCAGCTCGGGTTGGGCCAGGTGTGGACGCAGTGTCATTCGCTGGCGTTTGACTTCTCGGTGTGGGAGGTCTTTGGGTCGTTGCTGTATGGCGGGCGTTTGGTGATCGTGCCGGATGCGGTGGTGCGCTCGGCCGAAGATTTGCATGCGTTGTTGGTGCGTGAGCAGGTCAGTGTGTTGAGCCAGACCCCGTCGGCGTTTTATGCGTTGCAGAGTGCTGATGCGTTGGCGCCGGAGTTGGGTGAGCAGTTGAAGTTGCAGACGGTGGTCTTCGGTGGTGAGGCGCTGGAGCCGCATCGGTTGTCGACATGGCTGCATCGCCATCCGGGTCTGCCGCGGATGATCAATATGTATGGCATCACCGAGACCACGGTGCACGCGTCGTTTCGGGAGATCGTCGACGGGGATGTCGACAGCAACGTCAGCCCCATCGGGGTGCCGCTGGCCAACCTCGCCTTCTTCGTGCTCGACGGCTGGTTGCGGCAGGTTCCCGTGGGCGTGGTCGGTGAGCTCTACGTCGCCGGCGGCGGCTTGGCCACCGGCTATGTCGGCCGCCCGGGCCTGTCTGCCACGCGGTTCGTGGCGTGTCCGTATGGGGCGCCCGGCGGGCGGATGTATCGCACGGGTGACTTGGTGCGCTGGGGTGCCGACGGGCAGCTGGTGTACATGGGCCGAGCCGACGAGCAGGTCAAGATCCGCGGCTACCGCATCGAACTCGGCGAAATCCAGGCCGCCCTCGCCTCGCTGTCCGGGGTCGAGCACGCGGCGGTGATCGCCCGTGAGGACCGCCCCGGCGACAAGCGGCTGGTGGGCTACGTGACCGGGACGGCCGACCCGGCCGAGGTTCGCGCCCAGCTCGGCGAGCGGTTGCCGAGCTACATGGTGCCCTCGGCCGTGGTGGTGCTCGAGGCGCTGCCGCTGACGGTCAACGGCAAGCTGGACACCCGCGCGCTGCCGGCGCCGGAGTATCAGGACGCCGACCGCTACCGCGCGCCGGTGAGCGCCATCGAGGAGATCCTGGCCGGCATCTACGCCCAGGTGCTGGGTGTGGAACGCGTCGGCGTCGACGACTCCTTCTTCGACCTCGGCGGCGACAGCATCCTGTCGATGCAGGTGGTGGCCCGCGCCCGCGCGGCCGGGGTGGTGTGCCGCCCGCGCGACGTCTTCGTCGAGCAGACGGTCGCCAAGCTGGCGCGCGTCGCCACGGTGGCCAGCGGCGACGACGACGTGATCGACGAGGGGCTCGGGCCGGTGGTGGCCACCCCGATCATGCGGTGGCTGCAGGCCATGGACGGCCCCGTCGAGCAGTTCAACCAGACCATGGTGCTCGCGGCGCCCGCGGAGGTCACCGCCGACGACGTGCCGGTGGTGGTGCAGGCGCTGCTCGATCGGCACGCGATGCTGCGGCTGCGCGTCGAGGACGACGGCGTCGGCGGCTGGTCGCTCGAGGTGCCCGAGGCGGGTTCGATCCAGGCCGGCGACTGCGTCGAGTCGGTGGACGTGCTCTCCGAAGCGGTGCTGGTCGACGCCCGGACGCGGCTGAATCTGGCCGACGGCGTGCTGCTGCGTGCCGTATGGGCAAGTGCGACAAACCAATTGGCGTTGATCATCCACCACCTGGCCGTGGACGGCGTGTCCTGGCGGACCCTGATCGAGGACCTCAACATCGCCTGGGCGCAGCACCACAGCGGGCAGCCGGTGGCGCTGCCGGTGGGCGGCACCTCGTTCGCACGGTGGTCGTCACTGCTGGATGACTACGCGCGGCGCCCCGAGGTGGTCGAACGGCTGGAGGAGTGGCGGCAGGTGGCCGCCGTCCCGGCGGTGTTGCCGCAGGCCCAGCCCGAGGACACCTACGTGACGGCCGGGCAGTTCTCGGCGTCGCTGGACGTCGAGACGACGCGGCTGCTGCTGGGCGAGGTGCCCGCGGCGTTCCACGCGGGCGTGCAAGACATTCTGTTGATCGCGTTCGGTCTGGCCTGGACCCAGTTCGTGGGCACAGGCGCGCCGATCGCCATCGACGTGGAAGGCCACGGACGCAACGAGGAGCTGGGCCCGCAGGTGGACCTGTCCCGCACCGTCGGCTGGTTCACCGCGAAGTACCCGGTGTCGTTGCGGGTCGGGGGACTGTCCTGGGGCCAGGTGGTCGGCGGCGACGCGGCGCTGGGCGGGCTGGTCAAGGACGCCAAGGAACAACTGCGCGCCCTGCCGGACGGCTTGACCTACGGACTGCTGCGCTACCTGAATCCCGAAGCGGGACTGGATGATCCGGATCCGGTCATCGGGTTCAACTACCTGGGTCGGCTCGGCGGCGGGGCCGCCGAACTGTCCGCCGATCTGTGGCAGCTGGACCCGGACAGCTTCGCGCTGGCCGGCGCGGCGGGCGCGGTCGCGCTGCCGTTGCCGCACACGGTGGAGCTCAACGCCGGCACCATGGACACCGCGGACGGCCCGCACCTACAGGCCAACTGGACGTGGGCCCTCTCGGCGCTGGACGAGAAGCAGATCAGCCGGCTCAGCGAGCTGTGGTTCGACGCCCTCGCCGGCATCTGCGCGCACGTGCGCAACGGTGGCGGCGGGCTGACCCCGTCCGACATCGCGCCCGCCCGGCTGAGCCAGCGCGACCTCGACGAACTGCAGCAGCGGTACCGGATCGCCGACGTGTTGCCACTGACACCGCTGCAGCAGGGGCTGCTGTTCCACACCGGCACCGCCCAGGGCGGCGAAGAATCCGAAGACCTCTACGCGGTGCAGCTCGACATCTCGGTCGCCGGCGCCATCGACCCGGAACGGCTACGCCAGGCGGTGCACACCGTCATCACCCGCCATCCCAACGTGGTGGCCAGCTTCTCGGAGGACTTCGGGGAGCCGGTGCAGGTCCTCTCGGCCGACCCGGAGCTGGCCTGGCAATACGTCGAGCTGGACGCCGGCGGCGACATCGACGAGCAGGTGGAGCGGTTGTCCACGGCCGAACGCGTCGCCGTCTGCGACCTGGCCGGGCAGCCGCCGTTCCGGGGCGCCCTGATCCGCACCGCGGAGAACACCTACCGATTCGTGCTCACCAACCACCACATCGTGCTCGACGGCTGGTCGAAGCCGCTCCTGCTGCAAGAGATCTTTGCCAGCTATTTCGGCGTGCGGCTACCGGCGCCGGTGCCGTATCGCAGCTTCATCACCTGGCTGTCGGAGCAGGATCGGGCCGCCGCACAGGCGGCGTGGCGCGAGGTGCTCGAGGGTTTCGAGACCCCGACGCTGGTCGGGCCGTCGGGCCGCACGGGGCTCGGACCGCGCGGCGTCGCCGAGTTCGGAGTGTCCGCGGAGACCAGTCGACTGCTGGGCGAATTGGCCCGCTCGTGCCGTACGACGGTCAGCACGGTGCTGCAGGCGGCGTGGGCGCAGCTGCTGATGTGGCTCACGGGACAGCACGATGTGGTGTTCGGCACAGCGGTTTCGGGCCGTCGGCCGGAATTGGCCGGCTCCGACGCGATGGTGGGCCTTTTGATCAACACCGTGCCGGTGCGGGCCACCATCGGCGCCGACACCACCATCGCCGACCTACTTGACCAGCTACAACGCGCCTACACCAACACCTTGGACCACCAGCATTTAGCACTGAATGAAATCCATCGTGTAACGGGACACGACCAAATTTTCGACACAATGTTCGTGTATGAGAACTATCCCATCGATACTGCCGCGCTATCGGCCGTGGACGAGTTAACTATTAGTGGATTCACGAATCGGGAATACAACCACTACCCGCTTTCGGTGCAAGCCGTGCCAGGCCACGAAATAGGTCTTCGCGTCGAGTTCGATACAGACGTGTTTGGCGAGGCGAGGATCGAAAAGCTTGTTGAGCGATTTCGGCGGGTGCTGGAAGCCATGACCGTGGACTTGGAGGAGCAGTCATGACCGTCGGTGCGGGACGGCGATTGTTGTCGATCGATCTGCTGGATGGCGGAGAGCACGACCGACTCGATGAGTGGGGTAACCGCGCGGTCTTGACGAAGCCGGTCAAATCTCCGGCGTCGATTCCCGAGGTGTTCGCGACCCAGGTGGCGCGCGACCCCCAGGCCGTGGCGCTGACCTTCGGTGAGCGCTCGTTGACCTACCGCGAGCTCGATGAGGCCGCGAACCGGCTGGCGCACCTGCTGGCCGAGCAGGGCGCGCGCCCGGGTGAGTGCGTCGCGCTGCTGTTCTCCCGTTCCGCCGAAGCGATCATCTCCATTCTCGCGGTGCTCAAGACCGGGGCCGCCTACCTGCCGATCGACCCGGCGTTGCCGTCGGCGCGCATGGAGTTCATGCTCGGCGACGCCACGCCGATCGCGGTGGTGACGACGGCCAGCGTGCGCAGCCGGCTGGACGGGTTCGACCTGCCCGTCGTCGACGTCGACGAAGCCGCGGCCGACGACCAGCCCAGCAGCGAGCTGCCGGGCCCGGCGCCCGACGACATCGCGTACATGATCTACACCTCGGGCACGACGGGAACCCCCAAGGGCGTCGCCGTCACGCACCGCAACGTGACCGAGTTCCTGCGGACGCTGCACGCCGACCTGCCGACCGGACCAGGGAAGGTCTGGTCGCAGTGGCACTCGCTCGTCTTCGACGTCTCCGTCTGGGAGATCTGGGGTGCGCTGCTGCACGGCGGACGCCTGGTGGTGGTGCCCGAGTCGGTCGCCGGCTCGCCCGATGAGCTGCACGCGCTGCTCGTCGCCGAGAAGGTCAACGTCCTGAGCCAGACGCCGTCGGCGGTGGGCATGCTCTCGCCGGAGGGCCTGGAGTCGACGGCGCTGGTGGTGGCCGGTGAGGCCTGCCCGGCCGAGGTGGTCGACCGCTGGGCGCCGGGACGCGTCATGATCAACGCCTACGGCCCGACCGAGGCCACCGTGTACGCCGCGATGAGCACGCCGCTCGCGGGCGACTCCGGGGCACCGCCGATCGGCTCCCCGGTTCCCGGGGCGGCGCTGTTCGTGCTGGACAAGTGGCTGCGGCCCGCGCCGGAAGGCGTGGTCGGTGAGTTGTACGTGGCCGGGCGCGGCGTCGCCACCGGCTATGCCCGCCGGTCCGGATTGACGGCCTCGCGCTTCGTCGCCTGCCCCTTCGGCGGGCCGGGCTCGCGCATGTACCGCACCGGTGACCTGGTCCGCTGGGGCGCCGACGGCCAGCTGCAGTACCTGGGCCGCGCCGACGAGCAGGTCAAGATCCGCGGCTACCGCATCGAACTCGGCGAAATCCAGTCGGCCCTGGCCGCGCTGGACGGCGTCGAGCAGGCGGCGGTGATCGCCCGCGAGGACCGCCCCGGCGACAAGCGCCTGGTCGGCTACATCACTGGGACCGCCGACCCGACCGAGCTGCGCACCCAGCTGGGCCAGCGGCTGCCGGCCTACATGGTGCCGGCCGCGGTCGTCGTGCTGGAAAGCCTGCCCCTGACGGTCAACGGCAAGCTGGACAAGCGCGCCCTGCCCGCCCCCGAGTACCACAAGCGCGGCGGCCAGTACCGCGCCCCGAGCAACCACACCGAGGAGATCCTGGCCGGCATCTATGCCCAGGTGCTGGGTGTGGAGCGGGTCGGCGTGGACGACTCCTTCTTCGACCTCGGCGGGGACAGCATCCTGTCGATGCAGGTGGTGGCCCGGGCCCGGGCGGCCGGCGTGATGTGCCGCCCGCGCGACGTGTTCGTCGAGCAGACCGTCGCCCGGCTGGCCCGCGTGGCCACCGACGGCGCCGACGAGGACGACGTGGTCGACGAGGGGATCGGGCCGGTGCTGGCCACCCCGATCATGCACTGGCTGCAAACCGTCGAAGGTCCGATCGACGACTTCAACCAGACCATGGTGCTGGCCGCGCCCGCGGGCGTCACCTCCGACGACGTCGTCGTCGTGCTGCAGGCCCTGCTGGACCGGCACCCGATGCTGCGGCTGCGCGTCGAGGACGACGGCGAGGGCGGCTGGTCGCTGCAGGCGCCCGAACCGGGCACCGTGCAGGCCGCCGACTGCCTGCAGTCGGTCGACGAACTGTCCGACGCCACCCTGGTGGCGGCCCGGTCCCGGCTGAACCCGGGCGCGGGAATCATGGTGAGCGCCGTCTGGGCAAGCAAGACAAGCCAGTTGGCGCTGATCATCCACCACGTGGCCGTCGACGGCGTGTCGTGGCGGACGCTGATCGAGGACCTGAACATCGCCTGGGCGCAGCACCACAGCGGCCAGCCGGTGGCGCTGCCCGCCGGCGGGACCTCGTTCGCCCGCTGGTCCTCGCTGCTCGCCGAGCACGCACTCAGCCCCGAGGTCGTCGCGCAGGCCGACGTCTGGCGCGAGGTCGTCGCCACCCCGGCCGTGCTGCCGGCGGTGCGCCCCGAGGAGGACACCTACCAGACGGCCGAGCAGCTGTCGGTGTCGCTGGACGTCGAAACGACCCGCCTGCTGCTGGGTGAGGTGCCCGCGGCGTTCCACGCCGGGGTGCAGGACATCCTGTTGATCGCGTTCGGGATGGCCTGGACGCAGTTCCTCGGCGACAGCACGCCGATCGGCATCGACGTCGAGGGCCACGGCCGGCAGGAAGAGCTGGGCCCGCGCGTCGACCTGTCGCGCACCGTGGGCTGGTTCACCACCAAGTACCCGGTGTCGCTGACGGTCGACGGCCTGGACTGGGCGAAGGTGGTGGCCGGCGACGACGCGCTGGGCGCGGCGGTCAAGGCCACCAAGGAGCAGCTGCGCGCCCTGCCCGACGGGCTGACCTACGGCCTGCTGCGCTACCTGAACCCCGACATCGACCTGGGCGGATCCGACCCGGTGATCGGGTTCAACTACCTGGGACGGCTGGGCGCGGCCGCCGACCTGCCCGGCGAGTTGTGGCGGCTCAGCCCCGACAGCCTGTCGCTGAGCGGCGCCGCCGCGGCCGTCGCGATGCCGCTGATGCACACCGTCGACCTCAACGCCGGCACCATGGACACCGAGGAAGGCCCGCACCTGCACGCCAACTGGACGTGGGCGGCCTCGGCGATGGACCGCGAGCAGATCAGCCGGCTCAGCCAGCTGTGGTTCGAGGCCCTGACCGGCATCTGCGCCCACGTGCAGGGCGGTGGCGGCGGGTTGACCCCGTCCGACATCGCGCCCGCGCGGCTGAACCAGCGCCAGATCGACGAGCTGAGCAAGCAGCACCAGGTCGCCGACATCCTGCCGCTGACCCCGCTGCAGCAGGGGCTGCTGTTCCACGCCAGCTTCGCGCAGGACCCCGGTGATGACGTCTACGCGGTGCAGCTCGGCATCACCGTGACCGGCGAGCTGGACTCGCACCGCCTGCACGACGCCGTGCACACCGTGGTCAACCGCCACCCCAACCTGGCGGCCCGGTTCTGCCCGCAGTTCGGCGAGCCCGTCCAGGTCATCCCGGCCGACCCGGTCATGGCGTGGCGGTACATCCAGCTGGGCGCCGAGGACCTGGACCCCGAGCAACGGGTCGACGAGCTGTGCGCCGCCGAACGCGCCGCGGTGAGCGATCTGGCCAACCGGCCGGCGTTCCGCGCCGCGCTGATCCGGACCGCGGACAACAGGTACCGGTTCGTGCTGACCAACCACCACATCGTGATGGACGGCTGGTCGCTGCCCATCCTGCTCCGCGAGATCCTCGCCAGCTACTACGGCGACCAGCTGCCCGCGCCGGCGACCTACCGCAGCTACCTGACCTGGCTGGCCAGCCAGGACCGTGCCGCCGCGCAGGCGGCGTGGCGCCAGGTGCTCGACGGGTTCGACACCCCCACCCTGGTGGGACCGGCCGGCCGGATGCGGCTCGGCCGGCGGGCCGTGGAGTCCTACCGGCTGTCCGCGGAGACCACGCGCGCCCTGGGCGAGCTGGCCCGCACCTGCCACACCACCGTCAACACCGTGCTGCAGGCCGCGTGGGCACAGTTGCTGATGCGGCTGACCGGCCAGCATGACGTCGCGTTCGGCACCGCGGTGTCGGGCCGGCCGGCCGACCTGGTCGGCGCCGAGTCCATGGTGGGCCTGCTGATCAACACCGTTCCGGTCCGGGCCAGCATCACCTCGGAGACCACCGTCGCCGACGTGCTGGACCAGCTGCAGCAGCACCACAACGACACCCTCGAACACGAGCACCTGGCGCTGAGCGACATCCACCACGTCACCGGCCACGACGCGCTGTTCGACACCTTGTTCTTGTACGAGAACTACCCGATCGACACCAGCGTGCCGTTGGGCTTCCACGAGTTGGCCATCACCGATGTCACCAACCGCGAGTACAACCACTACCCGCTGTCGGTGATGGCGCTGCCGGGCCGGGAACTGGGCCTGCGCGTCGAATTCGACACCGACGTGTTCGACGCCGCCGGCATCGAAAAGCTGACCGAGAGGTTCCAGCGGGTGCTGTCGGAGATGACGGCCGACCCGACCCGACGGCTCATGTCGCTGGACGTCGTCGACGAGCACGAGCACGCCTGGCTCGACGAGCGCGGCAACCGCGCGGTGTTGAGCCAGCCGGCGACCGCGAAGTCGATCCCGGCGATGTTCGCCGCCCAGGTGGCCAGCGCCCCGGACGCGCCGGCGCTGACCTTCGATGGCAGCACGATGACGTACCGGGAGCTCGACGAGGCCGCCAACCGGATGGCGCACCTGCTGACCGAAGAGGGCGCCGGCCCGGGCGAGCGGGTCGCGCTGCTGTTCTCGCGATCCGCCGACGCGATCGTCGCCATCCTCGCGGTGCTGAAGACCGGGGCGGCCTACCTGCCGATCGACCCGGCGCTGCCGGCCGCCCGGATCGAATTCCTGCTCACCGACGCCGAGCCGGTCGCCGTGGTGACCACCGCGGCTCTGCGGGAGCGGGTGGCGGGCTGCGGCCCGACGGTGATCGACGTCGACGACCCGGCGCTGGCCACCCAGCCCGCGACGGCGCTGCCGATACCGGCGTCGGACAACATCGCCTACGTCATCTACACGTCCGGAACCACCGGCGTCCCGAAGGGTGTGGCAGTCACGCACGCCAACGTCGCCCAGCTGGTCGAGACGCTGCACGCCGACCTCCCGGAGGGCGGGGTGTGGGCGCAGTGGCACTCACTGGTGTTCGACGTCTCGGTGCACGAGATCTGGGGCGCGCTGCTGCACGGCGGACGCCTGGTCGTGGTGCCCGAGTCGGTCGCGGCCGCGCCCGACGAGCTGCACGCGCTGCTGGTCTCCGAACAGGTCACCGTGCTGAGCCAGACCCCGTCGGCGGTGGGCATGCTCTCGCCGGAGGGCCTGGAGTCGACGGCGCTGGTGGTGGCCGGTGAGGCCTGCCCGGTCGAGGTCGTCGACCGGTGGGCGCCGGGACGCGTGATGATTAACGCCTACGGCCCGACCGAGGCCACGGTCTACGCGGCCATGAGCGCGCCGCTGAAGAGCGGAACCGGATCGGCACCCATCGGTTCGCCCGTGCCCCGCGCCGCGCTGTTCGTGCTGGACCGGTGGCTGCGCCCCGCGCCCGAGGGCGTCGTCGGCGAGCTGTACATCGCCGGTCATGGTGTGGCGACCGGGTATTCGCGCCGGCCCGGCCTTACGGCGGGACGCTTCGTCGCCTGCCCGTTCGGCGGTCCGGGTTCGCGGATGTACCGCACCGGCGACCTGGTCCGGTGGGGCCGCGACGGTCAGCTCGAGTACCTGGGCCGCGCCGACGAGCAGGTCAAGCTGCGCGGCTACCGCATCGAGCTCGGTGAGGTCCAGGCGGCTCTGGCCGCGCTGGACGGCGTCGAGCAGGCCGCGGTGATCGCCCGCGAGGACCGCCCCGGCGACAAGCGCCTGGTCGGCTACATCACCGGAACCGCCGACCCGGTCGGCATCCGCATCCAGCTGGCCGACCGGCTGCCGGCGTACATGGTGCCGGCCGCGGTGGTGGTGCTGGACGCGCTGCCATTGACGGTCAACGGCAAGCTGGACCGGCGCGCTCTGCCCGCACCGGAGTACCAGAAGCGCGGCGGCGAGTACGTCGCGCCGTCCGACCCCACCGAAGAGATCGTCGCCGACATCTTCGCCCGCGTCCTCGGGATGGAACGGGTGTCGGTCGAGGACTCCTTCTTCGAGCTGGGCGGGGACTCGCTGTCCGCGATGCGGGTGATCGCCGAGATCAACACCGCCGTCGATGGCGCGCTGTCGGTGCGCACCCTGTTCGACTCGCAGTCGGTCCGCAGCCTGAGCCAGCGGATCACCAGCGGGGCCGACACCGAGGGCGCCGCCGGACCCGGCTTTGCCGCGGTGCACGGCGCCGACGCGAAGGAGGTCCACGCCCGCGACCTCACCCTCGACAAGTTCATCGACGCGACGACGTTGTCGACCGCGCCGACGCTGCCCGGCCCGAGCGCCGAGGTCCGGACGGTCCTGCTGACCGGGGCGACCGGTTTCCTGGGTCGCTACCTGGTGCTGGAATGGCTCGAGCAGCTGGAAGTCGTGGGCGGCAAGCTGATCTGCCTGGTGCGGGCCAAGTCCGACGAGGACGCGTGGCTGCGGTTGGAGAAGACCTTCAACAGCGGAGACCCGGAATTGCTGCAGCACTTCCAGGAATTGGCCGAAGAGCACCTCGAGGTCGTCGCCGGCGACAAGGGCCAGGCCAACCTGGGCCTGGACGAACAGACCTGGCAGCGGCTGGCCGACACCGTCGACCTGATCGTCGACTCCGCGGCCGTGGTCAACGGCGTCCTGCCCTACAACGAACTGTTCACCCCCAACGTCGGGGGCACGGCCGAGCTGATCCGGTTGGCGCTCACCACGAAGAAGAAGCCGTACGCGTACGTGTCGACTTCAGACGTGGGCCGCCAGATCGACCCGGCGGCGTTCACCGAGGATGCCGACATCCGGGTCATCAGCGCCACCCGCGTCATCGACGGCGGCTACGCCAACGGGTACGGCAACAGCAAGTGGGCGGGCGAGGTCCTGCTGCGCGAGGCCCACGACCTGTGCGGCCTGCCGGTCTCGGTGTTCCGCTCCGACATGATCCTGGCCGACACCAGCTACGCCGGTCAGCTCAACGTCGCGGACATCTTCACCCGGATGATCCTGAGCGTCGTGGCCACCGGCACCGCGCCCAAGTCGTTCTATCAGCTCGATGCCGACGGCAACCGGCAGAGCGCGCACTTCGACGGCCTGCCCGTCGAGTTCGTCGCCGAGGCGATCGCCAAACTGGGCGCCCAGGTGATGGACGGGTTCGAGACGTACCACGTGATGAACCCGCACGACGACGGCATCGGCCTCGACGAGTACGTCGACTGGCTGATCGAAGCGGGCTACCCCATCGAACGCGTCAACGACTTCGGCGAGTGGCTGCAGCGCTTCGAGACCGGCCTGCGCGGCCTGCCGGAACGGCAGCGGCAGAACTCGGTGCTGCAGATGCTGATGTTGCTGCTGCGCGACCCGAAGAACCTGCAGCCCGCCGAGCCGGCCCGGGGCGCCTTCGCGTCGACGGACCGCTTCCGGGCCGCCGTGCAAGAAGCGAAGGTCGGTTCCGACAACGACATCCCGCATGTCAGCGCGCCGGTGATCGTCAAGTACGTCACCGACCTGCAACTGCTCGGTTTGCTGTAATCCCTTCGGGGAGCTCGAAAGCGGCGTGGTCCACCGGGGCCACGCCGCTTTTGTGTGATGCGCAATTCGTTGTGATGGTCGGGCACAGGCGGCGGGGGTCCGGCCGCGGATAACGCGGCGATAACGATCCATGCCGCAATGCGTGGCGACCAACGCCGAAACCCCCCGAAACATGCCATACCGTACGTTGCTGCGACCATCTTAACCAGTACTGGAGGTATGTATCAAGACCCTTGCCTTGAGTGGAATCTATTATTTTGGCAATTCACAGGACATTAAGTTTGTATAACCCTGGACTAACGGGGTAGTCCTCTACTAAATTTTCGAACTGTTGCACTCATGTTGACTACGGCGTCTTCGGAGTGGGTGAGCGTCGACCGTTCCACCGTCGGCACCGCCCAGCCCTGTCGCTCCGGCCAACGACGAGCGGCAACGAAGGTTGCGGTCGGTCTTTGCCGACGCTGCGCCCGATCGCCGGGTGTGGCGCCGCGAAGCTGACCGCGCCGAAGGCGGGGCTACCTCGAGCAGCAGCGGACCGGTTTCCGGCCCGAATGCCTGCGCGAGCGGCTCCACTCAACCGGGGGGTTGAAAGGAACACCCTGTGGTTGGGGAGATGGATGGAGCTTGACGGCCGGGCGCTTCCGCTCACTCGCGGACAGCTAGACCTCTGGCTTGCGCAGCAGACGGGTCACTCCAACACGGAGTGGCAGCTGGGGTTGTTCGTGCGGATCAACGGCCCGGTCCAGCGCGACGCCCTGCAGTGGGCGATCCGGCAAGCCGTCCAAGAAGCGGAACCGACCAGGGTCGCCTTCTTCGAGGTCGACGGCGCGGTCTTCCAGCGCACGATCGACGACCCGAACGTCGAGCTGACGTTCGACAATCTCATCGACTCGCCCGAGCCGGTCGAAGAGGCCCGGCGCAGAGCGCTGACCATCCAGCGAACGCCCATGCCGCTGACCGGTCCGCTGTTCAAGTTCGTCCTGTTTCAGACCCGGCGCGACGAATACTTCCTGTTCGCCTGCTGCCATCACATCGTCATCGACGGGACCGGCGTCGGGCTGGTCGGCCATCGCATCGCCTCCATCTACTCCGCGATCGTGTCCGCCGGACCGATCCCGACGGCCGTCTTCGGTTCATTGCGCGACCTGGTCGACTGCGAATCCCACTACGAGGCCTCCGCCGATTACCGGGATGACGAGGCGTACTGGCTGGCGAACCTGCCCCCGGACCGCGACGGCCAGCCCGTGCCCGTCGGCGCGGGGGAGCGTGACCCGTGGCCGTCGGCTCCGGTGGCGCTGGACGCCGCGGTAATGCGCCGGGTGCACCGGTTCTCCGACGTGTGGGGCGTATCCCAGACATCGGTCATCACCGCGGCCTGTGCCCTGTTGGTCCGTGGGTGGTGCCCCGACGGCCCCGACGTGGTCCTCGATTTCCCGGTCAGCCGGCGCGTGCGCCCGGAACTCAAGACGCTGCCCGGGATGGTCGCCGGCGTCGTGCCGCTGGTGTTCACGACCGCACCGGAATCGACGGTCGCCGATTTCTGCAAACACGTCGAGGCGCGCATCGACGAGGCGGTAGTGCACCAGCGATTCCCGGTGCACGCTCTCGAGCGCAAGGTCCGCGGCCTGACGAAGTCGCCGGAGCGGGTCAGCGTCAACTTCATCCCGTCGGCGTTCACGTTGCCCTTCGGTGGGGTCACCGCCTCGGCGTCCTACACGAATTCCGGTCAGGCGGACGGCTTCGGCCTCATCTTCACCAGCGACGGCGACGAGCTCTTCCTCAGCACGGCGGGCAGGTGGGCACCCTGGTCCGGCCTCGACGCCCCCGACCTTGCGGAACTGCTGCAGCGGCTCCTGATCGCGATGACGGCCGACCCCACCCGGCGGCTGAGGGCGCTGGATGTGGTGGATGAGGTTGAGTGTGTGCGGCTTGGTGTGTGGGGCAATGTGTCGGGGTTGGGTCGTTCGGTGGTGCCGGTGTCGGTGGTGGGGTTGTTCGCCGCGCAGGTGGGGCGTACCCCGGATGCGGTGGCGGTGGTGTGTGGGGGTCGGTCGCTGACGTATCGGGAGCTTGACGAGGCGGCTAATCGGTTGGCGCACTTGTTGGTTGGGTGTGGTGTTGGTCGGGGTGGGGTTGTCGCGGTGTTGTTGTCGCGCTCGGTCGAGGCGATCGTGGCGATCTTGGCGGTGCTCAAGTCCGGGGCGGCGTATCTGCCGATCGATCCGGGGTTGCCGGGTGGGCGGGTGGAATTCATGCTGTCCGACGCCGCGGCGCGGGTCGCGGTCACCACGGCTGATCTGGTCGAGCGGCTCGACGGCTTGGATCTGACCGTGGTCGATGTGGCCGATCCGGTGGTGGCTGTGCAGTCGAGCACGGCGCCGCCGGGGCCGTTGGCGGGTGATGTGGCGCATGTGATTTATACGTCGGGGACCACGGGTGTGCCCAAAGGTGTTGCGGTGACGCATCGTAACGTCACGCAGCTGTTCGATGGCCTGGATCTGGGTTTTGTCCTGTCGGCTGAGCAGGTGTGGACGCAGTGTCATTCGTATGCGTTTGACTTTTCGGTGTGGGAGATCTGGGGTGCGCTGCTGCATGGGGGGCGGTTGGTGGTGGTGCCCGAGGTGGTGGCCCGCTCGCCGCAGGAGTTTCACGCCCTGTTGGTGCGTGAGGGTGTCACGGTGTTGACCCAGACCCCGTCAGCGGCGGGGTTGCTACCGACCGAGGGTTTGGATTGCGCGGCGTTGGTGGTGGGGGCCGAGCCGTGTCCGCCGGAGTTGGTGGAGCGTTGGGCGCCGGGGCGGGTGATGGTCAACGTCTACGGGCCCACCGAAACCACCATGTGGGCGAGCAAGAGCGTGCCACTGTCGCCCGGGCCGGGTGCGCCGCCGATCGGTGCACCGGTCACCCATGCGGCGTTTTTCGTGCTGGATGGGTGGTTGCGCCCGGTGCCGGTCGGCGTGGTGGGGGAGCTCTATGTTGCCGGTGACGGCGTCGGCGTCGGGTATTGGGGTCGCCCGGGGTTATCGGCGTCGCGGTTTGTGGCCTGCCCGTGGGTCGCGGGTGCCCGGATGTATCGGACTGGGGATCTGGTGCGGTGGGGGGCTGATGGGCAGCTGCGGTATGTGGGGCGTGCTGATGAGCAGGTCAAGGTGCGTGGGTATCGCATCGAGTTGGGCGAAATCCGCACCGCGTTAACTGCATTGGACGGCGTGGCGCAGGCCGCGGTCGTCGTGCGTGAAGATCGTGTCGGCGAGCGGCGTCTCGTCGGCTATGTGACTGGAGCCGCTGACCCCGCCGACATTCGGGCCCGGTTGGGTCAGCGGCTCCCTCCATACATGGTGCCCGCCGCGGTGGTGGTCCTTGAGGCGTTGCCGTTGACGCTTAACGGCAAGCTCGACACCCGCGCCCTGCCCGCCCCGGACTATCAGGGTCAGGGGTATCGGGCGCCGCAGACCGCTCTCGAAGAAATCCTGGCCGGCGTCTATGCCCAGATCCTGGGTATCGAGCGCGTCGGCGTCGAGGACTCCTTCTTCGACCTCGGCGGTGACTCGCTCTCGGCCATGCGGCTCGTCTCCGCCCTCAACGCCGAACTCGACGCCGACCTCAACGTCCGATCCCTATTCGAAGCACCCACCATCACACAACTGGCGCCCCACGTGGAGGCCGGCGTCGGTCGCACCGACCGATTGGTAGCCGCCGAACGGCCGGCCCTGGTGCCCTTGTCGTTCGCCCAATCCCGCCTGTGGTTCATCGACCAATTCCAGGGTCCGTCGCCGGTGTACAACATGGCGGTCGCGCTGAAGCTGAGCGGGCCGGTGGATGCCGAGGCGATGGGCGCCGCCCTGGACGACGTGGTGACCCGCCACGAAAGCCTGCGCACACTGTTCGTCGCGCCCGAAGGCACACCCCAACAGGTGGTCCTGCCGCCCGAACGCAGCGAGGCCGGCTGGCAGGTCATCGATGCCAGCCGGTGGCCCGCCTCCTGGCTGGCCGAGGCCACCCACGAGGCCGCGCGTTACACGTTTGACCTTACCAACGAATTACCCTTGCGGGCATGGCTTTTCCGCACCAGCGACCGTGAGCACGTCCTGGTGGCGGTGGTGCATCACATCGCCGCCGACGGGTGGTCCCTGACCCCGCTGGTGCGCGATCTCGGAACGGCCTACGCCAGCAGGTCGTCCGGCCGAGCCCCCCAGTGGGCACCCCTGCCCGTGCAATACGTCGACTACACGCTATGGCAGCGCGCCCAATTCGGCGACCTCGAAGACCCGCACAGCCCCATCGCCGCGCAGCTCGCCTACTGGGAACGAAGCCTTGCCGGGTTACCGGAACATCTCGAGCTGCCCACGGACCGGCCGTATCCCTTGGTGGCCGATCACCGCGGGGCCAGTGTGGCCGTGCAATGGCCTGCCGAACTTCAGCAGCACATCGCCGACCTAGCCCGGGCCCACAACGCCACCAGTTTCATGGTCGTGCAGGCCGCCCTGGCTGTGCTGCTGTCCACCCTGAGCGCCAGTTCCGATGTCGCCGTGGGCTTCCCGATCGCCGGCCGGCGCGACCCGGCTCTGGACGACGTCGTCGGGTTCTTCGTCAACACCCTGGTGTTGCGCATCGATCTCGGCGGCGATCCCAGCGTCGCCGAACTGCTGGCCCGGGTGCGGCAACGCAGCCTGGCGGCCTACGAACACCAAGACGTCCCCTTCGAAGTGCTCGTCGAAAGGCTCAACCCCACCCGCAGCCTGGCCCACCACCCGCTGGTCCAGGTGATGTTGGCCTGGCAGAACAACGAACCCGTCGACCTGAGCCTGGGCGACGTGCAGGTCACGCCCGTGCCGCTGGAGACCCAGGTGGCCCGGATGGATCTGGTCTTCTCGCTCGCCGAAAGCTGGGACGAGGACGGCCGGGCCGCCGGCATCGGCGGAACGGTGGAATTCCGCACCGACGTCTACGACGCGTCGAGCATCGAGACACTTATCGCGCGACTGCGGCAGGTGCTTTCGGCCATGACCACCGATCCCGCCCGGGCGCTGTCAACGATCGACCTGCTCGCCGAGTCGGAGCACGCCCGCCTCGATGCGATCGGGAACCGCGCCGTGCTGACCCAGCCGGAGACCGGCCCGGTGTCCATCCCCGCGCTCTTCGACGAACAGGTGTCCCGCGCGCCCGGGGCGGTAGCGATCACCTGCGGCCAGCGGTCGTTCACCTACCACGAGATCGACGCCTCGGCGAACCAATTGGCGCGCTTGCTCATTGGCCGCGGCGCGGGCCCCGGCCAGCGGGTGGCGGTGGCGATCCCGCGGTCGGCCGAGGCGATCGTGGCGATCATGGCCGTGCTGAAGACCGGCGCGGCGTACGTACCGATCGACCCCGCGCTACCGTCGGCCCGCATCGAATTCATGCTCACCGATGCCGCGCCGATCGCGATGATCAGCACGGCCGAGGTCCGAGCCCACCTGCCCCGGTCCGTACCGGTCATCGACATCGACGATCCCGCCGTGCGCGTCCAGCCCACCACCGGGCTGCCGGCGCCGGCGGCGGACAACATCGCGTACATCATCTACACCTCGGGGACCACGGGCGCCCCCAAGGGTGTCGCGGTCACCCACCACAACGTCACCCAACTGTTGCTGTCGCTGGATGCCCAGCTCGGTCTGGGCCACGTGTGGAGCCACTGCCATTCCCTGGCCTTCGACTTCTCCGTCTGGGAACTCTTCGGGTCGCTGCTGCGAGGCGGGCGCCTCGTCGTCGTCCCCGATCCGGTGGTCCGGTCTCCAGAAGACCTGCGCGCCTTGCTGATTGCCGAAGGTGTACAGGTGTTGAGCCAGACCCCTTCGGCGGTGGCGGCGCTGGCGTCCGATGGGCTGGAATCGGTGGCGCTGATCGTCGGCGGCGAACCGTGCCCGGTCGAGGTGATGGATCGGTGGGCGCCCGGTCGGGTGATGATCAACCAATACGGCCCGACGGAGACCACGATGTATGCGGCGATGACCGCGCCGCTGACGGCCAATCTCGACGTGGTGCCGATCGGTTCGCCGGTGCCCGGCGCCGCGCTGTTCGTGCTGGATCACTGGTTGCGGCCCGTGCCGTCCGGGGTGGTGGGGGAGTTGTACATCGCCGGCCGCGGGGTCACCGCAGGCTATCTGGGCCGGTCCGGATTGACGTCATCGCGGTTCGTCGCCTGCCCGTTCGGCGGGTTCGGCGCGCGCATGTATCGCACCGGCGACCTGGTGCGCTGGGGCGCCGACGAGCAACTCGAATACCTCGGGCGCGCCGACGAGCAGGTCAAGATCCGCGGCTACCGCATTGAACTCGGCGAAATACATTCCGCGCTCACCGAATTGGACGGCATCGAGCAAGCGGCGGTGATCGCCCGCGAAGACCACCCCGCGACCGTGCAGCTGGTCGGATACGTCACCGGAACGGCGGACCCGGCCGAAGTGCGGTCGCGCCTCGCCGAGCGGCTGCCGGCCTACATGGTGCCGGCCGCGGTCGTGACGCTCGACGCGCTGCCGCTGACCGTCAATGGCAAACTCGATACCCGCGCCCTGCCCGCCCCGGATTACGGCTCGAACGCCTACCGCGCCCCGGCCGACGCGATCGAGGAGATCCTCGCCGGCATCTACGCCCAGGCCCTCGGGGTCGAACGGGTCGGGGTGGACGATTCGTTCTTCGATCTGGGCGGTGACAGCATCTTGTCGATGCAGGTGGTTGCCCGGGCCCGCGCCGCCGGCGTAATGTGCCGGCCGCGTGACATTTTCGTCGAACAGACCGTGGCGCGGCTGGCCCGGGTCGTCACGCTCGTCTCCGCCGAGGACGACGCGGCCGACGCCGGGACCGGGCCGATGGTGGCCACCCCGATCATGCGGTGGCTGCAGAATATGGACGGTCCCGTCGAGCAGTTCAACCAGACCATGGTGCTGGCGGCGCCGGCGGGCGTGGGCCACGCCGACGTAGCGGTGGTCCTGCAGGCATTGCTGGACCGGCATCCGATGCTGCGGCTCTGCGTCGACGACGACGGCGCGGGCGGTTGGTCCATGCAGGTGCCCGAGGTGGGTGCGGTGGACGCCCGCGCCTGTTTGCGGACCGTCGACGTGCTCTCCGAGGCCGCGCTGAGCCAGGCCCGGTCCCGACTGAACCCCGGCGCCGGTGTGCTGCTTAGCGCGGTATGGGCCTGCGCGACAAACGAATTGGCGTTGATCGTTCACCATCTGGCCGTCGATGCCGTGTCCTGGCGGACCCTGATCGAGGACCTCAACATCGCCTGGGCGCAGCATCACCGCGGCCAGCCCATCGAACTGCCCGCGGGCGGGACCTCGTTCGCCCGCTGGTCGTCGCTGCTGTCCGACCACGCCCGCAGCGCGGCGGTGCTCGACCAGGCTGGGGCCTGGCGGCGCATCGAAGAGACGCCGGCCGTGCTGCCGGCGGTGCGGCCGGAGGACACCTTCGCGACGGCGGGGCAGCTATCGGCGTCGCTGGACGTCGAGACGACCCGGCTGCTGCTCGGCGAGGTGCCCGCGGCGTTTCACGCTGGGGTGCAAGACATCCTGCTGATCGCCTTCGGGATGGCGATCACCGAGTTCTTGGGTGCGGCGGGGCCCCTCGGGATCGACGTCGAGGGCCATGGGCGCAGTGAAGAGCTGGGCCCCTCCGTGGATCTGTCGCGCACCGTGGGGTGGTTCACCGCCAAACACCCGGTCGCCCTGAACGTTCCCGGTCTGGACTGGGGCCGTGTGGTGGCCGGTGACGCCGCGCTGAGCGGGCTGATCAAGGACGCCAAGGAGCAACTGCGCGCGCACCCGGACGGACTGACCTACGGGCTGCTGCGCTATCTGAATCCCGAAGCGGGACTGGAAGGTCCGGATCCGGTGATCGGGTTCAACTATCTGGGCCGGCTCGGCGGCGGAACCGCGGAGTTGTCCGGCGACTTGTGGCGACTGAGCCCGAACGGTCCGTCGCTGAGCGCGGCGGCCGCGGCGCCGGCGCTGCCGTTGCCGCACACGCTGGAGCTCAATGCGGGCACCATGGACTCCAACGACGGACCCCATCTGCAGGCGAACTGGACGTGGGCACCCTCGGCGCTGACCCACGGCGAGGCAACCCGCTTGAGCCGGTTGTGGTTTGAGGCGCTGTCGGGGATCTGCGCCCTGGTGCGGCGCGGCGGCGGCGGCTTGACCCCGTCCGACATCATCCCGGCCCGGCTCAGCCAGCCCCAGATCGACCAACTGGAACGGGAATACGACGTCGCCGACATCCTGCCGCTGACCCCGCTGCAGCAGGGGCTGCTGTTCCATGCGACCGCGGGCCGAGGCGACGCCGACGTGTACGCGGTCCAGCTGACCATCACGCTGCGCGGTGCCCTCGATCCGCACCGACTGCATCGGGCCCTGCATGCCGTCGTCCGCCGCCACCCCAACCTGGCCGCCCGATTCTGCTCCGACTTCGACGATCCGGTGCAGATCATCCCCGCCGCCCCGGACCTCGCCTGTCAGTATGTCGAGATCCGCGCCGGCGACATCGAGGAGAAGGTGCAACGGCTGTGCGCCGCCGAGCGCGTCGCGGCGCGCACCGTCGGTGACGAACCGCCGTTGCGGGCCGCGCTGATCCGCACCGCGGACCCCGAACACCGGTTCGTCCTCACCGTCCACCACATCGTGATGGACGGCTGGTCGCTGCCGATCCTGCTGCAAGAGATCTTCGCCTGCTACTACGGCTCTCGCTTGCCGACGGTGCTGCCGTATCGCGGGTTCGTCAGCTGGCTGGCCGATCGGGACGTCGCCGCCGCGCGCCTGGCGTGGCGCGATGCGCTCGACGGTTTCGACACCCCGACCCTGGTGGCCCCGGCGGGTCGCGTCGAGCTCGGGCCGCGCGCCGTGGCCACACTGCGGTTGACGGCCGAAACCACCCATGCGCTAGGCGAACTCGCCCGCTCCTGCCGTACCACCGTCAACACCGTGCTGCAGGCCGCATGGGCGCAGCTGCTGATGTGGCAGACCGGTCAACGCGACGTCGCCTTCGGCGCCGCCGTCTCGGGCCGTCCGGCCGATCTGCCCGGCGCGGAATCCATGGTGGGTCTGCTGATCAACACCGTGCCGGCGCGCGCCCGCGTCACGGCGGCGACCACCGTCGCCGACTTGCTGGGTCAGCTGCAACGGGCCCACAACGACACCCTGGAGCACCAGCACCTGGCGCTCAACGAGATTCATCGCATCACCGGGCACGACCAGCTGTTCGACACCTTGCTGGTGTACGAGAACTATCCGGTCGACGCCACGACGTTGAAGGCGACGCACGACCTGACCGTTACCGAATTCACCAGCCACGAATACAACCATTACCCGCTGTCGTTGCAGGCCGCGCCCGGGGAAGAACTGCGCCTGCGCGTCGAATTCGACACCGACGTGTTCGCCCCGGCCGAAATCGACAGCCTGACCGCGCGGTTGCACCGGCTGCTGGTCGCTATGGCCGTCGATCCGGCGCGGCCGGTGCTGTCGGTGGACGCCCTCGACGGCCGGGAACATGCGCGACTTGCCCGGTGGGGGAATCGGGCGGCGTTGACCGGGGGCGCGGACGCACCGGCGTCGCTCCCTGCGCTGTTCGCCGCACAGGTGATCCGCGCTCCTGACACGATCGCGGTGACCTTCGAGGGCCGCGCGATGACCTATCGCGCGCTCGACGAGGCGTCGAACCGCTTGGCGCACCTGCTTGTCGGCCACGGCATCGGCCCGGGCCACTGTGTCGCGCTGCTGTTTCCCCGGTCGGCCGAGGCGATCGTGGCCATCCTGGCGACCCTGAAAGCGGGCGCCGCGTACCTGCCCATCGACCCGGCGCTCCCGGAATCCCGGATCCACTTCATGATCGACGACGCCGCACCGACCATCGCGCTCAGCACGACCGTCCTGCGTTCGCGCCTTGCCGGGTTCGGCCTGCCGGTCATCGACGTCGACGGCACCGCCGCGCAAGACCACCCCAGCACCGCGTTACCGGCGCCGGCGCCCGAGAACGTCGCCTACATCATCTACACCTCGGGCACCACCGGCGTTCCCAAAGGCGTTGCCGTCACGCATCGCAACGTCGCGCGGCTGCTGGAGTCACTGCACGCCGCACTGCCCGAGGCCGGCACGTGGTCGCAATGCCATTCCTACGGCTTCGACGTCTCGATCCAGGAAATCTGGGGCGCGCTGGCCGGCGGGGGCCGACTGGTGATCGTGCCCGAGCCGGTGACGCGCTCGCCGGACGAGCTGCACGCCTTGCTGATCGCCGAAAACGTCACGGTGCTCAGCCAAACCCCGTCGGCGCTGGCGGCGCTGTCACCGCACGGACTGAACACCGCGCTGATCATCGGCGGCGAACCCTGCCCGGCCGCACTCGCCGACCGGTGGGCCCCGGGACGCGTGATGATCAACGCCTACGGTCCCACCGAAACCACCGTGGACGTGACCCTCAGTGCGCCGCTGGCCGCGGGCGCGGGCCGCCCGCCGCTCGGCGCACCGGTGGCCGGGGCCGCCCTGTTCGTGCTCGACGCGTGGCTGCGGCCGGTGCCCGCCGGCGTGGTCGGCGAGCTGTACGTGGCCGGTGCCGGGGTGGCCGTCGGCTATGCCCGCCGGGCCGGTTTGACGGCATCGCGGTTCGTGGCCTGCCCGTTCGGCGGGTCCGGGGCGCGCATGTATCGCACCGGGGACCTGGTGCGCTGGGACGCGGACGGTCAGCTGCGCTATGTGGGGCGTGCCGACGAGCAGGTCAAGATCCGCGGCCATCGCGTCGAGCTCGGTGAAATACACAGCGCCCTGGCTCAATTGGATGGGGTAACGCAGGCGGCGGTGATCGCCCGCGAGGACCGGCCCGGTGAAAGGCGGCTCGTCGGCTATCTCACCGGCACCGCCGATCCGGCCGGGGTCCGCGCCCGGCTGGCCGAGCGGTTGCCGGCCTACATGGTGCCCGCCGCGGTGATGGCCGTCGAGGCACTGCCGCTGACGCCCAACGGCAAGCTCGACACCCGCGCGCTCCCGGCGCCCGAATACACGGCCGGTGAATACCGGGCCCCGTCCACCGCGGTCGAGGAAATCCTGGCCGGCATCTACGCCCGGGTCTTGGGGCTCGAGCGGGTCGGGGTGGACGAGTCGTTCTTCGATCTAGGCGGCGACTCGCTGTCGGCGATGCGGGTGATCGCCACGATCAACACCACCCTCGACGCCGGCATCGGGGTGCGAATGTTGTTCGAGACGCCCACCGTTGGCCGGTTGGCCGCGCGCGTGCACGTGGGCGGGGGCAGGCTCGACGGCGTGGTGGCCCATCAGCGGCCGCCGGTGCTGCCGCTGTCGTTCGCGCAATCGCGGCTCTGGTTCATCGACCAGTTGCATGGCCCGTCACCGGTGTACAACATGGCGGCGGCCCTGCGGCTCAGCGGGCACCTCGATGCCGGCGCGCTCGCGGCGGCACTGCGAGACGTAGTGGCGCGCCACGAGAGCCTGCGCACGGTGTTCCCCGCCGCCGAGGGCATCCCGCGCCAGGTCGTGCTGCCCCCGGAGCGCGCCGATGTCCCATGGCAGGCGGTCGACGCCACGGGCTGGTCACCGGCACGCCTGGACGACGCCATCCGCGACACGGCGCGGCACACGTTCGACCTGGCCACCGAAATCCCCTTGCGCGCCCGGCTTTTCCGCCTCGACGACGAGCGGCACGTCCTGGTGGCCGTGGTGCACCACATCGCCGCGGACGGGGGCTCGCTGGCCCCGCTGGTGAGCGATTTGGCGCTGGCCTATGCCAGCCGTGCGGCCGGTAACGCCCCGGACTGGACGCCGTTGCCGGTGCAATACGCCGACTACACGCTATGGCAGCGCGCCCAATTCGGCGATCTGGAAGATCCGGACAGCCCGATCGCGAAGCAGCTGGCGTACTGGGAGCAGGCGCTGGCCGGGCTGCCCGAACGCCTCGAGTTGCCCACCGACCGGCCGTATCCGGTGGTCGCCGACTACCGCGGGGCCAGCGTGGCCGTGCAGTGGCCGGCCGAGCTGCAGCAGCGGGTGCGCGCGACGGCCATGGCGCACAACGCGACGAGCTTCATGGTGGTGCAGGCCGCCCTGGCGGTGCTGCTGGCCAAAGTCAGCGCGAGTTGCGATGTGGCGGTGGGCTTCCCGATCGCCGGCCGGCGCGACCCCGCCCTCGACGACGTGGTCGGGTTCTTCGTCAACACCCTAGTGCTGCGGGTCGACGTCGGTTCGGACCCCACCGTCGCCGAACTGCTCGCACAGGTTCGCCGGCGCAGCCTGGCCGCCTACGAGCACCAGGATGTGCCCTTCGAGGCGCTGGTCGAGCGGCTCAACCCCACCCGCAGCCTGGCACACCATCCCTTGGTCCAGGTCATGCTGGCCTGGCAAAACCACGAGCCGACGGACCTGAGCCTCGGCGACCTGCGCGTCATCCCGCTGCCCGTCGACACCCGCACCGCCCGAACCGATTTGGCGTGGTCGTTGGCCGAACGCTGGACCGATGACGGCCAGCCCGCCGGGATCGCCGGCGCGGTGGAATTCCGCACCGACGTGTTCGACACCGCCACCGTCGAGACGCTGATCGAACGCCTGCAGCGGGTACTGGCGGCGATGACGGCCGACCCCGCCCGGCGACTGTCGTCGATCGATCTGCTCGACGGCGACGAGCACGCGCGCCTCGACGCCGTCGGTAACCGCGCGGCGCTGTCACGACCGGCCATCGGGTCGTCCTCGATTCCGGCGCTGTTCGCCCACCAGGTGGCACGCGACCCGCTGGCGGTGGCGCTGACGTCCGGCGACCTGTCGATGACCTATCGCGAGCTCGACGAGTCCGCGAACCGGTTGGCGCACCGGCTGATCGACGAAGGCGCCGGTCCCGGTGAATGCGTGGCGCTGCTGATGGAACGCTCGGCGCGGGCCGTCGTCGCCATCCTGGCGGTCCTCAAGACCGGCGCGGCGTACCTGCCGATCGACCCCGCGGTGCCCCAGCAGCGGATCGGATTCACGCTCACCGACGCCGCTCCCATCGCCGCCATCACCACCGCGGCCCTGCGGCCGCGGCTCGACGGCTGCGGCGTCGCGGTCATCGACGTCGACGAGCCCGCCGCAGACAGCCGACCCGTCAGCGCCTTGCCCTCGCCCGAACCCGCCCACCTCGCCTACATCATCTACACCTCCGGCACGACCGGAACCCCCAAGGGCGTCGCGGTCACCCACCGCAACGTCACCGAGCTGCTGGCCTCCCTGACCGGCCGGCTGACGTCACCGACCGGCGTGTGGAGCCAATGCCATTCGCTGGCCTTCGACTTCTCGGTGTGGGAGATCTTCGGCGCGCTGCTTTCGGGCGGACGGCTGCTGATCGTTCCCGACGACGTGGTGCGCTCACCGGAAGAGCTGCGCGCCTTGCTGATTGCCGAAGACGTCAGCGTGCTCAGCCAGACCCCGTCCGCCTTCTTTGCGCTGCAGAGCGCCGACGTGCCGCGTCGGGCGGACCAGTTCGACCCGCGGACCGTGGTCTTCGGCGGCGAAGCGCTGCTTCCCCAGCGGCTGGGCACATGGATGCACAACCACCCGCGCCGCCCGCAGCTGATCAACATGTACGGCATCACCGAGACGACGGTGCACGCCTCCTTCCGGGAGATCTGCGACGCCGACATCGACGCCCACGTCAGCCCCATCGGAAAGCCGTTGGCGCATCTCGGCTTCTTCGTGCTCGACGCGTGGCTGCGGCCGGTGCCCGCCGGTGTGCTGGGCGAGCTGTACGTGGCCGGTGCCGGGGTGGCCGTCGGCTATCTGGGCCGGGCCGGTTTGACGGCATCGCGGTTCGTGGCCTGCCCGTTCGGCGGGACCGGGGCGCGCATGTATCGCACCGGGGACCTGGTGCGCTGGGGCGCGGACGGTCAGCTGCGCTACGTCGGGCGCGCCGACGAGCAGGTCAAGATCCGCGGTCATCGCGTCGAGCTCGGTGAAATACACAGCGCCCTGGCCCAATTGGATGGGGTAACGCAGGCGGCGGTGATCGCCCGCGAGGACCGGCCGGGGGACAAGCGGCTCGTCGGCTATCTCACCGGCACCGCCGATCCGGCCGAGGCCCGCGCCCGGCTGGCCGAGCGGTTGCCGGCCTACATGGTGCCCGCCGCGGTGATGGCCGTCGAGGCACTGCCGTTGACGCCCAACGGCAAACTCGACACCCGCGCCCTGCCCGCACCCGACTATCACAGCCGCGATCAGTACAGCGCCCCGACCACCGCCGTCGAGCAGACCATGGCCGACATCTACGCCCACGTCCTGGGTGTCGACCGCGTCGGAATCGATGACTCCTTCTTCGACCTCGGTGGCGACTCGCTGTCGGCCATGCGGCTGGTGGCCGAGATCAACGCCGGTCTCGATGTCCACCTCGGCGTCCGGGCCCTCTTCGAGGCGCCCACCATCCGCCGATTGGCGGGCCGCCTTGGCGCCGACGGGGCGGGGCGCCTGCCGTTGGTCGCCGCTGCCCGGCCGGCGGTGGTGCCGCTGTCGTTCGCCCAGTCGCGGTTATGGTTCATCAGCCAATTGCATGGGCCGTCGCCGGTGCACAACATGGCCATCGCCTTGCAACTACACGGGCGCCTCGACGGCGAGGCGTTCGGCGCCGCGCTGGCCGACGTCGTCGCCCGCCACGAAAGCCTGCGGACCCTGTTCCCGGCGCGCGAGGGCATACCGCAGCAGCTGGTCGTCGAGGCGGACGAGGCCGACTTCGGGTGGCAGATCAGCGATGCGCGCGGCTGGCCCGCCGGCCGGCTGGGCGACGCCATCGACACCGTGGTCGGCCACCGCTTCGACCTGGCCACCGAACTCCCGTTGCGGGCGTTGCTGTTTCGGCTGAACGACAACGAGTACCTGCTGGTGGCCGTGCTGCATCACATCGCCGCCGACGGGTGGTCGCTGACGCCGCTGGTGCGCGATCTGGGCGAGGCCTATGCCAGCCGCGCGGCCGGCGAGGCCCCGGACTGGGCACCGTTGCCCGTGCAGTATGTCGACTACACGCTGTGGCAGCGCGCGCAATTCGGCGAATTGCAGGACCCGCACAGCCTGATCGCCGGGCAGTTGCGGTATTGGGAACACACCCTGGCCGGAATGCCCGAGCGTCTGGAACTGCCGACCGACCGGCCCTATCCGTTGGTGGCCGACTTCGGCGGGGCCAGCATTGCGGTGAACTTGCCGGCGGAGTTGCAGCAGCGGGTGCGCGCGGTGGCCACTGCGCACAACGCCACGAGCTTCATGGTGGTGCAGGCCGCCCTGGCGGTGCTGCTGGCCAAGATCACCGCGAGTTCCGATGTGGCGGTGGGCTTCCCGATCGCCGGGCGGCGCGACCCGGCGCTGGACGACGTGGTCGGGTTCTTCGTCAACACCCTGGTGCTGCGGGTCGACCTGGCCGGTGATCCCACCGTCGCCGAGGTGCTGGCGCACGTGCGTGCGTGCAGCCTGGCCGCCTACGAACATCAGGATGTGCCCTTCGAGGTACTCGTGGAGCGGCTCAACCCCACCCGCAGCCTGGCGCACCATCCGCTGGTGCAGGTGATGCTGGCCTGGCAGAACACCGATTCCGCCGAGCTGAGCCTCGGCGACGTGCGGGTCACGCCCGTACCGGTCGACACCCGCACCGCCCGAATGGATCTCGCGTGGTCGTTGGCGGAACGCTGGACCGATGACGGCCAGCCCGCGGGGATCGGCGGCGCGGTGGAGTTCCGCACCGACGTGTTCGACACCGCGACCATCGAAGCGCTGGTCGCCCGGTTGCACCGGGTGCTGACGGCCATCACCGCCGACCCGGCCGCGCGGTTGTCGTCGATCGATGTACTGGGTGCCGGTGAGCATGCGCGCCTCGACGCGATCGGTAACCGGGCGGCGCTGACGCGCAAGGGGCACACACCCGCGTCGATCCCCGGGGTATTCGCCGAGCACGTCGCGCGCACCCCGGAGGCGGTGGCCGTCACCGACGGAGCGTGTTCATGGACGTACCGTGAACTCGATGAGGCCGCGAACCGGTTGGCGCACTTGCTCGTTCGTCACGGTGTGGGGCCGGGCCAGTGCGTGGCACTGCTCGTGGAACGCTCCGCCCGCGCCGTCGCCGCGATCCTGGCGGTGCTCAAGACCGGCGCCGCATACGTCCCGATCGACCCGGCCCTGCCGGCGGGCCGAATCGATTTCATGCTCGACGATGCCGCGCCGACGGCGGTGCTCACCGTAGCCGAGTTACGTTCGCGTTCAAGCATTCTCGTCCCGATCGTCATCGAGATCGACGACCCGGCCATCGAGATCCAGCCGACGACGCCGCTGCCGGCACCGGCGCCGCAGGGCGTCGCCTACACGATCTACACGTCGGGCACCACGGGGATCCCCAAGGGCGTGGCCGTGACCCACCACAACGCCACCCAACTGTTCGCCTCGCTGGGCGCGGCCGGCCTGCCCGCGGCGCCCGCGAAGGTGTGGAGCCAGTGCCATTCGCTGGCCTTCGACTTCTCGGTGTGGGAGATCTTCGGTGCGCTGCTGCACGGCGGCCGGGTGCTGGTCGTGCCCGACGAGGTGGTGCGCTCGCCGAAAGACCTGCACGCCTTGCTCGTTGCCGAACGCGTCGACATGCTGACCCAAACACCGTCCGAGGTGGGGATGCTTTCCACCGAGGGGCTGGAACGGACGGTGCTGGCCGTCGCGGGGGAGGCCTGCCCCCTCGATGTGGTGGACCGCTGGGCCGCCGGGCGCGTGATGGTCAACGTCTACGGGCCCACCGAGATCACGATCGTCGCGGCCGTCAGCGCGCCGCTCACCCCGGGGCCCGAGGCGCCTCCGATCGGTTCGCCGGTGGCGGGCGCCGCGTTGTTCGTGCTCGACGGGTGCCTGCAGCCGGTGCCCGCGGGTGTGGTCGGTGAGTTGTATGTGGCCGGCGCCGGCGTGTCGACCGGCTACCTGCGCCGGGCCGGCCTGACCGCGTCGCGGTTCGTGGCCTGCCCGTTCGGCGGGGCCGGGACGCGCATGTACCGCACCGGGGACCTGGCCTGGTGGGGCCCGGACGGTCAGCTGCGCTACGTCGGGCGCGCCGACGAGCAGGTCAAGATCCGCGGCTACCGCATCGAACTCGGCGAGATCCAGGCGGCCCTGGCCGGGCTGGACGGCGTGGAGCGGGCGCTGGTGATCGCCCGCGAGGACCGCCCCGGCGACAAGCGGCTGGTCGGCTACATCACCGGAGAGGCCAACCCGGCCGAACTGCGCACGCTGCTGGCCGAACGCCTGCCCGCCTACATGGTGCCCGCCGCGGTGGTCGTGTTGCCGGCCCTGCCGTTGACACCCAGCGGCAAGCTCGACACCCAGTCGCTGCCGGCGCCGGACTATCAGGGCACCGACGACTATCTGGCTCCGGCCACCGCCGTCGAGGAGATCTTGGCCTGGCTGTACGCCCAGGTGCTCGGCCTGGAGCGGGTCGGCGTCCAGGAATCGTTTTTCGACCTGGGCGGCGATTCGCTGTCGGCCATGCGCCTCGTCGCCGCGATCTACAACGCCCTCGACATCCACCTGCCGGTGCGCGCCGTCTTCGAGGCGCCGTCGGTGCGCGCCCTGAGCCAGCAGCTGAATGGCGATCAGGATGCCGCAGAAGGACTTCGGGCCGACTTCGCGTCCGTGCACGGCCGCGACGCGAGCGAGGTGTACGCCAGCGATCTCACGCTGGACAAGTTCATCGACGCCGCGACGCTGTCGACCGCGCCGGGGCTGCCCGGCCCGCGCGGCGACGTGCGCACGGTCCTGCTGACCGGGGCCACCGGCTTCCTCGGTCGTTACCTGGTGCTGCAGTGGCTGGAACGCCTGGAGCTGGCCGACGGCAAGCTGATCTGCCTGGTGCGGGCCACCTCCGACGAGGAAGCGCGCCGCCGCCTCGAAAAGACCTTCGACAGCGGCGATCCGGCGCTGTTGCGGTATTTCCACGAACTCGCCGACGACCATCTGGAGGTGATCGCCGGCGACAAGGGGCGCGCGAACCTCGGTGTGGACGAGCAGACCTGGCAGCGGCTGGCCGACACCGTGGACCTGATCGTGGACTGCGCGGCCGTGGTCAACGGCGTGCTGCCCTACAGCGAGCTGTTCGCCCCCAACGTCGCGGGCACCGCCGAGCTGATCCGGCTGGCGCTCACCGCCAGGCTCAAGCCGTACACCTTCGTGTCGACGGCCAACGTCGGCGACCAGATCGAGCCGTCGGCGTTCACCGAGGAGGCCGACGTCCGCACGGCCGGCCCGATCCGCACCATCGACGGCGGCTACGGCAACGGCTACGGCAACAGCAAGTGGGCGGGCGAGGTGCTGCTGCGCGAGGCCCACGACCTGTGCGGGCTGCCGGTTTCGGTGTTCCGCTGCGACATGCTCCTGGCCGACACCACCTATCGCGGCCAGCTGAACCTGTCGGACATGTTCACCCGGATGGTGCACAGCGTGGTGGCCGGCGGCGTCGCGCCGCGCTCGTTCTATCAGCTCGACGCGCACGGCAACCGGCAGCGCGCGCACTTCGACGCGCTGCCGGTCGAGTTCGTCGCGGAGGCGATCACCACGCTGGGCGCCCAGGTGATGGACGGGTTCGAGACGTACCACGTGATGAACCCGCACGACGACGGCATCGGCCTCGACGAGTACGTCGACTGGCTGATCGAAGCGGGCTACCCGATCGAGCGGGTCGACGACTTCGGCGAGTGGCTGCAGCGGATGGAGACCGCCCTGCACGCCCTGCCGGAGCGGCAGCGCCACCAGTCGGTGCTGCAACTGCTGCAGTTGCGCAACGCACAGCACGTCCCGCCGGCGGACCCCGCTCGCGGATGCCTGGGGCCGACCGACCGGTTCCGGGCCGCGGTGCAGGAAGCCAAAATCGGTCCCGACAACGACATCCCGCAGATCAACGTGTCGGTGATCGTGAAATACGTGACCGACCTGGAGCTGCTCGGTCTGCTCTGAAACGCTGTGGCCCGCACCGTGTTTGGCTGTCGGACGCAAACCCGTCGTCGCCGCGCCCCCGGCTGACTACCATGACGGGAGAACGCGACGGTCCCGCCCGCACGGAGGAGTGCCCATCCGATGACAACAGCGCGCCTGCCCCGATTGCCGCTCGACGAAGCCAAGGCCGCCGCCGACGAGGCGGCCGTCCCCAACTACATGGCCGAGCTCAGCATCTTCCAGGTGCTGCTCAACCACCCGCCGCTGGCGCGCGGCATCAACGACTTGCTCGCCACCATGCTCTGGCACGGCGCCCTCGACTCGCGGCTGCGCGAGCTGGTGATCATGCGGATCGGCTGGCTCACCGGCTGCGATTACGAATGGACCCAGCACTGGCGCGTCGCATCCCGGCTCGGAGTGCCGGCCGAAGATCTGCTCGGCGTGCGGGATTGGCACAACCACGCCGGCTTCGGCGTCACCGAGCGGGCCGTGCTCGCGGCCACCGACGACGTGGTGCGCGACGGCGCGGTGAGCGCCGCGAACTGGGCCGCATGTGAGCGCGAATTCCAGGGTGACACAACGGTTCTCGTCGAGCTTGTCACGGTCATCGGGGCCTGGCGGATGGTGGCCTCGATCCTGCAGAGCCTGGAGGTGCCGCTCGAGGAGGGCGTGGCGAGCTGGCCCCCGGACGGCCGGTCGCCCCGGGCTTAGCGGGTCGCCCCCATCGGGTGAAGCGGGTCGCCCCCATCGGGCGGCGCGCCGGCATGCGCACCTGAGTTGCCCACGCCCCGTGGTCGATTGACTTCGGAATCGATAACTTTTAGCGTCGGGCGATGAGAACCAGGGTCGCCGAGATGCTCGGAGTCGAATTCCCGATCTGCGCCTTCAGCCACTGCCGCGACGTGGTGGCCGCGGTGACCAACGCCGGAGGCTTCGGGGTCCTGGGCGCCACCGCGCACAGCCCCCAGCGCCTGCAGAGCGAGCTGGCCTGGATCGAGGAGCAGACCGGCGGCAAGCCGTACGGGGTCGACCTGCTGTTGCCGCCCAAGTACGTCGGTGCCGAACAGGGCGGCATCGACACGAGCCAGGCGCGCACCCTGCTGCCCGACGAGCACCGCGCGTTCGTCGACGACCTGCTGGCCCGCTACGGGGTCACCGCGGCCGCCGCCGAGCCGCGGGGCTCCCTGGGTGGCCTGAACATTTCGCCCAAGACCTACGAGCCGCTGCTCGACGTCGCCTTCTCCCACAACATCCGGCTGATCGCCAGCGCGCTCGGCCCGCCCCCGGCGGATCTCGTCGAGCGCGCGCACGACCGGGACGTGCTGGTGGCGGCGCTGGCCGGGACCACCCGGCACGCGCAACGGCACGCCGCCGCGGGCGTCGACCTGATCGTCGCCCAAGGCACCGAGGCCGGCGGCCACACCGGCGAGGTGGCGACCATGGTCCTGGTCCCCGAGGTCGTCGATGCCGTGGCGCCGGTGCCCGTCCTGGCCGCCGGCGGGATCGCCCGCGGTCGCCAGATCGCGGCGGCGCTGGCCCTGGGCGCCGAGGGCGTGTGGTGCGGCTCGGTGTGGCTGACCACCGAAGAGGCCGAGACCGTGCCCGTGGTCAAGGAGAAGTTCCTGGCCGCCAGCTCCTCGGACACCGTGCGGTCGCGGTCGATGACGGGCAAGCCCGCGCGGATGCTGCGCACCGCATGGACCGACGAGTGGGAGCGGCCGGAAAACCCCGACCCGCTGGGCATGCCGCTGCAGACCGCGCTGATCACCGAGCCGCAAGTGCGCATCAACTCCGCCGCCGCCCACCAGGGCGCCAAGGCACGCGAGCTGGCCACCTACTTCGTCGGGCAGGTGGTGGGCTCGCTCGACCGGGTCCGCCCGACGCGCTCGGTGGTGCTCGACATGGTCGAGGAGTTCATCGACACGATCGGCCGGCTCGAGGGCCTCGTCGAGAAGTGACCCCGGGGGTCGTACGCCCAGGTCAGGGCCCCGAACCTGACCGAATGCTGTACGCCTCCCGCATGAATCCGTAGAGAATCACCGACACGCTATCCGGGGATTTGACCCCGCCATACCCGTCGTGCATTATCGGTCGGGTATGCACCTCGTTAGGTGAGGCGTCTACACGAATACAGGCCACTGACCCCGAACGTCGAAAGACGCCCCGGGTCAGGACAGCTCCTCCCGGCTTAAGGGTTGAGCCCAGGTGGCTTCCGCTCGGATCGGTTTCCGGGCCAGGACACGTCGTGTAGTGCCGAAGCTCTGACGAGAGGGGTGCGGATTTCCGACGGTCGTCGGGTTCTGCTCCTCTGCTGCGCATAGATCGCATGCGACCCGCGCATGCGTCGTGACCGCGAGGAGGTGAGGGGCACATGCGTTCCAGCGATAGTCCGGATCGAAGTCCGAACCGTGTTTCGTCCCCCTCCGGTCTCCGGCGCGACCTTCTCGGCTGAGTCTTCGCAACGCGAAGTGCCTGCCGGCCAAGCGTTCTCGAGATCGGAACCGACACGGGACGGGACACGTCAGTCCAATCAATCCCCGTTTGGATCTCCCCTCTAGGAGGCGATGATGACCGCAGCTTTCTACGACGAAGTGGTAACCGGAGCGCCCGCCCGCACGCTGACCGTGGTGCGCGACACCGACGCGATCCCGGCCCTGCCGCAGGCCCCGGTGGCCAAGGCCCCCCGCCGCACCGACACCCCGCCGTTCGGCGCCGGTGGCGACCCGCTGGTGGACGGCGCCGCCCGCCTGCTGAGCGTGCCGCTGCGCCACGTGTACGCCGCGCTGTGGCGCGCCGGTGTCCTCGAAGTCCGGGCCTGAACGCCGAACTTCGATGGACGTCGAGCAACTCGAGCTCCAAGGGGTCGCTTGGTCGCAGAGGTAGCTCTGCGCCCCGGCGACCCCTTGGAGTGCACCCCGATTTGCGGGTCTTCGTAGAATCGTTGTACTGGCGCCGATCCGGCCATCACCGGGGAGCCTTCGGAAGAACGGCCGTCCTGGCTCAGTAGAACCGAACGGGTAGGCCCGTCACAGCCGTCATCGAGCGGCCACGCGAAAGCGCGGCAAGCGGGGTGGTACCGCGGCGCTCGCGCAGCCAGCGCGTCGTCGTCCCCGGTTTGCACCGTGGCACAGGAGACAACGCGCACCGTGACCGATAACGCTGACCTCGACGCTTCGCAGGTGGACTCCGTCCAGGCCTACCCCAAGCCGGCCGGCGGAGCGCCCGACTTCCCGGCGCTCGAGCTCGAGGTGCTCGACTACTGGGCCCGCGACGACACCTTCCGCGCCAGCATCGCCCGCCGCGACGGCGCACCGGAATACGTGTTCTACGACGGGCCGCCGTTCGCCAACGGGCTGCCGCACTACGGTCACCTGCTCACCGGCTACGTCAAGGACATCGTCCCGCGGTACCGCACCATGCGCGGCTACAAGGTGGAGCGCCGCTTCGGCTGGGACACCCACGGGCTGCCGGCCGAACTCGAGGTGGAGCGCCAGCTCGGCATCACCGACAAGTCGCAGATCGACGACATGGGCATCGCCGCGTTCAACGACGCCTGCCGCGCCTCGGTGCTGCGCTACACCGACGAGTGGCAGGCCTACGTCACCCGCCAGGCGCGCTGGGTCGACTTCGACAACGACTACAAGACGCTGGATCTGCCCTACATGGAGTCGGTCATCTGGGCGTTCAAGCAACTGTGGGACAAGGGCCTGGCCTACGAGGGCTACCGGGTGTTGCCGTACTGCTGGCGTGACGAAACCCCGCTGTCCAACCACGAATTGCGGATGGACGACGACGTGTACCAGAGCCGCCAGGACCCCGCCCTGACGGTGGGATTCAAGGTGGTCGGCGGCCCGCTGGACGGGGCCCACCTGCTGGTCTGGACGACGACACCGTGGACCCTGCCGTCCAACCTCGCCGTCGCCGTCAACCCCGAGGTCACCTACGTCGAAGTCCGTTCCGAGAACGGGCGTTTCGTGCTCGCGCAGCCACGGCTGGCCGCCTATGCGCGCGAGTTGGGCGACGAACCCGAGATCCTGTCCACCCATCGCGGGGCGGACCTGCTCGGCACGAGGTACCTGCCCCCGTTCCCGTACTTCATGGACACTGACAAGGCATTTCAGGTGCTGCCCGGCGAGTTCGTCACCACCGAGGACGGCACCGGCATCGTGCACATGGCACCGGCCTACGGCGAGGACGACATGGCGACCACCGACAAGGTCGGCATCGTCCCGGTCACGCCGGTCGACTCCAAAGGCCGCTTCGACGCCACGGTGCCGGATTATCAGGGACAGCACGTCTTTGACGCCAACCCGCACATCATCCGCGACCTGAAGAACGGCAGCGGACCGGCCGCGGCCAACGGCGCAGTGTTGCTGCGCCACGAAACCTACGAGCACCCCTACCCGCACTGCTGGCGTTGCCGCAATCCGCTGATCTACCGGGCGGTGTCGTCGTGGTTCGTCGCGGTCACCGAATTCCGGGACCGCATGGTCGAACTCAACCAACAGATCACCTGGTATCCCGAGCACGTCAAGGACGGCCAGTTCGGCAAGTGGCTGCAGGGCGCGCGCGACTGGTCGATCTCACGAAACCGCTACTGGGGCACCCCGATTCCGGTGTGGAAGTCCGACGACCCCGCCTACCCGCGCATCGACGTCTACGGCAGCCTCGACGAACTCGAACGCGACTTCGGGGTGCGCCCCACCAACCTGCACCGACCGTTCATCGACGAGCTGACCCGGCCCAACCCCAACGACCCCACCGGGGCCAGCACGATGCGGCGCATCCCCGACGTGCTCGACGTGTGGTTCGACTCCGGTTCGATGCCCTATGCGCAGGTGCACTTCCCGTTCGAGAACGATGAATGGTTCGACGGCCACTATCCCGGTGACTTCATCGTCGAGTACATCGGGCAGACCCGCGGCTGGTTCTACACGCTGCACGTGCTGGCCACCGCGCTGTTCGACCGGCCGGCCTTCAAAACCTGTGTGGCACATGGCATCGTGCTGGGCTCGGACGGCCAGAAGATGAGCAAGTCGCTGCGCAACTATCCCGACGTGTCCGAGGTGTTCGACCGCGACGGCTCCGACGCCATGCGCTGGTTCCTGATGGCCTCGCCGATCCTGCGCGGCGGCAACCTCATCGTGACCGAGCAGGGCATCCGCGAGGGCGTGCGCCAGGTGCTGCTGCCGTTCTGGAACGCCTACAGCTTCCTGGCCCTCTACGCGCCCAAAGTCGGTACCTGGCGCACCGATTCGACGCAGCTGCTGGACCGCTACATCCTGGCCAAGCTCGCCGAGCTGCGCGACGACCTGACCCACGAGATGGACACCTGCGACATCTCCCGGGCCTGCGAGCAGCTGCGCCAGTTCACCGAGGCGCTGACGAACTGGTATGTGCGGCGGTCGCGTTCGCGGTTCTGGGAGGAGGATGTCGACGCCATCGACACCCTGCACACCGTGCTGGAGGTGACGGCGCGGCTGGCCGCGCCGTTGCTGCCCTCGGTGACCGAGATCGTCTGGCGCGGCCTGACGTCGCAGCGGTCGGTGCATCTGACCGATTGGCCGCAGGCCGGCGACGTGCCCGCCGACCCCGACCTGGTCGCCGCGATGGACCAGGTCCGCGACGTCTGCTCGGCCGCGTCCTCGCTGCGCAAGGCCAAGAAATTGCGGGTGCGGTTGCCGCTGCCGAAACTCACCGTGGCCGTGGAGGATCCGCGACGGCTGGAGCCGTTCGTCGACCTCATCGCCGACGAACTCAACGTCAAGGCCGTCGAGCTGACCGACGCGATCGACACCTACGGCCGCTTCGAGCTCACCGTCAATGCCCGGGTGGCGGGGCCACGGCTGGGCAAGGACGTGCAGGCGGCCATCAAGGCGGTCAAGGCGGGGGAGGGTGTCGTCAATCCCGACGGCACCCTGACCGCCGGTCCCGCGGTGCTGCAACCCGAGGAATACAGCTCACGCCTGGTCGCCGCCGACCCGGAATTCACCGCGGCCCTGCCCGACGGCGCGGGCCTGGTGGTGCTCGACGGCACGGTGACCCCGGAGCTGGAGGCCGAGGGTTGGGCCAAGGACCGGATCCGCGAATTGCAGGAGCTGCGCAAGTCGACGGGTTTGGATGTGTCCGACCGGATTTCGGTGGTGATGGCGGTGCCCGACGAGCGGGCCGACTGGGCGCGCACCCACCGCGACCTGATCGCCGGTGAAATCCTGGCCACCCGTTTCGAATTCGGTGATCCGGGCGACGGCGCCGAAATCGGCGACGGCGTGCGGGTGAGCATCGCCAAGGCCTGACCCCGCGGCGGTCAACTTCTCGATCGCAGCGCCCGGTGGGCGTGCGCCCAGAACGGCATGCCGGCCACCACGGTCGCCCCGGTCGCGATGACGCCGACGGCGACGTCCACGCTCTCGCGGCCATCCGATGCCCAGTACACGTCCTTGAGGTCGAGCAGCAGCGCCAGCTCGTCGACGATCATGGCGTTGGCGGCGCCGTACGCCACCGCGGCCGCGGGGTGCCGGCGTTGCTCGTCGCTGCCGCGCAGCCCCACCCCGGCCACCGTCGCCAACAAGCCGATGCCGATGTTGTAGTGATGGAAGTGCTTGCCGCCCAACGACACCCCTCCGCCGGAGGGGCCGTGCCCGGCGCGGATCCAGTGGGTGAGCCCGCGCAGCCCGGCGAAGGTGAGGGTGAACGAGGCCCAGGCCAGCACCGTGGCCTGCTCCCCGGGTCGCAGGCGCTCGTTCCATTGGTGGCGCAGCCGCGTCCATCGCGTCGTCGGTGCGTTGGTGCCGTCAGGCTCCATACCCAACGACGCTAGACCAATAGCATCGATCGGGTGGAGTCTCGGTGGGTGCTGCACCTGGACATGGATGCGTTCTTCGCCTCCGTCGAGCAACTCACCCGCCCGACCCTGCGCGGTCGCCCGGTGCTGGTCGGCGGCGTGGGTGGGCGCGGCGTGGTGGCCGGGGCCAGCTACGAGGCGCGCGTGTTCGGGGCGCGCTCGGCCATGCCCATGCATCAGGCCCGCCGGCTGGTGGGGGTGAGTGCGGTGGTGCTGCCGCCGCGTGGCGTGGTGTACGGACTGGCCAGCCGACGCGTCTTCGACACCATCCGCGCCGTGGTGCCCGTCGTCGAGCAGCTGTCCTTCGACGAGGGCTTCGGCGAACCCGCCCAGCTCGCCGGGGCGTCCGCCGAGGACGTCGAGGCGTTCTGCGAGGACCTGCGCCGACGGGTCCGCGACGACACCGGGCTGATCGCCTCGGTGGGCGCCGGTTCGGGCAAACAGATCGCCAAGATCGCCTCCGGGCTGGCCAAGCCCGACGGGGTCAGGGTGGTGCGCCGCGCCGAGGAACGCGCGCTGCTGGGCGGGCTGCCGGTGCGCCGGCTGTGGGGGATCGGCCCGGTCGCCGAGGAGAGGCTGCATCGCCTCGGCATCGAGACCATCGGGGAGCTGGCCGCGCTGTCCGAGGCCGAGGCGGCGAACATTCTGGGCGCCACGACCGGGCCGGCGTTGCACCGGCTGGCCCGCGGCATCGACGACCGCCCGGTCGCCGAGCGCGCCGAAGCCAAGCAGATCAGCTCCGAATCGACCTTCGCCGCCGACCTGACCAGCGTGGAGCAGCTGCGGGAGGCGATCGAGCCGATCGCCGAGCACGCCCATCAGCGCCTGCTGCGCGACGGGCGCGGTGCGCGCACCGTGACGGTAAAGCTGAAGAAATCCGACATGAGCACGCTGACCCGGTCGGCGACGCTGCCGTACGCCACAACCGAGGTGGCCGCGCTGCTCGGTCTGGCCCGGCGGCTGCTGCTGGATCCGCGGGAGATCGGCCCCATCCGGCTGCTCGGCGTGGGCTTTTCGGGGCTGAGCGACGTGCGTCAGGAATCGCTGTTTCCCGACCTGGAAGTGCTTGAGCCGCACCAGGATTCGGCGTCGGTGGAAACGGCGTCGGAGGCCATGTTCGCTCCCGGCCCCGACGACGCCGGGTGGCGGGTCGGCGACGACGTGGCCCACCGCGACCTCGGGCACGGCTGGGTGCAGGGCGCGGGCCACGGCGTGGTCACCGCGCGCTTCGAGACCCGCAGCTCCGGGCCCGGCCCGGCCCGCACGTTTCCCGCCGACGGCGGGGACCTGGTGCACGCGAACCCGGTCGACTCGCTGGACTGGCCGGATTACGTCGGGGGGCTGCAGGCCTCAGAAGTCCGAGCGGTGTCAGCCCCACCGGGCGACGACGTCGCCGGCGGGTAGCTTCGCCGCAAGCGCGGCGATCAGCAGCACGCGCGCCTGGGGCGGACGCAGCCGCGGCA
>NZ_QMEV01000029.1 GCF_003284935.1 Mycobacterium colombiense
ATGGTGACATCCTTCCAGCCTGCCCACGCCGGGCAAGCCATCTCAGTTGTCACCTATTCGTGCAGCAGACCCATTCGTATTGGAGCAGTGGTCGTTAATAAACGTTGCGAATAACGACGGGGCGCTTAGAGTCAGCCCACCCGGTCACAGAGGTTTCGGCCGCTTACACCGTCGCTCATCGCTTCCAGCAATGCTCTGGTGCCACAGTCTGTGCGTCCCTCGGATAGTGCACCTAATGCACCCAATACGGCATTACGGCCCGCCCCCCGGCGCGTAGCGGCGGACTACGGCGGTCAGTCATGACCATGCACCGCAGCCGCATATGATGCAGCAGGTCACCGCGCCAGGCGTACCGTTCGAATCGTGGATGTGCGATACCGACCCGGCGACTCCGCGCAGAATATGATCCTGCGGTACGCCCTCTGGGATGCTTGGGATTGGCGGTGCTGCTGGTGCAGGCACCCACGCGATCTACTCGCCGTGGAAATCGACCACTTGATTCCCCAGAAGACCTCAGAGATTCGCCTGCAAGAACTTCTGCAGGAACACCTCACCACCGCCGAACGCGAACTGCCCTTCGACATTCATGCACCGCACAATCTTGGGCCGATCTGCGGTCCCTGCAACGGCGAAAAATCGAACGGCGATTTCACCTCCGCACCCCGTATGATGTCGGTGCTTCGTAAAGCTCGCAGGCTCGAACGTCGCGTTATACAGGCCGTCGAAAAGTTCCACAGCGGCAAGGCCTTCAATTCGGCGATGTCCACCGTCACCGGATTCGATCAGACCAATGATGATGTGATGGAAACGCTGTCTGAACTCGGTCCCGCGCTAATTAACCGGTTGCGCCACATCGTTCCACAAATCCTCGAAGGGCCGTCCAACTACGACTTCTCCGATCCGGACGGCGACGCGATGGACGATTACCTTGTGACGGTAACCCTCGACGAGACGTCACGGAGGGCGCGAGTACTCCTCGAAGACGCGTACAGCTGCGATTTTGACGCCGCGCTCGTCACAACGGTCCGGGCGGTAATTGACGAAATACGAGCCCAGTTGCGTCGACTTATCGAGCATGCGTTGGAGGAGCGCGGGTATGGCCCAGACGTTGGGCCGGTGCAGGCGCGCATAGACGTAGCCGTCAATGGTCTTACCGTCGACCCCGGGGGGCCACAATTCGAACTCCACGGATCGTACGAAGGCGAAGGGACCGCCGAGGCCGCCATACAGAACCCGAGGAACGATTCTGGCACGTCTTGGGTTCAACGCGACGCGGAAGACAAGGGGCATTTCACGGCCGGGTTTTTCCCTGACGATGCGCCCGACGTCGTGGTGGATTACGTTGATCTGTCGTAAAATTAGCTATCAAATCCGCTCGCATTGGGATAGAGCGTGAGTGCGCCTGAGACGCTATTCAGATCTCCCCCACCGTTAGCCAAACGTGCGTAACGGTCGATGCCGCCGGTGGCTTGGTTGTCGTCCGCGAGTCCCTCGGCTCGCGTAGTCGCTGCCGAACCCGCAAGCATGCGCCAAGCGCAGCCCACCAAGCACACTCTCCTTCAGCACTTCTCATCAATTCCCAACTATTCCGAGCCCGACCCCTTTACTGCTCTATCTTTCCTATGTACTCCCAAACGCCTTACAGGACACGCGATCACAGTAATAATCGCTCCGAAATTGACTCGGGCACATTTGCACAGTGTGCGAGAATGGTTGTGGCACAGCAAGTGCCACAACCGCGGTAGCAGATGTGTTGCGCCGCAGTCGCCGTCAGTGGGTGGTGCGAGTGTTGACGATCTCCAAGCTGAAGCGGTGGTCGATCAACTACTACATCGACACCGCCCGCACCGCCGAGATCGCCAGCCGTGATGCGGCTCGAACTGGCGGCGGGCTGGGGGAGTACTACTCCGAACACGAAACCCGCACCCCGACCTGGCTGCTGTCCGGCGACACCCACACCGTGACCGGGTTGGTCGGCCTGAGCGATGCGCAGCGGGCGGGGGGCGAGGCGGACGCCGAGGTGGTGGCCCGCTGGCTCGATGAGGGCATCGCACCCAACGGCGGGCGGGGACGCTCCTTCGGGCAACGCGGGGTGCATGGATTCGATCTGACTTTCTGCGCGCATAAGAGCGTTTCGCTGCTGCGAGCCTTGCGTGCCGATGATGTCGTGTCCAAGGCGATCGCCGACGCGCACACGAGCGCGTTGGCCGAGGCACTGGCGTATCTGAGCGTGCACGCCAGCTACACCCGGATCCATAACCCGCGCACCGGGGAAAAAGACCTCGTGCGGCTGCCAGGACTCGTGGCAATCGCCTATCAGCATGAGACGTCGCGGAGCGGAGACCCGCATCTGCACACGCATGTCATCGTCCCTAACCGGCAGGCCCGCGCCGACGGGGTACTGGTGTCGCTTGACGGGACGTCGCTGTATCACGAAGCCCGCGCTGCCGGGGTGATCTATCAGGCCACCCTGCGCCGGGAGCTGCATCAGTCGCTGGGCGTGGAATGGGCGCCGGTGGACCCGGCGACCGGGATGGCCGAGGTGGCCGGGGTCGACCGGGAGACGATCGCCGCGTGGTCGCGGCGCTCCACCCAACTGCGCGACTGGGCCGCGGATCACCTCAAGGTCGTCGACAAGCCGTGGACCGCCGCGCAGTTGGCGGCCGCGCAAAAGGCCACGCGGCCTACCAAGCCCGAAGAACTCGCCTGGGCGCAGCTGCGGGCGCAGTGGCGCGCCGATGAGCGCGGCCTGCGCCTGGACCGCGCCGCGTTCCAAACCGCGCGCGCGGCGCGGCGCGCAGCAGCACGCACCCCGCTGGATCGAGCGCGCCTCCTGGGTGCGGCCGAGCGGATCGACAAGGCTGCGTTCACCCGCGCCGATCTGGTCGAGATGCTCGGTGCGCAGCTGCCGGTCGACACCGAGCGCACCCCCCGCGAGCTGGTGGAATCCGCCGTGGATGAGGTCGCGGTGCGGTTGAGCGCGCCCAGGGCCGCGCATCAGCGCGAGGGCCATGAGCGCTTCACCCTCGACGCGATCCTGCGCGAGGAGGCCGCAGTGCTCGACCTCGCCGACGCGCGCGCCGACCGCGCCATGCTGTGGGTCAAACCCGAAGACACCGCGTACCTGTCACCGGACCAACAGCGCGCCGTACACAACATCGGCGCCTCACCGTGGCTGATCCAGCCGCTGTGCGCGCCCGCCGGCGCAGGCAAGACCACCTCGATGCGAGCCCTGCGCGCCGCGGCGCGCCGCCGCTTCCACGGCAACGTCCTCGTACTCGCACCGACCGGCAAGGCCGTCGATGTCGCGGTGCGCGAGGGCGCCGGCGATCACGGCTACACCATCGCCAAAGCCCTGCAACTCCTGGACATCAACCAATTAGAGTTCGGCCCGCACACGCTGGTGGTCGTCGACGAGGCCGCGATGGCCGGCACCGGCGATCTGCATCGGCTGCTGGCCGCGACGACCGCGGCCGGCGCCAAGACGGTCCTCATCGGAGATCAGCATCAGCTCGCCCCGGTCAAGGCCCGCGGGGGCATGTTCGCCCAACTGTGCACCGATCTGCCCTGGTCCCAACGCCTCTCGGCGGTGTGGCGCATGCGCGACCCCGACGAACGCGCCGCCTCGCTGGCGCTCCGTGACGGCGGGCCAGCGCCGCTGCGCCGCGCCATCGGCTGGTACCGCACCCATGACCGTCTGCATTGCGGGGATGCCATTACGATGGCCGCCGACGCCCTGGCCGCCTACCAGGCCGACACCGCCGCCGGCAAAGACGCGCTACTGCTCTGCGATAGCACCGAAATGGCCGACGCGCTCAACCAGCGCCTACACCACGACACCGTCCCCTCTGACGCCCCCGCCCTCACCGGCGCCCGCGGACACGCCCTAGCCGTCGGCGATGTCATCCTCACCCGCCGCAACGACGCCTCGATCCCGCTGCGCAACACCGACGACCCTGCAGCCGAACACAGCGTGGTGCGCAATGGGCAGCGCTGGCAGGTGGCCCGGATCAATCCTGACGACGGCCGGCTCGTCGCCCGCCGCCTCGGCGACAACACCGTGGGCGCCTTCCCCAAGGATTATGTGCGCGAACACATCACTTACGGTTACGCGCTCACCGTGCACTCCGCCCAAGGGGTCACAGCCGACAACACTCACGCCGTGCTGAGCGAAAACGCCACCCGCGCACTGGCCTACGTCGCCCTCACCCGCGGCCGCGACGCCAACACCGCCTACCTCTACCAGCGCCGCACCGAGCAGGAATACCGAGACGCCTCGGCTCAAGCCCCCCACGTCGCGGACCGGAGAAGCCGCCACGACGCCGCGACATTGTTGCGCGGCATCACCGCCAACGACGAACACCCCGCCACCGCCCATGACGTCGCCGCCACAACCGCTTCCCAGTTCCATCCCGCGCGTGTTCGCGCCGCGACCCAACGCCGAACAGAAGCGGTCAGCAACCTCGCCCGCGGCTACAGACGCTGGCGCGACGACACAATCGCATTCGCGTACGCAGCATGGACCGCCCGCAGCCACCACATCCAAGCAGATCGCTCGATCGAGGGACTCGAACTCTAGCCCACCGGGCGAGACCCGGGCCCCATCTCTGTGAGTCCGCTATCCGTCGGATTGATTGTGCTTAACCCGGCTCCGCGCAAAGGTAGTTAGCTATTTAATTTGCGCAGGCGGAATTCTGGCCGGCCAGCGTGATTACGCCAGTCCCAGCGCTGCGGGGCGGTTCGGCGACCGGTATCCGGCAGGTGACAACGAGCGACGGGGTGCCCAGCAGCTCTGGGATGGACCGGCTTGTCGGTCCGCGCGAGTACGGTGCGCGATATGCGCGTCGAAGATGACGAACTGAAGGCGTCTCCGTCCCGGCTAGTAGCCCCGCGGGGGCAGAGCAACGCAGTCGAGGAGCCACCGACGCTAGTGTCATCGCTTGTCGGGGGACTGGTCTCCCCGGCCGCGATCCGCGCCTCGGTCACCGAGTACGACGGCCGGGATGAGGCGGCAACGGCGTGGACCGTGTACGCGGTCACGGGCACGGCGTTGGCTTATGTCGATGTGGCGTTTGACCAACGCGATTACACGCTCGAAGTTGAGCGCGACGTACCGATGTATCGCGGCCAGTACGCGAATGCGACGGTGCGGGCGGCATGGGTGCGACCCCTCCACCGGATTACCGAACTGACGATCGGCGAACGCGGGCTCACAGAGCATGGGAGATGGGTTTTCGCCGCGAAGGTGTGGTTCGCCGATGTGGCGGAGCCGGTGGCACTGCCCGATCAAACCCGCATTTACAACGAGCACCAGTTAGATCGGGTGGACGCATTGCTGCACGCGATCCGAGACGCGATTGGCGCGGCGCCCGGCTAGCGGACAGTGTGGCGCGTGTGGCGCTCGACTTGCAGCAGGACGACCCATTTTGGGCGGAACATGCGGCAGTCGCTACGGGATGGTGTCCATCTGTATCAGGCCTCCGAAGCCCATTTCGTCTAGCGCGCGGATCACCTCGCTGGAGGGGATGCCGCGGTAGAACGGTGCTCCTGCCGGCTCGCTATCCGTCGATGACCGCTCCGCGGAGTCCTCGACGACGATGCCGATGACCCGGCCGTCCTGGGCGACGATGGGGCCGCCGCTGTTGCCCGGCCGAGCGATGGCCGAGTATAGGAAGATCTTCTGTTGGTCGGGGATCGTGGTTGCGGCGGGGTTGACGACCGGGCCGCGCTGTACGGTGATGCCCATTTCGGTGGTCATCGGAACACGCGGATAGCCGAACACGTACACGTCGTCGTCCCACTCGGGGTCGCGGAACGCCATGCCGGCGAGGCGCGGCATCCCCTTGCCTTCAGGCATGTGGGCTTCGATGACCGCCACGTCGAGGGTCTGATGCGCTCGTACCTGGGCGGCGCAACTGAAGTGCCCTGCACGGATCGCGCGTTCATCGGACGGGTAGATGGACAGGCCCGCGTTGCCCATCAGGCCGGTGATGACGTGCTTGTTGGTGAGGACGTGGGTGTGGTCGAGCAGGAGGCCGGTGCCCCAGCTGTCTATGGGGTTGTCGTATTCGTCGTGGCCGGCGAGCCGGATGGTTATGGCGTTGTAGCTGGGGATGATCAGGCTGGCGCCGAAGACCTCTGACAGCCACAGGTTGCCCCCGCTCTGCCCCTTCGATACGGCGACCTCCGTGACGTACTGCTGGCCCATCATCGGGAGGTGCTGCTGCCAGCCCAGGGGCAGGAGCAGTCCAGCACGTTCCATAGCGCCCAGGAGGCGGGTGAGCGCCGCGACGTTGCCCGCGCCGAGTAGGCCAAGCGAGTGCAGATACCGGGAAAAGTCGAACACCGACCACGGCTCAAACGGCACGGCATTCCGAGGATCGGGATCCGGCTGCTCTGGGAGTGGAGGCTCAGGCTTGCCGATCGCCGCGGCGACCTCAGGGTCGCGCGCCGGGCTGAAGAACTTGTACGCCCACACGGCGACGTGCACCCGCCACGCTTGTGTGCCCGGTTCAAGGCCAGCAGGAATCGCCTGTCGGGGTGGCGGTGCCGCATGGGAGGTGTCGACGTCTGTATTCACCACGGAAGTCACGCTATCTGCGGCCGCCGACAAGCTGGTGCGCCGACGCGCCGGGTACGCCAGACTAGCCCCAGTCGACCTGGGTGGGCCTCTTCTGGGTGGCATCTCTCGGCGAGTCGAGGTCTAGAGCTCGAGAGTTGTCATATATCGCCGATACCCTAAAACCATGCTTCAAGTTGACGCCGGGACAATCAGCGAGGAGCTTGCGCGCGACCTCCATGAGGACCTGGCAACCCAGTGGATTCCAGATGTGCTTGGAAACTTTGACCTCAAAAAATGCCTGATGGCACCCGGTTTGACTGCTGCTGACGTGCAGTTCGTCGATGTTCCGAGAACGGATCGGGGCAAGCGCACCGTACCGGTCCTTAGCGGTTCGGCACTGCGCGCGCTCCGGGATGCGATAGCGCCCCTCCGTCAGATAAGTGAGGCACTCTTGGATCCCGCAGTCTGCGGGTACCGAACAGGAGCGACTTATGGCGGTGCCTACAGCGACGAGTACCTACGCTTCAGAAGCATTGGCGATGCGCTAGCGCATGAGCATAGGTATGTCGTCGTTGCCGACGTGCAAAGTTTTTTCGATTCAGTAGATCCAGAATTACTGAGTAAGAAGATGCCCGCCCGAGTGGGCAATAGCTGGTGGCGCGTCCATAATTTCTTGCTGCTGGCCTCGCGGTCGGGAATTCGTGGCCTACCCGCTGGCTACGGCGATGCGCGATTAATCGCAAACCACCTTTTAAGCGGAGCAGACGCCGCCATACAAAGGCCATTTACACGTTGGGTTGATGACTATCGAATCTTCGCGGACACCCCACGCGAGGCGGAGTGCGCTGCAGCGAGACTCGCGGATGCTCTCGGCGACTTCGGTTTCAAGCTGAACGTTCAGAAGCTTTCGCTCACCACGTCGCAGGAGTACCTTACTCGAAAGCACGGAGCGCCGCTGGAAAGTGTCTACCACCCGCAAATGGAATCTGGTGCTGTCGTTCGCGCAAGCTTGCGTACAGTGTTCTTCCGTGCCGTGAACGATCAAGATCGACGTTTGTTACGTTTCTCTTTGCCTCGGCTCGCAACGCAGAAAGACGATATTGCCGTCGAATATGCAATCCAGCAACTCTCTCAGAATTCGGTGGATACCCCTCGTTTGGTGTATTATCTCAGTCGGTTTTTGGAACACCAAAATGTCAGAGAGCGCGTCCAAGGCATTGTGCAGGGGCCTGTCCTGTGGCCCTGGACACTAATACGGCTATGTCCTTTGCTGTGCAACATTCCACTTGAGGGCTCGACCCTGGAGTCTCTGGCCAGGCAGTTGCAGTCGACTGACATCCCAGCCTTATGGGCGGCTATCTTGCGCGTGATGGCCGTGCATGAACAGGCAGAGGTGGTAGTTGATGAGATTGCCAGCTATGAAAATGTTCCCGATCCCCGGGCTGCAATCGGCGCGCTTATAGACATCGGTCACACGATTCCAGAATCGTTGCGGTCACTGGCGCCGCAGACCGCGAAAGTGGCCGACGAGTCGCGGAAATTGCCACTACCTAGCGCCTATACACTCCTCTAAAATGGCTGCGTTTGGTGAAGTTAGCCCGGGTTCGTTTGACGCATATGAGGGGATCAGGATAGTCATTCCGGGGCTAGTAAATTATGCAATCTTTGTGGTGACATTTAAAGCTATTGCGCCCGGCGTAAAGACGGAGGTGCTGGAGGGCCCGTTCGTCGGCTTAGTCGCAGCACTGATGACCGGATTGGTTCTTTACTTTTTGGATATACCTGCTCGCGCCGCTTCGTACACTGAAAGTCAGCCGACCAACTTCCTTGAAGAGGAATATCCAGAAATCAGCCCATCCGAGTTATTGACCGCATATTTGCTACTCCTAAATACGCGCATGCCTGCAAATACGCGAAACCGAGCGTTGTATATGGGATCGATGTTTCGCATCGGACTTGAAATGATACTAGGTCTCGCTATAGCCACAGCGGCTGTCTTTGGAGTGGCTTTGCTAAACTTTGGTAGCTCTGTGCGCTCAGGATGCCGGTTAACGCATCTGCTTGCCGCGGCTTTGTTGGTGGTTGTCTACTTCGTCGCATTCTTAATAAATCGAGGATATGAGCGCAAGGGCGCTCGCCGCCAAAGGACAGCGTTAAGCAGCTTTTTGGATAATTTTAAAGGTGCGACAAAGCGGTCAATGGCTGTATATCTCGTTGGGTTATTGCTTCTGGCTGATCCGTTCATCTTCCATATTATTAATAGGCTTTCCGGACTGCGTCTCTTGCTTCCGACCGCAAAGATTTTTCTTCCGGCATTAAGGTCCCGTCGCACTTGGGAGCTTCTGCAGTTAGAAGATCGCCGAATAGCGGTATCCGGACTAGTAGTTTGTATTTCCTACTGGATGTGGCGTTACCTCGTCGGCGATGAGGAAGCGCCCAATCCGCCACCGCAGGTCAATCGGACCACCACCCCCAGACGTCGCAAGCTTCGTTCACCACTCGCGGGCGCGATGTTCCTGATCCCAATAGCGCTTTCATTGGCGTTGTATGGCCCATCGAACAAAACTATTCTGGCAACTATCGGCCATATTGCGGGATGGACTGCTGCTGCCGGCTTGGTAATCATGCTCGTCGTGATCCGCGGCCATGAGAGGAAGCTTCACGGCGTCTATGCAGGGCAAAGACGGTGGCTCAAGGAGAATAGTCAAGAAGTTGCTGGCTTCTTAACGCCCACGCCCCCGCGAAGCAAGGCTAGCGGATACTGGTGAGGGCGGACCCCCGAGGGACGACAAGCCTCGTAGCCCCGTATCTTGCTCACCGGCTCGACGCATACCCATTGGTGCCCATCAGGTCACGAGCCGCGTGCTGCGTCCGAGGCTTCCTCGGGCGTATAGGTGTAGGCGAAGTTCAGCACGTGCGGCTCAAGCGGCATTTGTGGCGGCGCTAACTTTCGCCGAGTGAAGCCGGGGCCGGTCTGCAGGAAGTACATCCCTTCTCTGCCGTCGAACCGCCCGATCAGCTCCTTGACGGTGGCGGCATCCTCGGCCACGTTCGAGTACAAGACGGCGTCAAGCTTTTTCTGCAAGGCACCCATTAGAGGCTGAACCCCTTTGATCATGTCCAGCACGTTGGGATCAGAGTCCAGCTCCTCCAGTTCACGACGCTTAAGCCAAGGCTTCGTTCGGTTGTCGTTATGGAATTCGAGCATGAATGCGCGGTCCATGGTGATGGTCACGGCAGGCTCGGCATCAATGCTGATGCTGAAGCGCCACTTGAAGGCATCGATGTCGCCGTGCTGCAGCGCATCGCGTAGAGCCTCTAGCCACCTGTAGTCGAACGATGTTTCCTTAAGCTCGGCGAACAGGGCTTTGATCTTGTCCACCTCTGAGCGGTCCAGGCCAAGGGTTCGCCGTGCGCTGCGGATGGTTTGGTACTCGTGGATCTGCAGAGCCGCGGTGAACGAAATCAGGGCCGAGCGCAATTTGCGTCGACGTTCAGCCATGGCGGCACTATGGCGTAGTAACCCTTGATTCTTCTGAAGCTCGCTAAGCACGTCCATCAGCACATCGCACAGGCGGTCGCTTTCATCTGAAATGTGCTGCAAGAGTTCGCAGTCCAGCATTCGCCGAATCCTGTTGTACGCATCTACGTACCTAGCGTTTTCCTCTTCGGTGAACGAACACACCTTCTCGAAGATGGGTGCGTCAGACCGGCTGGGATCGCGGTGCAAGAGAATTGCGCCGTACTGGTCTGCCTCCGCTTCGGCGTCCTGAGCGTCCAGCTCGGCGTTCTTCTCGCCCAATACCTGCATAGACTTCTTGAGTTCGCCAGCCACTGTGGTGAACCTGTGCTTAATCTCATCCGCAGGAGGCAGGCCTTCGGAAAGCCAACACTTGCACTCAGAAATGACGTCATCCAAAGCGTCCGACACAAGCTGTTGCGCAGAGTCTCGCGTATAGCGATCCCGCACGTCAGGCGTATCCGCCCAGTCCATTGCCGCAGCGGTGCCAACTCTCGCGAGCGCATTTAGGGCCTCGAAGACCACTAGAGCCTGCGGTCCTGCGTGTGTGACGCTCGGTAACCCTATGTTTTGCCAAGCGTCAAGCGCGCCGTCGCAGAAATCTGTCGCGTCGTCACCCTCGATGTCATCTAGCGCGGCTGCGAACACCTCTAGCCGGCCGATCCAGTCGCGTACTTGCTCTATGCCTTCCTGCTCGGCGTCTTCCACGTTCGTACCTTCCTTCGTAATGTCACATCGTCTGTGGCTCCCTTCTGTGGGCAGCCGGACAGCTTCGCATAACGGTCCGACAAAACGCACGATCATTTGGCGCGTGTCGTCAAGCAAACACCTCTGAATCTGTCATCGCGGGGCACACGATCGGCGGCGTTGTCACAACGTTGTCACAACTAGGAGCGAACCAGGGGAGTCGGAGGGGGACGCCGGGATACGGTTATCGCTGGTCAGACTGCATCCAGAGTTATTGCGAGACAACGAAATTCAGCTCATGTCCGACTGGGGGTCAAGTGGTCGCAGGTTCAAATCCTGTCAGCCCGACCAGAGGTCAGCGGCGGTTGTGGCCGGCACCTCAGTCCGCCGGCCCGCGCAGGGGCCAAAATTTCATGACGGTTTCGGTTGGGCAAAGGTATTGCAGCTTAGCCGCGCCGCGTGGGCCGATCTCGGCCCCGTGCTTTTAGGGTTGGCTGTCATGGGAGGAGTCAACAATCGCGGGAATGGCTGGCGCGCAGCGTTTCACGTCACCGTGTCGGCGTTGACGGCTGCCGTCGTGGGACTCGGCGTCGCCCCCGCAGCGCACGCGGCCGCGGCCACGGCGACGTTGTCGGTGGATCATGCGTGGCAGAACGGTTTCATCGCCCGCTTCAGCGTCACCAACGCGAGCATGGCGCCGCTGAACGACTGGAAACTGGAATTCGACCTGCCGGCGGGCGAATCCGTCCTGCACGCCTGGAACAGCACCGTCACCCAATCGGGCACGCACTATGTCCTCACGCCCGCGAACTGGAATCGCACCATTGCACCCGGGGGTTCGGCCACGGGCGGTTTCAGGGGCGTGCTGACCGGCTCCTTCACCCCACCGGCGAACTGCCTGATCAACGGGCAATACTGCAGCACCTAGCCGCGACGCATCGACCGGCCTACGGCTGGAAGGCCGGAAGGACGGTGCCGGAGTCGCGAATCTCCCAGATGCTGGATTTGCTGATGCCGTCGAAGTTGATCTTGTCCAACGTGGCCCGCGAATACGTGAGGTCGATGGCGACCTGAGTCGAGGTGTTGCCGTACGGGTCGGTCATCGGGAAGGTGCCCTGCACATTCACCGCCGACGCGTCCGGGTAGGTCGCCCGCGCGTACTTGAGGATGCCAATGGTGTCCAGCCGGGCACCGTCCTTGATCATCTGCTCGGTGTAGTTGTCACGAATGGCGAATTTCGCGTCGACCACGTCGCCTTCTGGGCCCGACGCGATGGTGAAGGTGACGCCGTCGGGCTTTCTGGGACCGGCCGACGTCGACGGCGCCGCCTCGGTCGGTCCCGCCGTGGCCGAACTGCTCGATTCGGCCGATCGGCTGTCCTTCTTCGGATCGAAAACCCAGCTCTTGCCGACGATGATGAGCAGCACCAAGACGCACAGCGCCGCCAGCGCCAGGACCGCCTTGCCGGGAAGGCCTTTCTTCGGCGGGTCTGCCGAAAAGGCCCACTCGCTGGTCCAGCTGGTGCCGTCGAAATATCGCTGCAACCCGTGGCCTACGGCGGGATCGGGGTACCAGCCGGGTGCCGATTGCGGCGGCGGCGGCGCCTGTTCTGACGGCATCCCTCCATTTTCGTCGCGGCGGCGACATCCCGGCCACCCGCCCCCGCTGACCGCGCGAAACGCGATCCGTTTCGGTCGGCGCCGCGCCGCCAGCCGGTCAGCCGACGGACGGACAGCCCGCAGCGGCGCCGAGATGAACTCGGCACTGGCCCGGGTGGGCGAGCGTCTCAGCGCAGTCGGCTCCGCAGATCACCGAGCGAATTCCTGAGACCGCCGTCCATCCGGATCTGCACGGCCGCCACCGCGACCATCACCGCGGCGGTCACCAGGTGCACCACCGCGTCCGTCGTGTTGTTGGGAAAGGTGAAGACGAACGCGACCTGATGGGAGAAGAAGGCCCAAATGCCCGGCAGCGCACCGGCTATGGCGGCGAGCAACAGATACAGCACGGACCACGACTTGCGCAGCGCGAACACCAGACCCGGGGCGAACAGCGCCAGACCGGCGACGGCGTGCCAGCCGTTGTAGTCCATTCCGAGCAGCTGCACGGTCGGCGCGGTGGGGCCGGTGGCGAAGCTCGGGTTGATGACGAGGCCGATCACCGCCTGGACGACGTGAAAAACGCAGATGATCAGCAGCCCGATCTGGGCGAAACTCCACCTCACATCGCACCTCCTTGTGCAGGATGGGGTAGCCCGGATACTACGCTCGGTAGTAGATCTGGGTCAACGGGCGATCGGTCGCCGGCGAACTCAGTTCCGGCCGGGGATCTTCATCACCGTCCGCACGATCGGCAGCAGCGACTTCTGCCACAGGGTTCCCGGAATGCCAAGCGGGGGATCGAGATTGAACACGCGCGCGGTCGCGATCGTCTGCGACTCGGTGTACTTCAGCAGGCCCTCGGGACCGTGCCGGCGACCGACGCCGGACTGGCCCATGCCGCCCATCGGCGCGCTCAGGCTGCCCCACGCGAACGCGTAACCCTCGTTGACGTTCACCGTGCCCGACCGCAACCGGGCGGCGATCTGCTGTCCCTCGGCCGAGGAGCCCGCCCACACGCTGGCGTTGAGGCCGTAGTCGGTGTTGTTGGCCTTCTCGACGGCCTCGTCCACGTCGGCGACGGGATAGATCGAGACGAGCGGCCCGAACGTCTCGTTGGCCGCGCACTCCATCTCGGGCGTGACATCGGTCAGCACGGTCGGCTCGTAGAACAGGGGGCCGACGTCGGGCCGCGCCTTTGCGCCCGCAATCACCTTGGCGCCCTTGGTTTTCGCGTCCTCGACATGATCCGTCACCGTGTCCAGCTGACCCGCGGAGATCAGGCTGCCCATGTCCACCGAGAAGTCATATGCGGTGCCCAGCTTCATGTTTCGCACCGCGGCGCCGAACTTGCCGATGAAATCGTCGGCGATGTCCTTCTCGACGTAGATGCGCTCGATGGAGATGCACAGCTGGCCCGCGTTCGAGAAGCACGCGCGGGTGGCCGCCTTGGCGGCCTTGTCGAGGTTGGCCCCCCGCGTGACGATCATCGCGTTCTTGCCTCCGAGCTCGGCCGAGAACCCGATCAGACGGCGGCCGGCGTGTTCGGCGAGCTGCCTGCCGGTGGCGGTCGAGCCGGTGAACATCAGGTAGTCGCAACGGTCGATGATCGCGGTGCCCACCACCGAGCCCGGCCCGGGCACGATCGCGTAGAGCGCGCGCGGCAGGCCGGCCCGGTACAGGAGCTCGGCACACGCGAGCGCGCAATACGGCGTCTGGCTGTCCGGTTTGAGCACCACCGAGTTACCGGCCAGCAGTGCCGGCACCGAGTCGGACACCGTCAGCGTCATCGGGTAGTTCCACGGCGAAATCACCCCGACGACACCCTTGGGCTGGTAGCCGACCGTGGTCTTGCCGATCCCGGGGAGCAGCGACTGCACCGTGCGCGGCTTCAGCAGGTCGGCCGCGACGCTCACGTAATAGTTCGCGTTCGCAATCAGGTCGATGATTTCCTCCTGCGCCGCCCATCGGGCCTTGCCGGCCTCCGCCTGCAGGAGATCCATCAGGAAGTCGCGGTTGTCGACGACGAGGTCGCGGTAGCGGGCGATGATCGCGACGCGCTCGGCGACCGGCCGGATCGCCCAGGCGGCCTGGGCCGCCCTCGCCTCGGCGAATGCGGCTTCGACGTCGTCGGCGGTGCCGATCGGGATGGTGGTCAGCGGCTTGCCGGTGAAGACCTCGTCGATCGTCTTGGTCTGGCGTGCGGTGGCGTCTTTGATCGCGGCCAGCGGACGCAGGCGATCGAAGACCTCGGCAGACGGTGCAGGCATGTCATCACCTCTCGAACGGCGTCGGAAAACACCAGACTATTGGCTCTGCGGCGCCGGGCCCGCCGGTAGCTGTCACGGCGACGACGCAATGGGCGAGGCGTCCGGCACAATATCGACATCACCGGGCCGGCACGCGAGCAGCCGCAGGCGTTGAAGGAAGGGCGCATGTCCGATCAGCCGTCTTCGCACCGTCCCCTCGAGGAAGCCTCGCCCGCGGGAGCGGCGGAGCCGGACGGGGACGGTGCCGCCGGGCGCTGGCTGACCCCGGGCGTCGGAGCCGTCGGTGCGGCAAGCTTCTTTTCCGACTCCGGCCACGAGATCACCACGTCGGTGCTGCCGGCATTCATCACCGGAACGCTGGGGGCCTCCGCGAGTGCCCTCGGAATCATCGACGGCATCAGTGACGCCCTCGTCGGCGTCATGAAACTGGCCGGTGCTCCGTTGGCCAACGACCGCACAAAGCGAGGTCGCACGGCGTCCGGCGGTTATCTGGGCACGGCGCTGGCCACGGGCGCGATCGGTGCGACGGTCGCGGTCTGGCAGGCGGGGCTGTTCCGCGCCCTGGCGTGGCTGTCACGCGGGTTGCGCTCGCCGTCGCGCGATGCGCTGCTGGCATCGCTGAGCCCGCCGTCGGCGCACGGCAGAGCCTTCGGGCTGGAGCGGGCGGGGGACAACCTGGGCGCGGTGGTCGGGCCACTGCTGGCCGCGGGCCTGGTGGCATGGGTAGGTGTTCGGCCGGCGCTGCTGCTGGCGGCGGTGCCCGGGTTGTTCGCCGCGCTCGCGATTCTCGTCGCCGCGCGTGCGGCGCGTCGCGACGATCCCGCAGGCGGCGAGCCGGCGGCACGGCGGCTGCAGCTTGCGGCGCTCCGTGATGCGGGGATGCTGCGCGCCCTGCTGCCGGTCGCGCTGTTCGAGTTCGGCAACCTCGCCGCGACTCTGCTCATTCTGCGGGCGGCGCATCTTTTCGTTTCGCCGCTGCGGTCGGCGACCGCAGCCACGTCACTGGCCATCCTGGTCTATGCGGGTCACAACGTCGCCGCGACGGTCTCCTCGCTGCTGGCGGGACGCTGGTATGACCGCGCGGGGCCTCGGGCCGTCTTCGCCACGGCCGCCGCGGTCTACGTCGTCGGATATGGGTTGTTCGCCGTCGGGGGGCATAGCGTCGCGCTGATCGTGGTGGCGTTTCGTGCGGCGGGGATAGGCATCGGGCTGGCCGAACCCACCCAGTCGGCGGTGGTGTCTCAGCTGCTGCCGGACCGGCTGCGCGGCAGCGGATTCGGTGTCCTTGGCGCCGTGCAGGCGGCGGGTGACCTAGTGGCGACCGTGGTGGCCGGCTTCCTGTACACGCTGGTGTCTCCGGCGGCGGCGTTCGGCTACGCCGCGGCCTGGATGGCCGCCGCGATGCTGGCCGCGGGTCTGTTGCGGCCGCGCTGAGGCGGCGCGGGCCGCGACGTCAGTCGTCGCGGTCGGGCTTGGTGAGTTCGGGCGCGTTCTCGCGGGTCGCCATTCCACCTTCGCGGCCATGATCCGCGGGGCCGGGAGGGTCGTCCTTGGGGTCGTCGCGGTCGGGTTCTGGGCGTTCGGTCATCGCAACTCCTCTGTCGACGCAAGGACTACCCGCCGGGCCCGGCGCAAAATCGTGGTCGTCTTCGACGGCAAAAGTGGGTAAGCACCGTACAAGCGCGGGACCGCGCCGAGTGTGCAATCAGGTAGTCGAAAGGCGGCATCGGATGGTTCGTCACGAAGGGGGCCGCTGGGATGTCGGCGCCGAAGCCAAGGCGGTTTATCTCGAGCGCATCTCTGACAGCGATGAGCGAATATTCGACGACCTGCTGTCGCCACAAGAGGCCCGCGAGCTCGCCGGCCTCTTGACGAAGTATGCGGACAAGGCCGATGAGGCGGATGCGAAGGACGAGGAGTCCGACGACGAGGAGTCCAAGGGCGACGAGTCCAAGGACGACGAGTCCGAGGACAAGGAGTCCAAAGACAAGGAATCCAAGGACAAGGAATCCGAGGACAAGAGCAAGGAGTCCAAGGACAAGGAGTCCAAGGACAAGGAGTCCAAGGACGACTCCGACGACAAGTCGAAGGACTCCGACAAGTCCGAGGACTCCGACAAGTCGGACGACGACTCCGAGGACTCCGAGGACTCCGAGGACTCCGAGAAGTCCGACGACGACTCCGAGGATTGAGGACCGTTCCTCGGTCGTTTCGGGTCGCGGGCAGCGCCCGATAAGGCAACTGCCTCAGGCAGTTTCGCGACGCCGCTGAACGGCAGGCGCGGACAACGGTGTCAGGCGCCGCGGCCTCGTGCTTCGTCGCTAGAGGGTGGACACTCCGACCGCTTGGGGACCTTTAGGCCCCTGTGTGATCTCGAATTGGACCCGTTGATTCTCCTCAAGCGTTCGGAAACCGCTTGCCTGAATCTCGGATTGGTGGACGAACACGTCCTTTTCTGCACCGTCAGGGGCGATAAATCCGAAACCCTTTTCGCTGTTGAACCATTTCACAGTTCCTTGCGGCATGACAACTTCTCTCTCTTTTCCCAGTGGATCTGATTCAGGCATATCCACATTCCGCCGCGACGCGGCAGCAACGCGACGTGCCGACCGATTTTGCCCGGCACCCTCGAGACGGCCGGCATGGTGGAATCGCTAGTTCCCCGATCAGGCCTTTTTGCCGTGCAGTAACGAATCAGTCTGGGACACGCTGGCGGCCTCGGTACGCTTCGCAGCGCGTTTTTCTTTCAGGGACTTACCCGACTTCTTCGACATAGTTTGGCGGGGGGATTTGTCAGACATCGCGGCCCTTTGATTTGGGGGCCTGATCGGTCCCGGTTCGCCGAGTCTACGCTCCTGCGGGGCCGCCCGTCCTCATCTATCCAGAAACTGCTGGTGAACGCCTTGAAAAGACACAAAACGGTGAAATCTGGCTGCCCGCAAAAAGTCACGTTTTCCGCCGTTCGCCGCAAACCTGCGTGCAGCGCGAGCCGATGGGTTGGGCTGATGGCGCGCTGTTCCATCACCTTCCGGTCGGCCCAGCCCACGGGTGCACCGACGTCCGGTTCGTGACGAGGTACGTTGAGCCGCAACGGGGTTCGCTCCGTCGACGTGAGTTGCTGTTGGGTGCCGTGGCCGACTGGGTGCTACTCGAGCACATGATGGCGTAACGTTGATACAGAGCCGTTTCATTGTCGGCACTGGCCTCGAACGTCATCGCACGCACGAGATCACGGACAATGCGATTCCTCCGTCGACCCGGTCTCTCGGGCCGGCCACCGCGAAGTGTGAAGGGCCGCAAATGAATCGCGCAAATCCGTCGTTCGATCTCGTCGCATCAGGACAGAATGCGGTGGCGGAACCACCCCCACGGATGATCGGGACGATAGGGCCGGCGTGCCGACAGAGCTCGCTGCGGCTCACGCTAGCGACCCGGCTCGGGAACAAGGTCGATGGGGCGTGGTGGCCCCGGACCGGGGTGATCTCGCGAGAACTCCCCGAATTAGTGTCCGTCTTGAACGTCCGTTTGGGGCAGGTCGTCGACATCAACGTCAACTGGTCAGCGTTGCAAGGCCAGCCGCAACTGAATTGGGGTTGGTGGCTAGGCATTGACCCTCAAATCATGACGGTCTCCGGACGGGATGCGCGCGCAAGACTTCTGATTGTCCCGCACCGCACCGGTACTGCGCTGGCGGTGATGGTTCTACGGCGAGCTGCCGGCCTACCCGTCTATGCGGTCGATCACGATTCGCGCGCGTTCAAGTCCGCCGAAGGCATTGTGCGCGCCGCCGGGGGCGAGCCGATGTCCGTGGCGCGCCGTCGCCGCTGAGACGATCTCGCGGGCAGGATAGACAGTTCTCGTTGAATATCGCAGCGCTTGCCGCCGGTATGGGCGACCTACGTGCGGGCTTCTATCTCTTTCGCGCTGATCATCAGCAAGCTTTCGACCGTCAAGCCGTTGTTCGGACCGGCGGCGGTCATCATGACGGCATGCGCCTGCGCGGGGTCGGTCTCGGGCGACAGCACCAGGAGAACGATTCTCTTGCGGTTGGTCCCGACGACTTCGATGGTGTTGACGGGCTGGAGGCGATACCCGTCGAGTCGTACCACCTGGTTGCCAAACTCGCATTTGGCGGGCGCCGGCGCCCAATCGGTGAGTTTGTAGATCACCCGGCCGATCGGACCGAGTCGGACTGACAGCACCGCCAACAGGTCTGGCAGTTCTGCCACGAGATCCTGGCTGCGTGGCCACCACGCTCCATCGACAGACCCGCTGGGCGGTGCTTTGGGTTTGAGGCGCAACCGCGGGGTGTGGATCGGTGGGGTGTGTCGATGTCCGACATCCATATGGTCCGTTTGCGGCGTCATGACGACGCTCCCGTCTTGACCGCGAAACCGGCCAAATTATTCGAATCGACGACGACATGGCTTTGAATAGCCACGCACGAAGTATCGCCGATTGCTCCCACACTACCCGGTATCCCCGGCCCGAAGGGGCGCAAATCACCAAATCGCGGTTTCCGGCTGTGTGCTGCCTGGTCGGCTTCGATTTGCCTTGTAGCGCAGTCGGTTTCAACCGATTTCAGCGGATGGAAACCAGGTGGTCGATGGAGTCCATGGGCAAATCGCCGTCCACGACGGCGCTCACGCCCAGACGGTTCAGGGTGACCGAGCCTTTGTGATTGTCGAGAAACGCCGTGTCGGAGGCGTCGCGGCCGGTGGCTATCCGCACCAGGGTCTGGCGCGGCGCCAGCAGCGTCGCGTCCACCACCCGCCAGTGCCCGTCGACGAACGCCTCGGCGACGGCGTGAAAGTCCATCGGGTACACGCCGGGCGCGTACACGGACACCACCCGGGCCGGGACGCTGACCGCCCGCAACAGCGCCACCACCAGATGCGCGTAGTCCCGGCACACGCCTTCGCCGGCGAGCAGGGTGTCCACCGCCCCGTCGATCGGGTCGCTGGAGCCGGGCACGTAGTCCAGCCTGGTGCCCACCCACGAACTCACGTGCTCCAGCAGTTCGGCGGAATCGCGGTCCTTGCCGAATTCCGTTGCGGCGAAACCAAAGAACTTGTCGGATTCGGCGTAGCGGCTGGGCCGCAGGTACATCGACTGGTCGTATTCGGTCACCGGCGCCGGATCGGTCTGACCAACGATCGTCGCCTCGTAATCGACGCGCAGCGTGCCCACCGCCGCGTCGAACTTGTGGATGCGGTTGCCGTGCAGCCCGCTGATCTCCAGGGGCGTGATCGGCCGCCCGTTCAGGACGAACCGCAGCGACTCGAACACCTCGGCCCGCGGATGCGGTGCCACAGCGATCTGAAACTCCAGCGTCGTGGCCGCGGTGATTTCGACTTCGAGCTCGGCGCCCACTTCGCGTCTCATAGCGCGATCCTGCGCGAGTCGCCCCGGATTCGCCACCGGGACGCCGCCACCGGCGGGTTAGGCACCTTGACAAACGGGTAAGTGCCTTCCACAGTGCGCAACCAAGATCAGTTCGACGTGATCGCCCGGGATTTGGTCCGAGGGGCACCGGGGGTGTGCTGCTTGTTGCTCGACAGCGGGCTGCGGATCCGCGCGGCAAGCCCGGCCTACGAGCACGTCACGCTGCGAGAGCACGACGAGCTGCCCGGGCAGTACCTGTTCGACGCCTTCCCGGACAACCCCAACGACCCACACGCCGACGGAACCGCCAAGCTCGCGTCGTCGCTGGAGACCGCGATGCACAGTGGACACACCCACAAGATGCGGCTGCAGCGGTACGACATCCGCAACCCCGCCAACCCGGAGGAATACCTGCCGAAGGTGTGGAGCCCGACCAACTCCCCGCTGCTCGACCACGGCGAACTGGTGGGTGTGGTGCACTGCGTCACGGAAGTCTCGGAAAGCAAGCAGGTTCTTGCGGAGGTGACGCGCGACGTCGAGCAGGGCGGCTCCTGGGATCCTGGTGAGCTGTTGCACACGCTCGAGGCGGTGAACGCCGTGGAGACCGCCCGTCACCTCCAACGCCAGCGGGCATTGTCCGACGAGGTGACGCAGTTGATGCGCGCCATCGACACCCGGGACACCATCGGTCAGGCCAAGGGCATGCTGATGGAACGATTCAAGATCGATGCCGCCGCCGCGTTCGGGCTGCTGACCAGGCTCTCGCAGGAGACGAATACGCGGGTCGAGCAGATCGCCCGCATGCTGGTCGAGTCCGAGCAGCCCCCGACCGGGCCGGCGGGTCGCGGGTCGTCCTGAGTCGGCGAGCCGCTCAGAGGATGTGCAGACCCTGGGCCAGTTCCGAGACCCCGACCACGGTGAACAGCGCTACCAGGATCTGCCGGTGATAGGACCGCACCCAGTCGTGCAGCACCAACAGTAAGGACTGTGTTTTCGCCGGCCTGATCACGTAGCCGACGAGGATGATCTCGACGACGGCGTACATCAGGATGACGAATGCAACCGAGGCGCCGGCCTGCGCGGTGATCGAGGCGCCCGAGGCGGCGATGATGGCGACGATGAAGAGGACGCCGTCGACCGGCACCGCGATGACGCCGATTACCCACGCCACCCACGACGCCCCGCTTTCCCAGGCGTGGTGGATGCGGCCGAGCAGGCGCCGGAATCGGGACGGGTCGTCGGCCGGCACGTCCTGGACCCGGGTCAGCAGCCGCGGCATCGCGATCGGCGCACCCGAGACCATCGACAGTTCTGGCGAGCGGTCGGCGTCGGGCGCGGGCTCCAGCTTCCGCTGCCCGGTCAGGAAGCGGACCGTCATCAGTGCGGCGACCGACAAGGCGACCACGCCGAGGGTGATCTGGATTCTGCCGAGGGCCGAGCTCGTCGACGGGGACGCCGAGCCGTGCGCAAGGTGGCCGAACACCGGCGTGAAGTTCAGCAGCATCAGCGGGACGAGCAGCTCGGGTACGCATACCGTCAATCCGCCGAGCCAATAGGCGAGCAGGCTCGGCCCCGGACGGGGTCGCGAGATCATCAACAAGGCGAGGCCGAGGCGGACCGGATTGAGCGCTGCCAGGATCCCCAAGCCCAGCACAGACCCCCACATGGTTCGGGGCTCTACCCGTGAGCGGCCGCGTCTAAACGCGGCCGCTACCCGAGTAAGTACTCGAGTATTTTCGCGCCGCAAAGTCGGCTATGAATCTGCTGTGTGCGCCAAACATGATCGTGTTCAACGGATTCGGGGCCGGCCACCGCACGGTAGCGCGGCAGGTGAGAGGGCGGGGCGCGGGCCGAAAAGCCGCCCGGCTCGGGTGGGCGCAGCCGGGCATCGGAAGTAGCGGGCCCGGCCGACGCCCGAACGCTGGCGAACATTTTCTGCGCCGGGTGCCGGTGAGATCAATCACAACGTGCCTGTTTACGGGCCCGTGTGGATGGCCCTGAGCGCCCCTTGGCAAATCGTGCGAGGCTGGCTTGGCGGCCGATTCGCTCGGCGACATGCAACGACGGAGGCAGGCGATGGGGCAGGTGACGTGGGCCGGTCCGGCTCGGTGCAGCTACGGCGCGGCCGGGATCGCCATCGGTGATTCGCCGTACCGGCGGCCGCGTTTTAGCAAGCGCCCGTACGTTTTTGCATGGCGGCAGCCGAATTCGATGTCGGAGCACACCGGCGGAGCACGCCCAGGAACGTTCGCAAATGCGCAGCTGAAGGCGCTGGGACTTGGTACCAACGTGAATTCAATCGGCGGTTTCGCGATCACGCGTGCCGGCGCCGCTCCCGCCTGGGCCGCAGGGGCAAATATTTTGCGGTTGCGTAAACGAGGTTTTTCGATGCCCACAGCGGCAAACGATCACTCGTGGAGGGCACGCGAAATAGCCCCCGGCGTCGTAGTGGGGAAGTGGAGATGAACCCGCCGCACGCGCGACACGTTACTTTCGCTAAGCAGCAAAAAACGAGTGTGGCAGTAGAGTGACTGCGGATCGGTTATGTACGAACGGAATTCACATGTTTCGCACAGTATTGGCTGGGTATCGTCCACTCCGTGGATCGCGACGCCGACGGTCGTAGCAGCAGCTCACCCGGAGTGCACTGCTGATGAACGCTATCTGTCGGCGAGGGGCCACGATGGCCGTACCGGCCATCGTGTCGTGGCGCCGTCGCTGGCGACCGAGCTTACCGGCGTTGACGTCGGGCGCCTGGGCCGGTCGACATACCAGCCTGGCTTGACGGCTCAATCCTCAAGCGCCGCAACGATATTTGGAGTTGTCCGCGGCGCGTCTTGGTAAATGTACGTCTCGGTGTTAGGGGGTCCATCGGTGTCGCTCAATCCGTTCGATGACGACAACGGCCAATTTTTCGTCTTGGTCAATAACGAGGAACAACACAGTCTTTGGCCAGCCTTCGCTGTCATTCCCGCCGGTTGGAGAGTAGTTTTTGGGGAAGCCGACCGCGCCACATGCCTGCACTACATCGAAGAAGCCTGGCCCGATATACGGGCGAAAACTCTGCGCGACACGCTGACCGCGCCGGTTTGTGATCAGTAGACCGGTATCGGTATGAAGGGTTCCGGGGTCGACTCTTGGTGGGGGGCGTGTAGTGGAGCGTGTTGACCGGGCGGTCCCGGTGACGCGGGGTCAGCTCGATATTTGGCTGGCGCTGCAAAGGGGCTACTTCGATGTGGCTTGGCAACTCGGCGTACTCGTACACATCCAGGGCGCCATCGACACCGGTTTGTTGCATGAGGCTATGCGACAGGTGGTCAATGAGGCTGAGAGCCTACGTGCTTCGTTCTTCGAGGTGGACGGCCAGGTTTTCCAGAAGGCCATCGAGTACGACGATGTCGATCTGGTTTTCTACGACCTGACCGACGCGCACGAGCCGGAGCGGGAAGTCCGCGAGACGGCTGCATCGATTCAGAGAACGCCGATGCCGCTCACGGGCCCGATGATCAAGTTCGCGTTGTTCCGGACGGCTCCCGACGAGTACTACTGGTTCACCACCTGCCATCACATCGCCATCGACGGGATGGGCATCGCCCTGATCGGTCGGCGGATCGCGGCGATCTACTCCGCCCTGGCGTCCGGGAAGCCGGTCCCGCCCGCCTTCTTCGGGTCGCTGCATGACCTCGCCAACGGCGAGCTGGAGTACGAGGCATCCCCCAAATTCCTTGAGGATCAGGAATATTGGACCGCGCACCGGCCTGCGGGCAGCGGGGCGGACTATCCGTCGACGGTGACCGACGATGGACGGGACCCGTATTCGCCTTCTCCGCCAGTCCAATTGGACGAAGGCGTGGTCGGCAAGGTCAAGCAGCTGTCGAAGGCGCTGGGCATCCGGCGGTCCTCGGTGCTTACGGCGGCGTGCGCGCTGCTGGTCCGCGGCTGGTCCGCCGACGGCTCGGACGAAGTCGTGCTCGACTTCCCGGTCAGCAGGCGGGTCGATCCGGCGTCCAAGACGCATCCCGGCATGCTCGCCGGAGTGGTGCCGCTGGTGCTGAACGCTGCGCCGGACACGACGTTCGCCGATTTCTGCCGGCAGGTCGACGCGCGATCGCGAGAAGCATTGCGGCATCAGCAGTTTCCGACGCGAACGCTGGATGGCGAAGGTCACTTCAGCGGTCCCCGCCAGGCGCCCAACCGCGTCGTCGTCAACTTCGTCCCGGCGCGTCTCACCCTCAGCCTGGGCGACGTACCGGCGACCGCGAAGTACACCAGCTTCGGCCCGGTCGGCCACTTCGGGCTGTTCTTCCTCGGATTCGGCGATCAGCAGTACCTGAGCACGGTCGGCACCGGGCAACCCTTCTCGAACTTCGACGTTTCCGACCTGGGGGAGCGGCTGCAACGGATTCTGGCGACCATCGCCGCCGGGCCGGACAAGCAGCTGTCGTCGTTGGACGTGCTGCATGCCGACGAGCGCGACCGATTGGAAGAGGTTGGCAACACAGCGGTTTTGACCCGCCCGGTGAGCGCGCCGGTGTCGGTGCCGCAGTTGTTCGCCGAGCAGGTGACCCGCGCGCCCGACGCGGTGGCGCTGGTGGGCGAGGGCGTCTCGGTGACCTACCGGGAACTCGATGAGGCATCGAACCGGCTGGCGCATCACCTGGTGGCGCACGGCGTGGGCGCCGGACAGACTGTGGCGCTGGTGTTTTCGCGGTCGGCCGAGGCGATCGCGGCTATCCTGGCGGTGCTCAAGACCGGGGCGGCCTACCTGCCGATCGATCCGTCGTCGCCGAGAACGCGGATCGGGTTCATGCTCGCCGATGCCAAGCCGGTCGCCGCGATCACCACCGCCGAGCTTGCTGAACGGTTCGACGGCCACGGCGTGACCGTCATCGACGTCAACGACCCGCGCATCGACGCCCGACCCGCGACGGCGCTGCCGGTGCCCGACGCGGCCGATATCGCCTACCTGATCTACACCTCGGGCACCACCGGTGTCCCCAAAGGCGTTGCGGTGACTCATCGCAACGTGACGCAGCTGATGGCGTCCCTGGACGCCGGCCTTCCCGCCGCGGGCGTGTGGTCGCAGTGCCACTCCTATGCCTTCGACGTCTCCGTCTGGGAGATCTTCGGCGGGCTGCTGCGCGGCGGACGCGTAGTGGTGGTGTCCGAAGACGTCACCCGTTCGCCCGACGAGTTCCACGACGTCCTGGTGGCAGAGCAAGTCAGCGTGCTGACGCAGACGCCGTCGGCGGTGGCGATGCTCTCGCCGAAGGGGTTGGAGTCGGTGGCGCTGGCGGTGGTCGGTGAGGCGTGCCCGGCCGAAGTCGTGGACCAATGGGCGCCCGGACGGGTGATGGTCAACGCCTACGGACCGACCGAGACCACCATGTGTGTGGCGATCAGCGCCCCGCTGCGGCAGGGATCCGGCATACCGCCGATCGGGTCGCCGGTGGACCGCGCCGCGCTGTTCGTGCTCGACGGCTGGATGCGACCGCTGCCCCCGGGAGTCGTGGGTGAGTTGTACGTGGCCGGCGACGGGGTGGCCGGCGGATATGTCGGCCGGTCCGGGCTGACCGCGTCGCGGTTCGTGGCGTGCCCGTTCGGGGCTCCGGGCGCCCGGATGTACCGCACCGGCGACCTGGCGTGCTGGGACGCCGACGGTCAGCTGCGTTACCTGGGCCGCGCCGACGAGCAAGTGAAGATCCGGGGCTATCGCATCGAGCTCGGCGAAGTCCAGGCCGCGCTGGCCGCGCTCGACGGTGTCGAGCAGGCCGTGGTGATCGCCCGCGAGGACCGGCCCGGCGACAAACGTCTGGTCGGCTACGTCACGGGGACCGCCGACCCGGGCGAGGCGCGCACCGCCCTGGCCGACCGGCTCCCGACGCACATGGTGCCGGCCGCGGTGGTCACCCTGGACGCGCTGCCGCTCACCGCCAACGGCAAGCTGGACACCCGCGCTCTGCCGGTGCCCGAATACAGCACGGGCGAGTACCGCGCGCCGGGCAACGCGGTCGAGGAAATCCTGGCGGGCATCTATGCCGAGGTGCTCGGGGTGCCGCGGGTCGGCGTCGACGAGTCCTTCTTCGAGCTGGGTGGCGACAGCATCCTGTCGCTGCAAGTGGTGGCGCGGGCGCGCGCCGCCGGCCTGACGTGCCGGCCCCGAGACGTCTTCGTCGAACAGACCGTGGCCCGGCTGGCCCGGGTGGCCGGCGTGCACGGCGGCGCGGCCGAGGTCGTCGACGAGGGCGTCGGTCCGGTGCTGGCCACCCCGATCATGCGGTGGCTGCAGGACATCGAACGCAGCGGCGGCCGGGTCGACCAGTTCAACCAGACCGTGATGGTCCAGGCCCCCGCCGGGGTGACCGAGGCCGACGTCGCGATTGTGTTGCAGGCCTTGGTGGATCGGCATGCCATGCTGCGGCTGCGCGTCGACGACGACGCGGACGGCGGCTGGTCGCTGCAGGTGCCCGAGCCGGGGTCGGTGCGGGCCGAGGACTGCCTGCGGTCGGTGGACGAGCTGACCGACGCGGCGCTGGCCGAAGCGCGGCGGCGGCTGGACCCGGCCGCCGGGGTGATGCTCAGCGCGCTGTGGCGCGAGGCCACCGGCCAGTTGACCGTGACCATTCACCACCTGGCCGTCGACGCCGTGTCGTGGTGGATCTTGTTGGAAGACCTCAACATTGCCTGGGCGCTGCACAGCGCCGGGCAGCCGGTGGAGCTGCCGCCGGCGGGAACGTCGTTCGCCCGGTGGTCGACGATGCTGGCCGAGCACGCGCACCGCCCCGAGGTCGTCAGTCAGCTGGGCGCCTGGAAGAAGGTGACAGCCACGGCCACCGCACTGCCGGCCGCCAGCCCCGAGGTGGACACCTACGCCTCGGCCGGGCGGTTGTCGGTGGAGCTGGACGCCGAGACGACCGGCGCGCTGATCGGCGACGTGCCGACGGCGTTCCACGCCGGAATCCAGGACATCCTGCTGATCGCGTTCGGCCTGGCCTGGGCGGAATTTTTGGGCGACGGCGCCGACGCGATCGGCATCGACGTCGAGGGCCACGGCCGACACGAGGAACTCGCCGCGGACATCGACCTGTCCCGCACCGTCGGGTGGTTCACCACCAAATACCCGGTGTCACTGAGTGTGTCGGGGCTGACGTGGGCCCAGGTGGTGGCCGGTGACCCGGCGCTGGGCGCGGTGATCAAACACGCCAAGGAACAGCTGCGGGCCCTGCCGGACCCGCTGACCTACGGGCTGCTGCGGTACCTCAACACCGAGGTCGAGCTGGCCGGGCCCGACCCGTCGATCGCCTTCAACTACCTGGGACGTCAAGGCGCAGCGCCGGATTCGGCAGGCGAGGGCTGGCGCATCAGTCAGGAGGGCCTGACCCTGATCGGGGCCGCCGCCGCGGTGCCCATGCCGCTGATGCACACCGTCGAACTCAACGCCGGCACCATCGACACCGGCGCCGGGCCCCACCTGCACGCCGAATGGACCTGGGCGCCATCGGTTCTCGACGCGACGCAGATCACCCGGCTGAGCAGGCTGTGGTTCGAGGCCCTGGCCGGGGTGTGCGCGCACGTGCGCGCCGGTGGCGGCGGCCTGACCCCGTCGGACATCGCGCCGGCCCGCCTGAGCCAGCACGAGATCGACGAGTTGGCGACCCAGCACCACATCGCCGACATCCTGCCGTTGACCCCGCTGCAGCAGGGACTGCTCTTTCACTCCAGCACCGCGCGGGGCAGCGACGACATGTACGCGGTGCAGCTGGACTTCACCCTTACCGGGTCCCTCGATCCCGATCGCCTGCGCGACGCGGTGCACACCGTCGTCAACCGGCATCCGCACCTGGCGGCGCTGTTCTGCGACCGCTACGACGAACCGGTGCAGATCATTCCCGCCGATCCGGTGGTGCAGTGGCAATACCTCGATCTCGACGGCACCGACGCCGACGCCGACCAGCTGATCGAGCAGCTGTGCGCCGCCGAGCGCGCCGCGGTGCGCGACCTGTCCGGGCAGGCCGCGTTCCGCGTGGCGCTGATCCGCACCGCGGACGGTCGGCACCGGTTCGTACTGACCAACCACCACATCTTGCTCGACGGCTGGTCGCTACCGATCCTGCTGCGGGAGATCTTCACCAGCTACTACGGCCAGCGGCTGCCCGCCGCCGGCTCCTACCGGGCGTTCCTCACCTGGCTGGCCGATCGGGACCTCGACGCCGCCCGTGACGCCTGGGGCCAGGTGCTGTCCGGCTTCGAAACGCCCACCCTGGTCGGACCGCAAGACCGGCTCGGCCAAGGCGAGCGCGGCTTCGAAAAGTCTTGTGTGCCTGAGCAAACCACCAAGGCCCTGACCGACCTGGCGCGCTCCTGCCACACCACGGTCAGCACCGTGCTGCAGGCGGCGTGGGCGGTGGTGCTGACCTCACTGACCGGGCAACACGACGTCGTGTTCGGCACCCCGCGATCGCGCGTCGGCCAACTGGAGGTCGACGACGCCGAACAGATGGTGGGGCTGCTGATCAACACGGTGCCGGTGCGCGCCGATATCGGCCCGACCACCACCACCGCGGAGCTGTTGGCCCAGTTGCAGAACAGCCACAACGACGCGCTCGAGCACCAGCACTTGGCGCTCAGCGAAATTCACCGCGTCACGGGCCACGACCAACTCTTCGACACGCTGTTCGTGTACGAGAACTACCCCGTCGAAAGCGGCATGACGCTGGGCCCCGACGGGCTGGCGATCGCCGAGTTCACCAACCGGGAGTACAACCACTACCCGCTGACGGTCGAGGCCCTGCCCGGGCGCGAACTCGGGCTGCACGTCGAATACGACGCGGACGTGTTCGACACCGCCGGCATCGCCTCGCTCCTCGATCGATTCCAGCGCGTGCTGGAGGCGATGACCAGCGATCCCACCCGGCGGCTGTCGGCGGTCGAACTGCTGGACCGCGACGAGCGCGAGCTGGTGCTGACGCGGCTGTCGGGCGTCGGCATCACCGGCCCCGTCGGCGTGGCGCCGCAGCTGCTGGCCACGGCGCTCACGATCGCCCCGGACGCGCCGGCGGTGGTCGACGGTGCGCGGGAACTGTCCTATCGCGAACTCGATGAGTGGTCAACGCGCTTGGCGCGCAAGCTGATTGACGCAGGCGTGGGCCCGGAGCGCGCCGTGGGCGTGGCGGTGGTCCGGTCCGCCGAACTGGTGGTCGCGTGGTGGGCCGTGGTCAAGGCCGGCGGCATTCACGCGCCGGTGGACGTCGATCATCCGGTCGAGCGGGTCGCCTCGGTGCTCGACGCCGTCGACGCGGTGTGCGTGTTGACCCGCGGCGCCGACGAGGTCGCCGGCGCGGGGACGCGGCCCGTGCTGCGGATCGACGACCTGGACCTGTCCGCCTACGGCGCCGAATCGATCACCGACGCCGACCGTCTGGCACCATTGACCGCCCGGGACAGCGCGTACGCGATCTTCACGTCGGGATCGACCGGCACCCCGAAGGGGGTAGTGGTCAGCCACGCGGGCCTGTTGGGATGGGCTGCGGCGCAATGTGATGCGTCCGAGCTGGACGCCGACACCCGAGTGCTGATGGTGGCCTCGCCGACCTTCGATGCGTCGGTCGGCGAGATGGTGCTGGCGGCGGCGTCCGGGGCCGCGCTGGTGGTGGCCCCACCGCAGGTGTACGCCGGCGAGCCGCTGACCGCCTTGCTGCAGAGCCAGCGCGTCAACGCGGCGTTCCTGACCCCGACGGTGCTGTCGTCGCTGGATCGCGCCCGGCTGCCCGGCTTCGACAAGCTGATGGTCGGCGGCGAGGCCTGCCCCAAGGAATTGGTGGCCGCCTGGGCGCCCGGGCGGCGGATGTTCAACGTCTACGGCCCGAGCGAGACCACCATCTGGGTCACCTTCAGCGCGCCACTGTCGGCCGAGGGGCCGGTTCGCATCGGCACCCCGCTGCCGGGCGTGTGCGCGGTGGTGCTCGACGCCTGGCTGAAGCCGGTTCCGGTCGGCGTGGTGGGCGAGCTGTATGTCAGCGGTCCTGCGCTGGCGCACGGATACATGGGCCGGGTGGACCTGACCGCGGAACGCTTCGTGGCCAACCCCTTTGGCGCTCCCGGGGACCGGATGTACCGCACCGGCGACCTGGTGCGCTGGACGCGCGACGGGGACTTGGACTTCGTCGGGCGCGCCGACAGCCAGATCAAGCTGCGCGGCCAGCGCATCGAGCTGGGCGAAATCGAGAACACCCTGCTGGCCTGCCCGCAGGTGACGCAGGCCGCCGTCACCGTGCTGGACAGCGCCACCGGCTCGCATCTGGTCGCCTACGTCACGCTCGACCACACCATTGGCTCCGACCACGACGAGGACAACGTCGAAGAGTGGCAACACCTTTACGACGACCTCTACGGCGCCGACCTCGAGTCCCGATTCGGCATGGACTTCCGCGGCTGGAACAGCAGCTACACGGGTGACCCCATCCCGCTCGCGGAGATGATCGAGTGGCGAGCCGCCACGGTCGACCGGATCACGGCCCTGCAACCGCGACGCGTGCTCGAGATCGGCGCGGGCTCGGGGCTGCTGCTGTCGCAACTCGCCCCGCACTGTGACGAATATCTGGCCACCGACTTCTCCCCGGTGGCCATCGAGAACCTGGCCCGCTCGCTGGAGCAGCTGCAGTTGCCCTGGCGTGACCGGGTCCAGCTGCGGACCCAGCCGGCCCACGTCACCGACGGGCTGCCCCGCGGCCACTTCGACACGATCATCCTCAACTCGGTCGTCCAGTACTTCCCCAACGCGGGCTACCTGGCCGAGGTCATCGACAACGCCATGGAACTGCTGGCCCCCGGCGGGGCGGTGTTCGTCGGTGACGTCCGAAACCACAGCCTGCAGGGCGCGTTCCAGACCGCGATCGCACTGTCCCGCGGCGGCGCCGCCGCCACCGAGGCCGCCGACATCCGTCAGCGCGTGCGCCACGCCATGCTCGGTGAAACCGAATTGCTCTTGGCCCCAGAGTTTTTCACCACCTGGGCGGTCAGCTGTCCTGCGGCCGGCGGCGTCGACATCCAAGTCAAGCGCGGCTTCGCCGACAACGAACTGAACCGGTACCGCTACGACGTCGTCATCCGCAAATCGCCCGCGCCCGTGCGCTCGGTGGGTGAGGCACCCACCTGGTCGTGGACCGAATGCGCGGGCATCGACGGGCTGCGCGACGTGTTGACGTCCCAGCGTCCCGGCGTCGTCCGCGTCACCGACATCCCGCACGCCGGGGTCATCGCCGACGTTCGCGTCGAATCGGCGCTCGCCGAGGGGCAACCCGTGGCCGACGCGCTCGCCGCCGCCGACGCCGTCGCCGGTGCCGCCGTCGCCGAGGAAGTGCACCGCATCGGCGAGTCCGCCGGGTATCGCGTCGCCGTCACCTGGGGTGCGGTACCGGGCACTCTCAGCGCCGTCTTCGTCGACGCCGACGACCCCGACGCGACCGCGCCCCTGACCGACCTCTACCTGCCCCCCACCGGGGCCCGGCGGCGCACCAGCAACGCCAACGACCCCCGCACCAACACCAAGATCGGCGAGGTGCGCGAGCGGCTCAGCGCGTGGCTGCCGGAATACATGGTGCCGACACACATTGTGGCGCTTGAGGAATTCCCGATGACCTCGTCGGGCAAGCTCGACCGCAAGGCCCTTCCGGAGCCCGAGTACCAGGACGTGGATCGCTACCGCGCCCCGGCCACCGCGGCCGAGGAGATCCTGGTGGGCATCTACGCCCAGGTGCTCGGCCTGGAGCGGGTGGGCGTCGACGACTCGTTCTTCGATCTGGGCGGCGACTCGCTGTCGGCGATGCGCCTGATCGCCGCGGTGAACACCAGCCTGAACTCCGACCTCGGTGTGCGGGCCGTGTTCGAGGCGCCGACGGCCGCCGAGCTGGCGCTGCTGGCCGGCGGCGACGCCGACCGCCCGGAGCCGTTGGTGGCGGGGGAGCGCCCCGCGGTGATCCCGCTGTCGTTCGCCCAGACCCGGTTGTGGTTCATCGACCAATTCCAGGGCCCCTCACCGATTTACAACGTCACCGTGGCGCTGCGGCTGCGTGGGCACCTGGACACCGGCGCGCTGGCCGCGGCGCTGGCCGACGTCGTGGGCCGCCACGAAAGCCTGCGCACGGTGTTCGCCTCGGCCGACGGAATCCCGCAGCAGGTGGTGATCCCCGCTGACCAGATCGGATTTGCCTGCGAGGTCGTCGACGCCCGCGGCTGGCCGGAGGACCGGCTGCGCGAGCGCATGTCCGCCGCCGCCCAGTACGCGTTCGACCTGTCCGGCGAAAGCCCGTTGCACACCGAGCTTTTCACCGTCAGCGACACCGAACACCAGCTGGTGGTCGCGGTGCACCACATCGCCGCCGACGGCTGGTCGATCACCCCGTTCGCGCGTGACCTGGGGGTGGCATACGCCAGCCGGTGCGCGGGGCACGCCCCCGACTGGGCGCCGCTGGCGGTGCAGTATGTGGACTACACGCTGTGGCAGCGCGCCTATCTCGGCGACGTGGACGACAGCGGTAGCCGCATCGCCGCGCAGCTCGACTTCTGGACCGACGCCTTGGCCGGGCTGCCCGAACGCCTGCAGCTGCCCACCGACCGGCCCTACCCGCCGGTGGCCGACCACCGCGGCGCCCGACTGGCGGCGGACTGGCCGGCGGAGCTGCAGCAGCAGGTGCAGCGGGTGGCCCGCGAGCACAACGCGACGCCCTTCATGGTGATTCAGGCCGCGTTCGCCGCGCTGCTGTCCAAGATCAGCGCCAGTAACGATGTGGCCGTGGGCTTCCCGATCGCCGGGCGCTCCGAACGCGCGCTCGACGAGCTGATCGGATTCTTCGTCAACACGCTGGTGCTGCGCGTCGACGTGGCGGGCGACCCGACGTTCGCCCAGCTGCTGGCCCAGGTGCGCCGGCGCAGCCTGGCCGCCTTCGAGCACCAGGACGTCCCCTTCGAGCTGCTGGTGGAACGGCTCAACCCCACCAGGAGCATGGCCCATCACCCGCTGATCCAGGTGCTGCTGGGCTGGGAGAACTTCCCCGGCGAGGTCACGGCGCCCGCGGGCGGGTTGGCGCTGGGCGATCTGCAGGTCACCCCGATGCCGTTGCACACCAACACCGCTCGCATGGACCTGACGTTCTCGCTGGCGGAACGGTTCACCGAGTCCGGTCAGCGCGCCGGCATCGCGGTGACGGCGGAGTATCGCACCGACATCTACGACGCGGACACCGTCGAGGCGATGATCGGGCGGCTGCAGCGGCTGTTGGCGGCCGTCACCGCCGAGCCGGAGCGCCGGTTGTCCTCGGTGGACCTGCTCGACACCGCCGAGCACGCCCGACTGGCCACGTGGGGCAACGAGTCCGTGCTGACTGACCCGATGGAACCGGTGACCGTCGCGGGATTGTTCGCCGCGCAGGCGGCCCGCACCCCGGACGCGGTGGCGCTGACGTTCGAGGACCGGTCCATGACGTACCGCGAGCTCGACGAGGCCGCCAACCGGCTGGCGCACCTGCTGGTCGACCGCGGCGCGGGCCCGGGTGAGTTTGTCGCGCTGCTGTTTTCGCGCTCGGCCGAGGCGATCGTGGCGATCCTGGCGGTGCTGAAGTCCGGGGCGGCGTATCTGCCGATCGACCCCGCGCTGCCCGCCCCGCGAGTGGAATTCATGCTGACCGACGCCGCCCCGATGGCCGCGGTCACCACCGCCGACCTGGCCGACAGGTTCGACGGCTTCGACCTGACCGTCGTCGACGTCGCCGACCCGGCCGTCGCGGACCGGCCGAACACCCCGCCGCCCGCGCCGGCGCCCACCGACCTGGCACACGTCATCTACACCTCCGGTACCACCGGCGTGCCCAAAGGTGTTGCGGTCACCCAACACAACGTCGCGCAGCTCTTCGACGACCTGCGGCTCGGCTTCGCCTTGTCGGCCGAGCAGGTATGGACCCAATTCCACTCCTATGCCTTCGACTTCTCGGTGTGGGAGATCTGGGGTGCGCTGCTGCACGGCGGGCGCCTCGTCGTGGTGCCCGGCGCGGTGGCCCGCTCGCCGGAGGAATTCCACGCCCTGCTGGTGCGCGAGGGCGTGACGGTGCTGACCCAGACCCCGTCGGCGGTGGGGCTGCTGCCCACCGACGGCCTGGACTCCACGGCGCTGGTGATCGGCGCCGAGCCCTGCCCGCCCGAACTGGTGGACCGCTGGGCGCCGGGGCGGGTGATGGTCAACGTGTACGGCCCCACCGAGACCACCATGTGGGCCTGCAAGAGCGCCCCGCTGACGGCGGGGTCGGGCTTCCCGCCGATCGGCTCACCGGTCACCCGTGCCGCGTTCTTCGTGCTCGACGAATGGCTGCGCCCGGTGCCCGCGGGCGTGGTGGGCGAGCTGTACCTGGCCGGCGAGGGCGTCGGCGTCGGGTACTGGCGTCGCCCCGGCCTGACCGCGTCGCGGTTCATGGCCTGCCCGTTCGGCGAGCCCGGCACCCGCATGTACCGCACTGGAGACCTGGTGTGCTGGGGCCCCGACGGGCAGCTGCGCTACCTCGGCCGCGCCGACGAGCAGGTCAAGATCCGCGGCTACCGCATCGAACTCGGCGAGATTCAGGCGGCGCTCGCCGCGCTCGACGGGGTGGAGCAGGCGGTCGTCGTCGCCCGCGAGGACCGCCCCGGTGACAAGCGCCTGGTCGGTTATGTCACCGGCTCGGCGGACCCCGGCAAGGCGCGCGCCGCGCTGGGCGAGCGGCTCCCGGGCTACATGGTCCCGGCGGCGGTGGTGGTGCTCGACGCGCTGCCGGTGACGGTGAACGGCAAGCTCGACACCCGCGCCCTGCCCGCGCCGGGTTACCGGACCGTCGACAACTATCGCGCCCCCAGCACCGCGGTCGAGGACATCGTGGCGGGCATCTACGCCCAGATCCTGGGGCTCGAACGCGTCGGTGTCGACGACTCGTTCTTCGACCTGGGCGGCGACTCGCTGTCCACCATGCGGCTGGTCACCGCGATCAATGCCGCGCTGGACAGCGACCTTCCGGTGCGCGTCGTCTTCGAGGCGCCCACCGTGGCGCAGCTGGCGCCGCGCATCGCGGAGAGCGCGGCCGGCCTGGAGCCGCTGGTGGCCGGTGAGCGGCCCGCGGTGGTCCCGCTGTCGTTCGCGCAGAACCGGTTGTGGTTCATCGACCAATTCCAGGGCCCCTCACCGCTATACAACATGGCGGCGGCGCTGCGGCTGCGCGGGCAGCTCGACGCCGGGGCCCTGGGCGCCGCGCTGACCGACGTGGTGAGCCGCCACGAAAGCCTGCGCACCCTGTTCCCGGCGCACGAGGGAACGCCCCACCAGGTGGTGGTGCCCGTCGAGCGCGCCGACATCGGCTGGGACGTCACCGACGCCACCGCATACTCGGCCGAGCAGCTGGACGACGCCATCAAGGCCGCGACGCGCTATGCGTTCGACCTGGCGGCCGAAATCCCCATCCGCGCACAGCTTTTCGCGGTCGCCGAGGACGAGCACGTCCTGGTGATCGTGGTGCATCACATCGCCGCGGACGGTTTGTCGCTCACGCCGCTGGGTGCCGACCTGAGCGTGGCCTACGCCAGCCGGTGCGCCGGTCACGCCCCCGGCTGGACCGAATTGCCGGTGCAGTACATCGATTACACGCTCTGGCAGCGCGCCCAGTTCGGCGCCCTGGACGACAGCTCCAGCCGCATCGGCGGCCAGCTGGCCTACTGGGAGGAGGCCCTGGCCGGCATGCCGGAGCGGTTGGCGCTGCCCACCGACCGGCCCTACCCGCCGGTGGCCGATCAGCGCGGCGACAGCGTGGTCGTGGACTGGCCGGCGGAATTGCAGGACCAGGTCCGCCGGCTGGCCCGCCAGCACAACGCCACCAGCTTCATGGTGGTGCAGGCCGCCCTGGCCGTGCTGCTGTCCAAGATCGGCGCGAGTTCCGATGTGGCCGTTGGCTTCCCGATCGCCGGGCGGCGCGACCCCGCGCTGGACCGGCTGGTCGGGTTCTTCGTCAACACCCTGGTGCTGCGGGTCGACCTGGCCGGTGATCCCAGCTTCGCCGAACTGCTGGAACGCGTCCAGGCGCGCAGCCTTGCCGCGTTCGAGCATCAGGACGTGCCGTTCGAGGTGCTGGTGGAGCGGGTCAATCCCACCCGCAGCCTGACGCACCACCCGCTGGTGCAGGTGATGCTGGCCTGGCAGAACTTCGCCGGGCACGACGACCCGGCCGCCGGCCTGGCGCTGGGCGACCTCGAGGTCACCTCGGTGCCGGTCGAGGACCAGTCGGCACGCATGGACCTGGTGTTCTCCCTGGGAGAGCGCTGGACCGCGGCCGGCGAGGCCGCCGGGATCGGCGGGCGGGTGGAATTCCGCACCGACGTGTTCGACGCGGCCACCATCGAGACGCTGATCGCGCGGCTACAGCGGGTGCTGACCGCGATGACCGCCGATCCCACGCACCGGGTGTCGTCGGTGGATCTGCTCGACGATGCCGAGCACGCCCGCCTGGAAAAGCTGGGCAACACAGCCGTTTTGACCGGGGCGGCCGGCGCGCCGGTGTCGGTGCCCGAACTGTTCGCCACGCAGGTCGCCGCCGCGCCGGACGCCGTGGCGCTGGTGTGCGAGGGCCTGTCGGTGACCTACCGCGAGCTGGACGAGGCGTCGAACCGGTTGGCGCATCACCTGGCGGCGCAGGGTGCCGGTCCGGGACAGACTGTGGCCCTGCTGTTTTCGCGGTCGGCCGAGGCGATCGCCGCGATCCTGGCAGTGCTCAAGACCGGGGCCGCCTACCTGCCGATCGATCCCTCCTCGCCGCCGGCCCGGATCGAGTTCATGCTCGGCGATGCCAAACCGGTCGTCGCGATCACCACCGCCGACCTGGCCGGCCGGTTCGACGGGCACGGCATCAGGGTCGTCGACGTCGACGATCGGCGCATCGACACCCTGCCCGAGACGGGCCTGCCGCTGCCCAGGCCCGAGGGCGTCGCGTACCTGATCTACACCTCGGGCACCACCGGTGTCCCCAAAGGCGTTGCCATCACTCACCACAGCGTGACCCGGCTGCTGGGCTCGCTGGATGCCGGCCTGCCGGCCGCGGGGGTGTGGTCGCAATGCCACTCGCTGGCGTTCGACGTCTCGGTGTGGGAGATCTTCGGTGCGCTGCTGCGCGGCGGCCGGCTGGTCGTCGTGCCGGAATCGGTGGCACGCTCACCGCAAGACCTGCACGACGTCCTGGTCGCCCAGCGGGTCAGCGTGCTGACCCAGACGCCGTCCGCGGTGGCGATGCTCCCGCGCGAGGGCCTGGAATCGGTGTCCCTGGTCATGGCCGGTGAGGCGTGCCCGGCCGAGGTGGTGGACCAATGGGCCCCCGGTCGCGTGATGGTCAACGCCTACGGCCCGACCGAGACCACCATGTGTGTGACCATCAGCGCGCCCCTGGCGCCCGGGTCGGCGGCCAATGGGCCGGTGCCGATCGGGTCCCCGGTGCCAGGGGCGGCGCTGTTCGTGCTCGACGGGGCGTTGCGGCCGGTACCGCCCGGCGTCGTCGGGGAGCTCTACGTCGCCGGATCCGGGGTGGCCGCGGGGTATGTCGGGCGGCCCGGGCTGACTGCGTCGCGGTTCGTCGCCTGCCCCTTCGGCGGGGCGGGCACGCGCATGTACCGCACCGGCGACCTGGTGCGCTGGAACGCCGACGGGCAACTGCAGTACTTCGGCCGCGCCGACGAGCAGGTCAAGGTTCGCGGCTACCGCATCGAGCTCGGCGAGATCCGGTCCGCGCTGGCCGGATTCGACGGCGTCGAGCAGGCCGTGGTCGTCGCCCGCGAAGACCGACCGGGCGACAAGCGCCTGGTCGGCTACATCACCGGCCGCGCCGACGCCGCCCTGGTTCGAAGCGCGCTGGCCGAACGGCTGCCCGCCTACATGGTCCCCGCCGCGGTGATGGCGCTCGACGCGCTTCCGTTGACCGCCAACGGCAAACTGGACACCCGCGCCCTGCCGGCGCCCGAATACACCGCCGGTGAATACCGCGCCCCGGAGACGCCCACCGAAGAGATCCTGGCCGGGATCTACGCCGAGATCCTGGACGCCGACCGGGTCGGCATCGACGACTCCTTCTTCGACCTCGGCGGCGACAGCATCTCCGCCATGCGGCTGATCGCCGCGATCAACGCGAGCCTGGACGCCGACCTCGCCGTCCGGGTGGTGTTCGAGGCGCCCACGATCGCCCAGCTGGCACCCCGGCTCGGCGAGGGCGGCAGCGGGCTGGAGCCCCTGACGCCCGGGCCGCGGCCGGCGATCGTCCCGCTGTCGTTCGCGCAGAACCGGCTGTGGTTCCTCGACCAATTGCAAGGCCCCTCAGCGGTGTACAACATGGCGGCCGCGCTGCGACTGGACGGTGCGCTCGACGCCGACGCGCTCGGCGCGGCCCTGGGCGACGTGGTCGCCCGCCACGAGAGCCTGCGCACCCTGTTCGCGGCGCCCGAGGGAACACCGCAGCAGGTGGTCATCCCGGCGGACAAGGCCGATTTCGGCTGGGAGGTTGTCGACGCCAGCGCCTGGTCGGCAGCCCAGCTGGAGGAGGCGATCGGCGCCACCGCGCGCTACACCTTCGACCTGGCCTCCCAAATCCCGTTGCGCGCGGAGCTATTCCGGCTCGGCGACGACCGGCACGTCCTGGTCGCCGTGGTGCACCACATCGCCGCCGACGGCATGTCCATCACCCCGCTGGTGCGCGACCTCGGGGTGGCGTACGCCGGCCGGGCCGCCGGCCGCGGCCCCGACTGGGCGCCGCTGCCGGTGCAATACGTCGACTACACGCTGTGGCAGCGCGCCCAATTCGGCGATCTGGACGACGGCAACAGCCGCATCGCCGCCCAGTTGTCGTACTGGGAAGACGCCCTGTCCGGGATGCCCGAACGCGTGCAGCTGCCCACCGACCGGCCCTACCCGCTGGTGGCCGACCAGCGCGGCGCCACCGTCGAAATCGATTGGCCCACCGAGCTGCAGCGGCGCGTCGGGGACGTGGCTCGCCGCCACAACGCCACCAGCTTCATGGTGATCCAGACCGCGCTGACCGTCCTGCTGTCCAAGATCGGCACCAATCCCGATGTGGCCGTGGGCTTCCCGATCGCCGGGCGGCGCGACCCCGCGCTCGACGAGCTGGTGGGCTTCTTCGTCAACACCCTGGTGCTGCGCGTCGAGGTGACCGCCGACCCCAGCTTCGCCGAGGTGCTCTCCCAGGTGCGCCAGCGCAGCCTGGCCGCTTACGAGCACCAGGACGTGCCGTTCGAGGTGCTGGTCGAGCGGCTCAACCCGGCGCGGAGCCTGAGCCATCACCCGCTCGTCCAGGTGATGTTGGCGTGGCAGAACTTCGCCGGACACGACGCCGGCCCCGCCGCCGGGCTCGCTCTGGGCGACGTCGACGTCACGCCGATACCGGTGGACACCCAGACCGCCCGGATGGACCTCACCTTCTCGCTGGGCGAACGCTGGGACGAGCGCGGCGAACCCGCCGGAATCGGCGGGACCGTCGAATTCCGCACCGACGTGTTCGACGAGGACAGCATCCGGGCGCTGATCGAGCGGCTGCGCCGGGTGCTGGTCGCGATGACCGACGACGCCGCACGGACGTTGTCCTCGGTCGACCTCCTCGACGACACCGAACACGCCCGGCTCGACGCATTCGGCAACCGCGCCGCGCTGAGCGCATCGACGGCCCAAACCGGTTCCATCCCAACGTTGTTCGCCGCACAGGTGGACCGGACCCCGGATGCCGTGGCGCTGGTCTGCGACGGCCGCTCGCTGACCTACCGCGAGCTGGACGAGGCGTCGAACCGGTTGGCGCACCTGCTGACCGGCCATGGCGCCGGTCCGGGACAGACTGTGGCACTGCTGTTTTCGCGGTCGGTCGAGGCGATCGTGGCGATCCTGGCGGTGCTCAAGTCCGGCGCGGCCTACCTGCCGATCGACCCGGCGCTGCCCGAGGCGCGGATCGGGTTCGTGCTCACCGACGCCGCGCCGATCGCCGCGATCACCACCGCCGACCTGAGCGACCGACTCGACGGCCACGACGTCAACGTCATCGATGTCAACGATCCCGCCGTCGACGCCTTGCCCGCCACCGCGTTGCCGGCGCCGGCACCGGAGCACCTCGCGTACCTGATCTACACCTCCGGCACCACCGGTGTGCCCAAAGGCGTTGCCGTCACCCATCGCAACGTCACCCAGCTGCTCGCGTCCGGGGACTCGGGACTGCCGCGCTCGGGCGTGTGGTCGCAGTGGCATTCGCTCGCGTTCGACGTCTCGGTGTGGGAGATTTTCGGCGCCTTACTGCACGGCGGCCGCCTCGTCGTGGTGCCCGAATCGGTGGCGCGCTCGCCGGAAGACCTGCACGCCCTGCTGGTGGCCGAACAGGTCAGCGTGCTCAGCCAAACCCCGTCCGCGGCGGGCGCACTGGCACCGCGGGGACTGGAGTCGGTCACCTTGGTGGTGGCGGGCGAGGCCTGCCCGTCCGAACTGGTCGACCGGTGGGCGCCGGGCCGCGCGATGATCAACGCCTACGGCCCCACCGAGGCCACGGTGTACGCGGCCATCAGCGCACCGCTGGAGGCCGACTCACCGGGCGTGGTGCCGATCGGCGCCCCGGTGCCCGGTGCGGCGGCGTTCGTGCTCGACGACTGGCTGCGGCCGGTGCCGCCGGGCGTGGTCGGCGAGCTGTACGTCGCCGGCGCCGGCGTGGCCTGCGGCTACTGGAAGCGGCCCGGCTTGACCGCGGCGCGCTTCGTGGCCTGCCCGTTCGGCGGTCCCGGATCGCGCATGTACCGCACCGGTGACCTGGTGCGCTGGCGCGCGGACGGGCAGCTGGACTACCTGGGCCGCGCCGACGAGCAGGTCAAGATCCGCGGCTACCGCATCGAGCTCGGCGAGGTGCGCGCGGCGCTGGCGTGGGTCGACGGCGTCGAGCAGGCGGTCGTGGTGGCCCGCGAGGACCGCCCCGGGGACAAGCGCCTGGTCGGTTACGTCACCGGCACCGCCGACCCGGCCGCGGTGCGCGCCGCGCTGGCCGAGCGGCTGCCGGGCTACATGATCCCGACGGCCGTCGTGGTGATGCAGGCCCTGCCGCTCACCCCCAACGGCAAGCTCGACACCCGCGCCCTGCCGGCGCCGGAGTACTCCCACGCCGACCGGTATCGCGCCCCCGACAACGCGATCGAAGAAATCCTGGCCGGAATCTACGCACAGGTGCTGGGCCTCGAACGCGTCGGCGTCGACGATTCCTTCTTCGACCTGGGCGGCGACAGCATCTCGTCGATGCAGGTGGTGACGCGGGCGCGCGCCGCCGGCCTGGTGTGCAAGACGCGCGACATCTTCGTCGAGCAAACCGTGGCCCGGCTGGCGCGGGTGGCCGAAGTCCTCGACGCCGCAACCGCGGTGGCCGACGAGGGCCTAGGGCCGGTCGAGGCCACCCCGATCATCCGCTGGCTGCAGGACGTGGCGAAGGCCGGGGGCGACGTCGCTGCGTTCAACCAGACCATGCTCGTGCAGGCACCCGCCGCGGTCACCGAGGACGACGTCGTCACGGTGCTGCAGGCCCTGCTGGACCGCCACGCGATGCTGCGGCTGCACGTCGACAACAAAGGCGCTCAAGCCGCCGCCGGCTGGTCGCTGACGGTGCCCGAGGCCGGCTCGGTGGATGCCCGCGCATGCCTGCACGCGGTGGACGAACTGTCCGAGGTCGCGGTCGTCGAGGCGCGGTCGCGGTTGAACCCGGCCGCCGGCGTGATGCTCAGCGCGGTGTGGGCGCGCGCCACCCGCCAACTGGTGGTGATCGTCCATCACCTGGCCGTCGACGGCGTATCGTGGCGAATCCTGTTGCAGGACTTGAACATCGCCTGGGCCCAGCATCACAGCGGGCAGCCCGTCGCGCTGCCGACCGTGGGCACCTCGTTCGCCCGTTGGTCGTCGCAGCTGGCCGAGCACGCGCACCATCCGGACGTGGTGGACCAGGCCGACACCTGGAAGCGGGTGGCGGCCACGCCCGCGGCGTTGCCCGCGGTGCGCCCCGACGTCGACACCTTCGCCACGGCCGGACACCTGTCCATGGAGCTCGACGCCGAGACCACGGGCATGCTGCTCGGCGACGTGCCCGCGGCGTTCCACGCCGGCGTGCAAGACATTCTGCTGATCGCGTTCGGGCTGGCGTGTGCGGAATTCTCCGGGCGGCGCGGCGCGCCGATCGGCATCGACGTCGAAGGCCACGGGCGCCACGAGGAACTAGGCCGCGACGTCGACCTGTCCCACACGGTGGGATGGTTCACCACCAAATACCCGATATCCCTTGCGATGCACGGTATTTCGTGGACGCAGGTGGCCGCAGGCGCCGACGCGCTGGGCGCGGTGCTCAAGGACGCCAAGGAGCAGTTGCGCGCCCTGCCTGACCCGCTGAGCTACGGGTTGCTGCGCTACCTCAACACCGAGGTCGACCTGGACGCCCCGGAGCCCCCGATCGGCTTCAACTACCTGGGACGCCAGGGCGGCTCGGCCGAGCTCACCGACGACATGTGGCGCCCCGACCCAGACGGCTGGACCGGCACCCGGGCGGCGACCGCGATACCGATGCCGTTGATGCACACCCTCGAGCTGAACGCGGTCACCGTCGATTCCGAGGCCGGACCGCGGCTGCACGCCAACTGGACTTGGGCGCCGTCCGCGCTGGGCGACGAGCAGATCACCCGGCTGGGCAGGTTGTGGTTCGAGGCCCTGGCCGGCATCTGCGCGCACGTCCGCGGCGGTGGCGGTGGACTGACCCCGTCCGACATCGCGCCCGCCCGGCTCACCCAGCCGCAGATCGATCAGCTTGCGCGCCAACACAATATCGCCGACGTGCTGGCGCTGACCCCGGTCCAGCAGGGGCTGCTCTTCCACGCCAACACCGCCCAGGCGAGCGACGACCTGTACGCCGGACAGCTGGACATCAACATCGCCGGCCCGCTCGACCCGGACCGGCTGCGCGACGCCGTGCAGACGATGATCGGCCGGCATCCCAACCTGGTGGCCCGCTTCTGCGACGACTACGACGAGCCCGTCCAGATCATCCCCGCCGACCCCGCCGCGGCCTGGCAGTACGTCGAGCTGGACACCGACCCCGACGCCGACGCGCAGATCCGGCGGCTCTGCGCCGCCGAGCGGGCCGCCGTCTGCGGTGATCTCGCCGGCCAACCCGCCTTCCGGGTGGCGCTGCTGCGCACCGCACCCGAGCGCTACCGGCTGGTGCTGACCAACCACCACATCGTGCTCGACGGCTGGTCGATGCCGATCCTGTTGGGGGAGATCTTCGCCGGCTACTACGGCCAGCGCCTCCCGGCGACGGCGCCCTACCGCGGCTTCGTCGACTGGCTGGCCGCGCGCGACGTCGACGCCGCCCGCGCCGCCTGGGCCGAGGTGTTCGCCGGCTTCGGCACCCCGACCCTGGTCGGCCCGCAGGACCGGACCGAGCTGGGGCGGCAGAGCGTGGAGTCGTTCGCGTTGCCCGCCGAGCTCAGCCAGTCCATCACCGAGCTGGCCCGCTCCTGCCACACCACCGTCAACACGGTGCTGCAGGCCGCGTTCGCGCAGCTGCTGTGCGCCCTGACCGGCCAAAGCGACGTCGTGTTCGGCACCACCGTGTCGGGCCGGCCCGCCGAGGTCGCCGGCGCGGAAAACATGGTCGGCCTGCTCATCAACACGGTGCCGGTGCGGGCGAACATCTCCGCCACAACCACCACCGCCGAGCTGCTCGACCAGCTGCAAGGCGCCTACAACCACACGCTGGACCACCAGCACCTGGGGCTCAACGAGATCCACCGCATCACCGGACAGGACCAGCTGTTCGACACCCTGTTCGCCTACGAGAACTATCCGATCGACGCCAGCGCGTTGTCGGCCGACCACGAGCTGGCCGTCACCGACATCACCACCCGGGAATCCACCCATTACCCGCTCACGGTGCAGGCCCAGCCCGGCAAGGAGTTGCGCCTGCAGGTCGAATACGACACCCACGTCTTCGACGCCGCACGCATCGCGACGCTGATTGAACGGCTGCAGCGGGTGCTGGTCGTGATGACGACCGACCCGTCGCGGCGCCTGTCGTCGATCGACCTGCTAGACGCCGCCGAACACGACCGGCTGGACGGCTGGGCCGACCGGGCGGTGCTCACCGAGCCCGCCACGCCGTCGTCCATCCCCGAGCTGTTCGCCGCGCAGGCCGCGCGCAGCCCGCGGGCGGCGGCGGTGACCTTCGAGGGCCGGTCGATGAGTTACCGGGAGCTCGACGAGAAGTCGAACCGGCTGGCGCACCTGCTGATCGACCGGGGGGTAGGCCCCGGCGAGTCCGTGGCGCTGCTGTTCGGCCGGTCGGCCGACGCGATCGTGGCCATCCTGGCGGTGCTCAAAACCGGCGCCGCGTACCTGCCGATCGACCCGGCGCTGCCGGCGGCCCGCATCGAGTTCATGCTCACCGACACCGCCCCGATGGCGGCGATCACCGTCGCGGCGCTGGCGGACAAGCTGCACGCCCACGACCTGATCGTCATTGACATCGACGACCGCGCCGTGGCGCGCCAGCCCCGCACCGCCCTCCCGGCGCCGGCGCCCGAACACGTCGCCCACATCATCTACACGTCGGGCACCACCGGTCTGCCCAAGGGCGTGGCGGTCAGCCACCACAACGTGACCCGGATGTTCGACGCGCAGGCCGTCGGCGTCGAGCTGTCACCCGAACAGGTGTGGACCCAGTTCCACTCGTACGCCTTCGACTACTCGGTGTGGGAGATCTGGGGCGCGCTGCTGCACGGCGGGCGGCTGGTCGTGGTGCCCGACTCGGTGGCCCGCTCACCCATGGAGTTCCACGCCCTGCTGGTCGCGGAGAAGGTCACGGTGTTGAGCCAGACCCCGTCGGCCGTGCGGATGCTCTCGCCGCAGGGCCTCGAATCCGCGGCGCTGGTGATCGGTGCCGAGCCCTGCCCACCCGAGCTGGTGGACCGCTGGGCGCCCGGCCGCACGATGGTCAACGTCTACGGCCCGACCGAGGCCACCATCTTCGCGTCGATGAGCACGCCGCTGTCCGCGGGCTCGGGGACGCCGCCGATCGGCTCGGCGGTGCCCGGGACCGCGCTCTTCGTCCTGGACGGCTGGTTGCGCCCGGTGGCCGCCGGGGTGATCGGTGAGTTGTATGTCGCCGGCCGCGGCGTCGGGTACGGGTACATGCGCCGGGCCGGGCTGACCGCGTCGCGGTTCGTGGCCTGCCCCTTCGGCGAACCGGGATCGCGCATGTACCGCAGCGGCGACCTGGTCTGCTGGGGACCGGACGGCCAGCTGCGGTACTTCGGCCGCGCCGACGAGCAGGTCAAGATCCGCGGCTACCGCATCGAAGTCGGGGAGGTGCGCTCGGCGCTGGCCGCGCTGGACGGCGTCGAGCAGGCGGTCGTCATCGCGCGCGAGGACCGGCCGGGCGACAAGCGCCTCGTCGGCTACATCACCGGCCCCGCGGATCCCGCCGAGGCCCGCGCTCAGCTGGCCGAGCGCCTGCCCGCCTACATGGTGCCGGTGGCGATCGTGGTGCTCGACGCCCTGCCGATGACGCTGAACGGCAAGCTCGACATCCGCGCCCTGCCGGCGCCGGAATACTCCGCGGCCGGGTATCGCTCGCCGACCACCCCCACCGAGGAGATCCTGGCCGGCATCTACGCCCACGTGCTCGGCGTCGACCGGGTCGGCGTCGACGACTCCTTCTTCGACCTCGGCGGCGACAGCATCTCGGCGATGCGGGTGATCGCGGCGGTCAACAGCGCCATGGACGTCGGCGTGCCGGTGCGCGTCATCTTCGAATCGCCCACCGTCGCGCAGCTGGCGCCGCGCATCGGCGAGGACACCGGCCGGCTCGACCCGCTGGTGGCGGGGGAGCGTCCGGCGGTGGTCCCGCTGTCCTTCGCGCAGAGCCGGCTGTGGTTCCTCGACCAGCTGCAGGGGCCGTCCCCGGTGTACAACATGGCGGCGGCCATGCGGATGCACGGACGCCTCGACGTCCCGGCGCTGGGAGCGGCGCTGGCCGACGTGGTGGCCCGCCACGAGAGCCTGCGCACGGTGTTCGCCGTGACCGGGGAAACGCCCCAGCAGGTGGTGATCCCGGTCGAGCAAGCCGATCTGAGCTGGCGGACCGTGAACGCCCGCGGCTGGTCGGCGAGCCGGCTGCGCGAGGCCATCGACGCCGCGGCCCGCGAAACCTTCGACCTGGCCACCCAGATCCCGTTGCGCGCAACGCTGTTCCGCCTCGCCGACGACGAACACGTGCTGGTGGCCGTGGTGCACCACATCGCCGCGGATGGCTGGTCGTTGCGGCCGCTGGTGCGCGACCTGGGCATGGCCTACGCCAGCCGCTGCGCCGGGCAGGCCCCCGACTGGGAGCCGCTGGCGGTGCAGTACGTCGACTACACGCTGTGGCAGCGCGCCCAGTTCGGCGAACTCGCCGACAGCGGCAGCCGCATCGCGGCGCAGCTGGCCTACTGGCAGGACGCGCTGGCCGGCATGCCGGAGCGGTTGGCGCTGCCCACCGACCGGCCCTACCCGCCGATCGCCGATCAGCGCGGGGCGGCCGTCGAGGTGGACTGGCCGGCCGACCTGCAGCAGCAGGTCGCCGGGCTGGCCCGCGAGTACAACTCGACCAGCTTCATGGTGGTGCAGGCCGCGCTGGCCGTGCTGCTGTCGAAGATCAGCGCCAGCACCGACGTCGCGGTCGGGTTCCCGATCGCCGGCCGGCGCGACCCCGCGCTCGACGACCTGGTCGGGTTCTTCGTCAACACCCTGGTGCTGCGGGTCGACCTGGCCGGCGACCCCAGCTTCACCGAGCTGCTGACCCGCGTCCGCGCCCGCAGCCTGGAGGCCTTCGAGCACCAGGACGTGCCGTTCGAGGTGCTGGTCGAGCGCGTCAACCCGACCCGCAGCCTCACGCACCACCCGCTGGTGCAGGTCATGCTGGCCTGGCAGAACTTCGCCGGCCAGGACAGCGATCCCGGCGCCGGGCTGGCCCTGGGTGACGTGCAGGTCACCTCGATACCGCTGGACACCCAGGTCGCCCGCATGGACCTGGTGTTCTCGCTGGCCGAGCGCTGGGGCGAGGACAACGAGCCCGCCGGGATCGGCGGTCGGGTGGAGTTCCGCACCGACGTGTTCGACGCGGCCACCATCGCGACGCTGATCGGGCGCCTGCAGCGGGTCCTCGAGGCGATGACGGCCGATCCCACCCGCGCGCTGTCGACGGTGGACCTGCTGGACCGCCGCGAGCATGCCCGCCTGGACGCCCTCGGCAACCGCGCGGTGCTCACCGCGCCCGCCGCCGCGGCCGCCTCGATCCCGGCGCTGTTCGCCGAGCAGGTCGCGCGCACCCCCGACGCGGTCGCGCTGCGCTGCGCCGGCCGCTCGTGGACCTATCGCGAGCTGGACGAGGCCGCCAGCCGGCTGGCCCACCGGCTGACCGGCTTCGGCGTCGGTCGCGGTGAGCGGGTGGCCCTGCTGTTCGGTCGTTCAGCCGAGGCGATCGTGGCCATCCTGGCCGTCCTGAAGACCGGTGCGGCCTATCTGCCGATCGACCCGGGGCTGCCGGCGGAGCGCATCGGCTTCATGCTGGCCGACGCCGCGCCGATGGTCGCGATCAGCACCGCCGAGCTGGCCGAGCGGCTGTACGGCCACCACGTCGCCGTCATCGACGTCGGTGATATCGACGATCCGGCGGCGCACTCCCAGCCCTCGGCCCCGTTGCCGGCGCCGAGCGCCGACGACATCGCCTACCTGATCTACACCTCCGGCACCACCGGTGTCCCCAAAGGCGTTGCGGTCACGCATGGCAACGTCGCCCGGCTGCTGGCCTCCGGTGATTCCGGCCTGCCGCGCGAGGGTGTCTGGTCGCAATGGCACTCGCTGGCCTTCGACGTCTCGGTCTGGGAGATCTTCGGCGCGCTGCTGCAGGGCGGGCGCCTGGTGGTCATCCCCGACTCGGTGGTCCGCTCGCCGGACGACTTCCACGCGCTGCTGGTCGCCGAACAGGTCACCGTGATCAGCCAGACCCCGTCCGCGGCGGACGTGTTGTCGCCCGACGGGCTGGACTCGGCGACGCTGGTGGTGGCGGGCGAGGCCTGCCCGACCGAGCTGGTCGACCGGTGGGCGCCGGGGCGCGCGATGATCAACGCCTACGGCCCGACCGAGGCGACGGTGTACGCCACGGTCAGCGCCCCCCTGCAGGCCGGATCGCCCACTACCGGGCCAGTGCCGATCGGTTCCCCGGTGCCGGCGGCCGGGCTGTTCGTGCTGGACGAATCCCTGCGGCCGGTCCCGCACGGCGTGGTCGGCGAACTCTACGTCGCCGGCGGCGGCGTCGCGGTCGGTTACTGGCGCCGCGCCGAGCTGACCGCGTCGCGCTTCGTGGCCTGCCCGTTCGGGGCGCCCGGGGCGCGCATGTACCGCACCGGTGACCTGGTGCGCTGGGGTGCGGACGGGCAGCTGCAGTACCTGGGCCGCGCCGACGAGCAGGTCAAGATCCGCGGCTACCGCATCGAACTCGGCGAGGTGCGCTCGGCGATCGCCGCGCTGGACGGCGTGGACCAGGCGGCCGTGATCGCCCGCGAGGACCGGCCGGGCGACAAGCGCCTGGTCGGCTACGTCACCGGGGGGGCGGACCCGGTCGAGGTCCGCGCCCGGCTGGCCGATCGCCTGCCGGCCTACATGGTCCCGGCGGCCATCGTGGCGCTCGACGCGCTGCCGCTGACACCAAACGGCAAGCTCGACGCGCGGGCCCTGCCGTCACCCGAGTACCGCGACGTCGACCGGTATCGCGCCCCCGCCACCCCGGTCGAGGAGACCCTGGCCGGCATCTACGCCCAGGTCCTGGGTGTCGACCGGGTCGGCGTCGACGACTCCTTCTTCGACCTCGGCGGCGACAGCATCTCCTCGATGCAGGTGGTGACCCGCGCGCGGGCGGCCGGCCTGGCGCTGCGCACCCGCGATATCTTCACCGAGCAGACCGTTTCCCGCCTGGCCCGGCTGGCCGGTGTCACCGACGGCGAGCACGGCGTGCTCGACGAGGGCGTCGGCGCCGTCGCCGCCACGCCGATCATCCGCTGGCTGCGCGGCGTGAACGGCCCGGTCGATCAGTTCAACCAGACGATAGTCCTGCAGGCGCCCGCCGGCGTCACCGAGGCCGACGTGGTGGCGGTGCTGCAGGCCCTGCTGGACCGGCACGCCATGCTGCGGCTGCGCGTCGACGACAGTTCAGGTGACGGGGCCGGGGAATGGTCGCTGCAGGTCCCCGAACCCGGTTCGGTCGACGCCGCCCAGCGGGTGCACGCGGTCGACGAGCTGTCGGACGCGGCGGTCATCGAGGCGCGGTCGCGGTTGAACCCGGCCGCCGGGGTGATGCTCAGCGCGCTGTGGGTGACCTCTTCGCGTCAGCTGGTGCTGATCATTCACCACCTGGCCGTGGACGGCGTGTCCTGGCGGGTGCTGCTCGAGGACCTCAACATCGCCTGGGGCCAGCATCACCACGGCCAGCCCGTCGCGCTGCCCGCCGGTGGCACCTCGTTCGCCCGATGGGCCAGGCTGCTGGCCGAGCACGCGCAGTCACCGGCCGTGGTCGACCAGGCCGAGGCCTGGCGCCGGGTCGCCGCCACCCCGTCCGCCCTGCCGGCGGTGCGGCCCGAGGTCGACACCTACGAGACCGCCGAGAACATGTCGGCGACGCTCGACGCGAAGACCACCCGCACGCTGCTCGGCGAGGCGCCGGCCGCATTCCACGCCGGCGTCAACGACATCCTGCTGGTCGGGTTCGCGCTGGCCTGGGCCGAATTCCTGGGCAGCCGCCTTGCTGAAGGCACCCCCATCGGCATCGACGTCGAGGGCCACGGCCGCCACGAGGAACTGGCCGCCGGGGTGGACCTGTCGCGCACCGTCGGGTGGTTCACCACCAAGTACCCGGTGGCGCTCGACGTCGGCGGGCTGTCCTGGTCGCAGGTCACCTCCGGCGCGCCGATACTCGGCTCGCTGGTCAAGGAGGCCAAGGAGCAGCTGCGCGCGCTGCCCGATCCGCTCACCTACGGCCTGCTGCGCTACCTGAACGCCGACGTCGACCTGGACGCCGCCGACCCGACGATCGGGTTCAACTACCTGGGCCGGCTGGGCGGCGCGGCGGCCGAGCTCTCCGACGAGCTGTGGCGAATCAGCCCGGACGGGTCGTCGGCCACCGCCACCAGCACCGCGGTGCCCATGCCGCTGATGCACACCGTCGGCCTGAACGCCGGCACCGTGGACACCGCCGAGGGACCGCAGCTGCACGCCACCTGGACGTGGGCGGCCTCGGCGCTGGACCGCGACCAGGTCGCCCGGCTGAGCCGGCTGTGGTTCGAGGCCCTGGCCGGCATCTGCGCGCACGTGCGCCACGGCGGCGGCGGGCTGACCCCGTCGGACATCGCGCCCGCGCGGCTGAACCAGCAGCAGATCGAGCGGCTCGAGCGGCGCCAGCGGATCGCCGACGTGCTCCCGCTGACCCCGCTGCAGCAGGGGCTGCTCTTCCACACCGGCTCCAGGCGGGACGACCGGGGCCAGCGGGAAGACCACCTGTACGCGGTGCAGCTGGACCTCACGCTGACCGGCCCGCTCGACGGGGACCGGCTGCGCGATGCCATGCACACCGTGGTCGGCCGGCACCCGCACCTTGTGGCCCGGTTCTGCGAGGAGTTCGACGAGCCGGTCCAGATCATCCCGGCCAACCCCGCGCTGGCCTGGCGCTCCCTCGAGATCAGGCCCAACGGCAGCGAGCCCGAAGAGCGGATCCAGCGCCTGTGCGCCGACGAGCGCGCCGCGGTCTACGACCTGGCCGACCAGCCGCCCGTCCGCGCCGCCCTGATCAGCACGGGTGACGACCGGCACCGGCTGGTGCTCACCATGCACCACATCGTGCTCGACGGCTGGTCGGTGCCGATCCTGCTGAACGAAACGTTCGCCTGCTACACCGGCCAGCGGCTGCCGGCGCCCGCGCCGTACCGCCGGTTCGTCACCTGGCTGGCCGAGCGTGACCTCGACGCCGCCCGCGCCGCCTGGCGCGAACTGCTCGACGGGTTCGACACCCCGACGCTGGTCGGGCCGCCGCAACAGCGGGAACCCGGCGGCCGCGGCGTCCGGGCGTTCGCGCTGTCCGAGGACACCACCCGGGCGCTCGGCGAGTTGGCCCGCTCCAGCCACACCACGGTCAGCACCGTGCTGCAGGCCGCGTGGGCGCAGCTGCTGGCCTGGCTGACCGGCCAGCACGACGTCGCCTTCGGCACCACCGTGTCGGGCCGGCCAGCCGAGGTCCTCGGCGCCGAATCGATGGTGGGTCTGATGATCAACACCGTCCCGGTGCGCGCCAACATGACGGCGGCGACCACCACGACCGAGCTGCTCGGCCAGCTGCAACGCGGCCACGCGGACACGCTCGACCACCAGCACCTGGCGCTTAGCGAGCTGCACCGGATCGCCGGGCACGAGAAGCTCTTCGACACCCTGTTCGCCTACGAGAACTATCCGCTGGACACCTCGGCGATGGCGGTCGACCACGACCTGGCGATCGCCCACGTCGACATGTTCGAGCGCAACCACTACCCGCTGACGATGCAGGCCGCCCTGTCCAGCCAGGAACTCGGCCTGCGGGTCGAGTACGACACCGGCGTCTTCGACACGCAGACCATCGACGGGCTGCGCGACCGGCTGGAGCGGGTGCTGCTCGCGATGACCGCCGACCCGGGCCGGCCCCTGTCGGCGGTGGACCTGCTCGGCACGCCCGAGCACGCCCGCCTCGACGAGATCGGCAACCGGGCGGCGCTGACCCGGCCGGTGCCCGCGCTGCCGTCGATCCCCGCGCTGTTCGACGCCCAGGTCGCCGACCGGCCCGACGCCGCGGCGATCAGCTGGGGCGGCACGTCGATGACCTACCGCGAACTCGACAAGGCCGCCAACCGGTTGGCGCGCCTGCTCGCCGAGCAGGGCGCGGGCCCGGGAGAGTCTGTCGCGCTGCTGTTCTCGCGGTCGGCGCAGGCGATCGTGGCCATCCTGGCGGTGCTCAAGACCGGGGCGGCGTATCTGCCGATCGACCCCGCGGCGCCGGGCACCCGGATCCGCTTCATGCTCGACGACGCCGCGCCGGTCGCCGCCGTCACCACCGGGGGACTGCGGTCGCGGCTCAACGGCTCCGACCTGACGGTCATCGACATCGAGGACCCCCGGATCGAGGACCGCGCGGCCACGCCGCTACCGGCGGTCGCGGCCGACGGCATCGCCTACGTCATCTACACCTCGGGCACCACCGGCGTCCCCAAGGGCGTGGCGATCACCCACCGCAACGTGACCCAGCTGCTGCAAACCCTGGACGCGGGCCTGCCGCGGGTGGGCGTGTGGACGCAGAGCCACTCGTACGCCTTCGACGTGTCGGTCTGGGAGATCTTCGGCGCGCTGCTGCGCGGCGGCCGGCTCGTCGTGGTGCCCGAGTCCGTGGCCCGCTCGCCGAAGGACTACCACGCCCTGCTGGTCGACGCGGAGGTCACCGTGTTGACGCAGACCCCGTCGGCGGTGGCGATGCTGTCGCCCGAGGGATTGGAGTCGGTGGCCCTCGCGGTGGTCGGCGAGGCGTGCCCCGCCGAGGTCGTGGATCGCTGGGCGCCCGGCCGGGTGATGGTCAACGCGTACGGACCGACCGAGACCACCATGTGCGTGGCGATCAGCGCCCCGCTGACGCGGGGATCCGGCACGCCGCCGATCGGCTTGCCGGTGGACGGCGCGGCCCTGTTCGTGCTCGACCCGTGGTTGCGGCCGGTGCCCGCCGGTGTCGTCGGCGAGCTGTACGTGGCCGGGGACGGGGTGGCCGCCGGGTACGTCGGCCGGGCCGGGCTGACCGCGTCGCGGTTCGTGGCGTGCCCCTTCGGGGCGCCCGGGGCGCGCATGTATCGGACCGGGGACCTGGTCTGCTGGGGCGACTCCGGCTCCGGCGCGGGCCAGCTGCGCTATCTGGGCCGCGCCGACGAGCAGGTCAAGATCCGCGGCTACCGCATCGAACTCGGCGAAGTCCACGCCGCGCTGGCCGCGCTGGACGACGTCGACCAGGCCGTGGTGATCGCCCGCGAGGACCAGCCGGGCGTCAAGCGGCTGGTGGGCTACATCACCGGAACGGCCGACCCGGGCGAGGCGCGCACCGCGCTGGCCGAGCGGCTGCCCGTCTACATGGTGCCGGCCGCGGTGGTCGCCCTGGACGCGCTGCCGTTGACCCCCAACGGCAAACTCGACGTCCGCGCCCTGCCGGCGGCGCAGTACACCGGCAGCGGATACCGGGCCCCGTCCACCGCCACCGAGCGGGCCGTGGCCGACAACTACGCCAAGGTGCTCGGCGTGGAGCGCGTCGGCGTCGACGACTCCTTCTTCGACCTGGGCGGCGACAGCATCTCGGCGATGCGCGTGGTCGCCGCGATCAACGCCGGCCTCGGCGTTGACGTGGGGGTCCGCGCCTTGTTCGACGCGCCCACCGTCAGGGCGCTGAGTCAGCGGCTGCAGTGCGGGGCGACGGACGCCGACGACGTCGTCCCCGTGCAGACCCTGCGTGAGGGGTCCGGGGTGCCGCTGTTCTGCATCCACCCGGCCGGCGGGGTGAGTTGGCCGTATCAGGCGCTTGGCGCGCACGTGGACTGCACGATCTTCGGCATCCAGCAAACACCGCGGGACGACGGCGCCGCGCCGCGGTCCGTCCGCGAACTGGCCGAGGTCTACGCCGACCGGATCCAGGACGTCTACCCCGACGGGCCCTACCACCTGCTGGGCTGGTCGTTCGGCGGGGTCGTCGCCCACGAGATCGCGATCGAGCTGCAGCGCCGCGGGCGCGTGGTCGGACGCCTGATCCTGCTCGACGCTCAACCCAGCATCGACGACGGGATCGCCCTGCCGGAGCACGCCCTGGGCGAGCAGCAGGTGCTCGACGACGTCCTGCGGGCCTACAACCTCAGCGTCGACGCGCACACCGGCCCGCCCACCGACGAGCAGCTGGCGGAACTGTTGCGCGAGTCGGGCATCGCGGACCTATCGCGGCACCGGCGGCTCGTCGGGCTACTGCTCGGCAACCTCAACCGCAACATCGAGCTGTACCGGCTGCACGAGCCCCGGCTGTTCGACGGTGACATCTGCGTGTTCTCCGCGGTGCGGGACCAGGGCGATCGCAGTTCGCTGCTGGTCCGCTCCTGGGAGCCCTACGCCTCGGGCGACGTTCTCACCCACCCGGTGGACTGCACGCACAACGAGATGCTCACCCCCGACTCGGTCGAGAGGTACGGGCCGCAACTGCGGCACCTGGTCCGCGCGGAACGTCGCCGCGAGCTGGCCCCGCACGAACGGCCGAACGCGGCCGCCGGCAACGACGAGCCGCCCGCCAACTCATGATCGTCGTCGGTTCGCCGCGCCGGTGCGACCGAGTTCACACGTCGGTCGATCACGGTGATCACGACGGGTCGGGCGCGCCCGCAGGGGCGGTGGTGCAGCGCTTTTGGCGGAGCTCACGCGCGCGTCGATCCGGGCAACGGTAGGGTCGAAGACGTGTGCGGAGTCACCGGGGAGGTACGACTCGACGGGCAGGCGCCCGACGTAGCGGCGGTCTCAGCGATGGCCGCGGTGCTGACACCACGGGGCCCGGACGCGGGCGGCGCCTGGTCGCAGGGCCGGGTCGCGCTCGGCCACCGTCGCCTGAAAATCATCGACCTGACCGAAGCCGGCGCCCAGCCGATGGTCGACTCGGAGCTGGGCCTGTCGCTGGCCTGGAACGGCTGCATCTACAACTACAAGGAGTTGCGGCAAGAGCTCAGCGGGTACGGCTACCGCTTCTTCTCGCACAGCGACACCGAAGTCCTGATCAAGGCCTACCACCGGTGGGGCGATGACTTCGTCAGCCATCTGTTCGGCATGTTCGCCTTCGCCGTCGTCGAACGCGACAGCGGGCGGGTGCTGCTCGGGCGCGACCGGCTGGGCATCAAGCCGCTGTATCTGACCGAGGACGGTCACCGGGTCCGGTTCGCGTCGACGTTGCCGGCCCTGCTGGCCGGCGGCGGCGTGGACACCCGGATCGACCCGGTCGCCCTGCACCACTACATGAGTTTCCACTCGGTGGTGCCCGCGCCGAACACCATCCTGCGCGGCGTCCGCAAGGTGCCGCCCGCCTCGCTGGTCGCCATCGAGCCCGACGGCAGGCGCACCGTCACCACCTACTGGGCGCCCGACTTCACCCGGCACGCCGACCGCGCGGAGTGGTCGGAGCGCGACTGGGAAGATGCCGTGCTGTCCACGCTGCGCCTGGCGGTCAAGCGCCGCCTGGTCGCCGACGTGCCGGTCGGTTGCCTGCTGTCCGGCGGCGTGGACTCCAGCCTGATCGTGGGCCTGCTGACCGAGGCCGGTCAGCACGGGTTGTCGACGTTCTCCATCGGCTTCGAGTCGGCGGGCGGCGTCAAGGGCGACGAATTCCAGTACTCCGACATCGTGGCCCAGCGCTTCGAGACCGACCACCACCAGATCCGCATCGACTCCGACCGCATGCTGCCCGCGCTGGACGGGGCGATCGGCGCGATGAGCGAGCCGATGGTCAGCCACGACTGCGTGGCCTTCTACCTGCTCAGCCAGGAAGTGGCGCGCCACGTCAAGGTCGTGCAGTCCGGGCAGGGCGCCGACGAGGTGTTCGCCGGCTACCACTGGTATCCGCCGATGGGCGATCCGGCCGCCGCCACCCTGGACGGCGCCGTGGCCCAGTACCGCGGCGCCTTCTTCGACCGCGACGCGGCCGGGGTGCAGGCGCTGGTCGGATCGGGCATCGTCGCGCCGGGCGACCCCAGCCTGCGGTTCGTCACCGAGCACTTCGCGCAGGCCGGCGCCGAGACCGGCATCGACCGCGCGCTGCGGCTCGACACCACGGTGATGCTGATCGACGACCCGGTGAAGCGGGTGGACAACATGACGATGGCGTGGGGGCTCGAGGGCCGGGTGCCGTTCCTCGACCACGAGTTGGTCGAGCTGGCCGCGACCTGCCCGCCGGAACTCAAGGTCGCCCACGAAGGCAAGGGAGTCCTGAAACAGGCTGCGCGACGGGTGATTCCGTCGGAGGTCATCGACCGCCCCAAGGGCTACTTCCCGGTCCCGGCGCTGACGCACCTCGAAGGCCCCTACCTCGAGATGGTCCGCGACGCCCTCTACGCGCCCACCGCCAAGGAACGCGGCCTGTTCAACACCGATGCGGTCGACGCGCTGCTGGCCAATCCCAACGGCAAGCTGACCCCGCTGCGCGGTAACGAGCTCTGGCAGATCGCGCTGCTCGAGCTGTGGCTGCAGCGCCACGGTGTCACCGGTCCGGTCGCATGACGATGGTCGATCCGTCCGGCGGCCACGACCACACCGAGGCGATCACGCTCGGCCTGCACGACGCGTCGCCGCCCGAGTTGGTCGATGCGATGGCCAAAGATGTCGAGCTCGAATTGGGTTGGGGCCGACTGATTTTCGGGCAGACCTTCGCCAATTCCCAAGAATTGGTCGAGGCGCTGCGCCGCGAGGGGCCCGGCCGGCGCGACATCTGCATCTACGCCCGCGAATCCCACGTGGTGGTCGCCGAGGCGCCCACCGAGCTCTTCATCGACCCCAGCCACACCTACCGGCTGCGTTTCACGCCGGAGACCAAGAACCTGGCGCCGGCGCCGCTGGGCGTGACGGTGCGCACGCTCAACGACCCGATCGACGCCGACGCCATGAACCGCGTCTACGTGCGCTGCGGCATGGTCCCGGCCGGGGTCGACGTCATCTGGGACAACCACCAGAACGTGCCGGCGGTGAAGTATCTGCTCGCGGTGCGCGACGAGGACGGCGCGGTGGTCGGCACGGTCACCGGCGTCGATCACGAGTTGTTGTTCAACGACCCGGAGGAGGGGTCGAGCCTGTGGACCCTGGCGGTCGACCCGGCCGCCGGGCTGCCCGGCGTCGGCGGCGCCCTCACCAAGGCGCTGGCCGAGCACTTCCGCAGCGCGGGCCGCGCCTACATGGATCTGTCGGTGGCGCACGACAACGCCGCCGCCATCGGCCTCTACGAAAAACTCGGTTTCCGCCGCGTGCCGGTGTTGGCCATCAAGCGCAAGAACGCGATCAACGAGCCGCTGTTCAGCCCGCCGCCCGAGACGGTCGATGACCTCAACCCCTACGCCCGGATCATCGCCGACGAGGCGCTGCGCCGCGGGATCTGGGTGGAGGTGCTCGACGCCGAGACGGGCGAGATGCGTCTGACCCACGGCGGCCGCAGCGTCATCACCCGCGAGTCGCTGTCGGAGTACACCTCGGCGGTGGCGATGTGCCGGTGCGACGACAAGCGGCTGACACGGCGCCTGGTCTCCGAGGCCGGCATCACCGTGCCGCGGGCGCGGCTGGCCACCTTCGACGAGGGCGATTTCGCCTTCCTCAAGGAGGTCGGCGAGGTCGTCGTCAAACCGACGCGCGGCGAGCAGGGCAAAGGCATCACCGTCGGGGTGGTGGCGGAAAACGGCCCCGACGACCTCAGCTCCGCGCTGGCGCGGGCCCGCCAGCAATACCCGGACGTGCTCATCGAACAGCGGGTCACCGGCGACGACCTTCGGTTGGTGGTGATCGACGGCCGCGTGGTGGCCGCCGCGCTGCGGATGCCTCCCGAGGTCATCGGCACAGGGGAGCACAGCGTGCGGGACCTGATCGCGGCCGAAAGCCGGCGGCGCTCGGCGGCCACCGGCGGCGAGTCCCGCATCCCGCTCGACGACCTCACCGAGTCGACGGTCGCCGAGGCCGGCTGGAAGCTGGACGACGTGCTGCCCCAGGGCACCCGGCTACGGGTGCGCCGCACCGCCAACCTGCATCAGGGCGGCACCATCCACGACGTCACCGCGCACGTGAACAGCGAACTGTGCCGCGTGGCGGTGACGGCCGCCGAGGCCATCGGCATCCCGGTGACCGGCATCGACCTGCTGGTGCCCGACGTCACGGGCGCCGAGTACGCCTTCATCGAAGCCAACGAGCGCCCGGGCCTGGCCAACCACGAACCGCAGCCCACCGCCGCGGCCTTCATCGACTTCCTCTTCCCCGGCCACCCCGGCCAGCCGCAGGCCTGGACCCCCGAGGAGTCCCGCTCCGACCGCGGCTGACGCCGACGGGCGCGGCGCCGTTTCCGAGAGCGCGCGCAGGGCTAGCGACGGGCGCGGGTGGGTAAGTCTCTCCTCAACCCAGAACGGAGACCGCATGAATGCGAGCGCGCAAACCAAGACCATCTCGACGCATGTGCCGGCGCGGCTGGACCGGCTGCCGTGGTCGCGGTTTCACTGGCACGTCGTCGTCGGCCTGGGCGGCGTGTGGGTGCTCGACGGGCTCGAGGTCACCATGGTGGGCAACGTCTCGGCCCGGTTGATGGAGCACAACAGCGGCATCGCGCTCAACCCCGCGCAGATCGGCATGGCGGCCGCGATCTACATCGCCGGCGCGTGTTCGGGGGCCCTGTTCTTCGGCCACCTGACCGACCGATTCGGCCGCCGCAACCTGTTCATCCTCACCCTGGCCATCTATTTGGTGGCCACGGTCGCGACCGCGTTCGCGTTCGCGCCGTGGTACTTCTTCCTGACCCGCTTTTTCACCGGCTCGGGCATCGGGGGCGAATACGCCGCCATCAATTCGGCGATCGACGAGTTGATCCCGGCGCGGGTGCGCGGGCGGGTGGACCTGGTGATCAACGGAACCTATTGGCTGGGTTCGGCCGCCGGGGCGGGCGGCGCGCTGATCCTGTTGAACACCTCGAACTTCCCGCCCAACATCGGCTGGCGGCTCGCCTTCGGAATCGGCGCCATCCTCGGCATTTTCGTGCTGCTGGTGCGGCGCAATGTCCCGGAGAGCCCGCGCTGGCTGTTCATCCACGGCCGCGAGGAGGAGGCCGAGCAGATCGTCGGCGAGATCGAGGAGGCGGTCCAGCACGAGACCGGCCAACCGCTGCCCGAACCGCAGGGCAAGGCGCTGCGGATCCGTCAGCGCACCGCGATTTCGTTCCGGGAGATCGCCGCCGTGGCGTTCAAGCTCTATCCGCGCCGCGCGATCCTCGGGCTGGCGCTGTTCATCGGGCAGGCGTTCCTCTACAACGGCGTCACGTTCAACCTCGGGACGCTGCTCAGCCAGTTCTACGCGGTGCCCTCGGGCATGGTGCCGGTGTTCTTCGTGCTGTGGGCCCTGAGCAATTTCGCCGGCCCGCTGGTGCTCGGGCACCTGTTCGACACCGTCGGCCGCAAACCGATGATCACGCTGACGTACATCGGTTCGGCCGTCGCGGTGGTGGCGCTGGCGCTGGTGTTTCTCACCCGGGCCGGCGGCGTCTGGGCGTTCATCGGCGTGCTGATCGTCGCGTTCTTCCTGGCCTCGGCGGGCGCCAGCGCGGCGTACCTGACGGTCAGCGAGATCTTCCCGATGGAGACCAGGGCGCTGGCGATCGCCTTCTTCTACGCGATGGGCACGGCGATCGGCGGTATCACCGGGCCGTTGCTGTTCGGTCAGCTGATCAACTCGGGCATGCGCACCGAGGTCGTGTGGTCATTCCTCATCGGGGCGGCCGTGATGGCGGCCGCGGGCCTGGTCGAGCTGTGGCTGGGCATCGCCGCCGAGCGGCGCCCGCTCGAAGAGCTGGCATTGCCGTTGACCGTGGAAGACGCCGACCGTCAAGAGGATTCGGAGCCGGCGGCGGACTGAGCCGCGGCGGATCAGCCGTACGCGTCCCACCATGTGTGCAGGTCTTCGACGGTGGCCGGGTCGCCGCTGACGTCGCTGAGCATCAGTCGGGCGTCGTTGGACCAGATCACGTTGGGGTGGTTGTTGTAGGTGCCGCACGCGATCAGGCCGGCCATGTCGTTGGGAGTCTCGTCGTAGTGCCAGCTGACGGGTGAGCGTCCCTCGCCGGGGCAGTTCACCAGGCTGATGTTGCCGATGTCGTCGGTGAAGGCCCGTTTCAGCCGGTCCGGCGTTCCGAACAGTCCGTAGGTAGCCCGGGTCGGGCCCCCGGGCTGGCTGTTCTGTCCGCAGGTCACCACGGCCACCGCGGTCACCCAGATGCTGCCGGACTCCGGAGTGGCCGCGTGCAGGCGCCGGGCAGGTAGCCGGGCGGCAGCAGGCTGATCAGCCGCGCCTGCTCACCGCTCGGTGCGGCGGTGGACGGCGGCGCGGTCTTGCCCGAGGTGGCCCGGCGCTGCGGCTGGCTGGT
>NZ_QMEV01000002.1 GCF_003284935.1 Mycobacterium colombiense
TCGTCCGCCTGCACCTGGACCACAAGCTGACCGCCGAACAGGCCGCGCTGGGCCAAGCGGTTGCAGCCGGGGCCCGTCGGGGATCTGCTCGCCGAGAGCAACGCCCTGGGCCTGGTGGGCCGCGGCGCGATCAGCACGCCCGGCCGCGCGCTGCTCGACGACGACGGCGATCCGCAGCTTGCCATTGAGGCGATGAACCGGGCGCTGCCCAAACCGGTCGATCACTTCCTGGTGCAGGCGGATTTGACGGTGGTCGTGCCCGGGCCGCTGGAACGCGACCTGGCCGAGGAACTCGCCGTCGTGGCCACCGTCGAATCCGCGGGCACCGCAATGGTGTACCGCGTCAGCGAGCAGTCGATCCGGCACGCGCTCGATGTCGGCAAGACGCGCGACTGGATGCATTCGCTGTTCGCCAACCATTCCACAACGCCGGTGCCCCAAGGCCTCACCTATTTGATCGACGACGTCGCGCGACGGCACGGGCAGCTGCGGATCGGCATGGCCTCGTCGTTCGTGCGCTGCGAGGACCCAGCGCTGCTGGCCCAGGCAGTGGCCGCTCCGGCGACCGAAGAGGTGCAGCTGCGGGCCCTGGCGCCGACGGTCGCGGTGTCGCCCGCGCCCATCGGCGAGGTGCTCACCGCGTTGCGCGCCGCGGGGTTCGCCCCGGCCGCCGAGGACTCCTCTGGAGCCATCGTCGACGTCCGTCCGCGTGGCGCCAGGGTGGCCACCCCGCAGCAACGCCGGCCGTACCGCCCGGCCCGGCGCCCCAATACCGACAGCCTCCACGCGGTGGTGGCGGTGCTGCGTAAGGTGACCGCCGCACCGTTCGGCAACGTCCGCGTCGACCCGGCGGTCACCATGACGCAGCTGCAGCGCGCGGCCAGGGAACAAGAGACCCTGGTCATCGGTTATCTGGATGCGGCGGGGGTGGCCACCCAGCGCGTGGTGTCGCCCATCACCATCAAGGGCGGCCAGTTGGTGGCGTTCGATTCCGCGTCCGGCCGGTTGCGTGACTTCGCCATCCACCGCATCACGTCGGTCGTGTCGGCCACCGCTCGATAATGGGTGGCATGCCCACGCAGAGGAGGAGGAGTGGCGCTTAGATGACTGACGGACCGTTGATCGTGCAGTCCGACAAGACGGTGCTGCTCGAGGTGGACCACGAGCTGGCAGGCGCGGCGCGCGCCGCCATCGCGCCGTTCGCCGAGCTCGAACGCGCGCCCGAACACGTGCACACCTACCGCATCACGCCGCTGGCGCTGTGGAACGCCCGCGCGGCCGGCCACGACGCCGAGCAGGTGGTCGACGCGCTGGTCAGCTTCTCGCGCTACGCGGTGCCGCAGCCGCTGCTGGTCGACATCGTCGACACCATGGCCCGCTACGGCCGCCTGCAGCTGGTGAAGAATCCCGCGCACGGTCTGACGCTGGTGAGCCTGGATCGCGCGGTGCTCGAAGAGGTGCTGCGCAACAAGAAGATTGCCCCCATGCTCGGCGCCCGGATCGACGACGACACCGTCATCGTCCACCCCAGCGAGCGCGGCCGGGTCAAGCAGATGCTGCTCAAGATCGGTTGGCCCGCCGAGGATCTCGCGGGCTACGTCGACGGCGAAGCGCACCCGATCAGCCTGGCCCAGGACGGCTGGCACCTGCGCGACTATCAGCAGATGGCCACCGACTCGTTCTGGTCCGGCGGATCGGGCGTGGTGGTGCTGCCCTGCGGCGCCGGCAAGACGCTGGTGGGCGCGGCCGCCATGGCGAAAGCCGGCGCGACGACACTGATTCTGGTCACCAACATCGTCGCGGCGCGCCAATGGAAGCGCGAGCTGATCGCCCGCACGTCGCTCACCGAGGACGAGATCGGCGAATACTCCGGCGAACGCAAGGAGATCCGACCGGTCACCATTTCGACCTATCAGATGATCACTCGCCGCACCAAGGGCGAATACCGGCACCTCGAGCTCTTCGACAGCCGCGACTGGGGCCTGATCATCTACGACGAGGTTCACCTGTTGCCGGCGCCAGTGTTCCGGATGACCGCCGATCTGCAGTCCAAGCGACGCCTCGGGCTGACCGCCACGCTAGTCCGCGAGGACGGCCGCGAGGGGGACGTGTTCTCCCTGATCGGCCCGAAACGCTATGACGCGCCATGGAAGGACATCGAGGCGCAGGGGTGGATCGCGCCGGCCGAGTGCGTCGAGGTGCGGGTCACCATGACCGACAACGAGCGGATGCTCTACGCCACCGCCGAACCCGAAGAGCGCTACAAGCTGTGCTCGACGGTGCACACCAAAATCGCTGTGGTCAAGTCGATCCTGGCCAAGCATCCCGGCGAGCAGACGCTGGTGATCGGCGCCTACCTCGATCAGCTCGACGAACTCGGCGCGGAGCTCAACGCCCCGGTGATCCAGGGTTCCACCCGCACCAAGGAACGCGAAGAGCTGTTCGACGCCTTCCGCCGCGGCGAGTTGTCCACCTTGGTGGTGTCCAAAGTCGCCAACTTCTCCATCGACTTACCGGAAGCCTCTGTGGCAGTGCAGGTCTCGGGGACATTCGGCTCACGCCAAGAGGAGGCGCAGCGGCTCGGGCGGCTGTTGCGGCCCAAGTCCGACGGCGGGGGTGCCATCTTCTATTCCGTGGTGGCGCGCGACAGCCTGGACGCCGAGTACGCCGCGCATCGGCAGCGCTTCCTGGCCGAGCAGGGTTACGGCTACATCATCCGCGACGCGGATGACCTGCTGGGTCCGGCGATTTAACGCGACAGGATGGTCGCCGACGCGGTGCCGGGCGCGCCGTACACCTGGGCCAGGCCGACGCGCGGATTGCCCGGTACCTGGCGCTCCCCCGCCTCGCCACGCAACTGCCGCACCAGCTCGTGCATCTGCCGCAGGCCCGACGCACCGATCGGCTCGCCGTTGGCGATCAGGCCGCCGTCGGTGTTGACCGGCATCGAGCCGTGGATCTCGGTGGCGCCGTCGGCCAGCAGCTTTTCTTGCTCGCCGTCCGCGCACAGACCCGTCTCGGCCATGTGAATCACCTCGGCGCCGGCATCGGTGTCCTGCAACTGGGCGATGTCGACGTCCTCCGGACCGATGCCCGCCGCCTCGTAGGCGGCCTTGGCGGCGTAGACCGTCGGTGAGGCGTCCTCGTCCAGCGGCGCCGACGTGGCGTGCACCTCGTAGGCGCCGAAGCGCCGGGTCCGAATCTCGCAGGCGCGCACATAGACTGGCTTGTCGGTGAACTTCTCGGCCATGTCGGCGCGACACATGATGACCGCGGCCGCGCCCTCGTCGGGCGCGCAGAACATGTACTGCGTCAACGGGTAGTTCAGCGCGGGCGAGGCGAGGATCTCCTCGACGGAAATCTCCTTGCGCCGGAACGCATTCGGGTTCAGCGCGCCGTTGCGGAAGTTCTTGTTGGCCACCCGAGCCAGCGTCTCCTGGGAGATGTTGTGGTCGTGGATGTACTTGTTGGCCTTCATCCCGAAGAACTTGGTGGTGACGAACTGGCCGTTGTTGGCGTACCACTGCGGCAGCGCCAGCTTGGCGGGGTCATCGGTGAAGGCGCCGCGCGGGTGTTTGTCGAGGCCGATGGCGATGCCGATGTCGTACTTGCCCAGCCGGATGGTGTCGGCGGTCTGCTGGATGGCGCTGGCCGCGGTGGCGCAGGCGTTGAACACGTTGGTGAACGTGATGCCGGTCAGCCCGACCAGCCGGGTCACCGCGTCGGGATTGGAGACTTCGTAGCTGCCGCCGAAGCCGAATTGGATGTCCTTCCAGTCCACGCCGGCGTCTTTGAGGGCGAGTTGGACGGCCTCGGCGCCCATCTGCATCGCGGTCTTGTCGAACCTGCCGAAAGGGTGCAGGCCCACGCCGATGATGGCGACATCGTTGGTCATCTCAGGCTCCTCAGAGTTCGATGGTGGCGACCCGCTTCGCCCGGCTGCGCCGCGCTCACGATCGCCACTGGTTGATGGTGGCGACCCGCTTCGCCCGGCTGCGCCGCGCTCACGATCGCCACTCAGACCGGCTGGAATGCGAAGGTGATGATTTCGGCGCCCTCGTCGTCGGTGGCGAACGGCACCATGGTCAGCTCGACTTCCTGGCCGAACTGCAGCTTGGCCGGGTCGTTCTCGGTCAGCCGGCCTTCGACGCGGATGACTGCTTCTTCTCCCAAGCCGAGCTGAACCAACCCCACGCCGAACGGCACGAAGTCCTTACCGGTCGGACCGGCATAGGGGGCGCCGGGCGGGAAGCCCTGGGTGGTCCACGCCACCAGCGTTCCGCGGCGGGGCAACAGCACCTCGGACATCTCACCGGCGCTGCACCGCGGGCACCACTGCTGCACCGGGAAGGTGGTCGCCTCGCAGCTGCCACATCGGCTGCCGATCAGCTGCGGGCTCTCATCGGGCCAGGTAGAGATCTCAGGGTCGAGTGCCTTCTGCATCGAGGATCCTCCACAATCCGCCACAGAACATTGCTCACTGAACCGTATAACAGCTTTCCGAAAAGTGGAAACCGCATTCTCATCTTCGGGAGGACGTCGATGGGCTGAAGCGCAGCGATATGTTGGGCGCATGACGGTCACGGTGATACTCGAGCTCCGATTCAAGCCCGACGAGGTCGCCGCGGGGCGCGAGCTGATGGGCCGGGCGCTACAGGACACCCGGGCGTTCGACGGGAACGTGCGCACCGACGTGCTCGTCGACGAGGACGACGAAGCGCACTGGCTCATCTACGAAATCTGGGAGTCGGTCGAGCACGACGAGGCCTACCGCGCCTTCCGCGCCGGCGAGGGCAAGCTGACGCAGCTTCCCCCGCTGCTCGCCGCGCCACCGGCCAAGACGAGGTACCTCACCAGCGACGTGTAACGCGCTAACTCAGCGCGGGCATGACCTCACGCTCGAACAACTCGATGCCCGAGCGGTCATAGGCGGCCTCGGGGAAGTAGCAGATCGCGTACTCGCAGCCGAGGTCGCGGATCTTGGTGAGCCGCTCGATGACCTGTTCCGGTGTGCCCGTTGCCGAATCGGGGCCGCTGGTCCCGGCGATCATCGCGTCCGCCGAAGCCTCACCGACGTAGCCGGCCAGGCGGTCGCGGACCCGCCGCAGCCGGTCTTCGACGTCGGCCTCCGACGCGCCCACGATGGCGTTGACGTTGACCGAACGCACGATGGCGCCGAAGTCGGTGCCCACGTCGCGGCAGTGCTCGGCCAGCACGCCCGACTTGTGCGCGAACGCCTCCGGCTCGGGAGTGAAGTTGGTGTACTGCGCGTACCGGGCGGCGATCCGCAGCGTCACCTTTTCGCCACCGCCGGCGATCCACAGCGGAATCCCGTTGCCCTGCAAGGGCTTAGGCGCAACAATCGCGCCCTCGACCTGGTAGTGCCTGCCGTCGAAGCTGACCTTGCCGTCGCGCCAGGCACCGCGCATGATCTGCACGCCCTCGTCCAGGCGGCCCAATCGCACACCCGCCGAGGGGAATCCGTATCCGTAGGCGCGCCATTCGTGCTCGTACCAGCCGCCACCGATGCCCATCTGAATGCGCCCACCCGAGATGATGTCGGCCGTCGCGGCGACCTTGGCGAGATAGACGGGGTTGCGATAGCTCATCGCCGTACACATCTGGCCCAGTTTGATCCGCGACGTGGTGGCCGCATAGGCGGCCATCAGTGACCAGGCCTCGTGTGTGGCTTCCCCGGTCGGCACGGGCACGGTGTGGAAATGGTCGTAGACCCACAGCGAGTCCCACCTGCCCCTGTCCGCGTGGTCGGCCAGGTCGCGCATCACCGCCCAATGATTTTCGGGTTCGATGCCGACCAGATCCATTCGCCAGCCCTGCGGGATGAAGAGACCAAAGCGCATACCCGGACTGTAGCCGCAGCCCTCCCGCCTCACCCGCCCAGCGCGTCGAGCGCGGCCGCGACCGACTTCTCGCGCAGCTCCTTGTGCGGGGCATCGGGGAACTGCACGCAACAGTCCTGCAGGCCGCCGAACGCGACCACCGCCCGCGTGGATTGCGCGAGCGTCGGCTTATTCCCGAACACCAGCCTGGCCAGCCGCTCACGCCAGGCCAGCACGGTGTCGATGAGGTCGAGGTCGATCAGCGTCGACAGCTCGGTCAACAACAGCACCAGGTCCCGGCGGTGCCGGTAGTGGAGGTCGAAATAGCCCTCGAGCAATTCGCGAACGTCGTTGTCACCGCGGCCCTCGTGGTCGGCGACGAACCGCTCACCCTCGTCGATCAGCGGCACCAGGATGCTGCGCACCAGATCCTCGCGGGACGGAAAGTGGTAATACAGCGCGGGTTTGGTGATGCCCAGCTGATTCGCGATGTCCTGCAGGCTGGTGCGCTGCACGCCGCGCTGCAAAAACAGCTCGCGGGCGACCTCTTGGATGCGCTCGCGGGTGTCCGACCGGGGCCTGCTCACCCCACGAGCTTATCTGACTTACCGATAGGTAAGTGGGATGCTACGCTTACCGAACGTTAAGTAAGTGTGGGAGGCGCCATGCGGATACTCATCTCCGGTGCCAGCATCGCCGGCCCGGTCCTGGCGTACTGGCTGACCCGGTACGGCTTCGACGTCACCGTGGTCGAGCGCGCACCGACGCTGCGCAAAACCGGTGGCCACGCCGTGGACTTGTTCCGTCCCGCAATGGAGATCTCGGCGAAGATGCGTGTCCTGCCGCGCATCGAGGCGCGCGCCACCGGAACGGACCGACTGACGCTGCACCGGGAAGGCCGGTCGAAGCCCAGCCGGATCGACCTCACCAAGATCTACGCGGCCACCTCCGACCGGCACGTGGAAATCATGCGCGACGACCTCAGCGAGATCTACTACGACGCCGCGCGCGACGACGTCGAGTATCTGTTCGGTGATTCGATCACCGGGATCGAGCACGACGGCACCGTGACCTTCGAGCACGGCCCGGCGCGCACGTTCGACGTGATCGTGGGCGCCGACGGCCTGCACTCCAATGTGCGGCGCCTGACCTTCGGCGACGACGCGGACCTGACCCGCTTCCTCGGCGGCTACCTGTCGGTGGTCTCGGCGCCCAAGTCGCTGGTGGCGCCCGGCGAAATGGTCGCCCACGTGGGGGTCAGCCGCTTCGCCGGCATCTACACCGCCGACCACCTGGACGACGCCCGCGCGGTGTTCATGTTCCGCAGCAAGGCGGAATTGGACTACGACCATCACGATGCGTTGCGCCAGAAGCGATTACTGCGGGACGCGTTCACCGGGATGCACGACCAGGTGGACGGCTGGCTGGGTGAGCTGGAGCGCACGCCCACCTTCTACTTCGACTCCATCACCCAGCTGCGCACCGACCGGTGGTCGCGCCGCCGGGTCACCCTGGTCGGGGACGCCGGATACTGCCCGGGCCCCGCGGTGGGCGGCAGCACCAGCCTCGCCGTGCTCGGGGCCTACGTGCTGGCCGGCGAGCTCGCCGAGGCGGAGGGCGACCACCTGCGCGCCTTCGCCGCTTACGAACTCCGCATGCGTGAACCGGTGCACCGCAGCCGGTCCTTTGCCCGCGGGGCGGCCAAGGGCGTCATCCCCGGTTCGCGAATCGGCCTGTGGGCGTTGACCCGTGGGGCCCAACTGGTCTCGGCGATGCCGGGATCGCTGTCGCGGTCCTTGGCGAAGCTGAACACCAAGGGCGTGCGGATGCACGACTCGATGCCGGTCCCCGAGTACGCCTTCGGTGACGTCTGACAGCATGTTGCGTAGAGCGGCGGGCGCGAGCCACCGCGCGCCACGACGGGAAGGCTGCACATGAAACTGACCGGGGTGGGAATCTGGAGCAGTCAACTGCGCTACGGCGACCCCGCCGAATCCTCCGACGCCGCAGCGGAACTCGACGAACTGGGCTTCCCGGCGCTGTGGATACCCGACGTCGGCGGCCCGGTGTTCGACGCGGTGGGTCATCTGCTCGGCGCGACCAAGCGGACCGTGATCGCCACCGGAATCCTGAACCTGTGGATGCATTCGCCGTCCGAGGTCGCCGAGTCCTACGCGACCCTGACCGCCGAACACGGTGACCGGTTCCTGCTGGGAATCGGCGTCAGCCACGCGCCGCTGATCGACGCCGGCCAACCCGGTCGCTACCGCAAACCGCTGGCGGCGACGGCGTCGTTCCTGGACGGCCTGGATGCCGCGCTGCGGCCGGTTCCCATCGAACGCCGGGTTCTTGCCGCGCTCGGCCCCAAGATGCTGACGCTGGCCGCGACCCGGGCCGGCGGCGCCCACCCATACCTGGTCACGCCCGAGCACACCGCGTCCGCCCGCGCGACGCTGGGGGGCGGGCCGCTGCTGCTGCCCGAACAGACGGTGATCCTGACCGACAGCGCCGAGGAGGCCCGCCAGATCGGAACCGATTGGCTGCGATCGTATTTGGCGTTGCCCAACTACGCCAACAACCTGCTGCGCAGCGGCTTCTCCGAGGAGGACCTATCGCAGGTGAGCGATCGGCTCTTCGACGCGATCATCGCGTGGGGCGATGAAGAGGCCGTCATGCGCCGCGTCGCCGAGCATCGTTCCGCGGGCGCCGACCACGTCTGCGTCCAAGTGCTGCGGGCCGATCCTCGCGCGTTCCCGCGTGAGGAATGGCGCCGAATCGCCGCCGCCTCCCGGGAGGGGTGACCGGCCGCCGCGACGCGGCCTAGGGTGAGCTATGGCCTCCAAACAGACGTTGTTTCGGATCTTTTACCGCGTCGGTTTCACCCCGTGGGATGGCCATCCGCTCGCACAGAGCGTGCGCGATCTCGTCGAGGGAACCCCGAACGCCGCCGCCCTTCCCGCGGGGTCGGCCCTGGAGGTCGGCTGCGGCACCGGTGACTGCTCGATCTATCTCGCCCAACACGGCTGGAAGGTCACCGCGGTCGACTTCGTGGCCAAGCCGCTCGAGCGTGCCCGCGCCAAGGCACACGCGGCGGGCGCCGCCGTCGACTTCGTCCAGGCCGACGTCACGCAGCTGAGCCGGACCGGCATCGGCGCGAACTTCGAGTTGATCGTCGACAACGGGTGCCTGCACAACATGAGCGACGCGGATCGCGACGCCTACGTCCGCGAGATCACCGCCCTGGCGGCGCCCGGCGCGCGGCTGCTGATCGTCGCGTTCGTGCCCGGCGGCCGGGTCGGGGTGCGCGGGGTCGACCGCGCCGAGATGGAACGCCGCTTCGCGCAAGGCTGGACGCTGTTGTCCGCCGGCGCGGAACGCGAGCTGGACCGCGCCGAGAAGACGCCGGCGTGGTACTACCTGTTCCAACGGCGCCCCTGACCGGTGAGCAGACGTAAAAACCCCCGACACGCCGTGCGTGCGGGGGTTTTTATGTCTGCTCGCGGTAGTTAGGTGAGCGATGCAGGCGGCAGGAATCGGTCGCCGTACCGCTCGGCCAGTTCCTTGGCCCGGGCCACGAACGCTTCCTTGCCGATGCCGTGCGCACCGGAGTAGCCGACGATGAACTGGGCGCTACCACCGGTGTACGGCGGGAACCCGATGCCCATGATCGACCCGATGTTGGCGTCGGCGGTCGACGTCAGCACGCCCTCGTCGAGGCATTTCTGGGTTTCCAGCGCCTCGGCGAACAGCATCCGATCGATCATGTCCTGCAACGGGATATCGGCGCTGCCGGACTTGAACGTCTCGCGCAGGCCCGGCCACAGCCGGGTGCGCTTGCCGTCGGCGTACTCGTAGAAGCCCGCGCCCTTCAACCGCGACGGGCGGCCCAGCTCGATCATCTTCTCGACGACGGCCTCGGCCGGGTGCGGCTCGTAGGTGCCGCCGGCGTCCTCGACGCCCTTGCGGGTGGCCGTGGCGATCTTGTGCATCAGCTCGAGGTTGAGCTCGTCGGACAGCTGCAGCGGCGGTGCCGGGTAGCCGGCCTGGCTGCCGGCGTGCTCGACGCTGGCCGGCTCCACGCCCTCACCGAGCATCGCGAGCGCCTCGTTGACGAACGTGCCGATGACGCGGCTGGTGAAGAAGCCGCGGCTGTCGTTGACGACGATCGGGGTCTTGCCGATGGCCAGCGTGTAGTCGAACACCCGGGCCAGCGCCTCGTCGGAAGTCTTTTCGCCCCTGATGATTTCGACCAACGGCATCTTGTCGACCGGCGAGAAGAAGTGAATCCCGATGAAGTCCTCTTGGCGCTTGACGCCGGTCGCCAGACCGGTGATGGGCAGCGTCGAGGTGTTCGATCCCAGCAGCGCGTTGGGCTCGACGATGTCCTCGATCTCCTGAAACACCTTGTGCTTGAGTTCCTGGTTCTCGAACACCGCCTCGATCACGAAGTCGACGCCCTTGAAGGCCTCCGGGTCGGCGGCAGGCGTGATTCGGTCCAGCAGCGCCTTGCTCTTCTCCTCGGTGGTCTTGCCACGCTGAAGTGCCTTGGCCTCAAGCTTTTCCGAGTAGCCCTTGCCCTTTTCGGCGGCCTCGAGGCTGACGTCCTTGAGCACCACCTCGAAGCCGGCCTTGGCCGACACGTAGGCGATACCGGCGCCCATCATGCCCGCACCCAGCACACCGATCTTGTTGATCTTGACCGGCTCGATGCCGTCCGGCCGCGACCCGCCGCCGTTGATGTGCTGCAGGTCGAAGAAGAACGCCTGGATCATGTTCTTGGCGACCTGGCCGGTGACCAGCTGCGTGAAGTACCGGCTCTCGATGCGGCTGGCGGTGTCGAAGTCCACCTGCGCGCCCTCGACGGCCGCGTCCAGGATGGCGCGCGGCGCCGGCATCGGTGCGCCCTTGAGCTGCTTCTTGAGCAACGCCGGGAACGACGGCAGGATGCCGGCCAGCGCGGGGCTGGACGGGGTGCCGCCGGGCATCTTGTAACCCTTTTTGTCCCAGGGCTGTGTAAAAGAGTCCGGGTTGTCCTTGACCTCTTTTATCCAGGCCTTCGCGCTCGGCACCAGTTCGTCCACCGAGCCGACGAGCTCGTCGACCAGGCCGATTTCCTTGGCCTTGGCCGGCTTGAAGCGGGTGCCCTGCGACAGGATGTTCATAAAGGCGTTCTGGATGCCGAACATCCGCACGGTGCGGGTCACCCCGCCGCCGCCGGGCAGCAGGCCCAGCGTCACCTCGGGCAGGCCCAGGACGCTGCCCTTGACGTCGGCCGCGATGCGGTGGTGACAGGCCAGCGCGATTTCGAGGCCTCCGCCCAGCGCCGCGCCGTTGATGGCGGCCACCACCGGCTTGCCCAGCGTCTCGAGCGCACGCAGGTCACGCTTGACCGACTCGACGGTGTCGAACGCCTCCCCGGCGTTCTCCGGGCCGAGGTTGATCATGCCCTTCAGGTCACCGCCGGCGAAGAAGGTCTTCTTCGCGCTGGTGATCACCACGCCGGTGATCGAATCCTTCTCGGCGACAAGGCGTTCCACAGCGTTGTGCATCGACTCGCTGTAGTGCTCGTTCATCACGTTGGCCGACCCGGTGGGGTCGTCCAGGGTCAGGGTGACGATGCCGTCGTCGTCCTTGTCCCACTGAATGGTGTTCTCTGCCATGGTCTTAAACCCTCTCGATGATGGTGGCGACGCCCATGCCGCCGCCGATGCACAGCGTGATCAGCGCGCGACGCGCGTTGCGGCGCTCGAGCTCGTCGACCATGGTGCCGGTGATCATGGCGCCGGTGGCGCCCAGCGGGTGGCCCATCGCGATGGCGCCACCGTTGACGTTCAGCTTCTCGTCCGGGATGTTGAGGTCCTTCTGGAACTTCAGCACCACCGACGCGAACGCCTCGTTCAGCTCGAAGAGATCGATGTCGTCGATCGTCAGGCCCGCGCGGTCGAGCACCTTGCGCGTGGCCGGGGTCGGGCCGGTCAGCATGATGACCGGGTCCGAGCCGCTGGTGGCGGTGGCCACGATGCGGGCCCGCGGCGTCAGGCCCTGCGACTTGCCCGCGGCCTCCGAACCGACCAGCACCAGCGCGGCGCCGTCCACGATGCCCGAGCTGTTGCCGCCGGTGTGGACGTGGTTGATCTTCTCGACCCGGTGGTACTTGGTGAGCGCGACGTCGTCGAAGCCGCCCATCTCGCCGATGCCGTCGAACGCGGTCTTGAGCTTGCCCAGGCCCTCGAGCGTGGTGTCGGGCCGCATGTGCTCGTCGTGGTCGAGGATGACCAGCCCGTTCTGGTCGCGCACCGGCACGACCGACTTGGCGAAGTAGCCGCCCGACCAGGCCGCGGCGGCCTTCTCCTGCGAGCGCAGCGCGTAGGCGTCGACGTCGTCACGGGAGAAGCCCTCGATGGTGGCGATCAGGTCGGCGCCGATGCCCTGCGGCACGAAGCCGATCTGGTAGTTGGTCTCGGGGTCGGTCGCCCAGGCGCCGCCGTCGGAGCCCATCGGGACCCGGCTCATTGACTCGACACCGCCGGCCAGCACCAGGTCGTCCCAGCCGGACCGCACCTTCTGGGCGGCGGTGTTGACGGCCTCGAGGCCGGAGGCGCAGAACCGGTTGAGCTGCACGCCGCCGGTGGTCTCGGGCAGCCCGGCGGCCAGCACGGCGGTGCGGGCGATGTCGCCGCCCTGGTCACCGACCGGGGACACCACACCCAGGATCATGTCGCTGATCAGGTTCTCGTCCAGGTCGGGGAAACGCCGGCGCAGCTCGTCCACCAGGCCCACGACCAGGTTGAGCGGCTTGACCTCGTTCAGCGAACCGTTGCGCTGCTTGCCCCGCGGGGTGCGGATGGCCTCATAGATAAAAGCTTCTTCGGACATGACGACTTCCTGTTCTGACGAATAGGGTTCGAATCCGTCTCCGAGACTAGATTCCGCCCCACCCTAACAGGCCCCCCGGCCAACCTGTTGGTTGAGCAGATCCGCCCAGCTCAGGGGTGCCTTGTGACGGACGCCACGCGTTCGGTTGGCGGATCGCCGCCCGCCCGTGGGCGAGCGAGAAATTACCTTCACGCTCGGCGGCGAGTGTGCGCCTAACTTCACACCGGGCCGGCAAGACGTCGCGGCGCTCGCCGTGGCATGCCACGCCTAAGCTCGACCACCATGACGGTGGAGCGGCTGCGGCCCTACGCGACCACGGTGTTCGCCGAGATGTCGGCGCTGGCCGCGCGGATCGGAGCGGTGAACCTGGGTCAGGGGTTCCCCGACGAGGACGGGCCCCCGGCCATGCTCAAGGCCGCGCAGGAGGCCATCGCCGACGGCGTCAACCAGTACCCCCCGGGCATCGGCATCGCGCCGCTGCGCCACGCCATCGCCGCGCAGCGTCGGCGCCGCTACGGCATCGACTACGACCCCGACACCGAGGTGCTGGTGACGGTCGGGGCGACAGAGGCCATCGCCTCGGCGGTGATCGGCCTGGTCGAACCGGGCTCCGAGGTGCTGCTGATCGAGCCGTTCTACGACTCCTACTCGCCGGTGGTGGCGATGGCCTCCGCGCAACGGGTGGCGGTGCCCCTGGTCCCCCACGGTCGGGGCTTCGCCCTGGACGCCGACGCGCTGCGCCGGGCGGTCACCCCACGGACCCGCGCACTGATCGTCAACTCCCCGCACAACCCGACCGGCACGGTGCTGAGCGCCGACGAGTTGGCCGCCATTGCCGAGGTGGCGGTCGCGGCCGACCTGCTGGTGATCACCGATGAGGTCTACGAGCACCTGGTGTTCGACGGCCGCCGGCACGTGCCGCTGGCTGGATTCGACGGCATGGCCGAGCGCACGATCACCATCTCCAGCGCGGCCAAGATGTTCAACTGCACCGGCTGGAAGATCGGATGGGCTTGCGGCCCAGCACCTCTCATCGCCGGGATGCGCGCGGCCAAACAGTATCTGAGCTATGTCGGCGGTGCGCCCTTCCAGCCTGCGGTGGCTCTGGCCCTGGAAACACAGGACGCGTGGGTGGACGACCTGCGTGCCACGCTGCAGGCCAGACGCGATCGTCTGGCCGCCGGGCTGATCGACGTCGGGTTCGAGGTGCACGCCAGCGCCGGCACGTACTTCCTGTGCGCCGATCCGCGTCCGCTCGGATACGACGACAGCGGTGAGTTCTGTGCGGTGCTACCGGAGAAGGTTGGCGTTGCCGCGATCCCGATGTCGGCGTTCTGCGACCCGGCCACCACGAGCGGTCCGGCCGACGTGTGGAATCACCTGGTGCGCTTCACCTTCTGCAAACGCGACGACACCCTCGACGAGGCGATCAAGCGGCTGGGCGCCCTGGAAGAAACCGGCTAGCCCGCCATCCCCATCACCCGCTTGCGCAGGCCCTCCAGCGCGGAGTGAAGGATTTTCTTGCGGGCCCGGGCGATCCAGAACTCCGGGAGCGGCGCCCACGGTTCGACGGTGATGGTGAAGCGCACCCTGGTCTTGTCGACGCCCAACCGGCTCAGGTTGTACTCGCCGTGCTGACCGTGCTGCTGCGCCGTCTTCTTGGCGTCCCACACCATCCAGTCTGGGCCCCAATGGTATTCGAGCAATTCCGTGTCGTGGATGCCGGTCACCGCGATCGTGACCTTCACGTGATGGGGGCGCCCGTCGGGATGCTTGTCGACGACCTCGACCCGCTTGTGGACCGACGACCAGGAGGGCACCGCATCCATATCGGCGAGCGCCTCCATGATGACTTCCGGAGGCGCGTCGATGACGATCTCCGACGATGCTTGAACGGCCACTACTACTAAGTTAACGCCAGCGCGGCCACCCGCGAAGGCTATTCCGACCCGGGGGAACCCGTGTGGCGTGCCACCAGGTCGCGCAACCCCTTCATCGAGGCGTCGAGAACGCTCTCGGCGGCCCGCCGCACGATGAACGAGGGCATGGGACGGCCGGGTTCGACGGTGACGTCGAAGCGCACCAGGGTCTGGTCGATCCCTTCGGGTTTGAGGGTGTACTCGACGTGCTGCCCGTGCTGCTGGGAGGTCCCCTTGGCGTCATAGACAACCCAATCGGGGCCCCAGTGATATTCCAGGATCTCTTTGTCGACCAGCCCGAGAATCTTGATGGTGGTCTTGACGTGGTGGGGCCGGCCGTCGGGATAGCGGTCGATCACTTCGATGTGTTTGTGCAGCGGCGACCACGATGAGAGGACGCCAACATCTGTCAGCGCCTCCATCACCACTTCTGGCGGCGCGTTGACAACGAATTCCCGTGATGCTTTTACGGCCACTGAAGATCAACTTAGCAACGCCGACCCCGACACGGACGGATTCGGCGTAAAGAGTTTCCTACCAGTTGATTTCGTTGAGCGGCGTGGCCGAAACCGGCGGCCTCCCGACCGGTCCGGCCGGGGTCCGCGAAAAGCGCGGGGCGGGTGCGGCCTGGTCGGCGCCGTGGGCGGTGATCACCGTGGACCGCGCCCGCAGGTGCTCGTCGGTGGCGGCCTCGCTCCACGTCAGCACCGCGGTGACGCACGCGTCGGTGCCGGCGAACGTCTGTGCCCATTCGTCGCGGGTGCGACCGGCGAACCGCTGGGCGAAGATGTCGCGCATCCGCGAGTAGGAAGCTCTGTCGTGTTGGGCGGGCACGTCGTCGGGCGACAGGCCGAGCCCGTCGAGCAACGCGGCGAAGAATTGCGGCTCGATGGCGCCGACGGCGACATACTTACCGTCGGCGGTCTCGTAGCAGCCGTAGAACGGGGCGCCCCCGTCGAGCAGAAACGACTCGCGCCGGTCGCGCAGTGCCCCAGTGGACTTCATCGTCCACATCATCTGGGCCAGCAGGCTGACACCGTCGACCATCGCCGCGTCGATCACCTGCCCCGCCCCCGAGCGTTCGCGTTCGTAGAGGGCGACCGCGATGCCGATCACCACCAGCATCGAGCCGCCGCCGAAATCGGCGACCAGGTTCAGCGGCGGCATCGGTGGCCGGTCGGCGTGGCCCAGCGCCGACAGCGCACCGGTCTGCGCCAGATAGTTGATGTCATGACCGGCGGTCGGCGCCAGCGGCCCGTCCTGTCCCCAGCCGGTCATCCGCGCGTAGATCAGCCGCGGGTTGACCGCCGCGCAGTCGTCGGGCCCGATGCCCAGTCGCTCGCAGGTCCCGGGCCGAAAGCAGTCCAGCAGCACGTCGGCCTTGGCGGCCAGGCCAAGCAGCGCCTGCGGCTGCGTCTTGACGTTCAGGTCGACGGTTCGCTTGCCGCGGTGCAGCAGGTCGCGATCCTCGGCCGGCATGGTGAGCCCGCCGGGCCGGCGCACCCGCACCACGTCGGCACCCAGATCGGCGAGCAGCATGCCCGCGTGCGGACCCGGTCCGATGCCGCCGAGTTCGATGACTTTCACCCCCGCCAGCGGACCACCGCTCACGGCGGCTACTTACCCTTCTTCACCTGAAGCACCCGGTCGCGCAGCGCCTTGGTCGCCGAATCGATGGTCCCCTTCACGGCGCGCTTGAGCACGAAACCGGGCAGCGGCACGTTCGGGTCGGCCAGCAGCTCGAACTTGACCAGGGTCCCGTCACCTTGCGGCACCAGGGTGTACTTCCCGTCCTGCGCCTTCTGCTGCGAGGAGCTGACCAGCTTCCAGCTCACCACGTTGTCGCCCCACGTGTACGCGATCACCTGCTCGTCGGTGATCCCGGCGACCTTGACCTTCATCTTCACTTGGCGGGGGCGCCCGTCGTCGCCGGTGTCGAGGATCTCCGCACTCTGATGAGGCTCCGACCATTCGGGCATCGCTTCGAAGTCGGCGATGACGTCCAGAATCTCGTCGGGCGAGGCTTCGATGACGATGTCGCGGGATTCTTTGAGTGCCATGGCCCGCACGATACTGGCCTGGCGTCTCACCCGGAACGGATTGGACTTCGGGCGTACCGTCGTGCCTGTGATTGATGCCGCGACCGATACCGCCTACACCGTCGGTGACTACCTGTTGGACCGTCTCGCCGAACTCGGCGTCTCGGAGATCTTCGGCGTTCCCGGCGATTACAACCTCGAATTCCTCGACCACATCATCGCCCACCCCAGTATCCGCTGGGTCGGCAACGCCAACGAGCTGAACGCCGGCTATGCCGCCGACGGATATGGCCGGTTGCGCGGAATGTCGGCTTTGGTAACGACATTCGGCGTCGGCGAGCTCTCCGCGGCCAACGCGGTCGCGGGCAGCTACGCCGAGCAGGTGCCCGTCGTGCACATCGTCGGCGGCCCGTCCAAGGACGCCCAGGGCACTCGCCGCGCACTGCACCATTCGCTCGGCGACGGGGACTTCGAGCACTTCTTCCGCATCAGCCGCGAAATCACCTGCGCACAAGCGAATCTCATGCCCGCGACCGCCCGCCGCGAGATCGACCGGGTGCTGTCCGAGGTGCGCGAACAGAAGCGCCCCGGATACATCCTGTTGTCCACCGACGTGGCCCGCTTCCCCACCGAGCCGCCCGAGGCGCCGTTGCCCCGCTACACCGGTGGCACCAGTCCCCGCGCGCTGACGATGTTCGTCGAGGCCGCGACCGAACTCATCGGCGACCACCAGCTCACCGTGCTCGCCGACTTGCTGGTGCACCGGCTGCAGGCGATCAAGGAACTCGAGGCGCTGCTGGACGCCGACGTGGTGCCGCACGCCACGTTGATGTGGGGAAAGAGCCTGCTCGACGAGAGCTCACCCCACTACCTGGGCATCTACGCCGGGTCCGCCAGCGCTCCGGCGGTGCGCACCGCGATCGAAGAGGCGCCCGTGTTGGTCACCGCGGGCGTGGTGTTCACCGACATGGTCAGCGGCTTTTTCAGCCAGCGCATCGACCCGGCCCGGACCATCGATGTCGGCCAGTATCAGAGCAGTGTCGCCGGGGAAGTCTTCGCGCCCTTGGAGATGGGCGCGGCGTTGGAGGCGCTGGCCACCATCCTGGTCCGGCGCGGCGCCTCGTCGCCACCGGTGGAAGCGCCGCCGGCCGAACCGCTGCCGCCGCCGCCACCGCCCGAGCAGCCGCTGACCCAGAAGATGCTGTGGGACCGCCTGTGTGTGGCCCTCACCCCGGGCAACGTGGTGCTTGCCGACCAGGGCACCTCCTTCTACGGCATGGCCGACCACCGGCTGCCGCAGGGAGTGACCTTCATCGGTCAACCGCTATGGGGCTCAATCGGTTACACGTTGCCCGCCGCGGTTGGGGCGGCCGTGGCGCATCCGGACCGCAGGACGGTGCTGCTCATTGGGGACGGCGCCGCGCAGCTGACGGTCCAGGAGCTCGGCACCTTCTCGCGTGAGGGCCTGTCCCCCGTCATCGTGGTGGTCAACAACGACGGCTACACCGTCGAGCGGGCGATCCACGGCGAGACCGCGCCGTACAACGACATCGTGAGCTGGAAGTGGACGGACGTTCCCCGAGCGCTGGGCGTCATCGACCATCTGGCGTTCCGGGTCCAGACCTACGGCGAGCTCGACGACGCCCTGACCGCCGCCGCGGACCACCAGGACCGCATGGTGTTCATCGAGGTGGTGTTGCCGCGGCTCGAAATCCCCAATCTGCTGGTCGAACTCGTCCAACCGACGTCACCGGACGGCAGCCCGCGCCGTTGAGGATCTAGCGCGAGTTGGGTGATCGCTGCGGGCTGGATGATCGCAGGATGGCCTGCACCGTGCGGCGGCACCGACCACAGTCGGCGCCCGCCCCGCAGGCCTGGGCGACCTCCTTGGTGGTCGACGCGCCGCTTTCCACCGCTTCGCACACGGTTTGACTGGTGACACCGTTACACAGGCATACGAACACCGGCGGATCCTCAGTCCGCCTAGATGCGCATCATGTCGAAGAATCGGCCGACGAACAGCGGCGGGTACGCGCCGATGCCCGCCCCGGACATCCATTGCGCCGCGGCATCGGGGTGGTCGATCCAGCGCCGCGCGCTGTCCTCGTCGGGAAACTCCTGCAGGATCAGCACCTCGTGATCGTCGTCAAAAGCCTGGAATACCCACGTCTTTCGGATTCCTGCGGTGGTGAACCTGTCGATCGCGGTGCCGACCTCGGAGGTCAGCAGGGACACGTCGTTGACCGACGCGATGGCGGCCACCACGACGCCCGGCGCCGCGGGGGTTTTCGGTGGCTGCGCGATGAACCGGTCGACGATCTCGCCGGCGAAGACCGCGGGGATGTCTTCGACGCCGGCCTCGTCGAACCAGTCGAAGAAGACCCGGGAGCGCAACAGCTCCACGATCGGCTCACGGCTGTGGACGCCGATCATCACCAACACCCGGCCGTGGTCATGGGTCGAGGTGTAGACCAGCACGTGGTGCGCGCCGATGTCGGCCAGGGCGGCCTTATTGCGTTCCAGCAGCGGCCACACCCGGGTCGGATCGGGGACGCGATAGTCCGACGCGATCACCATCGAATGAATGTCGCCGTTGTTCATCGCAGTTGGTCCTTCATCACTTTCCCCGTGGCGTTGAGTGGAAGTGAATCAAGGAACTGTACCGCGCGCGGCACTTTGAACCCGGCCATCCGGTCCCGGCACCAGCCGATCAACTCTTCGGCGCTGACGTCGGCGTTACGGACCACGAAAGCCTTGCCCACCTGGCCCATCCGCTCATCGGGGACACCGATGACGGCCGCCTGCACGACGGCCGGGTGGTTGAGCAGGAAGCCCTCGATCTCGGCCGGGTAGGCATTGAATCCACCGACGATGAACATGTCCTTTTTCCGGCCGACGATGCGCAGCCGACCGGCGGGGGTGAATTCGCCCAGATCGCCGGTGTGCAGCCATCGCTCGCCGTCGATCGCCTGGGCGGTGGCCTCCGGTTCGTCGAGATACCCCTGCATGACCCCGTAGCCGCGGACCAGCACCTCGCCGTCGTCGGCGATACGCACCTCGACCCCGTCGCACGGCACGCCCGCGGTGGTGGCCACATCCTCGAAGGAATCGCCGGGCAGCGACAGCGTGACGTTGCCGGCCTCGGTGAGCCCGTAACCGGTCATCAGCGTCTGGAACGGCAGCTCGTCGTGGATGCGCCGCACCAGCTCGACGGGGATGTCGGCGGCGCCGGTCACCCCCGCACGCAACGTCGACAGCTTGGACTTGTCGCTCACCGTCAACAGCGAGTGATACAGCGTCGGCGGCCCGGGAAGCATCGTGATGCGTTCGCGTTCAATGAGATTCACCACGGTGTCGACGTCGAACACCGCGACCGGCAGCATGGTCGCACCGCGCAGGAACGACGTGACCAGGCCGGCCTTGAGCCCGAACGTGTGGAAGTACGGGTTGATCTGCAAATAGCGGTCGCCCTCGCGCAGGTCGGCGAGCGTCGCCCACTCCTCGTACATGCGCAGCGTCTGACCGTGATTGAGCATCGCGCCCTTGGGACGCCCGGTCGTGCCCGAGGTGAAGATGATGTCCGAGGTATCGGTGCCGTCCACCGGCCGCTCGAACGGCGAACCGCTGGACAGGAAGTCGGACTTCAGGTCGATGACCGGCACCCCCGCGGGAGCGGTGTAGTCCTGGTCCAGAAAACCCTTCTGGACCAGGACGGCCTTCACCTTGGCGCGCCCGATGATGTCGCCGGCCTCGTCGGTCTTGAACCGCGTGTTGACCGGGACCAGCACACCGCCCGCGGTGAGCAGCCCGAACGCCGCGATGATCCATTCGGCCGAATTCGGTGCCCAGATCGCGACGCGGTCACCCTTTTCGATGCCGAGGTCGGCGAAAGCCCCAGCGGCGCACCGGATTCGGTCGACGACCTGTTTGAAGGTCAAACGCAGCGGACCGTCGACGACGGCTTCCGCATCGCCGAAGCGGTCCGCTGCGCTCAAGACCATCTCGGGGATGGTCTGCCAAGGTTGGTTGGCCGGCGTCACACCGTGACGAGCCGACCGAGGTTGCCACCCATGATCTTTGCCTGATCGTCCACCGACAGGTGCGACAGCGCCTCGATGTAGTAGGTCGGCTCCGCCAGCCCCTCGGGGTGCGGCCAGTCCGAGCCGTAGAGCACCTGATCCACACCGACCAGGTTGACCAGATCGTCGATGCCGTCCTCGAAGAACGGGCTGACGTGAATCCGGCTCTTGACCATCTCGACCGGGTCGCTCGGGAACGCCTCCGGGGCTTTGCGGAACACCTCGGCCAGGCCGTCGAGCAGCGGCGTCATCCACTTCGAACCGGCCTCGACGATCGCAACCTTCAGCTTCGGGTGACGGTAGAGCGCGCCGTGAATCACCCACGACCCCACCGAATCCTGGATCGGCCGCCACTCGTTGAGGATGCCCATCGCGTTGGTCTGGAACGGCAGCATCTCCTGGTCCGCGCCGTCCCACTCGGAGGTGTACCGGGAGTAGCCGCTGTCCGAAGAGTGCATGCCGACCAGCACGTCGTGCTCGACGACCCGTTCCCAGAACGGGTCGAACTCGGGCACCGCGAACGACCGCGGACCGCGGAAGCCGGGGACCGGAGCCGGGCGGACCAGGATGGCGCGGGCGCCACGCTTGACCGCCCATTCCAGCTCCTCGATTGCCTTCTCCACGATCGGCAGGGTGATGACGGGCGTGGTGAAGATGCGGTTCTGGTAGTTGAAGCCCCAGACCTCGTCCAGCCACTCGTTCAGCGCGTGCACCAGGACGTGGATGGCGACCGGGTCGTCGCGCAGCCGCTCCTCGAGGAGGCTGGCCAAGGTCGGGAACATCAACGTCTTGTCCAGGCCCAGCTCGTTCATCGTCTCCAAGCGTGGGCCGGGCTCGAAGAACGCCGGGATCGCGCGCATCGGCTCGCCGAACAGCTCGCGCTTGCTCTTGCCGTCCGGGTTGCCGTACTTGAAGTACTCCTCCCAGGCGCCCGGCCGGGCGACGACCTCGAAGGTCGGGTTCGGAATGTAGTTGCTGATCTGGCCGCGGATGGCGATCTTGGTGCGACCGTTGATCTGCACGTACTGGACGTAGTCCTTGTACTCCTTGGGCAGGAACTTGGTCAGCGCCTCCGGCGGCTCGTAGAGATGGTTATCGGCGTCAAAGATCGGGAACGGAACGTCCACCTTGTGGGACAACTGACCCATGGAATCCTCCTTCTTGATTTGTGAGAATACTATTCTCTACAGGCGCCGAACCGCAACGTGGGCCCCGCCGAACCGCGGTTCGACGCGGTCAGCACGACACGTGGATCTTGTAGGTGGCGGTGGCCGGTTCACTGGGCTTATCGGTCTTGTAGCCGTTGGCGGTGCCACTGACGGTGAAGTTGTCGCCGGTCATGCTCATGTCGGCCATGCCATCGCCGCCCCGGGAGAACATCCCGCTGAAGCCACCCAGGTTCTGAATGCGCAGCGACTCCACGATCGCCGGCTGCGCGCTTTCGTCGACGATGAGCTTGGCGCCGGCGAAATCGCTACCGATGTCGATCGTGCGAGTCCATTCGCGTTGGCCGCACTTGACAAGGTGGAACGTCCGGTCGTTACCGTTCACGGTGACCGATGCCGTGCTGGCGAGCTGGGTCGGCGGTTTCGACGCGCACGCCCCGACCAAAGTGACGGTCAGGACCGCAGCAGCGACGACGATTTGGTTCCGCATCGAGTCACCTCCATCCTCGCCGGCGAAGTTCTTGAGCCTGCAGTGATGATGTTATTCTCGCCAGAAGAGAATGCCAATATCGGGTTCTTGCCGAGGAGCGTAAATAAGAACATGGTGGACCTGGAGATCGGCGACGGGTTAGCCGTGGTCACCATCGACCGTCCGCACGCGCGCAACGCCATTGGCCTGGACACCATGGACCAGCTGGAGAAGGCGCTCGACGCGGCTGCGGGTGCGCAGGCGCTGGTGATCAAGGGTGCCGGGGACAAAGCCTTCGTCTCCGGCGGTGACCTCAAGGAATTAAGCGCGCTGCGGACCGAGGAGGATGCCGCTGCGATGGCCCGACGAATGCGGTCCATCTGCGATCGGTTGGCGGACTTCCCCGCCCCCGTCATCGCGGCGCTCAACGGTCACGCGTTCGGCGGTGGCGCCGAAGTCGCGGTGGCCGCCGACATCCGCGTGGCCGCCGACGACATCAAGGTCGCCTTCAACCAGGTGCAGCTGGAGATCATGCCGGCCTGGGGTGGAGCCGAGCGGCTGGCCGCGCTGGTCGGAAAGAGCAAGGCGCTGCTACTGGCCGGTTCCGGAACCGCCATTGGCGCGCTCGAGGCCGAGCGGATCGGCCTGGTCGACCGAGTGCTGCCCCGCGGTGTCTTCGACTCACCCGACGAGGGATGGCGAGCGGTCGCGAGGTCGCTGGCCCGCCGCCCGGCGACGGAGATAAAGCGCGTAATCCGCGGAGTTTCTCCTGATGAGGCGATAGCATCCTTTGCGCGACTATGGGTTGCCGACCCACACTGGCAGGCCGCAGATCGGGTCATGAGCCGCAACACAAGATCGCGCACGGCAGCCGAAGGAGCGTCATGACCATCAAGTGCAAGACGGTGATCGCCGTCGGCCCCGCCATCTGGCTGGCCTGTCTACTGGCGGCGGCAGGCGTGCTGGTGGGAAGCGGACGGGCACACGCCGATGACCCCGTCATGCATCACGTGAAGTACACCGTCACCACGCAGCATCCGATCTACACCAGCATCTATTATCTGGACCACCAGCCCGACAAATTCTCTGACTACAGCCACAACCCCTACTCGTTCACCCCACACGTCAACGTCGACCTCGCCCCGGGCAAGCCGTGGGGATTCGATCTGGACATGTCGGACCCCGATCATTACGCGATGGTCGTGGCGAGCACGGGTACCGAACCGGGCACGCCGGGGCTTCACTGCGACTTGGCGGTCGACGGAGCCGTCGTTGTATCCAAGGATGGGCCCAAAGGTGTGCTCTGCTCGTTGCGGAACTGGTGAACCACCCAGGCCGGCGGTATACCTTCGAGGGGTCGCGGTTCGCCCTCCAGGCGACGCAGGTAGGTTTCGACCAGCTCCACGGTTTCGGCGTGGCCACCGTAAATGCCGACTGCCTGCTCGAGCACCAGGAACCACGACAGGCTGCTCATCAGGACCGTCCACACCACGGGCGGCATGTCGTCCCTGACCGCCCCATAACGCTCGAGCGCGGCGGTCACCGCCTGGCGCTGGTCCTCGCGCAGGCGCTCGGCGTAGTACGCGATCTCGGCGCGCATCTCCTTGCGGTGGTTGGCCAGCGCCATGAATTCCAGGGAAATCCGGGTGAACGCGGGGTCGGTGCCGAACCGCCACAGCGCCCACAGCGGCTGGGGCGATTGCAGCAGTCGCGCGTGCGCTTCGAGCGCCTCTTCCGCCCGGCGGCGAAAGACCGCGAGGAACAGCTCCTCCATGGTGCGGAAGTAGTAGTGCACCAGCTGAGGCTTCAGCCCGGCCTTGTTCGCGAGGCGCCGCGACGTCACCGCGGCGTAGCCCTCCTCGAGCATCAGCTGCTCCGCGGCATCGAGCAACAGACCACGGTTTTTCGCGTCCGGCGCCCCGATCCTGCGGGCCGATGTCATGTCGCTGCTCCGTACTGTGTGCCATCCCGTGCGGGCCATACGGATCGTATCGTGGCCCGGCGCCCTCGATCTTGACCCTGACATTACCGCCATGCTAAGCAGGTGCTCAGCATATTTTCGTTCTCGCGATCGGGCGGCGGTACCGCTTGCCGCCGAACACCACCGGTAGACCCAGCCCAGGGGGACGCACTGAAGATGACCAACTTCGAGACGATTGATTTCTTCACCGATCCGACTTTGGTCCCGGATCCGCATCCGTACTTTGACTACCTGCGGAGCCAAAACCCGGTGCTGCGCCTGCCGCACTACGGCGTCGTCGCGGTTACCGGGTACGACGAAGCCTGCGAGATCTACAAGGACCCCGACACGTTCTCGAACATCGTCGCGCTCGGCGGGCCGTTCCCGCCGCTCCCGTTCACGCCCGAAGGCGACGACATCAGCGCGCAGATCGACGCGCACCGCAGTTCCTTCCCGATGTACGAGCACATGGTCACCATGGATCCACCGGACCACACCAAGGCCCGGTCCGTGCTGGCCAAGCTGCTGACCCCGAGCCGGCTGAAGCAGAATGAGGAGTTCATGTGGCGCCTCGCCGACCGTCAGCTCGACGAGTTCCTGAGCCTCGGTGAGTGCGAGTTCATCGCCGAATATTCCAAGCCGTTCGCCACCCTGGTGATCGCCGACCTGCTCGGCGTGCCTGAAGAAGACCATAAGGAGTTCCGCAAGGTTTTGGGGGCCGACCGCCCCGAGGCACGCGTGGGCGCCCTGGACCACGAGTCGGTGGGCATCAACCCCCTCGAGTGGCTCGACGACAAGTTCTGTAACTACATCGAGGATCGTCGCCGCGAGCCCCGCGGTGACGTGCTGACCTTCCTGGCGGAAGCGAAGTATCCGGACGGGTCGACACCCCCGGTGATCGAGGTGGTGCGCTCGGCGACGTTCCTCTTTGCCGCCGGCCAGGAAACCACGGCCAAGCTGCTCAGCGCCGCCCTGCAGGTGCTCGGTGACCGGCCGGACATCCAGCAACAGTTGCGTGACGACCGCAGCCTGATTCCCGGCTTCATCGAGGAGTCGCTGCGGATGGACAGCCCGGTGAAGAGCGACTCACGCCTGGCCCGCAAGGCCACCAGCATCGGTGGTGTCGACATCCCCGCCGGCACCGTGGTCATGATCCTGCCGGGCGCCGCCAACCGCGACCCGCGCCGGTTCGACAACCCGCACGAGTTCGACCTGCGCCGCAAGAACGTCCGCGAGCACATGGCGTTCGCGCGCGGTGTGCACTCCTGCCCAGGGGGCCCGCTCGCCCGCGTCGAGGGCCGTGTCTCGATCGAGCGGATCCTGGACCGCATGCCGCACATCGAGATCGACGAGGCCCATCACGGGCCGGCCACCGAGCGTCGTTACACCTACGAGCCGACGTACATTCTGCGGGGCCTGAGCGAACTGCACCTGACGTTCACCACCGCCGACGCGATAGCGCCGGTCGCCTAGGAACTCGTCGCGCGCGAGCGCTACCGGGCCTGCAGCCCGACGAAGTAACTGCCGAGCAGGACGACGGCGATCAGCACCACCCACGCGTCGGTGAGTCGGCGCAGCAGTGCCGGGGCGTCTCGCACCTCCATGAATTCGCGAAAGATGATGCGCACCTTGACCAGTGCGATGACGATGACGCTCGACGTGACCACGGCGCTGGACTTCAGCAGCCCGCCGGCGGTGTGATCTATCCACAGATAAGCCAGCGTCAGCGCGGCCAGGATCACCCAGACGAACAGCAGTCTTTTGTTGAATTTCACTGGCTCACCTCACCACGTAGAGCAGCGCGAAAATGAGCACCCAGAGGAAATCGACGGTGTGCCAATACGTTGCGCAGGTTTCGACAAGTTCCTGCGAACGACGCGCCGGGCTCCGAAGTTGATAGACGATGACGCCAAGGACGACGAAGCCGATCAACAGGTGCACGAAGTGGATGCCGGTGAGGAAGAAATAGAACATGAAGAAGTCGTTGCTGTCGACGCCGTGTCCGCCGTGGACCAGTCGCGCCCACTCAAACACCTTGAAAGACAAAAACGCTGCGGCGAACGCCGCCGTGATGAAGACGTCGCGGAGGGCTGCCCGGTACGCGCCGGCGCGGGCCGACTGGACACAGCGCGCCACCGACCATGAGCTGAGCAACAAGACCAACGTGTTGAAGACACCGACGCGCAGATCGAGTGCGGCCTGCGACTGCAGGAATAGCTCGGGATTGCGGCCTCGCGAGAACAGGTAGAAGCCGAAATACGCTGTGAAGACCAGGGTCTCGAACAAGACAAAGGCCCACATGTCGGGTTGTCCCGGCACGGCCCTCGCACGGGCGGGCCTGCCGGCCAGGCCGGTCACCGCGCCGCCGCCCTCTTGGGCGGCAGGTCCGGCAGTACCCCGGTCCCGAAGTCTTCGCGGCGGATCATCTGAAACAGCATGACGATGAAGGTGACTTGGTAGATGCCGAACACGACCATGTCCAGCCACCACGCGATCTCGCCATCCCAGGCGAACACGCCGCGTCGGAAGATCCAGCAGGGTGCCACGACGACCTCGGTCAGCGCGTTGCACAGGTTGAGATACCCGAACCACTTGGGGAACACCCTGTTCCGGTCGAGCAGGATCGCCACCATCCAGATCAGCGAGCCGATCAGAAACACCCCCATCGTCCCGTCGAATGACAGGAACGCGAAGTCATACAGCCAACCGATCGCCCGGGGGTCGCGGTCCGGTCGCAGCGTGCCGACGATCAGCGCGATGTTGAGCAGCAGCATGCCGGGAACCGCGCTGAGCGAGTAGATGAGCAGATACGAGTAAGCGAACGCACGGCTGACCGACATGCGCCGCATCGAATACGCGATGAGGGCGTTGTTGACCGCGATCATGCCGCTGATGGCGAAGATAATGCCGAAGCCGACGGGAATGCCGAGGCGGCGTTCGGCGAACCAGTGGACCTGCGTCGCAAGGTCCCAGGTCGGTTCCGGTGGCGGCTGGACCTGGGCCACGATGAAGAACATGGGGAAGAAGAGGCCATAGAACACCATGAGCACCCCCCACGCCAGCCACAGTTCTCGCTTGCGGTCGCGCCGCAGGTGCCAGCCGATTCGGCGATGCAGGGGGCCCGCCGGGGACGTCGACGGCGTGATCACCGCGCTCATGCGGGAGCCGATTCGCCTGAGCAGCCGCGGCTTTCGATCCGCTCACGATAGACGGCGCGGCCCAGGACAACGCCCATCACGATGATCCAGAAGGCGATGGCGGCGTTTTTCACCCAGAACGACAGCACGCCGTCCCAGGCGAGCGGGCCGGTCAACGACACACCGACGAACGATGCCGGCACCAGCGCGGCCGCCACCACAAGATTGAAGTGCGCCACCCAACGGGCGAACACGGGGCGGTACGGATCATCGAAATAGATTGCCAACGCCAGGATTACACACTGCCCGATGAGAAACGGCACCAGGATGGTGAAGGTGATCCAGCCGAGGTCGTTGAGCAATTGAGTCAGCTCGGGGCTGCGCTCGGGTCGAAACGCGGCCAGCAGCCAGCAGACGTTGGCGACGAGAAACAGCGTCGGACCGCCGGCCGCACACCCGAGCATCGCGTAGGAGAAGATCGGCGTCTGATGCGCCATGCGGCGGATCTGCAGCACAATCAGGGCCAGGATCGGCACGAGGCACACGCCGAACCAGTTGAACAGGATCATGCTGGAACGGATTTGCGGGATATGCGCCGGATCGCGGTAGAACGCGGCCACCTGTTCGGCCGGCATGGTGGGTGACATCGGCGGGTTGAACCCGGGAAACAGGAAGAAGGACGCGATCCACAGGATCAGCGCCGCCGGCAACGTCCAGAGCAGAATCAGCTCGCCATCGGTCCGCCGCCGGGCGGTTCGCGCCGATTGGCTACCGCTCGCATCGTTTCCGCCGACGTCGGACATCGGCACTCCTTCCCGCACGAAATCGCCGCCGCAACCCGGCTAGTGAGCGAAGCTAGCCGATCGGCTAGCCAGGGTCAATAGCGTCGTCTACTCTCGGTGCGTGGGAACAGCACGGCAGCCGGACATCGGTGAGCAATTCTGGCTCATCGAGCACAGTCCGGCCCGCACGCGGGTACTCGATGCCGCGCTGGATCTGTTCGCCACCCACGGCGTCAGCGGTACGTCGCTGCAGATGATCGCCGACGCCGTCGGCATCACGAAAGCTGCTGTCTACCATCAATTTCGGACCAAAGAGCAGATCGTCATCGCCGTGACCGAACGCGAACTGGGCCGCCTTGAGCCCGCCCTCGAGGCGGCCGAAGCATACGACAACGGCCCGCAGGCGCGAGATGCGTTGTTGGTGGGCGTGATTGAGATGGCGGTTCGCGACCGCCGGCTGGTGCGAACGCTGCAATTCGATCCCGTCGTCGTCCGGTTGCTGGCCGAGCACAAGCCGTTTCAGCGTTTCATGGACCGTCTGTACCAGGTGCTGCTGAGCGACGCGGGCCTCGACGGGCGGGTGGAGGCCGCCATGTTCTCCGGCGCGCTCAGCACCGCGGTCATGCATCCGCTGGTGGCCGACATCGACGACGAGACCCTGCTCGATCGGGTTACCGATTTGAGCCGCCGCCTGCTCGGTCTGCCCCGCACATTGCGCGACTGAGCGCGGCGGCTACGTGTCGGCGCGGACCCAGCTCGAGATGCCGTCGTGGGCGATACAGATCAGGAACAGACCATCGGGGGCCTGCGCGACGTAGTTCAAATAGTTCGTGCAGTCGGAGTTTTCGTCCTTGACCCCCGCCATCGGCGGCGAGCGGAACCAGCGAGGCTGGTATCGCCTCGGCGAGCCGCAGAACATCAGCCGGCCGGGCTCCGAGGCGAAGGACACGTATCCGTCGGCGACACCGAAGGCGTAATAGGTGGTGTTGTCACACGGCGCACCCAGAACCTGATGGGGCATGATGCCCGGGGTGCAAGCTGGGTAGTCGCAGACGGTCGGCCCCGCCGAGGCTGGCGGCGCCGCCAGGACCCCGGCGCCGAGCAACGCGGCAACCAGAGCCACGATTGATCGCACCCGATCACTCTGCCACACCTGGAAAGAAAATTCTCCTGGTTGGAGACGATCAGCGGGGCCGGACCGCGGCCGGCGGGACGCCTTCCCGAACGTCACCCCGGCCCGATCCCCTGCGGGCGACTATTTCCGCATGTAAGGGCCGGGAAGGCAGCCGACCGACGACGGCTTTGAGCCCGGACCCCAGTGATAAGCTGCTTCTCCGTGCACGATCCGGAGGGGCCAGCCGCCGGCCCACGTGATGACGCGGCGGAAGCGATCGATCCCGCCCAACGTGGGGTTGAGGCGGACATCGCAGCGCCCGTGCCGAAAGCGGACGCAGACGACGAAGTCGCCGCGGCGGAAGCGCGCGCGGCGGCGGCTCGAGAACGCCTCGCAAAACTGCGCCGGGCCGCCGAAAACGGGGGCGTGGACGACGAGGACGGCGCTTCCCCGGATATCGAGCAGCCCCCCGCGAAGACTCGGAAACGGCTACGGCTCTCGCGGCCGTCGCGGCCACGCTGGTTGCGGCGCCCAAAGAGGAAAGCAGTGGCGGCCGTCGGCGGCTCGCTGCTCTTCGCGGCCTCTCTCGCCGCGAGCGGTTACATGTTGTGGCAGCACCACATTGCGGTGCACAATCGCAAGTTGGCCGCGGAATTCAGCGCCGCCGCCCGGCAAGGGATCACGGCTTTCATGTCGATCGACCCCGCTCATGCCAAGGAGGACGTCCAACGCTCGATCGATGCCTCCACGGGCGACCAGAAGAATCAGCTAGCCGTGCTGTCGACTCTGATAGTGAATAAGGCCCAGGAGACGAAGGTCGGCACCAAGGTCACCATCGAAGGTGTCGCCGTCCAGTCGTTGAGCGACAACTCGGGAGTCGTGCTTGTGGCGGCGAAAACCGATCCCATCGGGCCGGATAACGCGAAACCGCCGCCGGCCTTGTTTCGGCTCGCCGTCAACATGGATCGTGACGACGGACAGCTCAAGATGTCGAAGGTTGATTTCCTGCGATGACTGCCGAAGACGGCTCGCCGCCCGACGGCACCGAAACGATTGACGGAGTCCAGGCTTCACCCGCCGACGACAACGCCCTCACACCCGCTGGTGAGAGCCCGGCAGGCTCGCGCCGGCTGGCCGCGATTCGCCGCCGCGGCAGCCGGTACTTGGCGAGGTGGCGTTTGATCGTCGCGACAACGTTGCTCACCGCGGCCGTGGGAGTCTCTGCGGGCGTGTACTTCACCCTGTACCGGCCGGATCAGCAAGTCGGCGATGCCGCGGCGCGCCGGGCAGTCCAGGCGGCGTCAGATGGCGCTGTGGCGGTCTTGTCGTATTCCTACGACCATTTGAACCGCGATTTCGCCAACGCGAAATCACATCTCACCGGCGATATTCTGACCTATTACAGTAAATTCAGCGACGATGTCGTCGCGCCAACCGCGGAGAAGGGCCAATTGACGGCGTCCGCCAAGGTGATTCGGGCCGCAGTCTCGGAATTGCATGCCGACTCGGCCGTCGTGCTGGTTTTCGTCGACCAGACCACAAAAAGCGCGCAAAAGAAGGATCCCGAGAACACGCAGAGCAGCGTCTCGGTCACGCTGAGAAAAGTCGATGGTTCCTGGCTGATTTCGAAATTCGATCCATCCGGATGAGCGTGGGAGATCTTGTCCCAACCGTTACCCGGCAGGCCGAAGCGGTGTAACGTCATCGCTCGAGAACGCCGCAACCGACGGCGAAAAGGCGCCCCATAGGCACTCTCGGATTACGCGCTTCGAGGAGCACCTGATGCGTTCAGCAAAAGCACTCACCACCGCAACGCTGGTTGCTGCCACTGCTTTCGGCGGTGTGAGCACTGCACCCGCGGCCCGGGCCATAACCAAGGAAGACGTGGCCATCAACGGGACCTACCGCGTCACGTCCATTGGCGATTGGGCTCAGCGAAATGATCAGTATTTCGGCGAACCGACGGTCTACCAGGCATGGACCATCAGCTCCACGTGCGACTCGACCCTGGAATGCCATGGCACGGTGACGAGCGACCAGGGATGGAGCGCGCCCCTCTATATGAAGGATGGAGAGATGTGGAAGGTCAGGCGCGAAGTGCCGAACTGGGAGCGGTGCGAGGACGGTACCGCGTTTCCCGGAATACAGACCTTCTTCTTCTACCCGGTGAACGACAACGGCGGGTTCCAAATCGGGTCGCCGGTCCTGTCGGGCAAGGACAAGACGGTCGGCCCCAGCGGCGCGTGCGGGCAAAACAACTGGCTTGACATCACCATGCCGTTGCGCCTCGATCAGCTCTCCTGACCAAGCCCTCGTAGCCTCATCGCCCCCCTCGGCCCCTTCGCCGTAGCGCGGATTCAGATGGGCAGCATATCCTTCCACGTCCTGGGCGTCTTCGGAGCGACGAGATCTGACTGCTGGTACAACTTCCCGTCCGGACCGACATAGCGACCGGTGCGCGGATCGTACTTGGCCACCACGACCGACGGCGCACGCTTAGATGCGTTGGCCTCGAACGAGCTTGGCGCGGCCTGGGGTCCTCCGCCGCCGGGTGTGTCGGCCGGCGCGGGGTCGGCCGGTGCGGCATCGGGTGATACGGGAGGGGCTGGAGGCGGCGCCGGCGCGGCGGGCGGCGGGGGAAGCTCTCCGGCCGCAGGGACATCGAGTGGCGCAAAGGCCGGAAGGTCCGCCGACATTCTCGACATCGGCGCCAGCGCCGGCGGTCCCGACGACGGCACGGGGGGCACAGCCGCTCCCACGGTGCCCGGTGGCGGATTTTCTCCCCGCGGTCCCGCGGGGGCGCCGCGCGGCACAGCCCCCGGTGGCAGCGGCGTTCCCTCGACCGGGCCGAAAATCCTGTCGTTGGCGGTGATCCGGTCATCGGGCGGGACGCCCTGGGCTATCAGATTCGGATCCAGCGGATAGGGACCAAGGGTGTGCTGACGCATCGCCAACGGCATGTACGGCTTGTCACTGTTGCAGATTTCGACGGTCGGCGCGCGCTTGCCCGGGTGGCCCATGCAGGGGTAGTTGCGGGCACCGCGCACCCCGATCGGTGAATCCTGCGGGAGTTTGCAATACAACCCGTCGGGTGTGTCGATGTCGGACAGGTCGTCCGGGGATCGCCAGGTGTTGGGTGGCATGAAGCCGACCGTGCAAATGGGCGGATCATCGACCGTGGCCGCGAAGTCGCCGTAAGCCCTGCCATCGGGATGGTTTTCACCCTGAGCGGCCTGCTCGGCGGCGACGCCCGACGGCAACAACACCAACAGCTGCTCGATCGAAGGGTGGTAGGTGACGCCGATCTGTCCGATGGTGGTCAGGTTGGCCAGCAACACAGGCAGCGTCGGTTTGATTTGTTCCAGAAGCCGAGATGCTTCGTTCGCGGTGTCAGGGCCCTTCTGCAGGATGGTGCGGAAGTGAGAATCGTTGTTCACCAGCGTATCCGAGATGCCAGCGAAGCTGCGCGCCCACGTTCTGATCGAATCGGTGGTCCGCGCCTGGGTGTCCAGGAGCGGGCCGGTGTCTTCGGTGAGGGCCTTGGTACGATCGACGACGCCGTTGGCGTCGCGGGACAGCGTCTTCGAGGAATCGATCAGTGATCCCAGGTCGTAACCGGAACCGTTGAAGCCCTCGAAGGACTCGTCGAGCAATTGGCCAAGTTTGGTCTTCGGGATGCTTTGGACCAAGGCGTTGACCTGCTCGAGCATTGGGGCGACCGGCTGCGGAATTGTCGTGTCGCGCAAGGCGATAACGGAGCCGTCGCGCAGGTAGGGCGGCTTATCGGTTTTGGGCCGCAGGTCCACGTATTGTTCACCCACCGCGGAGACACTGAGCACGTGCGCCGTCAGGTCCGCGGGGACCTTGGGTGAAGTGCTCAGCGACAGCGTCGCTTTCGCGCCGGTCGGCGTCAAACCGACCGAGGTGACCTTGCCGAGCTGAACCCCCCGGTAGGTCACGTTGGAAAACCGGTACAGGCCGCCGGTTGCCGGCAGCTCCAGCGTCACCGTCATCCGGCCGATGCCCAGCAGCGTCGGCGCTTGGATGTAGAACAGGACCATCGAGATCACGCCGATGGTTCCCGCGATCGCGAAGACCCCCAGCTGAATTCGAACGAAGCGAGTCAGCATCTATCCACCCGATCCCGTCGGCGGCGTCACTGCGGGCTGCGGTGTTTGATTGAGGCCCGCGTCGGGCAGCGGCGCCTCGGCAGGCGGCGGACCGGGCAACGGAGCCGCGGCAGGCGGCGGCCCGGGCAGTGGCCCATAATTTCCCGGTCCCGGTGGCGCACCCGGCGGCGGCGGCAGCGGTAGTGCATTGGGATCGACCCACGGTGGCCTCAGCGGGTTATGCAGCGGATCAAGCGTGTAATTCAAGCGATACGGGTCCCCGGGCACCGGCGGCACGGGCATATCCAGCTGCCCCCAGTGGGTTCCCAGCATCAATCCCTTCTTGAGCCGTGGAATCGTCAGATCGAAATCGAAATGCAGGTTGAAGTAGTCACCTCGAACCGCTCGGTCGACGAAGTTCTGGGTGAAAGGGAACACGAACGACGCCGCGACGGCCGCGCCGAATTCCGGTCCGACATCGGCGAGCGCTTTGATGGTCGGCTCCAAGTTTTTGAGGTTCTTGACCAGGTCGCCCTGGGCGTCGTTGACCAGCCGGGTGGCGGTGCGGCTGAAAATGCGAAGATGATCTAGGGCGGACGTCAGACGCGGCCGCTCCTTGATCAACACCTCGAGCGCCGGCGGTATCTTGCGCAGCGCATCGCTCACGACGTCGCGTTGGTCGGCGAAGGTTGCCGACAGCCGATTCAGTGCCTGTATGGAGGCGACGATGTCGTCCCGCTGGTCGTCCAGTGTTCCCACAAACGTGTCGAGCCGAGTGATCAGATCGCGCAGCGCACCCTCGTGCCCGGAAAGCGCGGCCGAGAAGTTATGAATGACCTCCCCGATCTGTCCCAGCCCACCGCCGTTGACGACCGCGCCCAACGACGACAGCGTCTGCTCTGTTGAAGGGTAGGCCGATGCCCGGCTGAGCGGGATGGTGGCGCCCGGCTGAAGCCGTCCGCTTCCGGACTGACCCAGCGGCGTATTGAGCTCCACATGCATCGAGCCCAGCAAGCTGGTCTGACCGACGGTGGCTACCACGTTGGCGGGGACCACCACGTCGCGCTTGACCGAGATCTCGATGTCGGCGTGCCAGCCTTGCACCCTCATCGCACCCACGCTGCCGACGACGACGTCGTCGATCATCACCGGCGAATTTGACTCCATCGTACCGACATTCGGGAGTTCGACATGGTAGATGTTGGCCCCCGGCCCGCGCCCGACCGCACCGGGCAGCGGTAGTGAATTCAGGCCGTGGAATGCGCATCCTGTCGACGTCACCACCACGCAACAGCCGATGGCAAACACCCGACGAGCGAATCCTGATGGCCCGGCTCCTCCTCGGGCCGAGGGCCCGCATCGTCGCAGGGCCGCTACCCGCGCGATCATCGCTCTGGCCCTTCGTCTGGCAGCAGCATGCCCGACACGTTCGGCGCCGGCGGTGGTGGCACCGGCGTCGAGGGAGGCGGCGGCAGCGGCATCGCCGCGCCCGGTATGCGCTCCGGTGGCACCGCCCCGGGCGGTCCCACCGGATCACCCGGCAGGCCGGTGTAGGCCGACACCTCGGGCGGGATCTCGGGTGCTGCGGGCTTCGGGCCCTCGCCGCCGGGCGCCAGACGCGGTTCGGTATAGAGAACCCTGCCCGGGTCAACCGACTTTTGTATGAACGGGTTCAGCGGAATCGGCGAGTTGTTCCAACTGGTCTGCCGCAATCCGGGACCGAGGAACAGCGAGCACAACTTGCCCGATTCGACCGCGGTGATGTTCTCGATGGCGCCGATTTGCGTGCAGCCCGGTACGGAAAGCAGAACCTGACCGCCCCAGGTGGGATTCGCCATGTTCATGAGCCCGAACCCGCCCACGATGGTTCCGGTGTCGGCGTTGTAGTCGTTGAAGAAGTTGCCGAATGCGTTCGGCGAAGTGTGCAGAATGTTCTCCAGAGCCATGTGGTGATCGACCAAGTTCTGGGTGACATCGGCCAACCGGGCGATCTGCTCGCTGGTCTGGTTGCGGGTCCCGGCGACGAATCGCCGCACCTCGCCGACTGCGGTCGACAGATCGGTCAGCGCCGCATCGAGGTCGGATTTGCTGTCATTGACCACGCTGGTGAGCGTAGCCAGGCGGCCGTTGAAATGCTCGATCTGCACGTTGCTGTCGCGCAGCGCGCCGACGAAGGTCTGCAGGTTCTTGATGATGTCGACGATATTGCCGCTGCCGTTGGCGAGGATCCTGCCCGTCCCCGACAGCTGAGCGAGTGTTTGGCGCAGCTTGTCGCCGTTGCCGTCGAGCGCGTTGGCGGCGCTGTCGATGAACCGGCCCACAGATGTGCTCGAGACTCCGCTCTTGGGTCCCAAATCCGTTGCCAGCCGCATCAACTGGGTTTTGACCTCGTCCCACTCGACCGGCACCGCGGTCCGTTCCACCGGGATAACCGCCCCGTCGCGCATGACCGGCCCGCTGTCGCGGTAGGCCGGTGAAAGCTGGACGTAGCGGGCCGCCACCAGATTCGGGGCGACGATCACCGCCTTCGCGTCCGCCGGAATGGGCACGCCGCGGTCGATCTTGAAGACCATTTTGGTCTGTGTGCCTTGGGGCTGGATGGATTTGATGCTGCCTACTTTGACACCCGAAACCCGCACCTCGTCATGCGGATAAATGGCGGTGGCGGTGGTGAAGTAGGCGGTGACCGTCCGTGGTCCGAAGAACGTGTTGCGGACGACCACGGCGGCGCCGGCAACGATCAGCGCGAGAAAGGCGACCGCCGTCACGACCGCCAGTCGGCTGCGCGGGATCCGGGATATCCGGGAGGTCACTGTGATCCTCCGATCCGTCCGCCCAACGTGCAGCCAGGGCACTGCGGAATGGAGTTGTACGGCCAAGGCGTCAGCGCCCGAGGTACCGGCGATGGGAAGCCGGGGCCCTTCGTTGTATCGAAAGTTCGGAATCCCCAGAGATAGTCGATCAACTCCTGGAAGAGTTGCGGGACAAGGAAGTTCGGGGCGAACGCCTGGTAGGCGTACATACCGGAGATGGCCTCACCGACCGTGATTTCGAATTTGGCGAGACCTGGCAGCGCTTTGCCGATGTTGTCGCGGTTCTTCTCCAACACTCCGGTCACCCGGTTCAGCCGCTCCAGCGTCGGCGCCAAGGCGCTTTCGTTCTCGTGCACCAACGCTGTCAGCTGTTTGGCCACCACCGAGGTGCTGGCCAGCAGATCCACAATCTCTTGCCGGCGCGCGACCAGCACTTGGAGCAAAGAATCGGAGTTGAGGATGAGCTTGTTGACCTGCATGCTGCGCTCTGAAAGTATCCCCGTGACATCGCCGGCGCTCTTGAATAACTCACCCAGGCTTTTGTTGCGACTGTTGAGGGTTCGCGATAACCGGGTGAGTGCATCGAAGGCCGGCCCCATTTGGGGGGCAATCTGGTCGAGTGTCGCTGCCAGCGTGTCTAACGACTGATTCAGCGCCGTGGTGTTGGTTCCGGCCGTGTCCGACGTCAGGTCGCTGACCGCTTCGGTCAGCGAGTAAGGCGAAGACGTGCGCGAGACGGGTATCAGAGTCATTGGATGCATCGCGCCGCTGCCGGCAGATTCCACCGTCAGCATCCGCTCGCCCAGCAGTGTGCCGGTGCGGATGTGCGCGGAAGTCTCGGAGCCGAGCAGAATGTTGGCCTTCATCGCGAACGTCACCAGGGCATCACCGTGGCGCAGCTTCACGTCCGACACCGTGCCGACCTTTATCCCCGACACGATCACGGGGTTGCCTGTCACAAGGCCGCCGGCTTCGGTGAACAGCGCCTGGTAGCGGACCATCGTCGCCCAGGCGATGAACCGGTCGGGTGACAGGCCCACCAGGATGACCATCACCGCCATTACGACGCCGATGAGTCCGGGCTTGACGAGCCCTGCTCCGCGATACTTGAGCATTAGGGTTCCGTGCACCTTCCTGCATCTGACCGATAAATATTGGCGCGCACGGTCTTACCCGAGAGGTCGGTACCACGAAGCCCGAACTGGCAGAGGTAGTACGGGACGGTGGCGCCGTTCACGCCGAGTCGGACCAGTTTGCGGTAGTTCTGTGGCGCTTTGCCGAGTGCGGCGTCGATGCGGTCCTTGTCGCCGTCGAGTATCGGCGCCAGCCTATTCAACTGGGCTATGGTGCCGGACAGCGGCGGCCGCGCCTCGGCCAGCAGGTCCGCCAACGAGGCGGTTCCCTTGTCCAGGGCGTCGATGGCGGTCCCGATCGTGTCGCGGTCACCCGACAGGCCGCTGACAAGCTGCTCGAGGCGGTCGATCGCGCCGGAGAACTGTTTGCCGTCCTTGGCGATCGTGCCGATCACGATGTTGAGGTTGTCGATCAGCTGCTGCACGGTTTGATCGTTGTCGGACAAGGCATTGGAAAACGACGTCGTCTTGGCGAACAGCGAGTCGAGAGTCCCGCCCTGCCCCTGGAATACCTGCAACAAACCCGATGTCATCGCATTGACATCGCGCGCGTTCAGGCCCTGGGTAACTGGTTTGAGTCCGCCGAGCAGCAGATCGAGATCCAGCGCCGGCGCGGTGCGGCTGACCGGGATCTGACCGCCGGCAGGCAGATGCTTGGTCGAGCCCGGACCATCGACGAGTTCGAGGTAGCGATCGCCGACCAGGTTGAGGTAGCGGACCGCCGCCCTAGTGCCCTCAGTGAGGACGACGGCGCGGTCGGCGTCGAATTTCACCACGACTTTCTTGTCCGACTGCAGCGACACGCTATCGACCGTGCCCACTCTGATCCCGGCGACCCGCACCGACTGGCCTGGCTTCAGACGCGAGACGTCGGTGAACACCGCCGAATATTTGGTTGTCGCACCCGTGCGGTACTGGCCGAAGATGAAAAACAAGAAGGCCGTGAGCATCGCCATCACGACCGCGAAGATCGTGAACTTGACCAGCGTTGCGCGCGTTCTCATCCAGGTTCTCCGATCTGCGCGGAGTTGCGTGGTGGGCCGGCGATCGGCCCGTACAACAGCTGCTTGAGGAGATCGGAGTTGATCAACAGCTGTGGGTTGCCGTAGTTCACCGGATTGGCGCCGATGTCGGCAATCAGCTGCGGTGGGGACGTATTGAACGGCAGCACCGGCAGACCCACGCATTGCGGGCCGCCCGTCGCGGCGACCTTGGGCAGGTTCGTCGGATACCGGTAACGTTCGGCGCCCCACGTGATACTCGCCGAGATGTTGATGCTGGGTTCCGACAAGGGCGCCCCGTGCGCTATGTGTAAAATTCCGCCGAAAGCGCAGGTGAGTGCCGGACCGTACTCGTTGGTCAAATCGGTGGTGGGCACGAGCAGATGCATCACGTCCGTCAGCGGTTGGCGGTTCGTCGACAGCACGTCGTTGCCGATGTCCGCCAAGCCGATCGCACTGATCAGCAAAGCATCCAGGTTGTGCTGCTCTTCGACGATCGTCTTGCTGATTCGGGTCGCGTTGGCGGCGGTTTTGATCAAGTCGGGTGCCGCGTCGGCATAGGCGTTGGACACAGCCGGTAAGACCGCGAGGTCATGACGGAATGCGGGAAGGCTTGGCTCCAACCTGGCCAGGAACGAATCCAGGTCGCTCAGCGACTGGCCAAGCTGTGGTCCCCGCCCACTGAACGCCTGTGCCAATGCACCCAATGACTCGTTGAGCTTCGGCGGGTCGATGTGTGACAACACCGAAACCAATTGCTGGAACACCGTGTTGATTTCGACCATGACGTGCTGGCCCTGCAGCGTCTGGCCGGCACGGAGCCGCTGCGCCGAGGGTTGTTCCGGCGGCACCAATTCGACGGACTTCGCGCCGAAGACCGTCGATGAGGCGATGTTGACGAGCACGTTGCCGGGAATGAAGCGCATCTGTGACGGGTCCATAGCCAAGTGAATCGCCGCTTCGCCGTCGGGCAGCGCCTCGATCGAGGTGACCTTGCCCACCTGCACGCCGCGCAGCTTGACCTTGGCGTCGGGGTTCATCACCAGGCCGGCGCGCTGCGAAATCACGGTCACCGGCACGGTTTCGGTGAAGGAGCCCTGAAATAGACCCACCGCCACGGCGAAAATCAAGCCGATGATGAGGACGGTCGCCAGCCCGAGCAGGGGAGCCACATAGCTTCGCCCGGCGGGCCGGACATGACTCGCGGGCGCAGGCGGGGCTAGGATCTTGCCTTGGCCAGCTGGCACATTCTGAGTCACTCCCGTTTCACCTCCTCTGCTAACCGGACAGGTTGAAGTTGCCGTTCGTACCGTAGATTGAAAGCGACACCAACAGCGTCACGGACACCACGACGATGAGCGAGGTGCGCACCGCGTTGCCGGTGGCGTTGCCGACCCCGGCCGGCCCCCCCGAGGCGAAATAGCCGTAATAGGTGTGGATCAGCAGGATGGTGAGCGCCATCAGGATGGCCTGCAGGAACGACCACAGCAAGTCGATCGGGTTCAGGAACGTGTTGAAGTAGTGCTGGTACAAGCCCTGCGATTGTCCGAGTAGGAACGTCGTGGTGAACTGGCTGGCTACAAACGACAGGATGACCGCGATGCTGTACAGCGGCGTGATAGCCATCATTCCCGCCAGGATCCTGGTGCTCACCAAATAGGCGACCGGGCGAATGGCCATGCTCTCCAGCGCATCCACTTCTTCGTTGATCCGCATGGCACCCAGCTGAGCGGTCACCCCGGCGCCGAAGGTGGCCGCCAGGCCGATCCCTGCGACCACCGGGGCCGCGATGCGCACGTTGATGAACGCGGACAGGAAGCCCGTCAGCGCCTCGATGCCGATATTGCCCAGCGAGGTGTAACCCTGGATGGCCAGGGTGCCACCCGCCGCCAGCGTCAGGAAGCCGACGATCACGACGGTCCCGCCGATCATCGCCAAAGTGCCCGCGCCCATGCTGATTTCGGCGACCAGTCGCACGACTTCGCGCGTGTAGCGGGTGGCGGCGAAGGGCACCCCGGCGAGTGCCTTGCCGTAGAACACGGTGTGGTCGCCGATCCGGCCCATCAGGGCGACCGGCCTCTCGAGTTGGCGGGTAAAGCGCGGATATGCGGCTCTCAGCGTCATGGCAGCCCTACTTCGCCGTCATCTTGATGCCGATTGCGGTGACGACCACGTTAACGACGAACAGCGACATGAAGGCGTAGACGACGGTTTCGTTGACCGCGTTGCCGACGGCCTTCGCGCCACCGCCGGTGATCGACAGGCCCCGATAGCAGGCGACCAATCCGGCGATGAGACCGAAAAGCGCTGCCTTGACGCACGAAATGATCACCTCGGGCACACCGGTGAGCAGCGTGATACCTGCGGCGAACGCGCCGGGATTGACGTCTTGCACAAACACCGAAAAGACGTAACCGCCAAGAACTCCGATGATGACTACCAGGCTGTTGAGCAAAAAGGCGACCAATCCCGACGCCAGCATGCGCGGCGTGACCAACCGTTGCACCGGGTTGATGCCCAGCACCTCCATCGCGTCGATCTCTTCGCGAATCGTTCGCGCGCCAAGGTCCGCGCACATTGCGGTCGCGCCGGCACCCGCAACGATCAAAACCGTGACCAGCGGGCCGAGCTGGGTGACCGCGCCAAACGCGGCGCCCGCACCGGAGAGGTCCGCCGCGCCCAGTTCGCGCAGCAGGATATTGAGCGTGAAGCTGACGAGAACGGTGAACGGGATGGCTACCAGCAAGGTGGGAGCCAGCGACACCCGCGCGACAAACCAGGACTGCTCCAAGAACTCCCGCCACTGGAAGGGCCGGCGGAACAGGAACTTGACCGCATCGGCCGACATCGCGAACAAGGCGCCGACGGCATGCATGGGCCCGGAGAAGTCCCATTTGAGTTTCAGCTGTGGCAATCCCGCTGACCAGTGGTCGGCGCCCTTAGTTGCCATCGCCGTCAGACCCTTTCCACGCTACGAGACCGGCAGTCTTGTTCTGCCGCAACGGCTGCGGTAAATTCATCAGAATTGACAGCCGTAAACGCGCGCTGACGAGGGCGAAATGCTCAGCGGACAGCCAATTTCCGGCATCGACCTTCGATGTGACAGTCGCTGGTCCACGCACGCCGGTCCTCCGTTTTGTTGAGTGAGTTGGCTGCAAAACGAGGGGGTCCACGTCTTGAAGCGTCCGGCGATTATGACTCATGCCGCGTCCGGGCGGAGCGAAAAATGCATAACCGTTATCGCGCATTTCGCGATCGGGGTAAGGGCGCAAGGCAACTGCGTCCCAACGGAAGCGACGCTCGGCTCAAGCATGTCTGTGCTGCTCCAGTCCTAGGTGACGGCGCCAGCCGTCTTGAGTTCGATGATCCGGTCCCAGTCGAGGCCGAGCTCCATCAAGATCTCGTCGGTCTGCGCTGCGAATCCGGGGGCCGGCCCGGTCTGTGGCGCTGCGACGTCGAACTGTACCGGGTTTGCCACCAGCTCGAGTTCACCCGCCCGCACCAGGTACTCGTTGGAGCGGATCTGCGCGTCCTCGGCCGCTTGCAGAGTGTCCTGCACGGGTGCCCACGGCCCGGAGAGGGTGGCGAAGCGCTCGCTCCACTCGGCCAGCGTGCGGCCGGCGATGGCCTTGGTCAGCAGTTCGACGGCGTCGGAGGTGTGGGCGGCGATGTTCTCCACAGTGTCGAAACGCGGGTCATTGGCCAACTCGGGCAGGTCGACGTGGCGGCACACGTCCGCCCAGAACTTGGTGGGCTGCATCATCACGAAGGAGATGTAGCGGCCGTCGGACGTCGTGTACAGGCCCACCAGCGGGTTATTGGGCGCCCCGTGCACGCCCGGCGGTGGCGCTTCCAGCCGCTGGTTCAAATGCTTTGTCAGCGCGACGGTGTGTCCCATCGACCACAGCCCGCTGCCCAGCAGCGACACATCGACGACGGACGGTTTGCCGGTGCGCTCGCGTTTGAGCAGCGCCGCCGCGATGCCACCGGCGAGGTTGGTGCCCGAGATGGTGTCGCCGTACGCCGGTCCGGGCGGCGCGATCATCCCCGGCATGCCGGCGGGAGTGATGGTGGCGGCGGTTCCGGCCCGGCACCAGAAGGCTGTCATGTCGTAGCCGCCCTTTTCCGACTCGGTGCCACGCGGGCCGAGCGCGCTGCCGCGGGCGTAGACGATGTTCGGATTCACCGTACGGATGTCGTCGACGTCGATGCCGAACTTCTTCCGATGAGCGGGAAGGAAACTGGTCAGGAACACATCGGAGCGACGGGCCAGTTCGTAGAGCACTCCCTTGCCCTCGGGCACCGACATGTCCAGCCCGATGCTGCGCTTGCCGCGGTTCGCGTGCTCGATGTTCGGATTGGGGTCGCCTTCGACGCGCAGCATCCCGGTCTGTCGCAGTCCACGTTGTGGGTCACCGGTCACCGCGTGCTCGACCTTGACCACATCGGCGCCCCATTCGGCGAGCACCGCGCCCGCCGACGGGACGAACCCGTACATCGCGACTTCGAGGACGCGGATGCCTTCGAGCGGCCTCATGCGCCGGCTCCTTTCCCTGAGACGGCGGGCACGGCGAAGGTCTTGCGCTCGAGGAACTCCTCGAGCCCGGCGACCCCCATCTCGCGACCCACGCCCGACTGCTTGAAACCGCCGAACGGGGTGTCCGCGCTGAAGTAGTTGCCGCCGTTGATCGAGAAGGATCCGGTCCGGATCCGGCGCGCGACGGCGAGCGCGCGCTCTTGATCGCGGCTGAACACCGCCCCCGCCAGTCCATAGATCGAGTTGTTGGCGATGCGCACGGCGTCGTCGTCGTCGTCGAACGCGATCACCACGAGCACCGGGCCGAAGATCTCGTCCTGCGCGATCTCGCTGTCGCGATCGACGTTGGTCAGCAGTGTCGGCGCATAGAAGAAGCCGGGATCGAGTCGCTTGCCGCCGGTGACCAGGGTGGCCCCCGCGGCGACGGCGCGCTGCACCATGCCGTCGACCTTGTCCCGCTGCTGCTCGTTGATCAGCGGCCCCATATACGTTTTGGGGTCGGCCGGATCGCCGTGTCGCACCTTGGCGAAATTCTGCGCGATCAGTTCGACGATTTCGTCGTGGTGCGACCTGGGCACCAGCAGCCGGGAGGTGAGCGCACAGCCTTGGCCCGCGTGGGTGACCATGCTGAACGCCGCGAACAGGGCCGCGTTGGCGAAGTCGGCGTCATCGAGCACGATGGCCGCCGACTTGCCGCCCAACTCCAGAAAGACGCGCTTGACGGTGTCGCTCGCGGCGGCCATGATCTTGCGCCCCACCGCGGTCGATCCGGTGAAGGTGATGACGTCGACGTCCGGGCTGGTGGTCAGGGCGACTCCGGAAGCCGGATCCGACGAGCTGAGTACGTTCACCACCCCGGCGGGGATGTCGGTGTGGTTGGCGATCAGCTCACCGAGCGCCAGCGTGACCAGGGGTGTGTCCGGGGCGCCCTTGAGCACCACGGTGCATCCGGCGGCCAGCGCGGGGGCGAGCTTCGCCAGCGCGAGCTGGTTGGGATAGTTGTAGGCGATGATGGCCCCGACCACCCCGGCGGCTTCCTTTTCCACCCAGCGGTGGTGGCGCATGCCTCGCGATTCTTTTTCGCCGAGGTCCTCGGTGAACTGATAGGTCCGCAGCAGGTCCGCGTAGAACCGCACGATGCCGATCGGCTCATCGAGCTGGGCGCCCTGGGTCAGCACACGGGTGGCGCCCACTTCGGCGATCGTGAGGTCGCGCAACTCGTCGGCGTGGTCGACGAGCGCCTGATGCAACTGGTCGAGGCAGCGGATCCGCAACTCGACGTCGGTGGGCCAGCTGGTCTCGTCGAACGCCCGCCGGGCCGCCGCGATCGCGGCTTGGGCCTGCTCGCCGCCGGCGTCCGGCGCATGCCCGATGACCGCGCCCGTCGCGGGGTTGATCGAGGGGAACGCGCTGTCCGCGCTGACCAGCCGGCCATCGATCAACAGACGGCGGTCGACGTGGGACTCGGGCGCGGCATCCGCGACGGTCTGCGCGGCGGGCTCTGCCGTGTCCTGGGCAGGCATTCCGTACCCCCTAGTGTGGTGGCGATCACGATAATTTCATTCTCTCCCCCGGCGAATCTTACATTCGCCTTTCGATAATTCAAGAAAGTCTCAGGATTGAGATCGGGGTGCTGACCAGGGCCGCAACCGGCCGTACACTGCCGGCCAGGGCCTTTCCCCGCAGGCCGGACGCGGTGTTAGGCGCATGTTGCACGCCGCTCCGCGCGGAGAGTAAGGTTCTCATAATTGCAAGGGAGATTCTTTGTGACCGAAATGGCCCCCTTTAGAGTAGAGGCCTCGACATGAAGACTGCGGTAGTCACCGGCGGCGGTTCCGGCATCGGCCTCGCCGTCGTCGAACGCCTGCGGGCCGACGGTTTGAACGTCGCCGCCATCGACCTGCGGCCGTCGGACGCCGATTTCGCGTTTACCGCCGACGTCACCGATCGATCGCAACTGGATGGGGCGCTGTCGGCCATCCGCGCGCAACTCGGGCCGGTGACGGTTCTGGTCAACGCCGCCGGCCTCGACGGGTTCAAGAAGTTCAACAACATCACGTTCGAGGACTGGCAGCGGGTGATCGACGTCAACCTCAACGGCGTCTTCCATACCGTCCAGGCGGTGCTGCCCGACATGGTCGAGGCGGGCTGGGGACGCATCGTCAACATCTCGTCGTCGAGCACGCACTCCGGTGCGCCGTACATGAGTCACTACGTGGCGGCCAAGTCGGCGGTCAACGGCCTGACGAAGTCGCTGGCGCTCGAGTACGGGCCCAAGGGCATTACGGTCAACGCGGTGCCGCCGGGATTCATCGACACCCCGATGCTGCGCGCCGCCGAGAAGAACGGATTCCTCGGCGATATCGACGAGACCATCGCGCGGACGCCGGTGCGCCGGATGGGCACCCCCGAGGACATCGCGGCGGCATGCGCGTTTCTGGTGTCCGAGGAAGCCGGCTACATCACCGGTCAGATCTTGGGCGTCAACGGCGGCCGCAACACCTGAGCGGTGGCGATTCGCCAGCGGTGCCCGGTAACCAGCGTCAGGTGAGAGGAGAAAACCCGTGAAGGTCTGGGTGGATTCGCAGCGATGCCAGGGCCATACCCTGTGCGCGATGATCGCGCCGGAATCGTTTCAGCTCAGCGACATCGACGGCAGTTCGTCGGCGGTCGACGAGGTGGTGCCCGGCGATCGCGAGGACCAGGTGCGCGAGGCCGCGCAGTCCTGCCCGGAGCAGGCCATCATGATCACCGACGACGCCTGAGCCGGTATCGGGTTCGTAGCTACGGCAACACATAGGGAGACAAGCGTTGAGCGTCGACGACGTCGTCAATGACAGCGACCGCAAGAAGAACCGGTACCACTTCGACCGGCACTCCTCGGAGTACCGGTCGAAGTTCAAGGCGATCACCGAAGAGATGCACGCCAAGTGCCCGATGGCCTGGACCGACACCTATGGCGGCCACTGGGTCGCGGCCGGCAGTCACGAGGTGTTCGAGTTGGCCCGCTGTCCCGCCGTCTCCAACGATCACGACATCCACGGCGAACGCCGCGGCTACAAGGGCATTTCGATCCCCACGGCCAGCCGGGTCAGCGCGGTGCGCGGCGGGATCCTGGAGATGGACGACCCCGAACACCGCACCTACCGCACCGTGCTCAACCCGTATCTGTCACCCGCGGCGATCAAGCGCTGGGAACCGTTCATCGACGACGTGACGCGCGCCTGCCTCGACGAGAAGATCGAAAGCGGCCGCATCGACTTCGTGGACGACCTGGCCAACATCGTGCCCGCCGTGTTCACGCTGGCGATGCTGGGCATCCCGCTGAAGAAGTGGAACATGTACAGCGAGCCGGTGCACGCCGCGGTGTACACGCCCGAGCACTCCCCCGACATCGAGCGGGTCACCGCGATGCATCGCGAGATGGGGCTCGACATGGTCAACAACATGATCGAGATCCGCGCGAACCCGCGGCCCGGAATCGTCAACGGTCTGCTCGAGATGCGCATCGACGGTGAGCCCGCCCCGGAGCTGGAAATCCTGGGCAACCTCGGCCTGGTCATCGGCGGCGGCTTCGACACCACGACCGCCCTGACCGCCCACTCGCTGGAATGGCTTTCGGAGCATCCGGAGCAGCGACAGCTGCTCAGCGACGAGCGCAAGACCCTGCTCGACCCGGCGACCGAGGAGTTCCTGCGCTACTTCACCCCGGCGCCCGGAGACGGCCGGACCTTCTCCGAGGACACCGAACTCGACGGCACCCGGTTCAAAGAGGGTGAGCGGCTGTGGATTTCGTGGGCGATGGCCAATCGCGACCCCTCGGTGTTCCACGACCCGGACCAGATCATCCTCGACCGCAAAGGCAACCGGCATTTCAGCTTCGGGCTGGGTGTGCACCGCTGTATCGGCTCGAACGTTGCGCGCACGGTGTTCAAATCTATGCTCACCGCGGTGCTTGACCGGATGCCCGACTACAAGTGCGACCCGGAGGGCACCATTCATTACGAGACCATCGGTGTCATCCAGGGCATGCGCAAACTGCCGGCCACCTTCACGCCTGGCCGTAAGGTCGGAGCCGGCCTCGAAGAAACGCTGGAGAAGCTGCAACGCATCTGCGACGAGCAAGAACTCGCCAGACCGATCACCGAGCGTAAGGAAGCCGCGGTCATCGACTGAGCCGATCACAATTTCTACGAGTGGGTCTGTTCAGCGCGACCACGCCCTATATTTGGGGCAATTGCGGGAGCATAGATGGGAGACGCAACGGTGAAGACTTTCGCAGTGAGCCTTGCGCTTGCCATGGCCGCGCTGACCGTCACGCCGATCGCCCACGCGGACATGCTGTTTGCCAACTACAGCGTAAATACGAACCGGGATCCCGGCCACTTCTGGGTTTGGTCGATTAGCCCGTGCGTCCAGCCAGCGCCGGGATGTCTGCAGGTGTACGCGACCCCGCAGCCCAACGGGCAGGCGGCGCCCTGGCGGGCAGACGCCCACCTGTCCAACGGCCGCTACACCATGACCGCTGACGACCCCTTCGGAGTACGTTGCGTGGTCCAGTTCTTTCCCTCGCATGACGTCTACTCGTGGGATCCGGTGACGCTGGCGGGTCAGGTCGACTCGACGTTCGACACCGGCTGCGGCGGCGGACCGGGGGGCAGCAACAGTTGGCCGTTCTCGCTCGTGCGATGGTAGCCGCGTGAGAGGTACAGGAGTCGGTCGATCATGACCGCGACGGGCAGTACGCACCATGGCTGAGGAGAAGAAGGCGCCGAAAGATTCGGCCAACTCGAAAGCCGACGTGCAGGCGTTGCTCGAGGAGGCCGAGGCCGAGGCCGCCGAAGCCGAAGCGCTGGCCGCCGCGGCACGCGCGCGCGCTCGTGCCGCCCGCCTCCGGCGTGAAGCGCTGGCCCGGGCCGAGGTCGAGACCGAGATCGACGCCGCTGCCGCGGAAAAGGCACCGGGAGCCGACGAGGGCCGAACCGACACCGCCGAACCGGAGACCGACGAGGTCACGGAGACCGTCGAGCCGACCAACACGGACGCGACGGAGACCGGCGACGAAACCGCCGAAGAGGCGGAAGCGGAAGCCGAGCCGGCTCGCAGGCGACGCCTGCGGCTGCCCCCGTGGTCCGTAGCGTGGAAAGCGGCAGTCATCGTCCTCATCTGTGCCTTCGTCGCGGCCAGCGGATACATGATGTGGAACCGCCATGAAGTTACCGAGCGCAACGAGCGCGCCGCGAACTTCATTTCGGGAGCCAGACAAGGTGTCGTCAACTTGACTTCCATGGACTTCAATAAGGCCAAGGAGGACGTCCAGCGGGTCATCGACAGCTCGACCGGCCCGTTCCACGACGACTTCCAGGCGCGCGCAAAAGATTTCACGACCGTCGTCGAACAGTCCAAAGTTGTTACCCAAGGCACCGTGAACGCGGCGGCCGTGCAATCCATCAACGGGGATTTCGCGTTGGTCCTCGTCGCGGCGACGTCGCACGTCACCAACGCCGCGGGCGCCAAAGACCAACCACGCAATTGGCGGCTCAAGGTGACCGTCAAAAACGACGGCGGGCAATACAAGATGTCCAACGTGGAGTTCATTCCGTGACCGAGGACCAGGCCAGCATCGACACGGCCGACGACTCCGCCGAACAGGCCGGCCTCATGGAAAGCGGCGCTGCACGTGCGCGGCGCAACGTGAAAGTCGTTCCCGTGATTCTCATTGCGCTGCTGCTGCTCTCCGGCGGCGTGGCGACGTGGCTGTACTTCAAGCAGTACCGGCCCGACAAGCAGACCGACGCCAGCGTCGCGAGCGCGGTGACCACTGCGGCGTCCGACGGGACGGTCGCGTTGCTGTCGTACTCGCCCGACTCGCTCGACAAAGACTTCGCCGCCGCCAAGACGCACCTGTCCGGTGATTTCCTGTCGTACTACAACCAGTTCACCGAACAGATCGTGGCGCCGGCGGCCAAACAGAAGTCACTGAAAACCAACGCGCGGGTGTTGGGGGCCGCGGTTGCCGAATTACATCCGGATTCGGCCGTCGTGCTGGTGCTCGTCGACCAGAGCACCACGAGCAAGGACAATCCCGACCCCGCGATGGCTTCCAGCAGCGTGCTGGTGACTTTGACCCGAGTCAACGGCGCCTGGCTGATTACCAAATTCGACCCGGTCTAGAACCGGTGGCTCCCCGCCGAGCGTGCAGTTGGTCGCTGATTCCTGGACCGTCGCGTGTGAATACACGGCCTTGACTGTGCACTCTTCGCGACGACACGACGGCAGCCGCCGTGGCTTCACACTCAACGCCGTGGTTTCACACTCGACGTAAGGTAGCCGGCGCACGCCGCCAGCGGCGCACGCCGCCGCCCAACGGCCCGGCGACATTCGCCCACAAGAATCCACCAAGGATCCGCCGAGGCCGGCGTTCGATCCTTCTCTCACGCAGCTGAATCGCTGGCAGCCGGGAGGAGGAATCGCCATGTCGCTACTGGGCAACCACATATCTCTGATGCACGGCTGGGTGCCGATCACGGCCCAGATCGTCGCCCCGATCACGCTGGGACTCGCCGCCGGGTGGCGATCGCGTCGTTGGCGCCTGCTGTGGCTGCCCGCCGCCACCCTCGCCGGGGTCGGGACGGCGCTCGGTGCGCGCCGCTGCATCAGCGCGGCGGCGCCGGACGCGCTGTACGTCTGGATCGCGCTGGTCGGTGCGGCCATGGCGGTGCTGATCCTGGGCTGGCGCGGTGCGCGGTGGTGGCGGCGTGGGCTATCGATCCTGGCCGTGCCGCTGTGTCTGCTCTGCTCGCTGCTCGTGCTCAACCAATGGGTCGGCTACTTCCAGACCGTCCAGAACGCGTGGAACCAGTTCACCTCCGTTCCGCTGCCCGACCAGGTCGACAAGGCCACGGTCACCACGCTGGCGGCGAAGGGCTCAAAGCCGCCGCACGGCAGCCTGGTGCCGGTCGTGATCCCCGACGACGCGTCGCAATTCAAGCACCGCGAAGAACTCGTCTACCTGCCGCCGGCCTGGTTCGCCAGCTACCCCCCGCCGCAGCTACCGACGGTGATGATGATCGGCGGCATGGTCAACACGCCCGCCGACTGGGTGCGCGCCGGCGGCGCGGTGGACACCGTCGACGCCTTCGCGGCCGCGCACGGCGGCAACGCCCCGGTGCTGGTATTCGTCGACCCGGGGGGCGCGTTCGACAACGACACCGAATGCGTCAACGGAAGCCGCGGCAACGCGGCCGACCACCTGACCAAAGACGTTGTGCCGTACCTGGTCTCGAACTTCGGGGTCAGCCCCGACCCGTCCCGCTGGGGCGTCGTCGGCTGGTCGATGGGCGGAACGTGCGCGGTGGACCTGACCGTCATGCACCCCGACATGTTCGGCTCGTTCGTCGACATCGAGGGCGACCTGACGCCCAACAGCGGGACCAAGGAACAAACCATCGCCAACCTCTTCGACGGCGATGCCGACGCGTGGGCAAGATTCGACCCGACCACGGTGATCAACCGCCACGGCCGCTACACCGGGGTATCCGGTTGGTTCGCCATCTCGTCGGGCGGTTCGCCGCGCCACGACATCACCACCGTGGACACCGCCGCGATGGCCGTCGCCGGTCGCGCCGCCGCCGCAGACCCCGGTAACCAGGCCGCGGCCGCCGCGTCCCTGTGCGGACTGGGCCGGGCAAACGGCATCGACTGTGCGGTGGTGTCCCAGACCGGACAGCACGACTGGCCGACGGCGGGCATGGCGTTTTCCACCGCGTTACCGTGGCTGGCCGGCCAGCTGCACACCCCGGGCGTGAACCGGATCGCCTTGCCCAGCAACGCCTCTCAGCAATCCCTGTGATGGCCTAGCCTCGCGGCAGGCCGAGCACCCGCTGGGCGATGATGTTGCGCTGGATTTCGGAGGTGCCGCCGGCGATGGTCCCGGAGAAGCTGCGGGCGTAGCGCTCGAACCAACTGGCGAAATAGTGGTCGAGGTTCATATGCATGTAGGGCCCCGTCTGTCCGGGCTGAATGAGGCCGTCGGGTCCCGCGGCGGTCAGCGCCAGTTCCATGCCACGCAATTCGGCTTCGGAGCCCAGCAGCTTGAGCACCGAGATCGCGGCCACGTCATCTTCGCCGCGCGCGGCGCGCGCCAGGGCCGCCGAACCCAACAGCCGCAGGGCCTGCTTGTCCATGATGGTGCTGGCGTATTGGTCGCGTTCGACGTCGGTGCGGGGATGGAAGTCGTCGATCATGTTCTCGAGGCGATCGGCGAAACCCAGCCACATCATGGTGCGTTCGTGCCCCAGCGACCCGTTGGCCACCCGCCACCCCTGGTCGAGTTCACCGACCAGGTTCTCGGCCGGCACCCGCACGTCGGTGAAGAACACCTCGTTGAAATCCAGATCGTCGGCACCGCAGATCGACGGGAACGGCCGGCGCACCAGCCCCGGGCTGTCGGTGGGGATGATGAGCGCGCTGATTCCCTTGTGCTTCGGCGCATCTGGATTGGTGCGGACAAACGTCAGCAGGACGTCGGCGTCGTGGGCGCCGGAGGTCCACACCTTCTGGCCATTGACCACGAAGTGATCGCCATCGAGCACCGCGCGCGTGCGCAGCGACGCCAGGTCGGAGCCCGCGCTCGGTTCGCTCATGCCGAGCGAAGCGGTGATCTCGGCCCGCAGAATCGGCACCGCCCAGCGCCGCTTCTGCTCGTCGCTGCCGAACGACAACAGCGAGGCCCCAACGATATTCACACCCTGCGGGTTGAAGCTGTGATAGATCCGCCGGCGGCTCAGTTCCTCGAGGTAGACGAACTGCTGAATGACCGTCGCGTTGCGCCCACCGAATTCCGGCGGCTGGCTGGGCAGCAGCCAGCCGTTGTCGAACAACAGCCGCTGCCAGTCCCGGGCCCACTGCGGCATGTGGGACACCGACCGGGGACGCTCGAGCGTTTCGCTTGCGGGAGGAAGGTTTTCGTCGAGGAACGCCGAGAACTGCGCCCGGAACTCCTCGACGTCGGAATCAAAAGTCAGCCGCACGGTATTCCTCCGCGATCCGCGCCCGGTGCTCCGCCGCGCCGCCGAGCATCAGCTCGCCCGCCTTGGCTCGTTTCAGCGCGAACTGCAGGTCGTTCTCCCACGTGAATCCCATCGCGCCGTGCAGCTGTAGGCCGTGCCGGAACACCAGCGACTGGCATTCGCCGGCCGATGCCTTGGCCATCGCGGCCGCCAGTCGACGACGGGGATCGTCGGCCGCGATCGTCAGCGCGGCGAAGTAGGCCAGCGCCCGCGCCCGCTGCACGGCGACGTGCATGTCGGCGGCCTTGTGCTGCACGGCCTGGAAAGAGCCGATCGGCACGCCGAACTGCTGGCGGCTACTCACGTGCTCGAGCACCAGGTCGAGGATGCGTTGGCAGGCGCCGACCATCGTGATCGCCATGCCGGTCAGCGCGAAATGGTGAGCGCGTTCCGCGTCGACGGTCAGCCGGTCACTGTCGGGCACCCGAACCTGGGCGAACGACAGGTCGGCGACGTGCAGTACCGGATCGAACACGGAAGCGCGCCGGGCCGACACCTGACTGGACTCGACCAGGAACACCCCGGCATCGGTCACCACCGCCAGCCGATCCGCGCGATCTCCGTCGAGCACGTGGCGCGCCGTGCCCTCCAGGACCCAGCCCTCGGCGTCGCGGTGCGCGGCGACCCCGCCATAGACCGCGGTGCCCGATTGGTGTGGGTCGAAGCGGTCCGCGGCGAGCGGCGCGAACTGGCTCATCGTGGCCAGGAACGGGGTCGGGTCGGTGGCGTGGCCGAGCTGCTCGAGGACGATGGCCAGCTCGACGGCGCTTTCTGCATCGCTGAGTTCGGTCCAGCCCTGGTCTACATACGATTTCCACAACGGGCTGGGGTCGACGCCCTTTTCGGCCACGCTGCGCACCAACGACGGCGGGCACTGCTTCGCGACGGCGTCGCGCACCGTGTCCTGCCACAGTCGCTGGTCAGCATCGAACTCCAACAGCATCCGCGCCGCCTCTCGTCGTGACTGTCACGGCGAGAATACCATTCTCGGTTGTGGAAGTAATAATCTCTGAATCCGGTCATGGGATCACCCAACGGCCCGCGACGGATGGACTTTCGCCGGCGATCTAACCGCCGGTCACGAGGCCGTCGGCGGGGTTGTCCCAGCGGTCGAGGTTCACGAATTCGGCCAGCGGCCGCCGGCGCAGCGGGCCGTGGTTGCCCTTCGGCCACCCCACCACGATGTGGCCGGCGATCATCCAGCCCTCAGGGACCCCGACGGCTTCCCGCAGCAGCCGTTCACCGCCGTACGAGGCCCAGCTGGTCAGGCAGGCACCCAGCCCCTGGGCCCGGGCGGCCAGCAGGAAGTTCTGCATGGCGGGAAAGATCGAACCGCCCAGCAGGAGTTCCGACGCCGTCGGGTAATGCGCCTGGGCGAACAGGACCGACGTGAATTCACCGGCGCGGTCGTGCAATTCGTACGTCGCGAGGTAGGTGCGGGCGCGGCGGGAGCTGTCGTCGTCGGCGGGCCGGCTCATGCCGTAGACGGGTTCGATCACTTCCAGCGCGTGGGCCGCGGCCTTCGCCACCGCCGCACGTTGCTCGGGCGATCGCAGCACCACGAATCGCCAGCCTTGCGCGTTGGCGCCCGACGGGGCCCACCTGGCCGCCTCGAGACACCGCGCCAGAGTCGCATCGTCCACCGGCTCATCGGTGAAACGCCGGATTGTCCGAGCCGTCGACATCACTTCCCAGATGTCAGCGCTTGCTCCGGTCACCGCTTCTCCTCAACGTCCCTGATCACCACGACCCGCAGCCGCACCTCGGATTACCAATCGCTACAGCACGATTGGACAGGCGCGGAGTTTCCGCGCGCTCCCCACCGAACGAGAACCCGAGCGGGCGAATCCATTCGAACATCGACTGTAGACCGCACCCAGCGGCCCGCGATGCAAGACTGCGCTCAGGCAATCGGCCCCTCGGCGTCCGCCCGCACGACAATCTCGAGGGCCGCTGCCCCGAACCGAAGGGAGAACTGCATTGGACCGCGCAACCTACCAGCGGGGGCTCGAAATCCGCTCCGAGGTGCTGGGCGAGGACTACGTCAATCGCGCGCTGGCCAACGCGGACGACTTCACCGGGCCCCTGCAAGACCTGGTCACCGAATACTGCTGGGGTGCCGTGTGGGGCCGTGACGAACTGCCGCGCAAGACCCGCAGCATGCTCAACCTGGCGATGATCTCGGTGCTCAACCGGCCCAACGAGTTGCGTACGCACGTCAAGGCGGCACTGACCAACGGCGTCACCCGCGAAGAGATCCGCGAGGTCTTCCTGCAGGTGGCCATCTACGCCGGCGTGCCGGCCGCCGTGGACAGCTTTCGCATCGCGAGCGAGGCGTTCGCGGCGTTGGACCGGGACGGTGGCGATCGCTAGCGCGGCGGATCGCCGGCATAAGGGATAGGGGCACAACGTGGAGATCGGGTTCATCGGGCTCGGAAACATGGGGCTTCCCATGGCATCCCGGCTTATCCGGGAAAATCACGACGTCGTCGCCTTCGACGCCCGCGGCGAGGCGCTCGAGCGCGCCGTCACGCTGGGGGCGCGCGCGGCTTCGTCGGTCAAGGAGGTCGCCGACCGCGCCGAGACGGTGCTGGCCAGCCTGCCCACCCCGGGCGCGTCGCTCGCGGTGGCAACCGGTCCGGCGGGCGTGATCGAGGGCGCGCGGGTGCGGCGCTACGTCGACTTGTCCACTGTCGGTAGCCAAATGGCGGTGCAGATCCACGGCCTGCTGGCGCGGCGCAACATCGTGGCGATGGACAGCCCGGTCAGCGGCGGTGTCGGCGGCGCCGCGAGGGGCACGCTGGCGCTCATGGTTTCCGGCCCCCGCGACGAATTCGACCTCGTGCGAGGCGCGCTCGAAGCGCTGGGCCGCCCGGTGTATGTCGGCGACAAGCCCGGCGCCGCGCAGACGATGAAGCTGGCGAACAATATCTTGGCGGCGAACGCGTTGGCCGCCACCGCGGAAGTCGTCGTGATGGGCGTTAAGGCCGGCCTCGACCCGGCCGTGATGATCGACGTGCTCAATGCGGGATCGGGTGCGACGAGCGCGAGCCGCGACAAGTTCCCCCGCGCGATCCTGCCCCGTACCTTCGACTACGGCTTCGCCACCGGGCTGATGCTCAAGGACGTGCGTCTTTATCTCGACGAAGCGAGGGCGCTCGGCGTGCCCGCCGAGGTCGCCGAGACCGTCGGCCGGCTATGGGAGGCGCTCGCCCGCGACGAGGGACCGGACTCCGATTTCACCGCGGTGATCAAACCCTTCGAGCGGGCCGCGGGTGTGACGGTGGGCGCGCCGTCGGACTAGGCAATCGCCTCGGCCGCCGGGGCGACGAGCCGCGCGGACCGCGTCGATCCGCAACTCGGAGAATGGTATTATCCGGAATGAAGAACGATACTTGCTCCGAAGCTCGCAAAACGCCGTTCACCAGCGACGATGACTAAACGAAATGCTTACCGAAAACCCGTTGATTGACCGCCGACGAAAATGTTAGATTGGCTATCATATGACCTCGCGCGGCCGGCTTTTGCCGCCGCAGCCGAAGGGTGGCTCTCGTGATCACACACGCCGACGGAACCAGCACCCCGTTGATCGACGCGAGCGTGCACATCTTCTTCCCGTCCAACAAGGCCCTGCGCAAGACGCTGCGCGAACCGTTCAAGAGCCGCGGCTTCCCCGACTACGAGATGGACTGGTACGGCGCCCCCGGCGGTGAGTACGCGCCCAACACCGAGGGCCCGGATCGTCAGTACCCCGGTTCGGATCCGGATTTCGTTGCCAACGAACTCTTTTCGAAGCGCGGCGTCGATGTGGCGGTGCTGCATCCGATGGCGCGCGGCATCATGCCGGACCGGCACCTGGGCAGCGCACTGCACGCCGCCCACAACGAGATGATGGTGTCGAATTGGCTGGAGTCCAGCCAGTTCGGCGAGCGGTTCCGCGGCACCATCCGGGTCAACCCCGACGACATCCCCGGCGCCCTGCGCGAGATCGAGCGGTGGCGGGCACACCCGCGGGTGGTCCAGATCGGTGTCCCGCTGCAATCCCGCGAGCTGTACGGCAAACCGCAGTTCTGGCCGATCTGGGAGGCCGCCGTCGACGCCAGCCTGCCCGTCGCGGCGCACATCGAGGTCGGGTCCGGCATCGCTTTTCCGCCGACGCCGAACGGGAACACCCGCACCTACGAGCAGTACGTCAGCTTCATGGCGCTGAACTACATCTATCACCTGATGAACATGGTCGCCGAGGGAGTGTTCGAGCGGTTCGACGGCCTCAAGTTCGTCTGGGGCGACGGTGCCGCCGACTTCGTGACGCCGTTCATCTGGAGGATGGACACGTTCGGCCGTCCGCACCTGGAGCAGACACCCTGGGCCCCGAGGATTCCCAGCGATTACCTGCCCGGCCACGTGTTCTTCGTCCAGGGCAGTCTCGATGGCCCGGGCGACGCCGAATTCGCCGGCGAATGGTTCGGCTTCACCGGTAAGGACGACATGGTGATGTTCGGCTCGAGCTATCCGCACTGGCAATGCGGCGATGTCAGCAAGCTGCCCAGCGCGTTGTCGCCCGAGCAGCGCGAGAAGCTGTGCTGGCGCAACGCCGCGCGGCTCTACGGCATAGACATCCCCGCCGGGGTGGGCGCACAGTAGAAGTATCGCGAAAGACTGAGGAGAGCCAGATGACGTTGACCCATTCGCAGGAGCGGGTTCCCGCTACCGAGCGCATAGCCGTCCGCTGCGTCGACTCGGACGTTCACCCGGCCCCCAAGCGCGGCGAGCTACTCCCCTACATCGCCGAGCCGTGGCGCAGCAAGTACTTCCTCACTCGCACAGTGGGCGAGCAGATCTACTACGACGCCCCGGACTACGCGCACTCCTACGCGATGCGCGTGGACTCCTTTCCAGCCAACGGCGAGTTTCCTTGCAGCGACCCGGATTTGGCGTTTCGCCAGCTGATCATGGAGGCCGGCTCCGACATCGCCATCCTGGAGCCGGCGGCCTATCCGGCGCGCATTCCCGAAGCGCAGCACGCAATGTCGGCCGCGTTGAACGACTGGCAGGCCAATCACTGGCTGGACAGCCACAACAACTGGCACGAGCGGTGGCGCGGCTCGATCTGCATCGCCATCGAGGAGCCGGAAGAGTCGGTGCGCGAGATCGAGCGCTGGGCCGGGCACCCCTTTATGGCGCAGATCCTGATCAAGGCCGAGCCGCGGCCGTCCTGGGGCCACCCGAAGTACGATCCGATCTGGGCGGCCGCCACGAAGAATGACATCACCGTGAGCTGCCACCTGTCCCGCAGCCAGTTCGACGAGCTGCCGATCCCGCCGGTGGGCTTCCCCAGCTACAACCACGACTTCATGGTGACCTACTCCCTGCTGGCGGCCAACCAGGTGATGAGCCTGGTCTTCGACGGCGTCTTCGACCGGTTCCCGGGGCTGCGAATCGTGTTCGTCGAGCACGCCTTCAGCTGGATCCTGCCGCTGATGTGGCGGATGGACGCGATTTACGACGCCCGCAAATCGTGGCTCGACATCAAGCGCAAACCGTCGGAGTACGTCAAGGACCACATCAAGTTCACCACCCAGCCGCTGGACTACCCGGAAGACAAGACCGAACTGACCCGCGCGCTGGAATGGATGGAGTGCGAGAAGATCCTGCTGTTCTCCTCGGACTACCCGCACTGGACGTTCGACGACCCGCGCTGGTTGGTCAAGCACCTGCCCAAGCACGCCCGCGACGCGGTGATGTACAAGAACGGCATCGCGACCTATCACCTGCCCGAGACCGTTCCGGTCCTCGAGGGTCAGACCCGGGTGCTCTGAGTTGAGCGAAGAAACCAAACGGCCCGAGCCCCGTCTCGCCCAGGGCCGCGAGCACGTCGTCGCTACCGTGGACGAAATCCCGCCGGGCACACATAAACTGGTGCCGATCGGACGTCACGGCGTCGGCGTCTACAACGTCAACGGCACCTTCTACGCCATCGCGAACTACTGCCCCCACCAAGGCGGCCCGCTGTGTTCGGGACGGGCCCGGGGGCGCACCATCGTCGACGAGACCGCACCGGGTGACTCGGTCATGGTGCGCGACCTGGAATACATCTACTGCCCCTGGCACCAATGGGGCTTCGAGCTCGCGACCGGCACGACGGCGGTCAAGCCGGAATGGAGTATCCGCACCTATCCGGTGCGCGTCGTCGGCAACGGCGTTTTGGTTCAGGCCTAACCACAGGAGAATCGGGTGCCTTCTATTGAGATCAACGGGGGAAATGTCGTCTACGAAATCCTCGGTGACTCTGGCGATCTCATTGCGTTGACGCCGGGCGGCCGGTTCAGCAAGGAGATCCCCGGCCTGCGTCCCTTGGCCGATGCCCTGGTCGCGGGCGGCTACCGGGTACTGCTGTGGGACCGGCCCAACTGCGGCGCCTCGGATGTGCAGTTCTATGGACAAAGCGAGTCCCACATGCGCGCCGAGACACTGCACAAGCTCGTGACCGGTCTGGGCTTCGAGCGTTGCATCCTCGCCGGGGGTTCCGGCGGCGCAAGGGATTCCATGCTGACCACGATGCTCTACCCCGAGATGGTCACCAAGCTCGTGGTGTGGAACATCGTCGGCGGCACCTACGGCACCTTCGTGCTCGGTTCGTTCTACATCATTCCCAGCATCCTCGCGGTGCGCGGCACCGGCATGGACGGGGTGGTGAAGGTGGCCGAGTGGCGGGAGCGCATCGAGGAGAATCCGAACAACAAGCAGCGGTTCCTGGACTTCGATAAAGACGAGTTCCTCAAGCTGATGCTGCGCTGGCTCAACGCGTTCGTCTCCAAGCCGGGCCAGACGATCCCGGGTGTCGAGGACGAGATGTTCGACCGGATCACGGTGCCCACGTTGATCATTCGTGGCGGTGAGAACGACATGGATCACCCGAAGCGGACGTCGCTGGAAGTCAGCTGCCTGATCAAGGGGTCGAAGCTCATCGACCCACCGTGGCCCGAGGACGCATGGGAGCGGGCCTCGGAAGACCGCGCCGCCGGTCGGGTGCAGCACTTCAACATGTTCGACACTTGGGTGCAGGCGGCGCCCGCAATCCTGGAATTTTTGGGTTCGTGATGGCGCGACACGGTGCATCACCTCGTGGAAATGCGGACCTCGCAATTCAGCGACGCCTCGAGCGCCGTGTGTACCCGGCTTTCCGGAATCCGCTCGAGGTCGGACTCGCGCAGGGTCACATGGACGATGTCGAATCCGTCGTCGCCGGGGGTGCGCTCGATGTCACCGGTGAGCCCGAACGCCGACAGCACGCCGTGCGCGTCGTCGTCGGTGCCCCGGCTGACGAAGGTGATCACTCCCGCGACGGGATCAATACCGAACGCTCTGGCGCACAATCCGATTGCGGTGGCCTTGGCCGTGTCACCGTCCTCGGCCGCAATGAGCAGCTCCACTTCGCGGCGGGTCGCCGGCAGGGATGCGAGGTCGTTGTCGACCACGTCCGCGCCGGCCGCGGCCACCAGCTCGAGGAGAGCCGCCATGCCGTCGCGTAGCTGTGCGGGCTCGAGCACGCTCTCCGGGTCGACGTTCACACGCACCACCGCAGTTCGCATGTGCGCAAGCCTAACTAACACGATGGCAGGCCAGCATTGAACACCACCCAGTCCACCACCATCGCCACCGCGCCATGGCCCGGATGCCCACCGCGGCTGCTCAGCGAGCAGGCCCGCGAAGACCTGACGTCCTATCGCAAGCTCGGCGGCTACCGCCCGCTCGCCGATGCCGATGAATTCCTTTCCGAAGTCGAGTCCAGTGGCCTGGTCGGCCGCGGCGGTGCCGCGTTTCCGCTGGCGGTGAAGCTGCGGTCGGTGCGCGACAACGGGCGCCTGCTGGGTGTCCCCGTCGTCGTCGCGAATGGCGAAGAGGGAGAACCGGCTTCGGTCAAGGACCGCTGGCTGCTGCGCAATCGCCCCCACCTCGTCCTGGACGGTCTGCGGCTGGCCGCGACGGTCGTCGCCGCGGACCGCGCCCACGTCTACGTGTCCGACCCGGAATCGGCGCACAGCATCGAATCCGCGCTCGCCGAGCTGGATCCCGGCGCGCTCGGCGTCACGATCGACCTGCGCACGGTGGCGCCGGGGTACGTGGCCGGCGAGGAGACGGCCGCTGTTCGCGCGATCAACGGTGGCCCGGCCAAGCCGACGGACAAGCCGCCGCGCCCCTTCGAAGCGGGAGTCGACGACCGTCCCACGCTCGTCAGCAACGTCGAGACCCTGGCCAACCTCCCCTACCTGCAGGGCCACGGGTCGGCCGACTTCCGGTCGCAGGGAACCACGCTGTCGCCGGGCACCTTCCTGGCGACCATCACCGGCAGCGGGCGACCTCCCGTCCTGTATGAACTTCCGCATGGGCTGCCATTCACCGAACTGCTTGCCCTGCACGGTGTCCCGGCCGACCAGGTGCGCGGAGCACTGATGGGCGGCTACTTCGCCGGTCTGCTCAATCGCTCGGTGTTGGAGACCACCCTGGACCACGAGACGATGCGACGCGTCGGCAGCGGGCTGGGCTGCGGCGCGATCTCGCTGCTGACCGAGGACTGCCCCGTCGCGGTCGCGGCATCGGTGCTCGCGTACTTCGACCGCGAAAACGCCGGCCAATGCGGATCGTGCTTCAACGGGACGGCGGCGATGGCCGCGGTCGCCGGTGCGCTGCGCGACGGCGCCGCGACGGCAGAAGACGTCGAACGGTTGCGCCGCTGGTCGGTGCTGCTGCGTGGGCGCGGCGCGTGCGCGACGCTCGATGCCGCGACGAACGTCGCCGCCAGCCTGCTCGATCAGTTCCCCGACGACGTCGCCGCCCATCTCAACGGCGCCTGCCAGGACTGCGCCGGCGGTGCGTTCCGCGCGGACCGTCCCTACGAGGCGGAACCTGTGAGGCACGCATGAAAATCCGTCTGGATCGCACCATTTGCGACGGCTTCGGCATCTGCGCCAAACATGCGCCGGGATACTTCTCGCTGGACGACTGGGGATATGCCTCCCTCATCGGGGACGGCACGGTGGCGGAGGCGGATCGCGACGCGGTCATGCGGGCGCTGCTCGACTGCCCGGTGCACGCCATCACCGAAATCGGCCAACGCACCGCCCGCGCCTCGCAGCCGCCGCTGGCCGACACCGCGGATCCGGCCGAGCACCTCAAAACCGAAGAGAACGAGGCGGAGTGGGGATTTACGCGCTGAGCCGTCCCCGCCCGTAGGAGCAGTGCCATGCAGCTCACCTTTGACGCCGACGTGGAAGCGTTTCGCGCAGAATTCGTCAGCTTTCTCACCGAGCACCTGCCGACCCAAGCCCAAGCCGCGGAGCGGCCGTCGTCGACCTCGCACGTGCCCGAATGGTCGCGCCGCTGGCAGCGCCTTCAGTTCGACCATGGGTGGCTACTGCCCGGCAACCCACCGGAATTCGGTGGCCGCAACGCAACCATCCTGCAGCAGTTCGTGCATCGTGAGGAGCTGTCGCGTCGCCGGATCTACCACTGCTTCAATCCCCAGGGCGTCGGCATCATCGCCGCGTCGCTGTTGTCCTGCGGCACCGAGGAGCAAAAGCGGCGCTGGGCCGTCCCGATCCTGCGAGCCGAAAAGACCGCGTCCCTGGGCATGAGCGAGCCCGGCGCCGGCTCCGATTTGGCCGGGCTGCGGACGAAGGCCGAATTGGTCGGCGACGAGTTCGTGGTCAACGGGCAGAAGGTGTGGACCTCCGGCGCCCATGACGCCGACGTCATCCTTACGTTCGTCCGCACGGACCCGAACGCCGTGCGGCACAAGGGAATCAGCGCGCTGCTCATCCCGACCGACAGTCCCGGGCTGGTGCGTCGCCCCTTCCCCTCCGTCTACGACCGCGACGAGCTGGACTTCAACGAGGTGTTCTTCAACGACGTCCGGGTGCCCGCGCGCAACCTGGTCGGCCCGCTCAACGGCGGGTGGCGGGTCGCCAACGGCTCGCTCGGCCACGAGCGCACCCTGATGTGGATGGCCTTCGCGAACCGGCTCGAGCAACTCCTCGAAGACTACCGGCCGCGCGACGAGGTCAACGCGGACCACTACGCCACGATCGTGATGGACTACTACGCGCTGCGGCTGCTCGGTTCGGCCGCGTTGGGCCGGGCGGCCCGCGGCGAGGTGGACGTGGCGGCGTTGTCCGTGCTGAAGGTGTTCGGCTCGGAGGCCGAACAGAGCGCGCTGCGGCACGCACTGGACGCTGCCGGGGCCGACGGTCTGCGCGACAAGATGCTGACGGCCCAGTACAACCCTTACGCCCCAGATCTTTTCACCGCCAGCTGGTTCGCGCGCTACATCAGCAGCTACGCGGGCACGATCGCGGGCGGCACGTCGGAGATTCAGCGCAACATCGTCGCCCAGCGCGTCCTCGGTCTACCCTCGCGCTGATCACAAGGCCGGACACAGCGACGACAGGAACTGCTGAGTTCGACGCCGAGACGTGGTTCGCTCTTCAATGTCCTTGCCCAACGGCACGATTCGCACCGCAAGGTCGGTGACGCCAGCATCCCGGTAGCGGCGCAACCGATCCAGGATGGCCGTCTCGTCGCCGGCCGCCATGGTGTCACCGACGTCTTCGGCGTCGCCGTGCTGCAGCAGTCGCACATAGTTGGGCGAGAAGTCCGCGTGCCCAAGCACCTCGCTGGCGTAGCCGCGAGCATCGTCGGTCTCGCTGTTCGAGCAGAGCGCGACCGGAACACCGGCGACGATCCGGGGCACGGGACGCCCGGCCCGGCCGGCCGCCGCGGTGAGGCGCGGAACGACGTGGTCGCCGATCGCGCGCTCGTCGGCCATCCACAGCACGGTGCCGGCGGCCCGCGCGCCGGCCAGTTGCAGCATTGTCGGTCCGAGCGCCGACAGCAGCACCGGCACCGCGAAGGCGTCCGTGACGTCGACCGGCGAATGGACGCAATAGCTTTCGTTGTCGACATCCACGCTGCCCGGACCGGCGAAGGACGCGAGGAGCACGTCGAGGTAGTCACCCATCAGGCGCGCCGGGCGGTCATAGGGCAATCCCAGCTGCGAGTTGACGATCCAATGATGCGAGGGTCCGATGCCCAGCGTGAACCGGCCGCCGCAGGCGACCTGGGTGGTCAGGGCTTGCTGCGCCATGATCATCGGATGGCGAGTCTGAATCGGCACGACGGCCGTTCCGATTTCGATGCGCTCGGTGGCGTGCCCGATCAGCGCCACCGCGGTCAGCGCGTCGAGATAGCCGGGGACCTGGGGCATCCAGAACGCGGTGAAACCGTCGCTTTCGGCGGCGACCCCGTCGTCGATCAGGCCGGCGAGCCGGTCGGCGCGGGGGCGCTCCTTGTCCGAGCCGACCATCAAGCCGATGCGCATGCGGCCCCTTTCCTACGGCACATAGCGATCCCACTCGTACGGGACAACCGCGAAAAACGGTGCGGCGAACAATGCTTCGACGCCCGGTTCGGCCCAGCGAGCCTCGAGCACCGGCCGCAGCCGCGCCGCGGTGGCAATCGGGTCGCCGTCGAGGAAGCAATACGTGATCGCCTGGTTCGCCGGTGCGCTAGCCAAGCTGGCGTCGACCCGACGCGACACTGCGGACCACACACCGGCGACGCCGTCGACGTCCACCAGCGGGTCCGGCGACGCCACTCCCCGCTCGACCACCACGAACGCGCCCCGCACGGGCAGCCAGGGCAACACGTCCGACCCGACCCTGGCGCGCGGCGCGGCGGCCTTGCTGTGCACGTCGTACACGCCGCGTTGCACCGGCGGCAGCAGCGGGAGTTTGCGACCGGCATTGCCCAGCGCCGTGGACAGTTCGTTGAAATCGCGCAATCCGGCCGCGTCGGTGAAGAAGTACGTCATCACGTGGTCGACCGCATCGAAGGGGCCGTCGCCGACCGCGCGGGCCGAGCGGCAGGCCGGTGTGGACACCAACCGCAGCGAGGCGCGCACCGCGAGCAGGCGGTGTTGCTCCGGGCGGTGGTCCAGGCTGTGCCAGCGCAGGTACTCGGCGTCTTTTCCGTCGGGGTGGCGGACCGCCATCGAGACGAACAGGGTGGTGATATCGCCGCCCCCGGCGGCAAGGATTTCGGGGACCTCGTCCGATGGCGTGCCGGGAAGATGCATAGCGTCGGTCCTCAGGTCTTCATCGAATCATGTTGGGACAGCGAGATTTCGGGGTGGCGCGCGGCGACCATGCGTCGGAAACCCTCGCGCCAGGGCACCTTTGTGCGGCCGAGCACGTGGTGCATGTGGGAGACGTCCGGCCACAGCGGGGTATGCGCCTGGGGCGTGTACTCGAAGATCGGCTCGACACCGACCAGCTCACCCAGGAAGGCGCAGTACTCCTCCACGCTGACGGTTTCGCTGCCGGCCCAGTTCACCACGACCGCTGGCGTCGCGGCGACCTCCATCGCTCGGATGCCCAGCGCCACGTAGTCGTCTTCATAGATGGGGTTGTAATTGTTCGGCTTGTCCGGATGCAGCCGAATGGGCTTGCCCGCCAACATCGCATCGAGACGGTCGGCGGGCGCACCGCCCTGGGGGCCGTACGTCGAACAGATCCGGATGATGGTCAGCGGAATCTGAAAGCGCCTGGCGATCCAGCTGCAGACCGCCTCCGCGGCAACCTTGGAGAAGCTGTAGTTCGCCCGCAGCGGCGCCCCCGGCGGATCGGTCTCCGTCAGCGGCCGCCTGCCCTGATAGGCGTAGATCGAGCCGGTGGAGCAGAAGACGAAACCCTTTGCGGCGCGGCAATGGTAGAGCAGGTCGCCGGACGCCTGCGCATTCGTCTCCACACACTGGATCCAGTCCTTCGTGCCCGGGTTCACGGCCGCGTGGAAGACGTAGGTGAAATCATCCGGGAGACCGGAGAAGTCGCCCGCAGCGACGTCCAGCGCCACCGGTGTGATCCCGGCGTCCACAAGTTTTTCCCGGCCCGCGGGATCTTTCAGGCGAGCGGCGCCCCACACCTCGTTTCCCGCCGCCGCCAGCGCACGCGCGATGGGAAATGCAATCTTGCCCGTCGCCCCGGTGATCAGGACCTTCTCCGCGTCGAGCAATCAGCCCTCCGAATGTTAAGTACTTGATATCGCCAGTGGAGCATAACCCCGGCTCGCGACGGAACGCCACGACGTCGGACTCGGTGTGGCGTGTGGATGTCGGTCACTAGTCGCGGCGCTAGCAGCGGAATAAACTGAGACAGCCAAGGTCACGATGGCCCCATTGGGAGGCCCACCATGAGGTGGTTTGTACGTCGTCTGACAGTTGTCATCGGGTGCGCCTTCATCGGGATGGCGACGGCGGTGATCCTCACGCCGGGAATCGGCTGGGCGGACTGCGATCGCAACATGTCGTGGAATCGGGTCACCATGGAGTGCAAACCGCCGCCGGCGATGCCGGATTGGTACGCGACCCCGCCGGCCTACGCGCCGCCATTCGCGGCGCAGGACGTGCCCCCACCGCCTCCGCCGCGGCCGTGGTGGTCACCGAACGAGCCGATGTGGAATGCCGGCTTTCACCAATGGGGTACCTATTTCGACGGCACCTGGGTGCCGTACTGACGGCGCTCATCGGGCAGGTGCGGTCTAGATCGTGCCTGCTCGCGGGTGATAACGTGATTCTCCGATTCGTATAACGGCCCTACCGAATAGGCAGCGCGACGCACCGGAGGTGACGTGTCAGCAGCACCCGGCCGCCCATTGCCCCTGGTCACGCAGGAGAACGAATTCTTCTGGACCTCGGGTGCCGACGGGGAGCTACGGCTGCAGGAATGCAAATCCTGCGACTCCCTGATCCATCCGCCGGCGCCGGTGTGCCGATACTGCCGGTCCCGCGACATCGGTGTGCGTGCCGTCTCGGGCCGGGCGACGCTCGCCGGATTCACCATCAACGAGCGGTTCAGCTTGCCCGGGCTGGTGGCTCCGTACGTGATCGCGCAGGTGGCTATCGCCGAAGATCCGCGCGTGCGACTGACCACGAACATCGTGGAATGCGTGCCCGAACAGCTCGAACTCGGCCAACCGGTCGAGGTCGTCTTCGAGCAGGTCGAGGACGTGTGGTTTCCGCTGTTCAAGCCGAGCGCCGACGGGCGCTCCGCTCCCCTGCCCGACGACGAGATCGCTCCGGAACGCTTTGGCGAGCACGTCCGCCCGATGCTCACGGTGGACAAGTTCGAAGACAAGGTCGCGCTGACCGGGATCGGGGCGTCGCCGATCGGCCGCCGCTTGATGCAACCGCCGCTGGCGTTGACAGTGCAGGCATGCGAGGCGGCCATCGCCGACGCCGGCCTGACTTACGCCGACATCGACGGTCTGTCCACCTACCCCGGCGCGATCAATGTCGGCGGCTTCGGAGAGGGCGGCACCACCGCCCTCGAGGGTGCGCTCGGCATCCGTCCGACGTGGCATAACGGCGCCATGGAGACCTTCGGCCCGGGCGGCTCGGTGATCGCCGCGATGCTGGCGGTGGCCTGCGGCCTGGCGCGCCACATCTTGTGCTTCCGCACGCTGTGGGAAGCCACCAACGGCGAGCTGATGAAGCAGGGCAAGATCACCCCGGCCGGCGCTTCAGCGGGCCGAATGTCGGGCTGGCAGATGCCATTTGGCGCCACGTCGGCGGCGCACACGCTGGCGATGAACGCGCAACGGCACTTTCACCGGTATGGCACCACCAAGGAAACGCTGGGTTGGATCGCGTTGAACCAGCGCGCCAACGCCGAACTCAACCCGACGGCCATCTACCGGTCGCCGATGACGATGGACGACTACCTCAATGCGCGCCCCATCACCACGCCGTTCGGGCTCTACGACTGCGACGTGCCGTGCGACGGCGCCATCGCCGTCATCGTCTCGGCCGTCGACGCCGCCCGCGACCTGGCCAAGCCGTCGGTGCTGGTGGAAGCCGTGGGAACGCAGATCGTCGAGCGACTCGACTGGGACCAGAGCACTCTCACCCACGAGCCGCAGGTGCTGGGCCAGGCGGCGCACGTGTGGACGCGTACCTCGCTACGGCCCGCCGATGTCGATGTCGCCGAGCTGTATGACGGGTTTTCCTTCAACTGCCTGTCCTGGATCGAGGCGCTCGGTTTCTGCGGGATCGGGGAGGCTAAGGAATTCCTGGACGGCGGCAAGAACATCGCACGCGACGGGCAGCTGCCGCTCAATACCCACGGCGGCCAGCTCTCGCACGGCCGCACGCACGGCATGGGTCTGCTGCACGAAGCCATCACTCAGCTGCGCGGGGAGGCCGGTGAACGCCAGGTCGCCGGCGCCCGCGTCGGTGTCGTCAGCAGTGGCGGGCTCACTCCCAGCGGCGTGCTCCTGCTGCGGGCCCCGGAATGAGGCGGACATGAACACCGCGGCACCGCGACCACGGCTGGTGATCGTCGACGGGGTGCCGATGTCGGCGCTGGTCGCCGAAGCCGACGACCCCGAGGCCGTGATCGTGGCCATCCACGGCGGCGGCACCACCGCAATGTATTTCGACTGCCCCGGCCACCCCTCGTACTCGCTGTTGCGGACCGGCGCGGCGGCCGGATTCACCGTGGTGGCCCTCGATCGGCCGGGCTATGGCAGCTCGGCACCGTATCCGGACGCGATGGTCTCCGGCGAGCAGCGCGTGCACCTGGCTTACGGCGCCATCGACCGCATCCTCGGCCAACGACCTTGTGGCGCAGGGATGTTCGTGTGGGGCCATTCGGGCGGCTGCGAGCTGACATTGCGGCTCGCCGCCGACGAGCGGGGTGCCGGCCTGCTCGGCATCGAGCTCGCGGGCACTGGCCGGCACTACCACCCCGCCGCCAAGGAAATACTGAAAACGGCCACCCGCGAACGCCGCCCGTCTGGCATGCGCGAATTGCTGTGGAGCCCAGTGGAGCTTTATCCCCCCGAGGTCCTGGGTGGCGCCACGGTCTCGCCATCGGCCCCGTCTTACGAGGACCAGATGGTGTCGGACTGGGCGCGACAGACTTTCCCGCAGCTCGCGCCCGCCGTGCGCGTCCCGGTGCACTTCAGCATCGCCGAGCACGAAAAGGTGTGGCAGACCGATGATCCGGCGGTGGCCGAGATCGGCGCCCTGTTCGCGGGGGCGCCGCGGTTGGTCGTACATCGACAACCGGACGCCGGGCACAACATCAGCCTCAGCCACGCCGCCCCCACCTACCACGCGAAAGTCCTTGATTTCGTGCGTGATTGCGTGGCCGAAGGCGCTTCACGCCCAGGCGGCCCCTCGAATGTGGCGCCACAGTCACTGTCGAGCCCCGACGTGACTGCAGCGTCACGATCGGTGGACGAGGAGGCGGGCTGATGCGCGTCGGATTCATCGGGCTGGGCAGCCAGGGCGGCCCCGTGGCGCGCCGGATCGTCGAGGGCGGCTACCCCACCACCCTGTGGGCGCGCAGGCCCGAGGCCCTCGAGGCGTTCGCCGACACCGCGGCCCGCGCCGCCGGGTCTCCGGCCGAACTCGCCGCGGCCAGTGACCTGGTCTGCCTCTGCGTGGTCGGTGATGCCGACATCGACGAACTAGCTTGCGGGACAAACGGATTGCTGTCGGCGATGCGGCCAGGAAGCGTCATCGCCGTGCACAGCACGGTGCACCCGAACACCTGCCGAGAACTCGCGAACACGGCCGCCGCCCAAGGCGTTTCCGTCATCGATGCGCCGGTGAGCGGCGGGGGCGGGGCGGCGGCCGAGGGCCGGCTGCTGGTGATGGTGGGCGGCGACACCGACGTTGTCGAGCGTTGCCGCCCCGTCTTCCAGACCTATGCCGATCCCGTCGTTCATCTGGGCGAGCTGGGCTCCGGACAAACGACGAAGCTGCTCAACAACCTGCTTTTCACCGCCAACCTGGCCACGGCGGCCACCGCCCTGTCGCTCGCGAACGCGCTGGGCGTCGAACCGGACCGCCTCACCGAGGTGGTCTCCCGCAGCAGCGGCAACAGCTTTGCGCTCAATGCCCTCGGCGGTATCGGCGAACTCGATCGGTTGGCCGGGGTGGCGGGCGGGCTGCTGCAAAAGGATGTTCGGCTGGTCGTCGACCTTGCCGAGAAAGCCGGGGCCGACGGCGGCGCGGTGCTCGACGCGGCCGACGCGGCGCTGGCGCTGATGGACCACCCGCGGTGAGAGTGGGATTCATCGGCGCGGGGCGAATGGGCCGCCCCATGGTCGGGCGTCTGGTGGCGGCCGGTCACGACGTCCGAGCCATTGCCCGGACGACCGAAAGGCGCCGGGAGCTCGAGCAACTGGGCGCGCGGGCCGTCGGCCGCGCGGCCGACGCCGGTGCCCGAGCCGACGTCGTGGTGCTCTGCGTGTTCACCGACGACCAGGTTCGAGAAACTGCCTGGCCGGCGAATTGCTATCCGCCCTGCGGCCCGGTGCGGCGCTGGTCTTGCACACCACCGTCGACCCGGACACCATCGCGGTGATCGCCGAGCGCGCCGACGGCGTTGACGTCGTCGATGCCGCGGTCAGCGGGGGCCCCCAGGACATCGCCGCCAGCCGGCTGACGCTGTTCGTCGGCGGTGCCGACCAAGCGGTTGACCGCGTGCGACCGCTGCTGGCGTGCTACGGCGACCCGGTCCTGCACGTCGGGCCGGCCGGCGCCGGGCAGAAGGTAAAACTCGTCAACAATGCGCTGTTCGCTGCGCAGATCGGGCTGCTCGCCGAGGCAATTCGACTGGGAGAAGCGCTCGGCGTGCCGGAATCGGCGCTGCTGACGGCCCTGGCGCACGGCAGCGCGGCCAGCCGCGTGCTGAACCTCGTCGCGACGAGCGGCTCCCTCGCGTCGTTCATCGAAATGACCGGTGAGTTCCTGACGAAGGATGTAGCCACCGTCCGCGCCGCCGCCGAGGCGCGGGGCAGCTGTCTGGGTGCGCTGGATGACGTCATCGCGGCCGTCGGCGCCGCGAAGAGGGTATGAAATGCCAGCGTTTTGGTCTTTCCGGTTCGTCACGAAGGTATTACCGTTAGCGTTACAGTCAGTGACTCCGCTGTAAAGGTTCAGCCCGACCTCGCCGCTGAGGAGGATGCAGTGACAAAACCGAAGGTCGTCTTCGATCCGTACTCCGAGGACTATTTCAACAACCCGTTCGACATCTATCGGCGGATGCGCGAGGAAACGCCACTGTATTACGACGAAAAAGAGGACTTCTACGCGCTGACGCGTCACGAAGACGTGGCGGCCGCGTTCAAGGACTTCGAAACGTACTCGTCCGCCCGCGGTTGCGACCTGGCGATGGTGCGCCGGGGCATTGCCCCCGAGCAGAAGTCGATCATCTTCATGGATCCGCCGGAGCACCGCCACATGCGCAGCCTGCTCAACAAGGCGTTCACTCCAAGGGCGATCCAGTCGCAGCGGGAGACGATCATCGAGGTAATCGACAAGTACCTGGGCGCGGTCGACCCGGACAACTTCGACGTCGTGCAGGACTTCTCCGGGCCGTTCCCCGTGGAGGTCATCACCCGGATGGCCGGTGTGCCCGAGGAATACCGCCAGCAGGTCCGGCACTGGATCGACACCAGCCTGCATCACGAGCCGGGCCAGATCGAGGTCAGCGAAGCGGGCATGCAGGCGAATATCGACACGGCGATGTACTACTTCAGCCTGGTCCAAGAGCGGCGCCAGGCGCCGCAGGACGACATGATCAGCCGGCTGATCGCCGCCGAAATCCCCGGTGAAGACGGCCAGCTGCGCAAGCTCGACGACATCGAGATCTGCGGTTTCGCAACCCTTCTGGGCGGCGCGGGCGCCGAGACCGTCACCAAACTGATGGGCAACGCCGCGGTGATCTTCGCCAAGCACCCCGACCAGTGGCAGATGCTGCAGGAGGACCGCGACAAGATTCCCGGCGCGGTCGAAGAGCTGCTGCGCTACGAGGGGCCGGTGCAATACAACGTCCGCTACACCCTCAAAGAGGCCCACGTGAGCGGGGGCGTGATCCCGGCGGGCAAACCCGTATTCCTCTGCGGCGCCGCGGCCAACCGCGACCCGGACGCCTTCACCGACGCCGACACCTTCAACATCGAGCGCGACCAGACCGAGGCGCAGCACCTTGGACTGGGGTATGGGATCCACAGCTGCCTGGGGGCCGCGTTGGCGCGCCTGGAAAGCCGGATCGCGCTAGAGCGGCTGCTCGACTTCATGCCGCGCTACGAAGTGGACTGGGCCGGGTGTAAACGAGTGAACATGCAAAACGTGGCGGGCTGGAAGAACGTGCCCGTCAAGGTGCTTCGTTAAAGGGGGCCACGATGACGAAGAAGATCGAGGTCGATTGGGGACTCTGCGAGAGCAACGGTGTCTGCATGGGCATCAACCCAGACATCTTCGAGCTCGGCGACGACGACATGTTGACCGTCCACCAAGAGGAAGTCACTCCGGAGAACGAGGCGGACGTGCGCGAGGCCGTCCGTCAGTGTCCTCGTCAGGCGATCTCCATCGTCGGAGAGTAGCGATCAGAATCCGGACAGGATGACCGCGTTGCAGTCGGCGGCCTGCTGGCGCAATTTGGCCGCCTTCTGGTAGCCCTCGGATTCGTACCAGGCCCGAGCCGCATCCACCGACTCGAATTCCAGCACCACGGTCTGGTCGCCGTGCCAGTCGCCCTCGATGACTTTGGGCGCGGTGTCCACCGCGAGAACCGTGGCGCCGCTCATCGCCGATCCGGCGGCTTGGGCGTATGCCTTCATGCCTTCCGGGTCTTTGATGGCCTCGGTGAGGATGACATACCCTTTGGCCACTCGAATCTCCTTACTCGCCTGGAACTTTGACTATTTCTCGCTGATCGCCTGCTCGGGACAGCATTGGATCGCCTCCTGCGCGGCCGATTCCAAATCCGTTGGGACATCGGAATCTATCGCTACGGCGTAACCGTCGTCGGTCAGGCTGAACACATCGGGGCACAGCGTCAGACACATGCCGTGACCGCGACACCGCTGGTCGTCCACCCACACCTTCATGCCGGCGTGAACTCCAGGTGCAATTCGGTCAGGCCACGCAGGATGTACGTCGGAACATAGTGGTAGCGACGGTTATTCGCCGGCCCGTGGACGTCCTCGTTGATCCTGATGTCCGTCGTGCGGTCGAGCAGCCGTTCGATCGCGACCCGGGTTTCCGCCCGCGCCAGCGGGGCCCCCGGGCAGCTGTGGATCCCGCGCCCGAACGCGATGTGCTGGCGCGCGTTCTTGCGGGCCGGGTCGAAGGTGGCGGGATCTTCGAACCGCCGCGGATCGCGGTTGGCGGCGGCCTGCACGATCATCACCGTGGTGCCGGCCGGCAGGTCGACGCCGCCGACGTTGACCGGCCGCCGGTTCATCCGGAAGTCGCCCTTGACCGGGCTCTCGTGGCGCAGCGACTCCTCGATGAAATTCGGGATCAGGCTGCGGTCCTTGCGCAACTGCGCCTGGATGTCGGGGCGCTCGCCCAGCGTCTGCAGGGCCGCACCGAGCAGCCGCACGGTGGTCTCCTGTCCCGCGGAGAAGACGTTGCTGGCGACGCGGGCCACGTCCTCGACCTCCGGGATCGAACCGTCGGGATACGTGGCGGTGGCCAGTCCGGTCAGCACGTCGTCGCGAGGATTCTGGCGGCGGTCGCGCACGTAGTCGGAGAACAGGCCATAGAGGAATTCCAGCGGGCTGTGGGCCAGGGATCCCTTGGTGCCGCCGATACCGCCACCCGCGTGGTCAGCGATGCCCTTGACGAACTTGTCGCGGTCCTCCATCGGGACGCCGAGCAGGTCGGCGATGACCAGCAGCGTGAACGGGCTCGCGAAGCCCTTGATCCACTCGCCGCGCCCCGGTGCGAGAAAGTCGTCGAGCGCCTGGTCGGCGAGGGCCCACATGGCGTCCTCGTTCTCCTTGAGGCGCTTGGGGGTGATCAGCCGCATCATCAGGGAGCGGTGGTTGGTGTGGGTCGGCGGGTCGAGCGTGGGCAGCTGGTCGCTGAACGGCAGCTCGTCGCGGTGCTGCTCGATCAGCTCGGTGATGTCGTCACCCTCGATCGGGACCGGAAAGCCGGGAAACGGGCCGGTCACCGAGATACACGAGGACCAGGTCTCGGCGTCGTTGAGCACCGCACACGCCTCGTCCCAACCGGTGATCATGGTGACGTCGTGATGGCTCTCCCGGGTGACGGGGCACCGCTGACGCAGCGCCTCGTAGTAGGGGTACGGGTCCTCGATGAGCTCGCTGCCGCGGAAGAAGTCCGGCTCGGAGAATTCGTTCGCCATCTCCTGCTCCTTGAATCTCGGCTAGTGAGAATGTGCCTCTCGCGGATGAGTATTACATTTTCACATGGGGTGGTGGTCGTCAACGACGGGCCCCCGCCGGGTGTCACACGACGCGCGAGTTCGCTGTCTGCCGGGCTGTGGCGCGCCGGCCCGCCGCTCGGCTAGCTGGCGGGAACCAAATCGGCGGCCACCGAGGGCCACGCCAGCAGCCCGCTGCGGAACGTCTCGACGCGGCCGATGGGGGCGTGCGGTGCCGCCGCGGCCGCCAGGGCCTGGGCCTTGAACGTCTGCGCCGCCATGCTCAGCTGGTGCTGCACCAGGCCCACACTGTCGTCGAGTTCGGACGGCCAGTTCTCGCCCCACAGCGTGACCTCCGTGGCGCCCTGATCGAGGGCCTGCAGCACGCCCTGACGCACCCGGGCGTCGCAACCGAACAGGTCCGCGGCGGCGGCCAGGGCCTGCGGGCGGGGCCGCGATTGCACGGACGCCAGGGCCTCTTCGAGGTCGAGCACCTGGGCGCCGATGATCTGCAGCGACCGGTCGCCGGGGTGCTCAGTCACCAGCACGGTGACGTCCCAACCCGCCATGGACCGGTCGAAGATCCAGCCGCCGGCGAACCGCACCACGTCGAGCGCGGTGGTGGCGACGACGTCGAGCCGGTATCTCATGTCGTCTCGCCTTTCTTCGGGGGCGCGAAGTCGCGCGCCAGTGCCTCGGCGTACTGCTTGAACACCTCGGGAAGCGGTATCGAGGGATCGAGTAACCATGTGGTTTCCATTCCGTGGACGAAGGCGAGGATTTCTACCGCCTTGACGGCGGGGTCGATGTCTTGGCGATACCGGCCATCGGCCTGACCGCGGCGGATGAGCTCGGCGACGATGTCGGTCGCGGCGCGGTGCCTGGCCAGCATGCGGTCGTGCAGCGGAGCCTCGGGAAGGATGTTCTCGACGAGCAGCACCGTGAACGTGCCCACCAATTCGGGGGCCCGGTGGAATCGGTCCGCGACGGCGGCGATCTGGTCGAACAGGTCCCCGGTCCGGTCGGCGTGGGTGTCGTCGTCGAGGTCTCGGGCATCCAGAACCGCGTGGAGGAGCTGCTCTTTCGATTCGAAGTGATGCAACAGCCCCGCGGGGGTCACCCCGGCCTCGCCGGCGATCTGGGCGAGCGTGGTGCTGCGCCAGCCGTTGCGGGTGAGCAGGCGTTGGGCGACGTCGAGGATCCGCTGCTTGCGGTCCTCACCCTTGGCGAGAAGCGTGTCGTATCGCCGCGCGACGGGCACCGGGGTCCTCTCTACCGACGTGCCAAAACCAACCTAGTGAACACACAGTAGGTTAGTTTGCCCGCTGTGACAAGGGTCACGTGGTGCCCGCTTGTGTGCCCTAGGGCCTCGGGTGTCAGCCCACCAGCTCGACCAGCGTGGCGTTGGCGGTGCCGCCGCCTTCGCACATGGTCTGCAGCCCGTAACGAATCCCGTTGTCGCGCATGTGGTGGGCCATGCGCGTCATCAACACCGCGCCCGACGCGCCCAGCGGGTGTCCCAGCGCGATGGCCCCGCCCAGCGGATTCATCCGGGCCGGGTCGGCTCCGGTCTCCGCCAGCCACGCCAGCGGAACCGGCGCGAAGGCCTCGTTGACCTCGAAGACCCCCACGTCGGACAGCGCGACTCCGGCCTTACCCAGCACCTTCTCGGTCGCCGGGATGGGGCCGGTGAGCATCAGCACCGGATCCGCGCCGGTCACCGCCCCCGCCAGGTACCGCACGATCGGCGTCAAGCCGAGCTCGACGGCCAGCTCCGCGGTGGTCACCAACAGCGCGGCGGCGCCGTCGGAGATCTGTGAGGAATTGCCGGCGTGGATCACGCCGTCCTCGGCGAAGGCGGGCTTGAGCGTGCCGAGCTTCTCGACGGTACTGCCGCGCCGCACGCCCTCGTCGGCCGTGACGACGTTGTTGTCGGCTCCCTCGACGAACACCGGCACCAGCTGCTCGGTGAACGCCCCGGCGTCCTGGGCCGCGGCGGCCCGCTCGTGGGACTCCACCGAGAATTCGTCGAGCCGGGCCCGGGAAAATCCCCACTTCTTGGCGATCAGTTCCGCCGACAGCCCCTGGTTGAAGGAGAAGTCGTCATAGCGGGCAAGGACTTTCGGGCCGTAGGGCATGCCGGTTGCCCGGGCCGAACCGAGCGGGACGCGGCTCATGACCTCGACCCCACCGGCCACCACGACGTCCTGCTGGCCGGACATCACCGCCTGCACGGCGAAGTCCAGCGCCTGCTGGCTGGACCCACAGGCGCGGTTGACGGTGGTGCCGGGGATTGTCTCGGGCCAGCCGGCGGCCAGGACCGCGTAACGGCCGATGTTGCTGGACTGGTCGCCCACCTGGGAGACGCAGCCCCAGATCACGTCGTCGACGATCTCGGGGCCGATACCGGTGCGCTCGACGAGTTCGGTCAGCACGACCGCGGACAGGTCGGCGGCATGCATGCCGGACAGGGCGCCATTGCGCTTGCCCACCGGTGTCCGCACGGCCTCGACGATGACTGTTTCACGCATATCCCTACTCCGATTGATTGGGGGCTCATTCGCCGAACGTGCACCGGGCGCGAGCAAGTCGTGAAAAAGTCGCTCCGAGTGCACGTCCGGCGAGTGACAAACCTACGTTAGACCTCAGTAGCTCCTCGGCAACTTCAGCACGTTGGCTCCCAGGAAGTTCAGGATCATCTCCTGGCTGACCGGCGCGATCTTCATCAGCCGGGCCTCCCGGAAATAACGCGTGATGTGGTATTCCTCGGCATAACCCATGCCGCCGTGGGTTTGCAGCGCTCGGTCCGCCGCGGTGAAGCCGGCATCGGCGCACAGATACTTTGCCGTATTGGCCTCGCGCCCACAGGGTTTGCCGTTGTCGTACAGCCAGGTGGCCTTGCGCAGCATGAGTTCGGCGGCATCCAGCCGGGCCAGCGAATCGGCGAGCGGGAACTGCAGTCCCTGGTTCATGCCGATCGGCCGGCCGAACACCTCCCGCTCGTTGCCGTATTTCACCGCCTTCTCCAGCGCCACCCGGCCGATGCCCAGAGCCTCGGCCGCGATCAGCATCCGCTCCGGGTTGAGGCCGTCGAGGATGTACTGAAAGCCCTTGCCCTCCTCGCCCACTCGGTCCTCGACGGGTACCTCGAGGTTGTCGATGAACAATTCGTTGGAGCTGACGGCGTTGCGGCCCATCTTGCGGATCGGGCGGATGTCGATGCGGCTGCGATCGAGATCGGTGAGGAACAGCGTCATCCCGTCGGTCTTCTTCGAGACCTCGTCGTAGCTCTGCGTCCGGGTGAGCAGCAGGATCTTGTCGGATTCCATCGCCTTGGAGATCCAGACCTTGCGACCGTTGACGATGTAGCGATCGCCGTCGCGCTTGGCGAACGTGGTGATGCGCGAAGTGTCAAGCCCGGCACCGGGTTCGGTGACGCCGAAGCAGATGTGCACCTCGCCGGTCGCGACGGCGGGCAACGTACGGGCCTTGAGTTCGTCGGATCCGTGCACGACAACCGGCTGCATGCCGAAGATGGACAGGTGAATCGAGCTGGCGGCGTTCATGGCGCCGCCGGACTTGGCGACCTCCTCGAGCAGGATCGTCGCTTCGGTGATTCCGAGGCCATGACCGCCGTATTGGGTCGGGATCGTCATGCCCAGCCAGCCGCCATCGGCGATGGCCTTGTAGAACTCGGTCGGAAATTCGTGCGACTGGTCCTTCTCCATCCAGTACTGGTCGTCGAATTTCCCTGCCAGTTCCGCGACCGACCGACGGATCAGTTCCTGGTCGTCGGTCAGCTCAAAGTTCATTCCCTCGCCGGGCACTGCCAGATCTCCTTCACGTCAATTTGTGCACCGGCGCGCGAATTCGTCGGTGGGGTGTCAGTCCTTGTTGCCGGTCAGGGCTTTCGCGTTGGCCGCGAAGTCCGCGAAGGACGAGCCGCCGCGGGTGTCCTTGCCGTGGCCCTGGGCCTTGATGGACACGTCGTGCCCCTCGGCGGCCTTGCGCAGCGCACCGACGGTCGCTTGTTCGCGCGAAATATGCGTGAACGGGTCGAACGAGTACCAGCGCATCGCGTTCTCGTGGGTCATCTTGTTGATCTCGTCGTCGGGAACGTTGTTCAGCGACAACACATCCCACAGCTCTTCGGGGGCGCCGGGCCACATCGAGTCGCTGTGCGGGTAGTCGGCTTCCCAGCAGATGTTGTCGATGCCGATCATGTTGCGCAGCGCCACTCCGACCTTGTCGCTGATGAAGCAGGTCAGGAAGTGGTCGCGGAAAACCTCGCTGGGCAGCTTGCCCTTGAAGTCCTGGTGCGTCCAGGCGGAGTGCATTTCGAAGGTGCGGTCGGCGCGCTCAAGGAAGTAGGGAATCCAGCCGGTTCCGCCCTCGGAGAGCGCGATCTTGAGGTCCGGGTATTCCTTGATGGGCCGCGACCACAGCAGGTCCGCGGCGGCCTGCACGATGTTCATCGGCTGCAGCGTGATCATCACGTCCATGGGCGCATCCGGCGCGGTGATGGCCAGTCGTCCCGACGACCCGATGTGCACGTTCATCACGGTGTCGGTGTCGCACAGGGCTTTCCACAGCGGGTTCCAGTACTCGTCGTGGAAGCTGGGATAGCCCATCGCGGCGGGGTTTTCGGTGAAGGTCAGCGCATGCACACCCTTCTTGGCCACGCGCCGCACTTCGGCCGCACACGCCTCGGCATCCCAGATCACCGGGATCGCCATCGGGATGAACCGCGCCGGGTAGGCGCCGCACCACTCGTCGATGTGCCAGTCGTTGTAGGCCTGCACCAGCGCGATCGAGAAGTCGTTGTCGTCGGTGGCGAACAACCGTCCGGCGAAGCCGGGGAAAGACGGGAAGCAGATCGAGGCCAGGATGCCGCCCGCGTTCATGTCCTTGACGCGCTCGTCGACGTTGTAGCAACCGGGCCGGATCTCGTCGAGGCCCGTCGGCTCGATGCCGTACTCCTCCTTGGGCCGCCCGGCCACCGCGTTGAGCGCGACGTTGGGAATGACGGTGTCGCGGAACTTCCACATGTCCGACCCGTCGGCGTTGTGTACCAGCCGGGGCGCGTCGTCCTGATACTTCTTCGACAGGTGGTTCTTGAACATGTCCGGGGGCTCGACGGTGTGGTCGTCGACGCTGATCAGAATCATGTCTTCTTTGTTCATGGCCGTCCCTTCCATCGGATCCACCGGATCGATTAGAGCCTCGGCGAATCGCTGTCCCGTGCCAAGATCACTAAATTGAAAACTATCTTCTCGCCAGGCGAGAATCAACATCCAGCGGTTGCTCGGCGGCGCCGCAGCCTCCTGACCAGCGGCCGAACGCGCAGGCTCATCGCCCCTCGGTCGCGCGGCGATGCGGTGAGGTAGAACCCCGGGTCGGCACACCGGCACGCCGCCGATTGCCGCCGTATAGACGGGGGCGGCGGCGCGGGGACCGAGCGAGCAAGGGCGGGGGCCGCGCCCGCGTCGGAGCGGCACGCCGGCATTGACCGGACGCACGTTTCGTGCCAGTCTGTTAGTTGCAAATGAGAATCCGATTCTCTTTCACCGAGAGGACACTGCCGATGCGCTTGCAGCCGCTCCCCGCCGACCAGTGGGACGAGGCGACCCGGCAGGCGCTCTCGGCGATGCGTGGGGCGGACACCAACAATGCGCTCTCCACGCTGGCCCACCATCCCGCGCTGGCCAAGGCGTTTCTCCGGTTCAACGTTCACCTCCTGATGTCGTCCACCCTGCCCGCCCGCATCCGCGAACTGGCCATCCTGCGGGTGGCCCATCGCCGGCAGTGCGCCTACGAGTGGTCGCACCACGTGCGGATGGCCAAGGACGAGGGCATCACCGACGAGCAGATCGCGGCGTTGGAGCGGGGCGAGGGCGCCGACGCGTTCGACCAAGCCGTGATCACCGGGGTCGACGAGCTCGACGAGAAGTCGGAGTTGTCCGACCAGACCTGGGCGGCGCTCGGCGAGCGCCTCGATGACCAGCAACGGATGGATTTCGTTTTCACGGTCGGCTGCTACGCGCTGCTGGCCATGGCCTTCAACACTTTTGGCATCCAGCCCGAACACGCCGAACAGCACTGACAAGAGGAGTAAGAACCTTGCCGCACTTCGCCAAGCCAGCCGCCGGCAGCTGGACAGAAAACTACCCCGAGTTGGGGACCGCGCCGGTCGATTACACCGACTCGATCGATCCCGCCTTCTTCGAGGCCGAACGCGACGCCGTCTTCAGGAAGACGTGGCTCAACGTCGGCCGGGTCGAGCGCCTGCCGCGCACCGGCAGCTACTTCACCAGGGAGCTACCCTCGGCCGGCAAAGGCACGTCGGTCATCATCGCCAAGACCAAGGACGGGTCGGTCAAGGCGTACCACAACGTCTGCCGCCACCGCGGAAACAAGTTGGTGTGGAACGACTTTCCCAACGAGGAGACCTCCGGCACCTGCCGCCAGTTCACCTGCAAGTACCATGCCTGGCGCTACAGCCTCGACGGCGATCTGACCTTCGTTCAACAGGAAGAAGAGTTCTTCGACCTCGACAAGTCCAACTTCGGCCTGGCATCCGTTCGCTGCGAGGTGTGGGAAGGCTTCATCTTCATCAACTTCGACGACAACGCGGCGCCGCTGACCGACTACCTCGGGCCGCTGGCCAAGAGCATCGAGGGCTACCCGTTCGGTGAGATGACCGAGACCTACTCATACCGGGCCGAGGTCGGCAGCAACTGGAAGCTGTTCATCGACGCGTTCGTCGAGTTCTACCACGCGCCGATCCTGCACCAGGGTCAGTACACCAAGGAAGAAGCCGCCAAGATTCAGAAGTTCGGCTACGAAGCGTTGCACTACGAACTGGCCGGCCCACACAACCTGCAGTCGACCTGGGGCGGTCAGGCACCGCCCCCGGACATGTCGATGGTCAAGCCGATGGACCAGGTGCTGCGCAGCGGGCTGTTCGGCCCGTGGGACAAGCCGGAGATCATCGAGAAGCTGGAGCTGCCACCGGGTGTCAACGTCAAGCGGGTCCCGCAGTGGGGCATCGACTCGTGGCTGTTCTACCCGAACTTCATGCTGCTGATCTGGGAGCCGGGCTGGTATCTGACCTACCACTATTGGCCGACCGCGGTGGACAAGCACATCTTCGAGTCGACCCTGTATTTCGTGCCGCCCCGCAATGCGCGGGAACGCCTGGCCCAGGAGCTGGCCGCGGTGACGTTCAAGGAGTATGCGCTGCAGGATGCCAACACCCTGGAGGCGACCCAGACCATGATCGGCACCCGGGCCGTCAAAGAGTTCCTGCTCTGCGACCAGGAAGTCCTGATCCGCCATCTGCACCACACCACCGCCAACTACGTCAAGGAGCACCAGCGCAATGGCGCTACCGTCTGAATTCGCCGCCCTCGAGCCCTTTTTGGAGTGGGACCTGGCCACCGAGCCCGAGCGCTACGCCAAACGACTGGCCTCGACGATGCCCCAGATGCAGGAGTTCTACGACGTCGCGTTCCCGTTGCTGAACGACGTCATCGCCTACTGCGACAAGTTCCCCCTGGATGACATGCCGGATGACGCAAAGACGTTGATGCACATGATGCAATCGCTGGTCATGGTGTCGTTCCCCATCGAGGCGTGGAAGCAGCCACGCGTGCCGGACAGCGGTGCGGCATGGGTCGAAGTGATCCGGGAACCGGTGATCTAACCGGTGCTGACGCTCAAGGCCGCAGGGCTGCTCGACGTTGATAGCGGCGAGATCGTTCGGCCTGGCATCCTCACGATCGAGGACGACCGGATCGCCCGCGTCGGGGGCGACCCCGAAGGCGACATCATCGACCTCGGCGACGCGATCCTGTTGCCGGGTCTGATGGACATGGAAGTCAATTTGCTCATGGGCGGACGGGGCGAGACGCCCGGGCTGTCCCAGGTTCAGGACGACCCGCCGACGCGGGTGCTGCGCGCGGTCGGCAACGCCCGACGCACGCTGCGCGCCGGTTTCACCACCGTGCGCAACCTGGGATTGTTCGTCAAGACCGGCGGCTACCTGCTCGACGTCGCCCTGGGCAAGGCCATCGACGCGGGCTGGATCGACGGGCCCCGCATCGTCCCGGCCGGCCACGCGATCACGCCCACCGGCGGGCACCTTGACCCGACGATGTTCGCCGCATTCATGCCGGGTGCCCTCGAGCTCACGGTCGAAGAGGGCATCGCCAACGGGGTCGACGAGATCCGCAAGGCGGTGCGCTACCAGATCAAGCACGGCGCCGAGTTGATCAAGGTGTGCGTTTCCGGCGGCGTCATGTCGCTCACCGGTGAGGCTGGGGCGCAACACTATTCGGACGAGGAACTGCGCGCGATCGTCGACGAGGCGCACCGCCGTGGGCTGCGTGTCGCCGCCCACACGCACGGAGCGGAAGCGGTCAAGCACGCGGTCGCGTGCGGCATCGACTGCATCGAACACGGGTTCCTGATGGACGACGAGGCCATCCAGATGCTGGTCGACAACGACAGGTTCCTGGTGACCACCCGCAGGCTCGCCCAGGCGATGGACGTATCTCGCGCCCCGAAAGCGCTGCAGGACAAGGCCGCCGAGATGTTCCCCAAGGCCGAAACCTCGATCAAGGCGGCCTACGAGGCCGGTGTGAAAATCGCGGTCGGCACCGACGCCCCGGCCATCCCGCACGGCAAGAACGCCGACGAGCTCGTGACGCTGGTGGAATGGGGCATGCCGCCGCTGGCGGTGCTGCGGGCCGCCACCATCACCGCGGCCGAGCTCATCAACAAGACCGACCGGGGGCGCCTCGCGCCCGGCCAGCTCGCGGATATCATCGCGGTGCCGGGAAACCCGTTGGAAGACATCACGGTTACCCAGCGCGTCAGCTTCGTCATGAAAGGCGGCAAGGTCTATGTCGACGCCCGATCAGCCTAAGAGCGGCCCGACCCGAACTGATGACCTGGTCGAGATCCAGCAGCTGCTCGGCCGCTACGCGGTCACCATCACCCAGGAGGACATCGAGGGTCTGGTCGCCGTCTTCACTCCCGACGGCACCTACAGCGCCTTCGGTGAAACCTACAGCCTGAGCCGATTCCCGGAATTGGTGGCCGCGGCCCCAAAGGGCTTGTTCCTCACCGGAACCGCGGTGATCGACCTCGACGGGGATGCGGCCACCGGCACCCAACCGCTGTGCTTCATCGACCACGCCACGCACGACATGCGGATCGGTTACTACCGCGACACCTATCTGCGAACCGGCGATGGGTGGCGACTGAAGACCCGAGCCATGACCTTCATCCGCCGCAGCGGTGTGCACGACTCCGGGCGCCCGCACGCCATCGGCCGCCCCGCCGGTGACTCCGCGGCCCAGGCAGCGACTTAAGGAGCCGACCCATCGAAGTGAATGTCGAGCAGTTCCGGGCCGACCTGCGCGCATGGCTCGACGACAACGATCTGACCCCCGGGCCCGATCACTCGCTGCAGGGGCACATGCGGCAGTTCGCCCGGGTCAGCCGCGCGCTCTACGACGCCGACTGGATGCGGTTCGGCTGGCCCGTCGAGGTCGGCGGGCTGGGCGGGCCCGCCGTGCTGCGCGCGATCGTCGGCGAAGAGGTGGTCGGTCGCCGGCTGGCCGAACCCGGCCCCTATTCGATGCTCGAGGTGCTCGCGCCCACGATGATCGATTACGCCCCCGCCGAGCTCGCCAAGGAAATGGTGCCTCGACTGCTCAGTGGGGAAGAGCAATGGTGCCAAGGCTTTTCCGAGCCTGGGTCGGGCAGTGACCTGGCCTCGCTGACCACCCGTGCGACGCAGCAAGGCGACAACTGGATCGTCAACGGGCAAAAGGTCTGGACCAGTTTCGCACAGTTCTCCACCCGGTGCGTCCTGCTCACCCGCACCGCGCCCGGGCACGACGGAATCACCGCGTTCTTCGTCGACCTCGACACCCCGGGCATCACCATCCGCCCGCTGCGCACGATGCACGGTGTCGACGAATTCTGCGAGGTGTACTACGACGACGTGGTGATTCCGGCCAGCCGGATGCTGGGCAAGCCCGGGGACGGCTGGCGACTGGCCATGGACCTGCTGCCCTATGAACGCTCCGCCTGCTTCTGGCAACGGATCGCCTATCTCTACTCGCGTTTCGACGACCTCATCACCACGGCGTCACAGACCGGCGGACCCGACGAATCCGCGCTCGGCGCAGCCTATCTGGCGCTTCACACGCTGCGCTGCCGATCGCGTGCCACCCAGCATCGCATGCGTGACGGGGCCCGGCTGGGGCCGGACACCTCCATCGACAAGGTGCTGCTGGCCACCGCGGAGCAGCGGCTCTACGACACCGTCCGCGACGTCTTGCCGGGAACACTCGAGCTCGAGGACACACCGTGGCGTTCGGAATACCTGTATTCGCGTGCCGCGACGATCTACGGCGGCACCGCCGAGATTCAGCGCAATATCATCGCCCGCCGGCTACTCGATCTCGGGAAGGAGTGAACGTGACCCCTTCGCCGGACACCGAATCCGATCCCGAATCGCTGCGCCTGCTGGCGGAGTCGCTGCGGACGACGATGACGGCCGCCTCGGGAGCCAAGCTCGACGCGGCGCTGACCGAGCTCGGCTGGCGCGACATGCTCGACGAAATGCCCGACATCGCAATACCTCTGGTGTTCAAACTGCTCGGCGAGACCGGCGCGCACGCTCCCGTGCTCAACGACGTGGTGCTGTGCGCGGCGGGCGACGCGCCCGGGGGCACGCTGCCGCTGCCGTTCGCCGGCGGCACCTGGGTGCTGTGGGAGCGCCGTGACCACACCGACTCGGCGATCGACGAGCTGCTGCCAATACACCCTGTGCCGCAACACGATTCCCTGCCGACCGCCGCGCTGCATGCGGGGTGGCGAGCCCTGGGATGGTGGCTGGTCGGCACCAGTCGCGCCATGCTGACCCTGGCTCGTCAACACGCCGTGGACCGGGTGCAGTTCGGTCGGCACATCAGTTCGTTCCAGGCGATCCGGCATCGGCTGGCCGAGGCGCTGGTCGCGATCGAGGGTGCCGAGGCGACGCTGCAGGCCGCCACGGAATGTGATGACCCCCAGGGGCTGGCTTCGCTGCTGGCCAAGGCCGCGGCCGGCCAGGCGGCGCTGACCACCGCGCGTCACTGCCAGCAGGTGCTCGGCGGCATCGGCTTCACCGCCGAACACCCGCTGCATCATCACGTCAAGCGGTCGCTGATCCTCGACGGGCTGCTGGGTAGTTCACGAGAATTGACACGTCAGGCCGGCAAGGCGGTCGTGGCGACCGGCTCCGCGCCCCGGCTCGCGCAGCTGTAACGGCCGGGCCCGCACCCCACCGCCCGCCGAGCATGAGATGCTTCGCGGGGGCGATAGCGCCCTGGGAGGTGGGACGCAATGAGTCAGGCGCAGACACCACAAAACCAGTTCGGCGTCGCCTCGGTGTTGCTGGGCCTGGTCGGACTCATCACCTGCTGGCTGCTGCTCGGGGTGCCCTTTGGCATCGCGGCGGTGGTGACCGGCGATATCGCCCGGCGGAGGGTGGCCCGCGGCCAAGCGGACAATCGCCGAACGGCCGTGGCCGGCATGGTCTTAGGAACGATCGCGATAGTGGCGGGACTGGTGGCGATCGGCTACTACGCCCGCCTTGATGCCCGAAACCACTGACGCACAGATCAATTGCGCGGTAACCCCAGCACGCGTTCGGCGATGATGTTGCGCTGAATCTCCGACGTGCCACCGGCGATGGTGGCGGCGAAGGTGCGTGTGTACCGGTCAAACCAGCTGCCGTAGTGGCTGTCCAGGTTGAGCGGGGCGAACGGGGCGGTGACCCCACGCAGCGCCAGTCCCTCGGCGTCCTTGGCGGCCAGCGCGTCCTCACAGGCGCGCTGCATCGCCTCCGAGCCGAGCAGCTTGAGCACCGACTGGGCGGGCACGTCCTCTTCGCCGCGCGCGGCTTTGGCCAGCGTCGCCGACCCCAGTAGCCGCATCGCGTAATAATCCATCACCAGCGTCGCGTATCGATCCCGCTGCACCGGGCCCGAAGGACTCGACTCGACGGTCATGGCGTGCAGCATGTCCGCGTAATCCAGCCACAGCATCGCGCGTTCGTGGCCGAGCGAACCGGTCGCGACGCGCCAGCCGGCGTTGAGCTCCCCCACCAGGTTCTCGGCCGGCACCCGGGCGTCGGTGAAGAAGACCTCGTTGAAGTCGACGTCTTCGATGTCGCCGACCGAGGCGAACGGGCGCCGCACCACACCGGGGATGTCGGTGGGGATCAGTAAAGCGCTGATCCCCTTGTGCTTTGGCGCGTCCGGATCAGTGCGCACGAATGTCAGCAACACGTCGGCGTGATGTGCACCCGACGTCCACACCTTCTGCCCGTTGACGACGAAGTGGTCTCCGTCGAGCACCGCGCGCGTCTTCAGCGAGGCGAGATCCGAGCCCGCGCCGGGTTCGCTCATCCCCAGCGACGCGGTGATCTCCGCGCGCAGGATCGGCACCGCCCAACGCTGTTTCTGTTCGGGCGTGCCGAACGACAACAACGACGCCGCGATGATCCCGACACCCTGCGGATTGAAACTCTGATAGATCCGCCGGCGCGACAACTCTTCGGAGTACACGTATTGCTGCAGCAGCGTCGCGTTGCGTCCGCCGAACTCCGGCGGATTGCCGGGCTGTAGCCAGCCGCTGTCGAACAACAGGCGTTGCCATCGGCGGGCCCACTCCGGGATGTCCGAGCTCGACCGCGGTCGCACCAACGCCTCGGCCTCGGCAGGCAGATGCGCGTCGAGGAAAGCAACGAATTCGGCTCGGAACGCCTCCACGTCGGCGTCAAATGTCAGCTGCACAGCACTTCCCGGGATAGTCCTGAGCACTCCCACGCGTCGGTAGATCAGGGTTTCCGCCGACGACGTGGTTCACTCTTGCGATTAAGCTTCCATACACACGTCTAAGAGAATAGTATTCTCGTGGTAAGAAAGTTACAATCTCCGACACGTGATCCGTGAGGGGGTCGAGCGCAGCGATGTCACGGCGTTCTCCGGTAGAGTCCAACCATGTTCTCCCCGCGCGGCAATCACCTGAGTCGGCCGTGACCAATCCAAGCGAAGAGCCGGCCTGGAAGCAGCGTGCGGTCGAGCGGTCGATCAAAACGGCGAAATTGCGTGCGGCGCAGCGTGTTCAGCGCTTCCTCGACGCCGCCCAGGCCATCATCATCGAAAAGGGCAGCACGGACTTTACCGTGCAGGAGGTCGTGGACCGCTCCCGCCAGTCGCTGCGCAGCTTCTACCTGCAATTCGACGGCAAGCACGAGCTGCTGTTGGCGCTCTTCGAGGACGCGCTGAGCCGGTCGGCCGACCAGATCCGCGCGGCCACCGAGAACCAGGCCGACCCGCTGCAGCGGCTGCAGGTCGCCGTTCAGCTGCTTTACGAAGCGTCCCGCCCGGACCCGACGGCCAAGCGTCCACTGTTCACGGACTTTGCCCCTCGCCTGCTGGTGACGCATCCGGCCGAGGTCAAGGTCGCCCACGCGCCCTTGCTCGCGTTGCTGACGGAACTGATGGACGCGGCGCATGACGCCGGCAAGCTGCGCACCACCATCAATCCCAAGCGGGTGGCCGCCATGACCATGCAGACAGTGATGTTCATCGCGCAATCCAGCGGCGGCCCCGACGACGCGACGACCCATCCCATCACCGCCGAAGAGGTGTGGGATTTCTGCTCACGCGGATTCGTCGCGTAGCACCCCGAACGCGCCCGCGTTCTCCCGTTTCTCACCATGAGCAAATAGCGCACGCCGTTTGCCGGTGAGAATGAGATTCTCTAATATCTAGAATCACAAATAGCCGAAACGGATTCGTCATTGACACCCGTGACGGCCGAATGACAGAGTTCAAGGGCGGCAAGACCCGCGGTCCCGAACGCATCGTTCGCCGGCGCAGGCGTGCCGACAGATCAAGTCAGGAGTTGAGGTAGCCATGACCGGACGTGTTGAGGGCAAAGTCGCTTTCGTCACCGGAGCGGCGCGCGGTCAGGGCCGCAGTCACGCGGTGCGGTTGGCCCAGGAGGGCGCCGACATCATCGCCATCGACATTTGCAAGCCCATCCGCGAAGGCGTCGTGGACACCGCGATCCCGGCATCGACACCCGAGGACCTCGCCGAGACCGCCGACCTGGTCAAGGGACACAACCGCAGGATCTTCACGGCCGAGGTCGACGTGCGTGACTTCGACGCGCTCAAGGCGGCGGTGGACACCGGGGTCGAGCAGCTCGGCCGGCTCGACATCATCGTGGCCAACGCCGGGATCGGCAACGGCGGTGAAACGTTGGACAAGACCAGCGAAGAAGACTGGACCGAGATGATCGACATCAACCTGGCCGGGGTGTGGAAAACCGTGAAAGCCGGTGTGCCGCATCTGATCGCGGGCGGCAACGGCGGTTCGATCATCCTGACCAGCTCGGTGGGCGGGCTCAAGGCCTACCCCCACACCGGTCACTACGTCGCGGCCAAGCACGGCGTCGTCGGGCTGATGCGCGCCTTCGGAGTTGAACTGGGACAACACATGATTCGCGTCAACTCGGTGCATCCGACCCACGTCAAGACGCCGATGCTGCACAACGACGGCACCTTCAAGATGTTCCGCCCCGACCTGGAAAACCCGGGGCCCGACGACATGGCGCCGATCTGTCAGCTGTTCCACACGCTGCCGATCCCCTGGGTCGAGCCGATCGACATCAGCAACGCGGTGCTGTTCTTCGCCTCGGACGAGGCTCGCTACATCACCGGCGTGACCCTGCCCATCGACGCGGGTAGCTGCCTCAAGTAGCCGCTAAAAGGGGCTGCTGTTCGACTGCCATTCGGCCGATTCGGGTCGCGGGCCATAGCGACGGACGTAGTCCTCGTGCATCCGTGCCTGTTTTTGCCGGTTGAGCACGTCGACCAGGTTCGGGTCCAGCCCATGGACGGCCAACCGGTGCCGGCGCCAGACCTTGTTCAGGGCAAGGGTTATCAGCAACGCCCAGATGTAAAGCGGCGCCGTCATCTCCGTGTGCACATAGAGCGAGGCGGGCAGCAACCAAAACGGGGCGAGGACCAGCAGGGGCGGTATGGCCCACCTGATCATGTGCCGGCGAATGGCACCCTCCCCGGCCAGATCGCGCGCCACCCAGTCACGCATCGAGTCGGGCAGTCGCCGGCCGTAGGCATAGCCGATGCGCTGCCAGAGATTGGGTTTTGCGGCGGTCATAATGGCTCCTCGCGGTGATGTCAGGATTGCAGTGCGCCCGCCGCCACGGCGGCGGCGTTGATTCGGGTGAGTACTCGATGCAGGTTCTCGAGTTCGGACAGCTCGACACCCAGGCGCGCCACGACGGCGGGCGGAATCGCAAGTGCCTTCTGCCGCAACGCGATTCCGCGTTGCGTGAGCGTCACATCGGTGGTGCGCTCGTCGGCGGGATTCTTCGCACGAGTGATCAGCCCCTGCCCCTCCAAGCGCTTGAGCATTGGCGACAGCGTCGCGGAGTCCATCTGTAACGCCGCGGCGATCTGCTTGACCGACAAGGGAAACTGGTCGGCCCCGGGCGTCTTGCGGTGATCCCACAGTGCCAGCATCACCAGATATTGCGGATGGGTCAGCCCGAGCGGCTCGAGGAGGGGTCGATACACCGCCAACACCGCCCGGTTGGTGGTCGCCAGCGCGAAGCACACCTGGTGTTCCAGGGCCAGCGGATCGATGTGGCGAATGGTCGGGGCGGCCATCACTACATCGTGCCCTAATAGTTAGCGTGCTACCTACATGATGTCCCTCACACCGTCCACCGCGGGAGGTAATACGCTCGGCAGCTATGGACGATTTCCAGGGACGCGGGGCAGTCATCACCGGCGGTGCAAGCGGCATCGGTTTGGCCACCGCCACCGAATTCGCCCGCCGGGGGGCCCGCGTTGTGCTCTCCGACGTCGATCAGCCCGCACTGGAACAGGCGGTGAATCGGCTGCGCGCCGAGGGGTTCGACGCGCATGGGGTGCTCTGCGACGTCCGGCACCTCGAGGAGATGGTTCACCTCGCGGACGAGTCGTTCCGGTTGCTCGGCCAGGTCGACGTCGTGTTCAGCAATGCGGGCATCGTCGTCGCGGGACCGATGGCCCAGACGAACCACGACGACTGGCGCTGGGTGATCGACATCGACCTCTGGGGCTCGATCCATGCCGTCGAGGCGTTCGTCCCGAGGCTGATCGATCAGGGCACGGGCGGACACATCGCATTCACCGCGTCCTTCGCCGGGCTGGTGCCCAACAACGGCCTTGGTACCTACGGCGTCGCCAAGTACGGGGTCGTCGGACTCGCCGAAACGCTGGCCCGCGAGCTCAAGCCCAACGGCATCGGGGTTTCGGTGCTGTGCCCGATGGTGGTCGAGACCAAGCTGGTCTCCAATTCCGAACGGATTCGCGGCGCCGACTACGGACTCTCAGCGTCGCCCGAGGGCGCCTTTGGGACACTGCCGACCCAGGACGAGGCGGTCGGCGCCGACGACGTCGCGCGGTTGACGGCCGATGCGATCCTGGCCAATCGGCTGTACGTGCTGCCGCACGGGGCCGCCCGGGACTCGATCCGTCGCCGGTTCGAGCGCATTGACCGGACCTTCGACGAACAGGCCGCCGAGGGCTGGACGCACTAGGTTGATGGCGGCGCCCCGTCCCCCGCGGGCGGAAGGTGCCCCCGGCGCCCGGCTTCACCGCACCCGCGACCGCCGCTAGGGCGTCGGGCCCAGCCGGTAATCACCGGTCTGGGGGTCGTGATACCAGCCGCCGGCAGCGTGGGTGCCGCCGTCGACGTGCAGCGTCTGACCGGTGAGGTAGACCGACATGTCGGAAGCCAAAAACACCGCGGTGCCGGCGATTTCGTCGACATGACCGGGACGCCCCAGCGGCACGATGTCGGCCATCGCCGCCGCCGCACCGTCGCTGTTGAGCGCGGCCAGGCCCTCGGTGAGCGTGATATCGGGCGCTATCGCGTTGACCCGGATGCCGTGCGGCGCCAACTCCAGGGCCGCGGTCTTGGTGTAGTTGATGACACCCGCCTTGGCCGCGGCGTATGCCGCATAGCCCGGTGCGGCTCGCACGCCTTCGATCGACGTCACCGAGATGACGCTGCCGCCAACACCGGCGGCCACCATCTGCCGGGCAACTCGCTGGGTGCAGAGCAGCACGTGGCGCAGGTTCGCCTTATACAGTGCGTCCCAGCCGTTTTCGCTCGTGTCGAGGAGGGCCGAGGAGAACACGCCGCCGGCATTGTTCACCAGGATCGTCGGCGCGCCCAGCTCGGCGCTGGTGCGCTCCAGGGCGGCGTCCACCTGGGCGGCGTCTCGGACGTCGGTGACGATTCCCAGGGCTCCGATGGCGTCGGATGCCTGGGCGCAGGTCTGCGGGTCGCGCTCCCAGATCGCCACCCGCGCACCGAATGCGGCCATGCCGGCGGCGATGCCGCGACCGATGCCCGCTCCCCCGCCGGTCACCACCGCGACGCGGTCGGTGAGCAGAATGTTCGAGGGGTCGATCGCCATCGTCGTTCAGCTCCGCGCGTGCATCGCCGGTGCGCTGCCGATCACACCGTCGGCTTCCAGTTCGGCGATCTCCGAATCCGACAAGCCCAGCCGGGACAGCAGTTCGTGATTGTGCTGCCCCAGCAACGGCGCATGCGCGGTGTGGAACTTGTCGGGCCCCGTCGAGAACCTCATCGGCACGGTGCTGAGCCTAGCCGGACCGTTGACGGGATGGTCGACGACTTCGAAGAAGTCCCGGAATGCCAGCTGTTCGAGCTCGGCTTGCCGGTGCGGTTGCATGACCTTGGCCACCGGCACGCCCGCGTCCCACAGGGTTGCGACGATTTCGTCGCGGGTGCGGTGCTCGCACCAGGCGGCGAGTCGCTGGTCGATTCGATCCTCATGCAGCCGCCGGCCCGCCTCGGTCGAGAGCGCGGGATCGGTTGCCCACGAGGGTGATCCGATCGCCCGGGCCAGATTGGCCCACTGCGCGTCGGTGGTCACGGCGATTGCGACCCAGCTGTCGGGCCGGCCGAACTCGTCGATGTCGGCGCTGAGATAGAGGTTCTGCGGCGCGGCGGTCGGTCCTCGGTTGCCGGCGCGGTGCAGCACGGCCCCGTACGCCGAGTACTCGATCACCTGCTCGGCGGCGATGCTGAGCGCGGCATCGACCATCGCCGCTTCGACGAACACGCCCTCGCCGGTGCGGCGCCGGTGCTCGAGCGCGAGCAGTATCGCGTTGAGCGCGTGCACCCCGGCGTTCGGATCGCCGATCGAATACGGGTCATACGGCGTGCGATCCGGGTAGCCGGTGAGCCAACTCACCCCGGAGGCCGATTCGATGACGTAGGCGAACGCCGGGTTGTCACGCCACGGTCCCTCGATGCCGAAGCCCGGCATCCGCACCATCACGATGTCCGGCCGAATCAATTGAGCGGCTGCGAAATCCAGGCCGATCTGGTCGAGCACCCGCGGCGTGAAGTTCTCCACCAGCACGTCGGACGTCGCGACGAGCTCACGCAACAATTCCCGGCCCCGCGGACTCTGCAGGTCCAGGGTCAGCCCCTTCTTGTTGGTGTTGAGTGCCTCGAAGATCGGCGACTTCTCCCACCACCGGTCCTCGGTGAGCGGTATGCCGGCGATCATCCGCGTGCCGTCGGGACGGCGGGTGGACTCGACGTGGATGACCTCGGCGCCGAGCAAGGCCAGCGAATGGGTGCAGCACGGGCCCGCCCAGAACGTCGTCAGGTCCAGCACCCGGATGCCGCTGAGCGGCAACGCCTTCGCGGCTCCGCTCGGCGTAGGCCGCGGCCGTAGCTGCGCGGCGCGGTAGTGCTCGGTGTGCTCGCCCAGCCGCGGCGCCGGCTGCGGTTGGCGTAGCCGCGCGGGCCGCATGCGGTACGGGTGGCTGGGCTGCTGGAAGCCGTCGCGCGGATTGCGCACGAATGAATCGCGCTCCAGGAACTGATCGAACGAGGTCACGTTGGCGCCGTTGGCGACGGGCGCGTTGGGGATGCGGAATGCCGAGGCCAGTTCCCGGATTTCGTCGACCGGGGTGTCGGCCAGCCAGGCGAAGATCTCCTCGGCGTGGATGTTCGCCTGCTCGGTGATCGACAGCGGCGATTGCTCGTCGATCCACTCGGGATGGCCGACCATCGCGCACAAGTCGAACCACTGCTGGGCGGTCCCACACCCGAGATCGACCAGGCCGTCCTTGGCCTGAGCCACTCCCGGAATCGTCGGCCGCCGCATGTCTCGCCACGGCCGCCCGAGCAGTTCGAAGTAGGAGACCGGGTAATAGGTCAGGCACAGGATCTGCGTCTCGAGCATCGACAGGTCCAGCAGTTCCCCTGGGCCGCCGTCGATTCGGCGCCATCGGGATGCCAGGGTGGCCACGCTCGCGTAGACGCCGGCCAAGTATTCACCGACCTGACCGCCGACGAAGACCGGCGGACGCTCCTGCTCGCCGCGGCCCAGCCCGACGATTCCCCCCGACCAGGCCTGCAGCGTGAACTCGGTCGCCGCGCGGTCGCGCCAGGGGCCCTCCAGGCCGAACGGGGTGATGGAGGTGACGACGAGATGCGGGTGCCGGGCATGGATGGCGCGCGGCGTGAAGGCCGGGTGCGCGGCGATTTCGGAGCCGGCTGACCACACCACCGCGTCCGCGGCGCCCAGCAGCCGGTTCACCAGTTCGGTGTCGTCGTCGCTGGCGGGATCGGCAACGACGCTGTGTTTCGCCCCGGCCAGGAAGCTGAACAGGGCGCCGTCGCGGCCGGTCGGGATGGCGGCGCCCGAGGCCGACCATGTCCGCAGCGAATCACCCTCTGGTGGCTCCACTTTCACGACACTGGAGCCGCCGTCGGCAAGCAGCTTGGTGCAGTAGGCCCCCGCTATCCCGGTGGTCAGGTCGATCACGGTATAGCCGGCAAGCGGCGGTTCGATGTCTGCCACTACTTCTTTTTCTTCGCTTTGGCTTGTTTGCGCGCCTTCTTGCTCAGCCGCCATTCGGCGGGGAACTTGTCGTCGTTGTCCTTGACCGCGTCGCCCAGGCCCCGCTGCATCGCGTCATCGAGCATCAGCTCGTCGCCCGCGTCCGGGCGGACGCTGCCTCCCAACGACTCGAATACGCCGCTGAGCATGCTGCCCAGGTATTCGCCCTGGAACTGCTTCATGATCTCGAAGAAGACCTTCTGCATGAAGACCGTGTCGGTGGGCCGGTTACTGGCGCAGGCGAGCGCGTATTTCCCCACCTCCGCCTCGAGTTCAGCCCGCGGCACCACGCTGTTGAGGAAGTTGCAGTCATACATCTCCGCGGCGGTGAAAGCCCTTCCGGTGAACACCATTTCCTGAAACTTCCGGATGCCCATGGTCTGCGCCCACCACCACATGCGCGGTCCCCAGCCGTAATAGCGAAACGACGGGTGCCCGAACAGCGCGTCGTCGCTGGAGATCACCAGGTCGGCATCCGCGGCTTGGTAGAAGTGCCAGCCGTAGCAGTAGCCTTTGGCCTCGAGGATGCTGATCTTTTTGAAGTCCTGCAGGCCGCGGATGCCCGAGTTCGGGTTGGCATACCACTGGCCGAGGGTGGCGCCGTTCCGGAACGACCCCTGCGGCGGATATCGGACCTCGTCGGCGCCGATGCGGTACTCGGCGAGCCGCGGGCCCTGGTCGGTCGCGTCGCGCATCTGCATGACCTCGGTGAGGTCCGCGCCCGAACCCAGGTCGTCGCCGGCACCGCGGACCACCAGGACCTTGACGTCGTCGTCGATGTTGGCCCGGTGCAACAGGTCTGCGTAGCGCACCCGCGCGGCGACCGTCGGCGCATTGAGATAGTCCGGCCGGTCGAACGTGATCGTGGCGATCCGCGTCGTGGTGTCCTTGTCGTAGCGGATGATCTCCTCGGCCGCCGGCTCCGAGCGCTTGGCCATGGCTACGGCTGCCAGAACGGACTACCGGTGAGCACTTCGGGGCCGGCGGCGGTGATCAGGACCGCTTCTCGCCCGAATATCGCGCCGACTCCCTCTTCCCACACATAGCCCGTCACGGCCAGCACCATGCCGGGCTCGAGGCGTTCGGCGGCCGCGGTGGTCGGCAGGTGCTGGGACACGACGGGCGGGTCGAACCCCATGCCGAGACCGCGGGCCACCGGCATCGGCGGCGCGGGCTCGCCCGAGGCGTCGTAGGCGGCGAGCAGTTCGTCCGCGCCCGCGCCGGGCCGGCAGGCGCCGATCAGCTTGTCCCACAAGTGCTCCCAGCGACGCTGCAGGACGGCGGCCCCGTCGGGCGCAGTCCTGGGGTCGGCCGGCCAGGTGCGGCCGACCTCGCCGACATAGCCTCCCGCCAGCACTCCAGCGGAGAACGCGACCAGGTCACCGTCTTGGATACGACCATCGCCATGTGCCCGCCGCCATGGGTGCTTGCGCGAAGTCACCCATGCGACATCCTGATTCGACGGGGTGCTCACCCCGCCGGCCGCGGCTGCCTCCAGCAAGACGCCGGCCAGCGCCTGCTCGCTCACCCCCGGCCGCAACTCGGACACCGCGACGGCCAGCGCCGACTCGGCCACCGCGACGGATTCGCGGATCGCGGCGATCTCCTCGTCCGTCTTGATTCGGCGCGCCGCCCGCATGGCAAGCTCGCCATCGACGAGCTGCGCGTTGGGAAATGCGGTCGGCAGCAACTGCGCGAAAACCGGTGACAGCGCGTCGGTTCCGACGCGCCGTGCCGTCGCCGCACCGTCGATGCGTTGCAGCGCCGACATGGTGTTCATCGGGTTCCACGAGATGCCGTAGAGGTTTTCGTGCGGGATGTCGTCGGGAACGCCCTCGTCCCAGGTGCTCAGGAGGTGGACGGCACCCGTCTCACGCACCAGCACGCACGTCGGGCCGAAGGGCCGGGTGCCGGCGACCCACAGTTGCGGGGCCCCGGTGACATACCGGACATTGGCTTGCCGGCCGAGGACCAGGACGTCGAGATCGTGCGCCGCCATCTGGGCCAGCGCCCGCTCGCGGCGCCCCAGGCGCAGCGTGCGCTCGTCAGGGCAGACGTCAACTGACATGGGAGCCATAGGGGTCATAGGGGTAGTTGGTCAAACGGATCCAGCCTTCCTCGGTGATCACCAGGACCTCTTCGCTGCGATAGCCGCCGGTGCCGTCCTCCCACACCACGGGCTCTAGCACCAGCACCATCCCGGATTGCAGGACGAAATTCTCGTCGAACTCCTGGCCGAGATCGGTTCCGATCATCGGCATTTCGGCGGCATTGACGCCGATACCGTGGCCCAGGTAGAAGTGCGGCAACCACGGCTTGCTGCCGCCGTTGGCCTTGATGGCGGCGCGCCCGAGATCGGCCGCGGTCACACCGGCCTTGGCGACACCCAGCACCGCGCTCATGATCTCGAACCACTTGTCGAACTGCGCCTGCTGACGCGGTGACGGATCGCGGCCGACGATCCAGGTGCGCCCGAAGTCCGAACAGTAGCCCTGATAGGTGATGCTGACGTCGGTCCACAGCACGTCGCCCTCGGCCAGCTCGCGTTCGGTGGTCAGCAGCGGCAGCGCCAGATCACCGTGCGTGGTCCACACCCCCTCGGCCTTGCTGGGCGGCATCACCTGCCAGATCGGTTCGAGCATGCTGGCCGTCGCGCCCAGCTCGAAGGCGCGGCGCAAAAAGCTTGCCGACAAATCGATCTGACGGATCCCGGGCGCCAGGCGCTTCTGCACCTCGACCATCGCCTCATCGGTGATCCGGATCGCGGTGCGCATGCACGACAATTCGTCCGGCGTTTTGACCGACTTGGCGGCGCTCACGATGGCCGCGGCGTCAACGGGTGCCCCGCCCGGGAACAAGACCTCGGCGGCACGCGACATGGCGCCGGTGAACTCGTCGACCGCGACCACCGCTTTGGCCGGGATGAGATCTGCCAGCTGACGCGCGAAGTGCTGGACGCCCTCGTCGAATTCGAGATACACGGGCCCGTGCAGGTGATCGGCCGGCAGGTCCGACTCCTGGGACGCACCCTCGCGGAACGGCAGGAACAGGTGTGGCCACTCGTCGTCGGCGAGCACCACGGCCACCGGCCGCTCGACGTAGGACAATCCGGCGTCGCCGAGCGGCCAGCTGGCTCCGGTGGCATAGACCACCGCGTTGTTGCCCAGCAGGATCATCGCGTCGACACCGCGCTCGCCCATCGCCGAGCGCAGCCGCGCCCCGGTCTCGCGGCGCAGGCGGGCCAGGTCGGCGGTTTCGGGGATCACCAGCCCGTGGCCGGTGTTGGCATCCAGTCGCGCGAACGTCGTCACTACAGACCCAGGAACTTCGTGACGTTGTCGCTGACGATCTTCACCGCGTTCTCCGGACCCACCGCGTCCACAACGGATTTCAGCGATTTCTCGGAATAGCCGTAGGTGCTCTCGTTGTGCGGGTAGTCGCTGGACCACATCACCTTGTCCACCCCGATCTGGTCGATCAGCTGCAGGCCCAACGGGTCGACCATGAACGAGGCGCTCATGTGGGTGTCCCAGTAGTAGCGCGGTTCGTGCTCGAGAGCGCGGTTGAACATGTGCTGGTAGGAGCCCATCAGGTGGTCGGCGTCCTGCAGCGCCCACGGCACCCAAGAGATGCCGCCCTCGAACCAGCCGATTCGCAACCCGGGATGGTCATCGAGAATCCCGGTGAACAGGTACTTGGCGAATTGCTCACGGAATCCGTCGATGTTGATCATCATGCCGACCACCACGCTGTTGAACTGGCACGGGGTCTTCGGGGGGGTCTCCCCGATGTGGTGGGTCACCGGAAGGCCGGCGGCCTCGATCTCGTCCCAGACGGGCTTCATTGCGGTGCTGCCGTAGTCGATGATGTTGCCGTCGTCGTCCTTGCCCGGGTTGAGCGGCAGCAGGAAGGTCTTGAGGCCCAACGACTTCAGCTCTTCGAGCGTCTTCCTGGTGCCCTGCGGGTCCCACCAGTTGATCAGTCCGGCCCCGTAGAAGTGGCCGCCTGCGCGCTCCTGCAGCTCGGCGATGTATTCGTTGTAGATGCGGAAGGCGAGCTCGCGCAGCTGCTTGTCCGGGTAGTGAAACAGCGCCAGCACCGCGTTGGGGAACGCCAATTCCTTCTCGACGCCGTCGTCGTGCAACTCCTGGATGCGGGCCTCGATGTTGGTGCTCGCGGCACCGGGCAGGTCGTCGTACTGCATGAGCACGGCGCTGAAGTCGCCGGGCAGGAACGACTGGCCCTTGCGGCCGACCTGGTAGGCGCCGTCCTCGTACCAGATCCGCGGCGCCTTGTCCTTCAGGTCGTCCGGGAAGCGTTGGTAGAAGATGTCATCGGCGAGCGAGATGTGGTTGTCCGCGGAGAACACCACGGTCCCCTTGGGCAGGCCGACATCGCTGCCCGCGGCGTGACCGCGCCGGTCCTTCGGAGCGCCGTAACCGCCGGGTGGATAGAGCAGGCAAGGCTTCGTCGTCATCATTGACCCTCCAATCGGATCCGCGAAAATTTCTTTGCAAGTAGCGAGCTGGGCTACCAGGTCACCGGCAGTTCGTAGACGCCGTAGGCGAGTCGGTCATCCTTGAACGGAACCTCCTCGAGCGGAATGGCGAGTCGCAGCGTGGGAATGCGCCGCGCCAGCGTGTGGAAGACGATCTGCAGCTCGGCGCGGGCCAGCTGCTGCCCGACGCACTGATGGCGGCCATAGCCGAACGCGACGTTGCGGTCGGCTCCGGAGCGATGCAGGTACAGCCGGTCCGGTTCGGCGAACGCGCTCGAATCCCAGTTGGCCGGGGCGAGATCGATGATGATGCCCTCGCCGGCGCGGATGGTCTCGCCGGCGATGTGGATGTCTTCGAGAGCGACGCGGCGCTGGCCGTTCTGGATGATGCTCAGGTAGCGCAGCAGTTCCTCCACCGCGCTGGCGACGACCTTCGGATCATCGGCGTCGCGGATGACGGCCATCTGGTCGGGGTTTTCCAGCAGGGCAAGCACGCCCAGCCCGATCATGTTGGATGTGGTCTCGTGCCCGGCGATCAGCAAGCCGGTGCCCAACTGAGCGGCCTCTTTCACACTGAGTTCACCGGCCTTGACCCGCTCGGCGAGATCGGAAACCGCGTCCTCGGCCGGATTATCCATCTTGGCCTCGACCAGCTGAGCGAGATATTTGTTCAGGCTCATCGCGCCTTTGACGGTGTCCTCGCCGGTGGCGTAACGCGCGAGCCCGACGTTGGCGTGATGCTGGAACATGTCGGCGTCTTCGTAGGGAACACCCAGCAGCTGGCTGATCACCAGCGAGGGCACCGGGAGCGCCAGCGCGCTGACGATGTCGGCGGGCTGCGGTCCGGCGAGTATCGCGTCGATGTGCTCATCGGTGATCCGCTGGATGGTCGGGCGCAGACCCTCGACACGCTTGAAGGTGAACGGCTTCGACAGCATTCGCCGGAATCGGGTGTGCTCCTCGCCGTCGGCGGTGAAGACCGATCGCGGCCGCTTGTGCACCGTGGACAGCATGCCCTCGTTCCAGTGCGGAAACCCGGGCTGCCGGTCGTCGACGCTGACCCGTGAATCCGAAAACAGCTCGCGCACTTGCTCGTAGCCCGTGATGAGCCACGGTGTGCTGCCGTCCCAAATCCGGACCCGGGACAGCGGTCTGGCTGCGGCCAGCGCCATGACATCTGGCGGCGGGGCAAAGGGGCAGCGCGGTTCCCGGGCCATCGGGTAGTCCGGAATTTCGGACGTGTGCTCCGTCGCGGTGCTCGTCAGGGTGTCGGACATCGTTTTCATTCCTCGATGTGGATGGCAAGCGCGGGACAGGCCGCCGCGGCCCGGCGCGCGCCCTCGGCCTGCTCGGGCGTGGGACTGGGATTGAGCAGCACGACGACGCCGTCGTCATCGCGCTGGTCGAACACTTCGGGCGCGTTCATCACGCAGTTCCCGGATGAAGCGCAAACGTCTTGATCGACAGTCACTTTCATTCGCACGCCCTTCACTCGTACGCCGTCACGGGCGCCAGCCACAGGCCTACGATCGCGTCGATGAGCCCGGATGCCGCGGCCCGCCATGAACGATGGGATGTCACCGCGCCTGCGGCGAGCGCGCGTTCACGGTCGGCGCAGGTGTGCATCAACAGGTTTCGCGCCATGATGTTGCGCTCGAAATGCACTTCGGCCGGCAGCTCGGGCAGGCAGCGGTTGATGCCCTCGACCACCTGGACCAACGACGGCGAGCTGAGCGCGCCCTTGACGATGATGTTGTAGTAGGCGGGATCGGTCATCGCCTGCGCCGCGAAACGCGCGTACCACGTCGGGTTGCCGAGCTCCGCCAGGTGATCGGTGAGCGGCCGTACCAAACAGGCCACCCAGTTGCGCATTTCGGTGGCACCGCCCGTCTCGAGCAGCTCGGTCACCATCCGCTCGCGCAATTGCTCGACGGGCCCGCGGTGCTTCTGCTCGATCGCCCGCACCAGGTCGGCCTTGGTGCCGAAGTGGTAGCCGACCGCGGCGTTGTTGCCCTGACCGGCGGCCTCGCTGACCTGCCGGTTGGACACCGCGAACATGCCGTGTTCGGCATACAGGCGCTCGGCGGCCACCAGGATCGCCTCTTGGGTGGAACTGGCCCGCTCGGTGCGAACGGTCCGGCCGGCGGTGGTCATCGGATCAGTCAACCTCCTGCCGTGGTTTAAGTCAAGCGATTGATTTAATTGCGCAATCCGCCATGCGGGTGCGCGGCCGCGACTCCGCGTTTGGGCGTGCGGATGGCGGGTATTGCACGGTCTTACTGTTCTTCAGCGAGGAGGAACGGTTCTGTTTGCCGATAGGCGGGACAGTGCCGCCAGGGCCCGCGGCCGCCCCCCTAACCGAGCTCCGGGAAGAGGCTGGGTTGTTACGCGTCGCTTCAGTGCCGGCGTCACACGTTTATGTACGCCACCTTGGGGATCCAAGCGCGGATTCCGTTGTGCGGCTGGATGATCCCGTTCCGGCGGACGGACGCACCGTGCCCGGGGGCTGGTGGCCGCCGCTCATGCTCGAGCCGGGATGGGTCAGCGAGAATCACTCACGATTCGATGTGTTCCACGTTCACTTCGGATTCGACGCTATCGGTCCCGAGGTGCTCACCGGAGTTGTCCACGAGCTCAAGGTGCACGAAAAACCCCTGGTCTACACGGTGCACGACTTGCGCAATCCGCATCACCCGGAACCCCAAGCCCATACCGCGCAGCAAGACGTCCTGATCGCCGCGGCGGACGAACTGATCACGCTAACGCCGGGTGCTGCAGAGCTGATTCGGCACAACTGGGCACGGCGGGTTCGCGTGCTGCCGCATCCTCACGTGCTCGAGAGGGACTGGATCGAGAAACCCCGCGCCCGCAGTGAGCAATTCATCGTCGGCATCCACGCCAAGAGCCTGCGCGCCAACATGGACCCCTTGCCCCTCGTCCAGGCGCTCACCGAGATCTTGTCCTCGCTGCCCGACGCGATCCTGCAGGTCGACCTCCACGACGAGATCTTCGATTCCGACAATCACTGGTTCGCGCCGAAGACCGGCGCGGCACTGCTGAGCTATGACCGCCACGAGCACGTCCGGGTCCGCGTGCACCCGTACTTCTCAGACGACGAGCTGTGGGAGTACCTGTCGTCGTTGACGGTGTCTGTACTCCCCTATCGGTTCGGCACCCACTCGGGCTGGCTGGAGGCCGGATACGATCTCGGAACCGCCGTATTGGCCCCGAGCTGCGGCTTCTATCACCAGCAACGTCCCTGCGGGGTCTTCGGCTACAGCGACGAAGGCTTCGACCAAGCATCTCTGTGCCATGCGATTCACCGGGCATACGCGCGCTGGGCCGCCGGTGACCCCGCTCCCCGGGCCGGCTGGGTCGACCGGCTCACCGAAAGGCGAGAACTTGCCGCCGCGCATCGCGCCATCTACCGCGGCGTCCTGAAATGACGGCACCGCTGCGCGTGGCCTTGATCGCCTCCACCCGCTATCCGATTCGCCAACCGTTTGCCGGGGGGCTGGAAGCGCACGTCTGCCACTTGGCCCGCGCGCTGGCGTCCAGCGGCTATCGAGTGTCACTGTTCGCAGCGTCCGGTTCGGACCCGGGATTGAAGTGCCAGATGCTCGACGTGCGTCCGTTGGATCTCTCTGCGGCGGCACGCCACGACGTGTCGATGCCCCCGGCGGCGTTCATGGCCGACCACCATGCGTACCTGTCCTTCATGCTGTGGCTTGCGGGGGCCGGCAGCCAAGAGTTCGACGTGGTCCACAACCACAGCCTCCATTACCTTCCGGTGGCGATGGCGTCGACGTTGTCCACCCCGATGCTTACCACGGTGCATACACCGCCGACCCCGTGGCTCGAGTCGGCGATCAGCGCCGCCACCGGACGAGGCACTCGCTTTACGGCCGTCTCCCGCCACACCGCGGCCGCGTGGCGAAACGTCGTCCGTGACATCGCGGTCGTCCCGAACGGCGTGGACACCGGTCAATGGCCCCTCGGCGCCGGCGGTCCCAAGCTCGTGTGGTTTGGCCGCATCACGCCCGAAAAGGCTCCCCACCTAGCCATCGCCGCGGCCAAAGTCGCTTGCAGGCCTTTGGTTCTCGCCGGACCGGTCTCGGACCACGGCTACTTTGTCGATCAGGTCGAACCTCACCTGCATGGCGACATCCAGTATGCGGGTCATCTCGACCACCAACGGTTGGCGGCTCTGGTCGGTCATTCGGCGGCGGCCCTCGTCACCCCGACCTGGGACGAGCCGTACGGTCTGGTCGTCGCCGAAGCGATGTCGTGCGGCACCCCCGTCGTGGCGTTCGCCCGCGGCGGCATCCCCGAACTCATCAGTTCCTCGTCCGGCCAACTCGTCGCCGCGGGCGACGTCACCGCGATGGCTGAGGCCATTCCCGGCGTGGTCCAGCTGCCACGAAAGCAGGTGCGCGAGCACGCCATTAGTCGATGCTCGGCCGAGTCGATGATTACCGCCTACATCGACTTGTACCGACAGATGATCGACGACTCCGCGGGCAGGACACATGATCGGTTACTACATTCACCACCACGGATTCGGCCATCTGGCGCGGGCCATGAGCATCTGCGCCCGGATGCGCCGCCCAATGACGGCGATGACGTCGCTGGAAATCCCGGATCCACACCCCTTTGCGGACGTCGTGAGGTTACCGCGCGATGACGAGGGAGCGCGGCCCCACGAAGTCACCGCGCATGGCGCGCTGCATTGGGCGCCGCATCACGACGCTGGTTTCAGCGGGCGAATGAACGAAATCGCGGCATGGGTATCGCAGGCGCGGCCCGAGGCCGTGGTCGTCGATGTGTCGGTCGAAGTCGCGGCGTTCGTCCGGCTCCTCGGCGTGCCGGTGATCGTTATGGCGTTGCCCGGCAAGCGGATAGACGGCCCGCATGTGTTTGTGCACCGGCTGGCCGATCACATCGTTGCCGCCTGGCCGAGGGCGCTGTGTGTGCCGCCCTGGCTGCGGCAGTGGGAACACAAGACCAGCTACGTCGGTGGCATCAGCCGCTTCGAAGGTCGCGACCGCTCCGACGACGAGCCCACATCGTCGGTGCGCATCCGACCACTGGACGAAACACAGGTAGTCGTTTTGAGCGGAGCGGGCGAGGAATGGGGTGCGTCGTTACAGGACTGTGCCGCAGCGCATTCGGTGCTCTCCTGGACGGCGCTCGGCGGCAAGGACGGTTCATGGGCAGATGATCCGTGGCCGAAGATTCGGGCGGCGGATGTCGTCGTCACACACGCGGGTCAAGGCTGCGTCGCCGATGTCGCCGCGGCACAGCGCCCGGCGGTAGTCATCCCGAGGCCCCGCCCCTTCGACGAGCAGCACGCCACAGCTCGGGCGCTGCAGCGCCACCGGCTTGCCGTCGTCACGCAGGGCTTGCCCGACCCGAGGGATTGGGCCGCGCTGCTGTCCAACGCAATGGCAATCGATCCCCATCGATGGCGGCGGTGGGAAGTGGACGGGGCCTCGCGCCGCGCCGCCGAGGCGATCGAGTCGACAGCCCGTCGCTGCAGGAACGGCACGTGATGCGGACCGCGGTCATCACCGTTGTTCACGGCCGCGGCGCCCACCTGCGCAGGCAGCTCGAGGGCCTCGCCACAGCCGCGCTGCGGCCGGACCTGCACATCGTGGTCGCGCTGGGCGACCCAGAAATCGCCACCGTCGTGGGTGAGCTGGGGGCGTCGGCGATGGTCCTTGACTGTCCGGCCGTACCGCCGCTGCCGGTCGCGATGGGGCGCAACGCGGGTGCCGCCGAGGCGCTTCGAAATGCCGTGGACCTCATGGTCTTCCTCGATGTCGACTGCATCCCGGGCGCCGAGCTGCTCGGCCGTTACCGCGGCGTCGCAGCCCGTCCAGAACACGAGGACGCGATTCTGTGCGGGCCAGTGACGTATCTGCGGCCGCCCGGCCCGGGCGGCTACGTGATCTCAAAGATTCGGTCGGAGCCTGCTCCGCATCCCGCCCGGCCGGCCCCACCGGACGGCACGGTCGTCGCCGCGACGGACTACAAGCTGTTCTGGTCGCTGTCTTTTGCCGTGAAGGCCGCTACGTGGCGGCGGATCGGCGGATTCTGCGAGCTGTACCGCGGCTATGGCGGAGAGGACACCGATTTCGCGCAATCCGCCGCAGCGCAACGGATTCCAATGCGCTGGGTTGGGGGTGCACACGCTTTCCACCAGTACCATCCGGTTGCCGACCCTCCGGTGGAACACCTGGACGACATACTGCGCAATGCCGCGATCTTCCATCGACGCTGGGGTTGGTGGCCGATGGAGGGCTGGCTGTCCTCCTTCGCCGACCAAGGCCTCATCCGTCGCCAGGCGAACGGACGGCCGGTCCGCTGTGTCGACCGGTCCTGAGCCAACTCGGTGAGGCCGCGCTATCCCTCGTGCTTTTTGGGCCGAACGACCTTGCCCGCCACCGTCCCGCCGTCGACCGGCAGCACGGTTCCGGTGACGTAGCGGGACCGGTCGGTCGCGAAGTACAGCGCCGCCTCGGCAACGTCATCGGGCGTGCCCTCGCGCTTGAGCGGCCGGTCATCGCGCATGCCCTGACGGATCCGCGCCTCGAATCGCTTCAGTTGTTCTGGGTCCATGCCGGCCGCGGATTTCCCGAGGATGGGGGTCGGTATGCTGCCCGGCGCGATCGCGTTGACCCGAATGTCGTGGTGGGCCAATTCGATTGCGGCGGACTTGGTGAACTGAATGACGGCCGCCTTGGACGCGCGGTAGATCATCACGCCGCCGCCGGCCTGGATGCCGCCGATCGAGGTGATGTTGATGATCGACCCGCCGCCCTGTTCGGCCATGTGCCGTGCGGCATCTCGGGTGCCGGCCATCACGCCGAGCACATTGACCCCCATCACCCGGTGAAAATCGGCGAGGTCGTCGTCGAGCAACTTTCGCAGCGGGCTGGAGATGCCGGCGTTGTTCACCATGACGTGCAGGCCGCCGAATTTCTCGACGGCATGGGATACCAGCGCTCCCACCTGGTCGGGATCGGAGACGTCGGTCTTGCGGAAGGCGGCGGCGCCGCCGAGCGAGGTGGCCAACGCCTCGCCCCGGTCGGCCTCGACATCGGCGATGACGACTCGTGCGCCCTCGGCCACAAACCGCTCCACCAGGCCGCGACCGATGCCCGAAGCCCCGCCGGTGACGATGGCGACCGTGCCGTCCAATTCGTTGACCACACGACGAGTTAATCGGCGCAAGCCGCGTTAAGTCAAGCAATTGATTTAAGTGGCGGCGCCAGCGCCGATGACGGTCTCGTCCGACGCTTCTCGTAGGGTTAGGCGCATCAAGGGGTTCCGACCCGCAACGGTCTGGACCATGCTGAGTAGGCAGTGCATCGGGGAAACCTGGAAGGCGTGATCATGAAGGTGTTGGTGATCGGGGGCAGCGGGTTGATCGGCGCACAGGTAGTCGCCCAACTCACCGAACAGGGGCACGAGGCTGTCGCCGCCTCGCCTCGCTCGGGGGTCAACGCCGTCACCGGCGACGGTCTCGCCGCGGCCGTCGCCGGAGTCCACACGGTGGTGGACGTGTCCAACTCCCCATCCTGGGCTGACGACGACGTCTTGAACTTCTTCACGGCCTCCACCCGCAACCTGCTCGAGGCCGAGCGTGCCGCCGGGGTGCAGCACCATGTCGCGCTGTCGATCGTGGGAGCCGACCGGGCCGCGGCGAGCGGCTACATGCGGGCCAAGATCGCCCAGGAGAAGCTGATCAAGGAATCCGATGCGCCGTATACGATTGTGCGAGCCACGCAGTTCTTCGAATTCGTTGGGGGAATTGCCGATTCGCTTTCCGACGGCGACACGGTTCGCGCCCCGCACGGCGCGTTTCAGCCGATCGCTGCCGCGGATGTGGCCACGGCCGTCACCCGCGCTGCGGTCGGTGAGCCGGCGGGGCTGATCAACATCGCCGGCCCGGAGAAGCGGGGCATGGACGACTTCATCCGGACGCAGTTCGCCGCGACGGGCGACACCCGCGAAGTGGTGACCGACCCGCAGGCCAAGTATTACGGGGCGGTGCTCGACGACCGCATGATCGTGCCCGTCGAGGGCGAAGAAGTGACCCTCTACCCCACCAGCTTCGGCGACTGGCTGGCAGCCCAGCTCCCCAGGGACGCCAAGTAAAGAGCCCGCCGCGACCCGGCCAGGGTCGACCAAGCCATGAAACCAGTGGGGCAACGCACGGTTGGTTCAATCCGAGGCGGGCCGCGGCGGTACTCGTCCCCGGGCTCGCCGACGTGTGCCCAAATGCGTTGGAGCGCGGCCGGGTTGAGGTGACCACGGGTCGTCACGACATGTCGCTCGGCAGGCGCGATAAGCGAAAGGTCTAGCGCTGGTGGCGGCGCTGCGCCTAGCATCCAAGCACGAGAACGTTGGGGCGAGCCAAAGACGAGGAGCACCGATTGCCCGTGCAACCCACCAGCGGCCCGCCCTTCGACAGAACTCGGCTCACCAGGCGCGGCTTCATGGCCGCCGGCATCGCCGGCGGGTTGGCGCTCACGGCGTGCAGTCAATCCAAGCCCGAGCCGTCGGGCAATGCCCGGATGTCCGCGGCCATCGCCGAAACCGAGGCGGCGCGGCCACATAGCGGCCGCACCGTCACCGCCAAGTTGACAGCCCAGGCGGTCCAGGTCGACCTGGGGGGACCGGTCGTCCGCACGCTCGCCTTCGGCAACAGCATCCCGGGCCCGGTGATCCGCGCCCGCATCGGCGACGAGGTCGTCGTGTCGGTGTCGAACCGCCTCGACCATCCGACGTCGGTGCATTGGCACGGCATCGCGCTGCGCAACGACATGGACGGCGCCGAGCCGGCCACCCCCAACATCGCGGCCGGCCAAGACTTCACCTACCGGTTCTCGGTGCCGAATTCGGGGACTTACTGGGCACATCCACACACCGGCCTGGACGAGGACACCGGTCTGTATCTGCCCGTCATCGTCGACGATCCGACGGAGGGCAACTACGACGCCGAGTGGATCGTCGTGCTCGATGACTGGACCGACGGCGCCGGAAAGAGTCCGCAGCAGCTCTACAGCGAACTGAGCAACCCGAACAAACCTCCGCAGAACGCGCCCGAAACGACCACGCCGCCAACCACGACGACGGAGACAAGTCCCACCTCGACGCCGGAGACGACATCAACCAGCCCGACAACGTCGACGAGCGCAGCGCCCGCACCCCCGGCGGCGGGCATCGGCACCAGCGACCTCCTCGGGGGTGACGCAGGGGATATCGCCTACCCTTACTATCTGGCCAACGGGCGAATCCCGGCCTCGCCCATGACGTTTAGCGCCAAGCCCGGTCAACGCATTCGCATTCGCTTCATCAACACCGCCTCCGGCACCACGTTCCGGGTGGCGCTGGCCGGTCACGCGATGACGGTGACGCACACCGACGGCTACGCCGTGGTGCCCGCCCAAGTCGACGCCCTGCTTATCGGCATGGCCGAACGCTACGACGTCACCGTGACCGCCGCGGACGGCGTCTTCCCGTTGGTCGCGGTCGCCGAAGGCAAGAACGGCCTGGCCCGCGCGCTGCTCTCCACCGGCGCCGGCAGCGCACCCGATCCCCAGTTCCAGCCGGGGGAACTCACCAAACGGGTCGGCACCGTCGAGATGTTCACCGCCACAACGCCGGCCAACTTGGGCCGCCCGGACCCCGGCCACACCCTCCCGGTGGTCCTGGGCGGCAACATGATGCAATACAACTGGACGATCAACGGGCAGCCCTACAGCAAGACGAATCCGCTGCACGTGCAACAGGGCCAACGGCCGGCCATCACGTTCGACAACCCGACGATGATGTATCACCCGATCCACCTGCACGGACACACGTTTCAGGTGATCAAGGCCGACGGAAGCCCGGGCGCCCGCAAGGACACCGTCATGGTGCTGCCCAAGCAGAAGCTCGTCGCGGTGCTCGTCGCCGATAATCCCGGAACCTGGATGATGCATTGCCACAACACCTATCACCAGGTCGCCGGAATGATGACCCGCCTGGACTACGTCTTCTGACGGTCAGACCGCGCCCAGGAAATCCAGCAGCAACTGGTTGATCACCGAGGCCTGCTCGATCTGGGGGCAGTGTCCGGCGTTGTCGACGACCACCGAGCGGGCGCCGTCGATCTGCTTGGCGATCTCGGCGGCCCAACCGCCCGGAAGGAGCTTGTCGCCTCCCCCTTCCACGACAAGCGTTGGTACGTCGATGCGTTCGTAGGCGCGAGCGCTCGATGGCGTCGCGGACGGCGTGGCGCCGGGGCGACGGAACCTGGCCGCGGCGATGGCTTCCCACGCCCCCGGCGCGGTGCTCGACTCGTAACGGCGCCGCACGTACTCGTCGTCAGCGGGATACCGCGGGTCGAAGAACAACGCCTCGACGATGCGGCGCATCGCGGGCAGCGTCGCGTCATAGTTCTGCAGCGCCTCGAAATGCGCGTTCTGCTGGATTTCACCGCCGCCACAGATGACGGCCAGGCTGCGGATGGGCAGCAGCGGGGTGTCCGACGTGGCATCGGTGAGCAGATTGATGGCGCCCATCGAATTGCCGACGAAGTGTGCCGAATCGACACCGAGCAGTTCGCAAAACCGTGCCACATGCCGGATCCGCATGCCGCGGCCGTCGACGAAATCGATGACCTTCGCGGACTGCCCGAACCCCAGCTGGTCGGGCGCCAGGACCCGATGTCGCGCGGACAGCGCGGCGATGTTGTGTTCCCAGCCGAGTTCGGCGCCGGCACCGAACTCGCCACCATGCAGCAGCACCACCGGGTCGCCTTCGCCGGCCTCCAGATAACTGGTGGTCAGCCCGTCGACCGATAACGATTTGCGCTGCATCACTTGATCGCGATCGGATTCACCGGTGAGCCCACTGCCCCAACGAATCTCAGGGGCGGCGCGATGAGCTGAAACTCGTACACACCGTCGGCGGCGCAGTCGGCGGCCAGCGCCGTGAGGTCCCAGTACTCCCCGAGCATCAGGCCCATGTCGCGCAGCGTCAGCAGGTGGAAGGGCAAGAACACGCCCTCGACCCCGGACACCGGGTCTTCGACCTGGAGGTTGTCGGAGGCGACCGCGGCGATCTCGTGATCGTGCAGCCACTGGGCGCATCGCCAGTCCAGGCCGGAATACGGTTCGGTCTTGTTGCCCGTCTGGAGGAACCTCGTCCACCATCCCGTCCGAATGAGCAGGATGTCACCGCGTCCGATCGCCACGCCCTGGGAGCGGACGACGTCGTCCAATTCCTCTGGCGTGATGGGTCTTCCGTGCTCCAGGAAGACCTCGGCGCCGCGATGGCGCACCAGGTCCAGCAGCACACCGCGCGAGGTGATGCCCTTGCCGTCGACCTTTTCGATGCCGAGGTGACGGGCCCCGAGGCTGGTCACCGAGCCCGCGGGGATCCCGTTGTAGAGCGTGTCGTCGTAATAGACGTGCGACAACGCGTCCCACTGGGTGGCCGCCTGCAACGGCATGATGATCATGTCGTCGTTGAACCTGAACAGATTGTCGACGAAGTAGGGACCCATCTGCGCCGCCGTCGGATTGCGGTCCCAATCGGGGCCGTATCGAGCGAGCGTGCCGGCGTCACCGCCGTCCACCGTCATCACGTGGATGGGATTGTGCCGAAAACCGAAGGCCCCCTGTGGTCCCGACGACCCGAAGTCCACTCCGAGCGGAAACACCTTCCCGTGCCGGACCAAACTCGCGGCCTGCGCGACCTTTTCGGAGGTGATGAAGTTCAGCGTGCCGAGCTCGTCGTCATCACCCCAGCGCCCCCAGTTACTGACGTCACGAGCGGCCCGGCGAAAGTCGGTCACACTGGCCACGGAGCACGTCCTTCCTCGAGTTCGCCCGCGATCGCGGCGCCCACGTTTCCGCCGTCGACCCACAACACCTGGCCCGAAATATAGCTCGCCGCATTGCTATTCAGGAACAGCAGAGCCGAGGCCTGCTCGGCGGGTTCACAGACACGACCGAGCGGCTTGGGGATGTCGTCGAGAAAGCCCTGTCCGTAGACGGTGCGCAGCTGGTCCAGGATCGGCGTCTCGGTCACGCCCGGCCCGGTGCAGTTGATACGGATTCCACGCGCGCCCAGCGGCGTCGCACTGCGCATGGTGTACAGGATGATCGCTTCCTTGGACAACTGATACCCGGTGCCCAGCGCGTCGGGATGTTCACGGCACCAGTCGACACCCTGCTGCATCGTCGTCGTACGCAACAGCGGCGCCACCTCCCGCAGACGCTCCCGGTAGGCGGCCGCCGCGAGCGACGACACGCTCACGATGGCCGACCCGGCGGCCATCGTCGGTATCAGCGCCTCGGTGAGGTGGCGCGTCCCCAGGAAGTTGACGGTCAGCACGAGCAGCGGGTCGCCGATGCCCGACGACACGCCGGCGACGTTGAACAGCGCGTCGACCGGACCGGTGACGGCGGCCACCGCCGACTCGATCGATGTTCGATCGGCCAAGTCGACCTCATGAAACTCGTCGATCGCGAAGTCCGGCTGTCGCTTGTCCAGGCCGATCACCTCGGCCCCCAGCTCGCCGAGCTGGCGCACCACGTGTTCGCCGATGCCGGAGGCACATCCGGTGACCACCGCACGGCGACCGTCGTAGCGCCAGAGCTCGTCGATTGCTCCCAAGGCTGGCCTCGAAATTCTCCCGACTCAGATGCTGCCCGGCACTACTTCTGCTGTTCCTTGGCGCGCTGCGCCGCCTGAACCCGGCCTTCGTTGATCTCCGCCATGGCTTCGGGGATCTCGCTCGCGGTGAACTTACCGCCGCGGCCGGTCGGGAGTCCACCAAACGAGTAATCCTCGTCGAACTGCGGTGCGGTCGATTTCGGCCGGCGCGCCTCCACCTTCTCGATGACCGGCTCCAGCCGCTTCGCCTTTTCCGCCACCGCCTTCGCGTCACGCTCGATGAACTCGGGCAGCACCTCGGAGCCCATCAGCTCGATCGATTCCATGGTGCCCTCATGGCTGCGCGGGTTGAGCAGCAGGATGATCTCGTCGACGCCGCTTTCTTCGTAACCGCGCAGGAACTCGCGCACCGTGGCCGGAGATCCGATCGCACCCCGGCCGGGGCCGTAGGCCAGCGTCGGATCTTTCTCCACCTCTTCGAGATAGCGCTGCCACACCCCGGTCCGGCCCGGCGTGTGCACCCCCGTCATGTAGTAGTGCATGATTCCGAACGAGAAGAACCCGCCGCCCTGGCCGAGCCGCTGCAGGGCCTGCTCGTCGGTCTTGGCCACCATCATCGACAGGTCGCCGCCGATGGCCAGGATGTTCGGGTTGATGCGGGGAGTCACCGGCACGCCGTTCTCCTCGAACTCCTTGTAATAGCCGTTCACCCGCTCGGTCAGCGGACCGGGACCGGTGTAGGCGAAACTCAAGGCGCCGATCGCCTTTTGGGCCGCCATCTGCACGCTGGCCGGCCGCGTGCAGGCGACCCACACCGGCGGGTGCGGTTGTTGCAGCGGCTTGGGAACGACGTTGCGCGCCGGCATCTGGATGTGTTCACCGTTGAAGCCGGTGAACGGCTCTTCGATCATGCAACGGATCGAGACCTCGAGAGCCTCTTCCCACTGGGCTCGCTTGTCCGCGGGGTCGATGTTGAATCCGCCGAGTTCACCGACCGACGACGACTCCCCGGTGCCGAATTCGACGCGGCCGTTGGACAACAGGTCGAGGGTGGCGATGCGCTCGGCCACCCGGGCGGGGTGATTGACCACCGGCGGCAGGTGCATGATGCCGAACCCCAGCCGGATGTTCTTGGTCCGCTGGCTGGCCGCGGCCAGGAAGATCTCCGGCGCCGTCGAGTGGCAGTACTCCTCGAGGAAGTGATGCTCGGTCAGCCACACGGTGGAGAAGCCCGCTTTGTCGGCGGCCTCGACCTCGTTGAGACAGTCCTGCAGCAGGACGTGTTCGTCGTCGGGCGCCCAGGGTCGCGGCAGGGCGAATTCGTAGAACAGCGATATTTTCATCGTTACCTCCTATGAGTATTAGCGGCTCGGTTAGCTGCTTGCGACGCAACGTGTTTCGCCGCGACATAGCCGAAGGTCATGGCTGGGCCGATGGTTGCCCCGGCGCCGGCGTAACTGCGGCCCATCACCGGCGCGGAGGTGTTGCCCACCGCGTAGAGTCCGGGCACCGCGGTGCCGTCGGCCCGCAGCACGCGGGCGTGCTCGTCGGTCAGGAGGCCGCCCGAGGTGCCCAGGTCGCCGAGCACGATCCGAAAGGCGTAGTACGGCGGATCACCGAGGGGATACAGGTTAGGGTTGGGCAGGGTGTGGTCGCCGTAGTAGTTGTCGTACACGCTGTCGCCGCGGTTGAAATCGTCGTCATGCCCCGTGTGGGCGAGTTCGTTGAAGCGGCGGGCGGTTTCGGCCAGCTGGTCCGCGGGCACGCCGATCTTGGCCGCCATCTCGTCCCACGTCATGGCCGCCTTGACCACACCGGATTCCAGCCAGGCCGGCGGGACCTTGCGGCCGGTGGGCACCGGTGCCCCCGGAATTTTCGGTATGGGTAGGTGTCCACCGACGACGTAGCGGTTGAACGATCGGTGGTCGGTGATCAGCCAGCACGGGATGTGGGTGACGCCGGACCGCTGGCCCTCGATCATGGCGTGGCCGAAGTCCATGTAGGGAGCCGCCTCGTTGATGAAGCGTTTGCCCGCACCGTTGACGATGAACTGCGCCGGCATCATGCGCTCGTTGAGCATGAACTGCATGCGGCCGTCCGGCCATTGGATCGCCGGGAACCACCAGGCCTCGTCCAGCAAATCCGTTGCGGCGCCGACTTGTTGACCGGCGCGGATGCCGTCTCCCATGGCGGCGGGGTTGCCGAAGCTCCAGTCCTGGTCCACCTCGGGCAGAAGTTCCTTGCGCCATGCCAGGTCGTGGTCGAATCCGCCGGACGCCAGGATGACGCCCAGGCGAGAGCCGATCCGCTGGGACGTGCCCTCGCGTTCCACCACCGCCCCGGTGACCGCCCCGTCGGCATCGGTGAGCAGTTGCACCATCGGCGAGTCCAGCCACAACGGGATGCCGCGCTCCCGCAGCGCCAGTCGGAGCCGGGCCGCCAGCGACTGTCCGATGGCGGCCATCCGCTCGCCGAACACCCGGGCCCGGACCATCCGCGCAATCAGTTTGAGCAGCACACCCTTGCCGGCCCATGACTGCCTGATCCGATAGAACGTGCGGAGTTCCTTGGGCCCCAGCCAGATTCCCTTCGGGGCCAGCGTCAGAGGCTGCAGCAGCTTGCGCTCGTCGGCGCCCAGCTTCCGCAAGTCGATGGGCGGGACGTTGATGGTGCTGCCCAGCGCGGAGCCGCCGGGCAACTCCGGGTAGTAGTCGGCATATCCGGGCTTCCAGACGAATTCGAACCATCCGGACCGTTGCTCCAAGAACTGCAGCATCTGTGGTGCGGTCTCGACGTACTGCCGTAGCCGTGCCTCACTGACCAGGCCGTCGGTGATCCGTTTGAGGTATTCCACGACCGCCTCGGGCGAGGGCGCATAGCCCTCGCGGCGCTGCGCCGGCGCGCCGGGCACCCAGATGCCGCCGCCGGACAGGGCGGTGGAACCCCCGAAGCAAGACGACTTTTCGATGACCAACGCGTCAAGGCCGGCGGCCTCGGCCGTCAATGCGGCCGTCATGCCCCCGCCGCCCGAACCGACGATGAGCACGTCGACGACGTGATCGAAACCGTCCAGAGCGGCCGTCATTTCGGAAGTGCCGTTCTGATGGCGAAACCGGCGATCAGTTCGGGCGCGGGCTTGTAGAAGCGCCCGGTGATGTCGTAGGGGCCCGCCGCTTCCAGCGCTCCGAAAGCCGCCACCCACGTGCGGATTTCCTGCGCGGAGCTGCCGCCCTCATGGGCGACGAACGAGTTCGACCAGCCATCCAATTCGCTCAGCCGCCCCCCGTCGATGATGTCCAGGAACTGGTGGTCCCACGCCGGATTGAGTGCCTGCAGGTCGCTCTCGCCGGCGGCGAAGCTTTTGGCCGCGTCGATGACGGCGGCTTGGCGGGCCTGGCGTTGCTCGGACGTCATCGGCTGGCCGTGCACGATCCGCTCCAGCACGGGCGCGGGCGCGGTGGCCAGGGTCGGCACCGGCGGGCTGTGGGAAAGCCCACCGGATCCCAGGATCAGCACTCGCTTGTCCAGCGTGCCCACATAACTGCCGACGGCGGCACCGAGTGCGCGGCAGCGGTGCAGCGGGCCCAGCGGCACTCCGATGGCGTTGACGAAGATCGGTATCACGGGACGCGAGGTGGCGTCGCCGAACAGCTTTTCCAGCGGCTGGACCGTCCCATGGTCGACGTCCATGCTGGTCGACACCGCGACGTCGACGCCCGCATCGAGGACCGCCTTGGCGCAGTCGGCCGCAAGCGTTTCCGGCACGTCGAGCGGGCCGGCGTGGGTGCCGTAGTCCCCCACTCCAGAGGCGCTGGTGCCGATGCAGAAGGGCGGCATCACCTTGTAGAAAAAGCCGTTGTAGTGATCCGGCGAAAAGCTGACCACCAGTTCGGGGTCGAACTCTTCGACGAATCGCCGCGCCTCGGCGATGGCACCCTCGATATCATCAAGCAGGTCCCGCGACGGCCCCGGAAGATTCAGGAGAGGGCTGTGCGACATACAGCACAGAGCCAGTGCCACTTTGCAAATCACCTCCTCGCGGCCTGAGCGTGAGCGCATCGATCAGCGCGGCGCTCAAGTCCGGCGCGCGCTGGGCGATGCAGGCGCCCGCGATGCACCGGTCGGGGCGCAGGAACAACACCGACTCGGAATGCGTGTCGAACCAGGACTTGAGGCCACCATGCCGATCGCCCACGATGACGACGTCGGGGTCATCGTGGCCTGCCCAGTGCAGCTGGGTCGCCGGGCGGAGCGCAAAGAAGCGCGCGCCCAACGCTTTCCAGTTCGCGAACGCGACATCGCCCAGGATTTTGCGGGGGTGGTTGTTCCAGCACAGCACGGCGAACCAGGAGCCGAGCACGTCGTCGAGCAGCACGTTCTGCCGATCGCGGGTGTCGACGCGGGGTTGGATGAACAGCGTTCCCACCGGCGAATCGGCCCGGCCGGGCGCGGCGTGCACGACGGCCCCGTGCTCGTAGCGCGGCATCGGCTTGAACCGCATTTCCAGCACATATCGCTTGAGCGACGGCACGATTGACGCCGACCGGATCAGGAGATCTCGCGCGTTCGCCACCCGGCGGTTGGTCGGCGAGATCACCCGGCCCACCATGGTGGACAGGTCGATCATCGCGCGGGCGTGCTTGCGGCGTTCCACGTCGTAGGTGTCCAACAGCTTCTCGTCGGCCCGTCCGCTGACCACCGCGGCGAGCTTCCAACCCAGGTTCGCCGCGTCCCGGATCCCGCTGTTGTACCCCTGCCCCTGCCAGACGGGCATCAGGTGGGCGGCATCGCCGGCCAGCAGCAGCCGGCCCTGGCGGAACGCGCCGGCGATCCGCGAGTGGTGGGTGTACACCCGGCGCCTAATCACGTCGACCCGGTCGGGATGGGGCACCATCCGCGCCAGCATCTGGGTCAGGAACGCCGGGTCCTCGGCCTGTTCGTCGGTCTCGTCGCCATGAATCATGAACTCGAAGCGCCGAATTCCGTGGGCGATCGAGATCGAGGCGTACGGGCGTTCGGGGTCGGCGCCGACCTCGCTGTTCGGGTGCCCGAGCGGGTCGTTGGCGATGTCGACCACCAGCCAGCGCGTCGACGACGTCGTTCCATCGAACGACACCCCCATCACCCGGCGGGTCATGCTGCGGCCGCCGTCGCACCCGACCACATAGCGTGCCCGCAGGCGGGCGGCGTCGCCGTCGCCGCCGCCGAGTTCGACGGTCACCCCGTCGGCGTCTTCCCGGCAGGTCGTCATCGGGCGCCGCCAGCGCACCTCGACGTGCTCGAATCGCTCCAAGCCGGCCAGCAATTCGGCGTCGACGAGGGGTTGCACGAAGCCATTTCGTTTCGGCCAGCCGAAACGTGCGTCCGGCGGGGCCATTTCGGCGAGCACCCGGCGCCTGGCGTCGACGAAGCGCAAAATCTGATTGGGCACCGTGTGCGGCAGTACCCGGTCGGCGAGCCCGATCGACTGGAAGGTGCGCAACGCCTCGTCATCCAGACCCACGCCGCGCGGGTAGTCGATGAGGGTGTCCCGCTCGTCGACTACCACCGTGCGGATGCCTTGCAGGCCAAGGATGTTGGCCAGGGTCAAGCCGACCGGACCCGCGCCGACGACGAGGACATCGGTGTCGAGGTCAGGTAACGCCCGGTCCGGTGTGACCATCACCGGCCCAGCAGAAAGTCGAGATGCAGGCGATTGAAGGTCTTGGCGTCCTCGTACTGCGGCCAGTGGCCACAACCGGGCATCACCTCGAAGCGGGCGCCCGGGATCATCGACGCCATGCGCCGCCCCTCGGTCACGTCGGCGGTCGGGTCGTCGCTGGTCCACAGCACCAGCGTCGGGGCGATGATCGACCCGTATTCGTCCGGTCCCAGGATGTTGCGCGCCCGAATCTCGGGGTCCTGCAAAGCCATGATGTCGCTCATCGCCGAGACGAATCCCGGTTGGCGATACACGCGCTGGCGGCTGGCGACCAAATCGTCGTAGTCCCTGGACTTGTCGGCCATCAGCCATTTGATGCGTGCCTGCACGGTTTCCCAGGTCGGGTCCTCGGCGGCTGCCATGGACAGCGTGATGATCCGCTGCATCACCGCGGGGTCGGCCTGGGAGCCGCCGGCGGTGTTGAGCACCAGCCGCTCGACCACGTCCGGGTGATCGATAGCGGCGCGCGCGGCCACCCAGCCGCCCAGCGATTCACCGCTGAGATAGGCGCGGTCGACACCGATGGTGCGCAGCACCGCCATCAGGTGCTCGACGTAGTGGGCGACTTCGAGCGGGTGGCCCGGCTTGCCGGTGTACCCGTGACCGAGCATGTCGATCGACCAGGTCCAGAAATGCTCGGCGTGCGCGCCCAGATTGCGCACGTAGGCCTCGGCATGTCCGCCGGATCCGTGCAACAGGACCAGCACCGGCTTTGCGGGATCACCGGCACGCAGGTAGCGGGTCCGCACCCCGCCGGCGTCGAGGTAGCCCTGCTCAAACGCGACGCCCTGCAGATCGCTCCAGATGCTCTCGAACTCCGCCACGGTGCGCTCCGGCCTCCAGATCGGGGAAATCTCGTTCTCGTTTTCGGCGTACGTTGTGTGCTAATATCGCACACTAATGTGCGTTATATATAGAGCTTCGCTCTCGCGGGAAGGTCTGTCAAGGCTGTGACGGGGGCGGGTACCGGTTCCCAGACCCTGGCCAGGGGTCTGACGGCCCTGCAGATGGTGGCGGACTCGCCCAGCGGGCTGACGGTGCAGCAGCTCGCCGACCAGGTGGGGGTGCACCGCACCATCGCCTACCGGTTGCTGTCGACACTGGCCGAGTTCCGACTGGTGGCCAAGGGCGAGGACGGGCGCTACCGTCCGGCGGCGGGGCTGGCCGTGCTCGGCGCTTCCTTCGACCGCAACGTGCGCCAAGTGAGCCTGCCGACGCTGCGCGCGTTGGCCGACGAGCTCGGCACGACCGTGTCGCTGCTCATCGCCGAAGGCGACCAGCAGGTGGCGATCGCCGTCATCGTGCCCAGCCACGTCGCCTACCAGCTGTCCTTTCACGAAGGCAGCCGCTATCCGTTGGACCGCGGCGCGGCCGGCATCGCGCTGCTCGCATGCATGCCGCCGCGTCCGGGCGAACGAGAGCTGGTAACCCAAGCGCGCGAACGCGGTTGGGTGACCACCTACGGCGAGATCGAACCGAACACCTACGGCCTGGCCGTGGGGGTGCGCCGCCCGGCACCTTCGCCACCGACGTGCATCAACCTCATCTCCCACCGAGAAGACGTGGTGATGCGCGGGAAGGACGCGGTCGTGAAGGCCGCCAAGCAGTTGTCGGAGCTACTGAGCTGAAGGGATAGCAGTCCATGTCATGGGACCACGAAGTCGACGTCGTCGTGCTCGGCAGCGGCGGCGCCGGCCTCACCGCCGCGCTGACCGCAGCCGTCGCGGGTGCCTCGGTGGAGGTTTACGAAAAGGCCTCGACCGTCGGCGGGACCACGGCCGTCTCGGGTGGCATCGTGTGGATCCCCGCCCACAATCGTTCTCCCGACGGCGAATTGACCCCGGCGGACGCGTTGCGATACCTGCGCGCGCAGTCGCTCGGTTCGATGGACGACGAGTTGGTGGAAACGTTCGTGCGCACCGGCCCGGCGATGCTCGATTTCATCGAGGCGCACAGCGGTCTTCAGTTCGAGATCGCCACCGGCTTTCCCGACTATCGTCCCGAGCTGCCGGGCGGGCAACCGAGCGGCGGCAGGTCGCTGAGTGCGGCCCCGTTCGATCTGGCGCAACTGGGCGAATGGGCAACGCGCATCACATCTTTCCCGGCCGACTGGTCCAACGTCGGATTCGATGCCGAGACCAGGGCGCGCCTGCACGCGGCGATCGACGAGCGAACCAGCCATCTGTGCGTGGCCGGCACCGCGCTGATCGCGGGACTGCTCAAGGGTTTGCTGGACGTGGGAGTGACCCCACGCACCAATGCCCGCGCCGAGGGCCTCATCGCCGACGACGGAGAGGTCACCGGGGTGCGCGTGGCCCTGCCGGATCGAACGATCAGCGTTGGCGCCCGCCACGGCGTCATCCTGGGCACCGGCGGCTTCGAGTGGGATCCGGCCCTGACACAAGCGTTTCTGCGTGGCCCCATGCACGGCGCCGTCTCTCCGCCCAACAACACCGGCGACGGCTTGCGCATGGCGATGGAGCAGGGGGCCGACCTGGCCAACATGGGTGAAGCGTGGTGGGTGCCCATCGTGCAAATCCCGGGCGACACCATCGAGGGCAAGCCACGCAGCCGCAGCGTGCGACTGGAAAGGACGCGGCCGCGCAGCATCATCGTCAACTCGGCCGGCCGGCGCTTCGTCAACGAGGCGTGCGATTACAACTCGATGGCCGGCGCCTTCCATTACCTGGACCCTCGCGGCGGCTACGTCAACGACCGCGGATGGATGGTGTTCGATTCGATTCACCTGCAGCGCTACGGGTTTCTCGGTATCGAACCGGGGCAACCCGTCCCGGACTGGTTCTGCGAGTCCGCGGACCTCGCCGAGTTGGCCGCCAAGACCGGCATCGACGCCGCCGGTCTGACCCGCACCGTCGAGAGCTGGAACCGTCATGTGGCCGCCGGCGCAGACCCCGACTTCGGTCGCGGCTCGAGCGCCTACGACGGCTACTGGGGCGACGACAGCGCGACCACACCGGCCGGCAAGACGCTGGGCCCCATCGACACCGCGCCCTTCTACGCGGTGCCGGTGAGCATCGGTGCGATGGGCACCAAGGGCGGCCCGCGCACCGATCACGATGCCCGCGTCCTGCACGTCGGCGGCGAGCCGATACCGGGCCTGTTCGCCGCGGGCAACGCGATGGGCGGAGTGACCGGGAGGGCCTACGGTGGTGCCGGTGGAACGCTCGGCCCGGCAATGGTTTTCGGCTATCGCGCGGGTCATGCCGCCGCCACCGGGAAGTCGGTCGACCTGAAGTAGGGTGGATATCGATGGTCGCCTACGACCGGATCGGTGCCACCTATCGCAGCACTCGTCGACCCGACCCGCGGATCGGTTCGCAGGTGAACGCCGCGCTCGCCACGATGGGCACCGTCGTCAACGTCGGGGCCGGCACGGGATCGTATGAACCCGTCCAAACGGTGGCCGCGGTGGAGCCCAGCATGGTGATGATCGCTCAGCGTCCACCGGGCTCCGCCCCCTGCGTGCAGGCGTTGGCGGAGGCTTTGCCCCTGCGCGACAACTGCGTTGACGCCGCGATGGCCCTGCTGACCGTGCATCACTGGAGCGATGTCGCCGCCGGGGTCGCGGAGTTACGTCGTGTCGCGCGCCGTCGCATCGTGGTGCTGACCTGGGATCAAGCGGTGTTTCAGAGCTTCTGGTTGGTGCGCGACTATCTGCCTGAGGCCGCTCGGATCAACCACGAGCTCTATGTCCCGATCGCGGAACTCGTGGAGCTGCTGGGGGGTGCGCAGGTGCAGACCGTGCCAGTCCCGCACGACTGCACCGACGGATTCGGGGCGGCCTTCTGGCGCCGACCCGAGGCCTATCTTGATCCCACTGTCCGCGCCGGCATCTCGATGCTGGCGTACGCGGACCAGGGCTCGCTGACCGAGGGCCTGGCCCGCCTCGCCGCCGACCTGCGCACCGGACGATGGCGGCAGCGGCACTCGCGGCTGCTTGACCAACGCCAGCTCGATGCCGGCTACCGCCTTCTGGTCAGCGACCACGGCTGAGCGGGACCCTCGGTGGCGGGTCTCATGTGTGCTAGCGCCGGTGCCAGCGCACTTCAAAGTCACTTCATGCCAGCGAAACTGATGCCCACGTGACTGCTGCGACTGCCGACGCGTCCCCCCGCGGCCCGGGAACCGTCAATTCCGCAACGGCATTTCGACGCAGACATGGGTGCCCACCGGGGCATCGAGGAACGTCAGGGCTCCGCCGGCGGCTTCCACTCGGGCGCGGTGCGACGCCAGCCCGATGTGTCCCTCGCTCATGCGGCGCGCCATCGTCTCCTGGCTGAACCCCACGCCGTCGTCGACCACATGCAGCACACAGGTCTGGTCGGTGATTCCGAGCATGACCGTCGCGTGACGGGCCCGAGCATGCTGGACGACGTTGGACAGCAGCTCACGCACCACACCGAACACGATGGGGTCGATGTCGCTGCGCGCCGCGTATTCGATATCGGTGGTGATCTCGATGCCGCAACGCTGCGCGGTGAAGTCCGCGAGCTGCCGCACCGCGGCCCCGAGCCCGACCTGTTCGAGCACCGCGGGGTGCAGCTCGAAAGTGGCCTGCCGCAGCCGTTCCGAGGCCAGCTGCAAGCCCCTCAGCGCGCGGCCGACGCGCTCGTCGCCCCCGAACGCCGCATCCAACTCCACGAGCTCTTGGCGCACCGCCAGAATGTCTTGCAGCGGTCCGTCGTGAATGAATTCCGAGATCCGGCGCGCCGCCTCGTCCGAGGCGTTCATCGTCTGGGCCAGCAGCTCCTCCCGCAACGCGCTCAGTCCGGCCACCGAGCGGGTATGGCGCTCCTCGATGCGCACCACCAAAAAGGCCGCGCAACACAGGAATGCATAGAGCAGGAACCGAAAACCCGCCTCCGCCAACTTAACCGCGCTCGACATCACCGGATCTTGCAGCACGGCAATGGCGAACCCCAGCATGGAGAAGATCAGCACCACCGCCGCCCGGCGCGAGGAGACGTCGAGCCCCAGCAGGACCGGCAACATCGCCATGATCAGCAGCGGATAGATCCCGTTGGTGGACAGCAGCTGAAAGACGGTCAGCGCGACGATGTCGATGACGGTGAACGCAAACGGCTCCAGCCGGCCGATCGCGACCAGTCGGCCCATCCCGATCCAGCGCCGGAAAGGAGCGAAAGCCAACCCGAACGCGCAGAGCGCGACGAGTGCGTACAGCGCGATGAGCACGCTTTCCTGCGGCCACTCCGATCGGCTGGTGCCGATGATCATGGCTGCGACCATCAGGCCGACCACACCGATGCGCAGCACCGAGCCGATGCGGTACGAGCGCAACTGGTGAACCGTGCGCACCCGTTCCAGCTCTGCGTCGCCGGCTACCGCCACCCGATCACCGTACTCATCGGCGTCCGCGCCCCCGAAGCAAACGGGGAAATGGCTCATCGTGGCGCCCGGAGAACGCGAAGGCCGCTGCTCGGAAGACCGCTACACTCGTCGCCATGGTCGGCGCGGCTACCCCGGAGACGGTGCGGGTGGTTGTCGGCGACGATCACCCGCTTTTTCGCGAGGGCGTGGTGCGCGCGCTCTCGTCGAGCGGTTCGGTGAACGTCGTCGGTGAAGCGGAAGACGGCTCTGCCGCATTGGAATTGATCCAATCGCACGTGCCCGACGTCGCGTTGCTCGACTACCGGATGCCCGGCTTGGACGGCGCCCAGGTGGCGGCCGCGGTGCGAAAGCAGGGCTTGCCCACCCGGGTGTTGCTGATCTCGGCGCACGACGAGTCGGCGATTGTGTACCAGGCGCTGCAGCAGGGCGCCGCCGGGTTTGTGCTCAAGGACTCGACGCGCAGCGAGATCGTCAAGGCGGTGCTCGACTGCGCGCAGGGCCGCGACGTGGTGGCGCCGGCGCTCGTCGGCGGTCTTGCCGCAGAGATCCGGCAGCGCGCGGAGCCGACGGCACCCGTGCTCAGCGCGCGCGAACGTGAGGTGCTCAACAGGATCGCCCGCGGCCAAAGCATCCCCGCGATCGCCGGTGAGCTCTTCGTGGCCCCGTCGACGGTCAAAACGCATGTGCAACGCCTCTACGAGAAGCTCGGCGTCAGCGATCGCGCGGCCGCCGTCGCCGAAGCAATGCGGCAAGGTCTGCTCAGCTAGCGGCCGACCAGGGCTTTGGCTTTGGCGCGGACGTGATCTGCTGCGCCCGCGCCACCGCTTTGGCCGAAGCCATGGCCTCGGCGATCAGGTGGCGCGCCCCGCGTTCCACCTCGCAGAGGTGATCGCTAGTGCCGCCGGCGGCGATCAGCTGGCGGCGTGCGAAGACCAGCGGGTCGACGGCGATGGGGTGATTCGTGTGATACGTGATCGCCTCGACGAGGGTGGGGCCGTCACCGGCGCTCGCCCGGTGCACCGCTTCGGTGACCGAGGCGGCCACCGCCACCACGTCCCTGCCATCCACCGACAGCATGGGCATCGCGTCGAATTCGTACGCGCGGCGACGCGCGTTCGTCCCGCCGCGGATGTTCTCCACGACGAACACCACCGGCAGCCGCCACTGCACGGCAATCTTTGCGGCCGTGGTGAACTCGACGGAGTGGGCGTCGCGACCGCCGATGACACACAAGGCGACGTTGCCCTCGCCGGCCAGTAGCTGCGTGTTGGCGTCGCCCAGCGCAAACATGGTCGATTGACCCAGAGCGCTTTCATTGGCCAGCGACCGTTTCCAGTCCGCGGCCCCGGCGCCGGCGCGGCGCGGGCCGATGATGTCGGCGATGGCCGGGCCCAGCGGCAGGGCGAGGCCGACCTGCTGGGCGTGCCGGAATTGCGGGGTGGCGGCGTTGACGCGGTCGCCCGGCCGCAGGGCCGCAACCGCGCCGACCGCCACCGCCTCCTGCCCGAATTCGGTTCGCGTGGCGTCGTCGATCAGGCCGTCGACACGCAGCTCATCCATGGCCATGTCGAGCAGCCGCAGAACCCACATTCGGCGATACAGCTCCAGGTGGTCATCAGGGTCGAGCGCTGCCGAAAGCTGGGGGGTGTGAGTCATGCCGAATCTCCTAACTCGCTGGCCGAGGTGGCCGCCGCGTTGAACACGAACTCAACGTAGGGCGATTGCGCGAGTGGCAACTCCGCCGATCGGACCGCAAATGTGATGAACGCCCGTTCCCCCGATTGGGGGACAAGCGGGCCGTCAGTCGCTCGGCGGCGCGGGGGGTGAGATTAGCTGATCGGCGGCCGAGTAGGGGTCCTGATGGCCGTCGACGACCGCCTCGGCGAGCCGGTCGAGATCCGGCTGATTCCGCAGCCTGGTCTGCGCGAGGGACAAGATCTGCGCCCGCGCCCGGGCCAGTCGGCGGGCACGACTGTCGGTGCGGCGATGGTCCTCGATGGCGGCCATCAGGTCCTCGATGCCCTCGCCCCGGGCGGCGACCAGGGACACGATCGGGGCCGCGGTTTCGGCCCGCAGATCCCGAACCGTCTGCTCGGCACCGTCGCGGTCCGCCTTGTTGACCGCCACGATGTCGGCCACTTCCAGCACGCCGGCCTTGGCCGCCTGAACCGCGTCGCCCGCACCGGGATTGAGGATGACGACCGTCGGGTCGGCGACGGCGGCAATCTCGATCTCGGACTGGCCCACCCCCACCGTCTCCAGCAGCACCACGTCGTAGCCGATCGCCCCCAACAACCGGATGGCCGCCGGAACCGCGGCGGCCAGGCCCCCGAGATGCCCGCGGGTGGCCACCGAACGAATCAGGACATCGGAGTCGTTGATGTGGGCGGCCATTCGAATTCGATCGCCCAACAGCGCACCCCCGCTGAACGGGGACGACGGGTCCACCGCCAACACCGCCACCCGGGATCCGCGCTTGCGGTAGGCGCCGACCAGCGCGGCGACCGTCGTCGACTTTCCCGCCCCCGGCGGGCCGGTGATGCCGACGACCGGCCCCATGCCGCCCGGGGCGGGACCGATATTCGCCAGGACCTCGTCGCGCTGGTCGCCCTCGACGAGGCTGAGCAGCCGACCGGCCGCGCGCGGAGATCCGTTGCGCGCGCGGGCAATCAGATCGGCGATGATCATGTACGCATTATGGAGCCGCGACCTCGATCACCGTCGCCGAGCCCATCCCGCCGCCCGCACACATCGCCGCGACGCCGATGCCGCCGCCGCGGCGGCGCAGTTCGTGCACCAGGGTGACCAGCATCCGCGCGCCGGTGGCCGCGACGGGGTGACCCAGCGAGCAGCCGCTGCCGCTGACGTTGACCTGGTCGGGGTCGAGCTCGAGCAGCTTGACGGTGGCCACGCACATCGCGGCGAAGGCTTCGTTGATCTCGAAAAGATCTACGTCGGCAATCGAGAGTCCGCCTCGCTTAAGGGCTTTCGGTATCGCTTCCACCGGCGCCAGGCCGGTGATCGCCGGGTCGACGCCGACGGACGCCCAGGACCGGATGGTGGCCAGCGCGGGCAATCCGAGCCCGTCGCCGGCGATCGTCAGCACCGCGGCACCATCGTTGGCGCCGCAGGCATTGCCGGCGGTGATCGAGAAGCCTTCGATCTCTGGGTGCAGCGGCTTGAGCGCGCCCAGCTTTTCCATGCTGGTGTCCCGGCGCGGGTGCTCGTCGACAGCGAACAACCCGTGCGGGGTGTCGATCGGCACGATCTCCTCTTTGAAGCGGCCTTCGTCGATGGCGGCGATGGCGTTGCGGTGGGACCGTAGCGCCCAGGCGTCCATCTCCTCGCGACTGACGCCGGCCTTGACCGCGGCGTTCCAGCCCACGGTGATCGACATGTCCATGTTGGGAGCGTCGGGCCGGTCCGGGTGGGTCGGCGGGAACCAGTCGACCCACTCGCCGTCGACCTGCATCCGCGACCGCGGTGACGTCGACGCCGAGTTCACGCCCCCGGCGATGACGAGTTGGTCCATTCCCGCGCCCACGCTCGCGGCCGCGGTCTGCACGGCCGCCTGACCGGCCGCGCAGTGCCGGTTGTTGGCCAGTCCGGGAACCTGGGTCAGGCCGGCGGTGACGGCGGCGTGGCGGGCGAGCACACCGCCGCCGTAGAGGCCCTCGCCCAGGATCACGTCATCGACCTGCGTCGGGTCCAGATCCTTGGCGGCTTCGCTGACGACGTGGTGGGCCAGGTCGAACGCGCTGGTATCGCGCAGCGTGCCCTTGCGGGCGGTGCCGATGGGGGTGCGCAGGGCGGACACGATGACGGCTTCAGGCACAGGTCTTTCTCCAGTTCAACCAGCGGGCAGGGGCGCGAGACGCCCCAGTCGCAATGCGAGAATCATATTCTCGCATTGCGAGAGTGCGAGTCGCAACAGGCGCCCGCTGGTCCCCCGTCGGTCAGTCGGTGCGGTCCGACCATCCCGGGGGCAGCTGCTCGGGGCCGGTGTCGATGACGCTCTCGTCGTCGGCACCCACGTATTCGAACAGGGTGATGTAGGCGAATTCCGGGACCTCATAGATCGGGTAGGTCGGGCCTTGATCCCGGTAGGCCCGCATCTCGTCCAGGTGTTCGTTCTGAAAGCAGACCGTGCGCTCACCGTGCAGCCGGATCCACTGCGGAAAGAAGATGACCCCGTGCAGACAGCGTTTGGCGGGCAGGACATTGACGACCACGCATGTGCCGGTGGGTTCGGACCACGACAGTTTGAAACTGTCATCGTCGAGTTGGACGAGGTGGACCTCCTGACCTTTGACCCAGCGGCCTCCCACATGCCCGGAGTGGATCCGGTAGTCGATGGTGGTGGCGTTCTTGACATACATCTCGTATTGCCAGCCGTTGGCGTAGGTGTAGATGAAGCGGTGTCCGACAATCCCCGAAAGATCTTGCGAGGGAATTGGATTGTCGACACTGGTCATTGCGGTTCCTCCCGGTCAGGCCGCAGCTGCGGTGGCTCCCACGACGACGGTGGTGGGACGGATCGTCGAGCGGGCGTTTAGCGCACCGCTCCATTGCGCATCCTGCCAGGACTGCGGCGGGACTGCGCAATGGGTGTCGATTTGCGATGGTGGGTACATGACTCAGGGAATGGTCGCCGTCCCGGGCGGCAACGTGTGGTTTAAACGGACCGGCGGCGGGCCGGGCCTTCCGCTGCTCGTCATTCACGGCGGGCCGGGGTTGCCGCACGACTACTTGCGGTCGCTGGAGCGGCTGGCCACCGAACGAGAGCTCATCTTCTGGGACCAGCTTGGCTGTGGGAAATCCAAATGCCCTCCTAATCGCAAGCTTTGGACGATGGATCGCTCGGTCTCCGAGGTGGACGCCGTGGTGCGGGCCCTCGGCCTGGACCATTTCCATCTGTTCGGCAACTCCTGGGGCGCGATGTTGGCCCAGCAGTACATGCTCGAGGCAGTACCCGCCGGGGTGGCGAGCCTGACCATTTCCAACAGCATCGCGTCCATCCCGGAGTTCACGAAGATGGTGGCGCGCTTGAAATCCGAGCTGGATCCGGCAACCCAGGCCGCCATCGACCACCATGAGGCCGCCGGCACGACGTACTCCCCCGACTACCAGGCGGCCATCCGCACCTGGAACGAAACCTACCTCTGTCGGGTGCGTCCCTGGCCGCGGGAGCTCGAGGATGCGTTCCGCAACATGGGCGCCGAAATCTTCGAGACCATGTTCGGTCCCAGCGACTTTCACATCGTCGGGACCATCCGGGACTGGGACGTGGTCGACCGACTCCACGAAATCACCGCGCCGACACTGGTTCTCGCCGGCAAGTACGACGAATGCGTTCCCGAACACATGTGGGAAATGCACCGGCGCATCGCGGGTTCGCGGTTCGAGTTGTTCGAGTCCAGCGCTCACATGCCGTTCATCGAGGAGCCGGGCAAGTTCGATGCGGTGATGCGTGAATTCCTGCGCCGATACGATTCCTGAGGTCGTCGCGCGGCCAGAACCTCAATTCTTCTTGGCCGCGTTGAATTTTGCGACGTTGGCCCGGAAGTCCTCGGTGAGGAACGACTGGCTCTCGGCCGAGAGCGCATAGTCCAGGCTGGCGAGCACGGCGCGCTCCAGGTGGATGTTGAGCACCCGCTTGGTGCTCTCCACCGCCTGCTGCGGCAGTTCCAGAATCTTTTTGGCGGTGGCGATCGCCTCCGCGAGCGGGTCGTCGACCACGTGGTTGGCCAGCCCGAGCTCGACCGCGCGCTGCGCGCCGATACGGGTTCCGGTGAGGGCGAATTCCTTGGCCAGCAGCAGGCTGATGTGCAGCGGCCAGGTCAGCGGGCCGCCGTCGGCGGCCACGAGGCCCACCTGCACGTGCGGGTCGGCCAGATAGGCGGCCTCGGCGATGTAGACGATGTCGCTGAGCGCGACCAGGCTGCAGCCCAGCCCGACGGCGGGCCCGTTGACGGCCGCTACCACCGGAATTCGGCACCGCGCCATGCCCAGCACGATCTCGCGGCCATCCCGGATCGTTTTGGCGCGCAGCTCGGCGTCGTTGGCCAGCTCTTCCAGATACGTGAAATCGCCACCGGCCGAGAATGCCCTGCCGGCGCCGGTGATCACCGCGGCGCGGGCGCCCGCGTCGTCGGTCAGTCGCTGCCACAGCCGCGCGAGCCCGACATGCAGGTTGTCGTTGACGGAGTTGAGCGAATCCGGCCGGTTGAGCGTGATGATGCGCAGGGCACCGTCCGCCTGAACGTCGATTTCGGTAGGCATGTCGTACACGTCAGACTCCTTCGATGGTCGTGACCCGCTTCACCCGGGCTACGCCCGCGTTCGCGATCACTTCTACAATCCCAAGATTCGTGCAGCGATGATGTTCTTTTGTATTTGCGACGTCCCGCCCATGACGCTCTGCGCCCGGCTGTACAGATAGGCGCTCAGCATTTCGGGATCGCGGGTCCCCGCGACGGCCAGGGCGGCATGCCCGACGGATTGTTCGACCCAGGTCATCAGCAGCTTGTCCAGCGAGCCCTCCGAGCCGTGCGAGACGCCGTCGAGCTGTTCGGACAGCCGCCGGCGGACGTGATGGGTCAGCATATCCGACTGAACCGCGGCCCACGCCAGCTCCTCGGGAACCTCACCGTCATTGCGGGACAACAGTTCTCGCACGAGCTTGCCGTAGCGCGCCGCATAGCCGAGCGTGGAGGGCTCGCGTTCGTGCCCGACGACGGTCATGGCCACCGCCCAACCGTCGCCGGGAGCACCGACCATCCGGTCCGCCGGCACCTTGGCGCCGTCGAAGAACACCTGACCGAATTCGTTGGTCACCCCGTTGATCATCTGCAGCGGGCGCTGTTGCACGCCGGGCTGTTTCATGTCCAGAACGAATGCCGACAGCCCGCGGTGGCGCTTGGCGTCGGGGTCGGTGCGGGCCAGCAACAAGCACCAGTCGGCCACGTCGGAGTAGCTGGTCCAGATCTTGTGGCCGTTCACCACATACGTGTCGCCCTCGAGGCGTGCGGTGGTGGTCAGCGACGCCAGATCCGAACCGGCGCCGGGCTCGCTGAAGCCCTGGCACCAGCGCTCGGTGCCGTTGATGATGCCGGGCAGGAAGCGTTTTCGCACCTCGTCGTTGGCGTGTTCGCCGATGCCGTAGACCAGGTACCCGACGCTGGGGCGCGGCGGCGCGCCGGCCCGCACCAGTTCCTCGTCCACGATCACGTCGTAGACGGGCGCCAGGTCCTGACCGCCCCACTCGCGTGGCCAGGACAGGCCGAAGAAACCGTTGGCGTAGAGGGCGCGGTGCCAGTCGGCCATGCGCGCCCAATACTCGTCGCCGGAGCCGGAGAACTCCTTGGCGTATGCGGCGAGCCAGGTGCGCAGCCGCTCCCGAAAGGCGGCCTCATCGGGTGAGTCACGAAAGTCCAAAATCGATCTCCTTCAACGCGACCGGCCACAGCTCGGTCGATGTCAGGGCCCGGCGCAGATAGACGTGCGCCACGCATTCCCAGGTGTTGCCGATACCGCCGTGCACCTGGATGGCCGTCTCGCAGACGGTGCGGGTGGCGCGCGCGCAGTAGACCTTTGCGATTTGGGCGGCCCGGATGGCTTCGGCGGGGGCCAGCTCGTCGACCCCCCACGCCGCATGCCGTAGCACACTGACCGAACCTTCAATCAGCGCAAGGCTTTCGGCCAGCAGGTGGGCGATGGCTTGATACGAGCCGATCTGCTTGCCGTACTGTTCGCGGATTTTGGCGTAGTCACACGCGACGGCGTGGGCGCCCCGGGCGATGCCGACCAGGTCCGCCGTCGTCGCGACCAAGGCCAGGGCCCGCCACTGCTCGGCGACCTCGGCTGGCACCTCCCCCAGCGCCTCCGGCGATCCCGTGATCGTCGCGTCGGCCCGCGTCAGATCGACGCTTTCCGCCGTGGCCTGCACATCGCCGACGACGACGGCGCCCGCCGACAGCCATAGGGCGCGCCGCGCGCCGCGGGCGTCGATCACCCGATCGCCGACGGCGACCGTCACCGCGGATACGTCGGCCCCGACGTGGCGGCCCAGATCGTCGGCCAGCACCGGACCGAGGAAGGGCGTGTCGACCAGCCGCCGGCCGAATTCCTCGGCCACGATGGCCACCTCCACGCCGGAGGCCCCGTCGGAACGCAACGACCGCCAGCCGGTGTTGTCAATCTGTTTGTCCAGACGGGTAATTCGGGTCTGGTCGTCGAGATCCTGCACCGTGGCCGGTCCGAGGTCGTCGGCCAGCTTGGCGGCGGCGTCGCGTAATTGCTGTTGTTCAGCTGTCAGACGTACATCCATAACGCTCCTTCAGCGCTCGGCGCAGCACCTTGCCCGAGGGCAGGCGGGGGATTTCGGGGACGAACACCACTTGGCTCAGACGTTTGTAGGACGCCAGTTTCTCGTCCACCATGGCGGTCAGCTGGGTCGCATCGACGGGCGCGGACGTCGCCACCGCGGCGACGACGGCTTCGCCGTTGAGGCCGTCGGGAATGCCGAACACCGCACAGTCTTTGACCGCCGGATGACCGTGCAGCACCGTCTCGATTTCGGCGGGGGCGACCTGGAAGCCGCGCACCTTGATCATCTCTTTGAGGCGATCGGTGATGCGCAGCCAGCCGCCGGTGTCGAGCCAGCCGACGTCTCCGGTGCGGTACCACCCGTCGCGGATCGCCTCGCCGGTCGCGTCGGCCGGCAGGTAGCCGGCCATCAGCGACGCGGCGCGGGCCTGGATCTCCCCGACCTCGCCGGGGCCGACCGGCTCGCCAGTTTCCAGTGAGACGACGCGTAGGTCCACGCCGGGAACCGCCCGTCCGACTGTGTCCAGCCGCGGGTCGTCGATCGGATTGCACGCTATGACGGGCAATTCCGTGGTCCCGTACGCCGGGAGCCAACCCACTCCGGTGCGCCGGGTCACGGTCTGGGCGACGTGGGCATTGACCGGCGTGGCCCCCCACATGATGTACCGCAGCGAAGACAGGTCAAAGGACTCGAGACCGGGATGCGAAGCGATGGCCAGCGCGATGGGGGCGACCGCCATTTCCACTGTGATGCGGTCACTTTCGATGTGCTGCAGCACCCGGTCGATGTCGAACCGGGGATGCAGGCGCACGCGGGCGCCGGTCTCCCAGGCGGTCAGCAGGTTCAGCAGCCCGAGGATGTGTGACGGTGGCGTCGCGACCTGGATCCGGTCGCGGTGGGTCAGTTGCAGCGCCTGGCGCCAGTGCCGCACCGCCTCGTTCAGCGAGGCGTGAGTGTGCCGGACGGCCTTGGGCAGGCCGGTGGTGCCGGAGCTGAACACCAGCGCCGCGTCGTTCATGGGCGGCGGTGTGCCCCCGGCCATCGGGTCGGCGGGCGCGACCGGCTCGTCCAGGTGCAGCATCGGCATCAGGGCGGCAAGCACCGGGTGGTCCCCGACGGCGTGCGCGGGCTCGGTCAGCGCGAGCGCATGGTCGACCTCGTCGCGCTTCCACGCGGGACTGATGAGTACCGGCGTGGCGGCCAACCGCCAGGTCGCGAACACCACGGCGAGAAATTCCGGCCGGTTGGAGGCCATGAGGGCGACGCGCTGGCCCGCGGTGACACCGTCTTTGGCCAGGGTTGCGGCCCATCCGTCGGCCAACGCATCGAGTTCGGGCGCGCTGAATCGCCGTTCCTCGAACACGAGCGCCGCCGGCTCGGTCACGTCCCGTCCTTCCCTGACAGACCGGGCTGACCCGACATCCATACAGTCTCGAGAAGATGCTATCGCTTCGTGAGAATAGTATTCTCTATACTGAAGAATGCAAATACGGGAAGGGGGCGGTCCCAGTGACGGTCACCCGGATCATCGAGGAGACCCCAGGGGTGACAGATCCGGCAACAAACGGCTCCGGTGCCGGGACGGTGACGATTCATCTCGACCGCAAGAAGGTCTCGGTGCCCATCGTCCCGGGCGAGACCCTGCTCGAGACCGCGCGTCGGGCCGGGCTGGAGCCGCCGTTCAGTTGCGAGGCCGGCAACTGCGGTACCTGCATGGCCAAGCTCGAAGAGGGCCACGCCACCATGCGGGTCAACGACGCTCTCGAGGAAGACGAGGTCGCCGAGGGCTACATTCTGACGTGCCAGGGCGTTCCCGACACGGACTCGGTCACGGTGCGCTACGAGTAGCGACCAGAGAGGTGGCGACGATGGCCAAGGGCATCATCCTCGTGGAGAGCCGACCCAGCTCGCCCGAGCGCGAACAGGAATACAACACCTGGTACGACGAGGTGCACCTGGGTGAGCTGGTGGCCCTGGACGGGTTCGTCTCCGCGCGCCGACTGCGGCCCGTCGACGGCGACGGACCCTACGTCGCCATCTACGAGATCGAGGGCGACGATCTGCAGGCGATTCTGGACAACATGATCGCCAACGCCGGACAGCTGCACATGTCCGACGCCCTGCAGCTCGACCCGGCGCCGATTCCACGACTGCTCGAGACCACCACCGAGCACAGCGGATAGCCGATTCCGGCTCGGGTCGCTGTGCGAGAGAGGACTGCTTGATGAAGGTCGACGACCTGATTTTGGTGAGCATCGACGACCACGTGGTCGAGCCGCCGGACATGTTCCTGCGGCACGTGCCCGCCAAATACCGGGACGAGGCACCCATCGTCGTCACCGACGACAAGGGCGTCGACCAGTGGATGTACCAGGGCAGGCCGCAGGGCGTCAGCGGGCTGAACGCGGTGGTGTCCTGGCCGGCCGAGGAGTGGGGCCGCGATCCCGCCGGCTTCGCCGAGATGCGCCCCGGCGTCTACGACGTCCACGAACGCGTCCGCGACATGAACCGCAACGGCATCCTCGCGTCGATGTGCTTCCCGACGTTCACCGGCTTTTCGGCCCGCCACCTCAACATGACCCGCGAGGATGTCACCCTGGTGATGGTGTCGGCCTACAACGACTGGCACATCGACGAGTGGGCCGGTTCGTATCCGGACCGGTTCATCCCGATCGCGATCCTGCCGACCTGGACTCCCGAGGGGATGTGCGCCGAGATCCGCCGCGTCGCGGCGAAGGGGTGCCGCGCGGTCACCATGCCGGAATTGCCGCACCTGGAAGGACTTCCGAGCTACCACGACGAGGACTACTGGGGTCCGGTGTTTCGCACGCTGTCGGAGGAGAACGTGGTGATGTGCCTGCACATCGGCACCGGCTTCGGGGCGATCAGCATGGCACCCAACGCGCCGATCGACAACCTGATCATCTTGGCCACCCAGGTCTCGGCGATGTGCGCGCAAGACCTGTTGTGGGGCCCGGCCATGCGCAACTATCCCGACCTGAAATTCGCCTTCTCCGAAGGCGGTATCGGCTGGATCCCGTTCTATTTGGATCGCAGCGATCGGCACTACACCAACCAGAAATGGTTGCGCCGCGACTTCGGCTCTCAGCTGCCCAGCGAGGTGTTCCGCGAGCACTCGCTGGCCTGTTACGTCACCGACAAGACGTCGCTGAAGCTGCGCCACGAGATCGGCATCGACATCATCGCCTGGGAGTGCGACTACCCGCACTCGGACTGCTTTTGGCCGGACGCGCCCGAGCAGGTGCTGGCCGAGCTCGATGCAGCAGGCGCCGACGACACCGACATCAACAAGATCACCTGGGGCAACGCCTGCCGGTTCTTCGGCTGGGACCCGTTCGCCCGGACTCCGCGCGAACAGGCGACCGTAAAAGCGTTGCGCGCCAAGGCGAGTGACGTGGACGTGTCGATCCGGTCGCGAGCCGAGTGGGCGCGCCGCTACCAGGAAAGGCAGCTGGCGACGCCTTAACGCGTCGAACGTGACGGTGCAGTCACGTTCGCGGGTCGAGTGTGACTGCACCGTCACGCTCGGCCAAGGGGCGCAGTCGGGTTACACGGCCGAGTGTTTGTGGGACGCCGGAGCCAGCTCTTCGAATTGGTCGATGCCCGCGCAGAATTCACCGCCGATGGCGGGTAGTAGCACGACGTGGTCGGCGCCTGCCTCCAGATGCTCGCTCACCTTGGCCGCGATGCGGGCCGAATCAGCTCACTCGCCGAAGTAATGGCCGGCATCGAGATCCTCGAGCAGCCCCGGTCCTTCCGGGTGCCAGTCGAGGATTTTCTGTGTCAAGGCATTCGACGTCGGGTTGTCCAGTGACGCGAAGAGCGCGAGAAAGCCGAAGTGGCCCGCATGTTCGGCGGCGATGCTGGATGTCGGCACGTGTAGGTGACGACCGATGACGGCGGCGATGTCCCGAAACGGCACCCCCTCATCGGCGACGCCGTGCAAACGCGTTCCGGCGGGCGCATTTTCGAGCGCCAGCCGGTACAAGCGTGCGGCGTCGAGCGTGTGCACCCCGGGCCAGCGGTTGACGCCATCACCGAGGTAGCCGGACACGCCGGTATCGCGGGCGACGTTGATCAGGTGGTGGGCGAAGCCGTGGTGGTCCAGGTCGCTGTGCACCAGCGGCGCGAGGCGGACCACCGACGACCGCACCCCGCGCTCGGCGAGCGCGATCACCGCGTTCTCGGAGTCGACCCGCGGGCCGCCGGCCACCGTGTCCTGTTCGGTCGCGACACCGCCCCCACCCAGCAGCGAAAGCAGCAGCGTGCCCGACGTGCTGACGAATGGCCGATCGGAACCGACGAGCGCTTCCCCGATGGCGCGGACAGCGCGCAGGTCGGTCTCGGCCGCCCCGGCGAAGTCGTCGAAGTCATGCTTGAAGGCGAGGTGGATAACACCGTCGGACGCCGCCGCCGCTTCGCGCAGGCCGTCGAGGTCGTCGAGGTCACCGCGCCGGGGCGTCGCCCCCGCGGCTTTCAGGGCGGCGGCCCCCGCGTCCGACCGCGCCAAGCCGGTGACCTGGTGCCCGGCGTCGATGAGTTCGGCGACGACGACGGAGCCGATGTGCCCGGTCGCGCCCGTGACAAAGACGTGCATGAAAGTTCCCTTCTTGTCGCCTGGGACGTATGCCTCAAGTCAAGGGCGGCGCGCGAGCCGTGTCCAAGTCCTGTTTCATATGGCGCGATGCAATCCAGGCATCACAGCAGCTCGTGGGCGCTTTTATGGCATGTAGCGGGTCGGACAGTGTTTACACTGAACGCATGACGGACTCGGCATCCACGGTTGTCGATCTCGACCTGCGGCTGGTCGGGTACTTCGTCGTCGTCGCCGAGCACCGGCACTTCGGCCGGGCCGCCTCAGCGCTGCGCGTCGCGCAGCCGTCGTTGAGCCGCCAGATCCGCAGGCTCGAGCAACAACTCGGCGTCCGCCTGTTCGACCGCACCCCACAGGGCACCCGGCTCACGGAGGCGGGCGAGGTGTTCCTGCCCCGGGCCAAGGCGCTGCTGCGTTCGGCCGCCCAAGCCACCGCGCAGGCGCGAGCGGCCGCGCAGCCGAGCCGGATCACCATCGGGTACACGACGGGAATGATCGTCACCCCCGCGGTGCGAGAGATGCGCCGCGAGCATCCCGAAGCCGATATTCAAGTCACGCATTTGGATTGGGACCAGGCGCTCGATGCGTTGCTCGGCCATCGGGTGGACGCGGTGGTGACCCGGCTGCCGTTTCCGACCGAGGGGCTGCACGTGACGATCCTGTACGACGAACCGCGCGTGCTGGCGATACCGGTCGACCATCGCCTGGCCGGCCGGGAATCGGTCACGCTCGACGACATCGCCGACGAACCCATGCCCCGGGTGCGGCATTCAGATCCGGCCTGGAGCGCCTTCTGGCGCATCGATCCGCGACCCGACGGTCGGCGGGCACCCGATGGCCCGTTCATCGATGCGCTCGAGGACAAGTTCGAACTCATCGCCTCGGGGCAAGCGGTGGCCATCACGGCGGGCGTGCACGGCAACGGTGTGCGGCCGGATATCACCACGGTCCCGTTGGAAGGGGTCGAACCGAGCCACGTCGTATTGGCTTGTCGCGCTGGGGATCGCAGCCGTCTGGTGGGGGCGTTCCGGAAGCTTGCCGAGGCTCACCTCACCGGGCCCGGTGGCGGACGCCCAACGTGAAACGTGCTTCACATTCGAAGCTCGACGGCAGGCGTGCCTACTGGCGAAGCTCGGGCGGGGGCCGGTACTCGGGCTCATAGCCGGAGACGTGGATCGGGGTTCCCACCAACCGGAACTCGCCCGCCGTGACGATCACTTCGGGGGTGGCCTCGAGCGCCTCGGGCAGGGTACGGACGGCCGCCGCGGGAACCCCCAGCGGACGCAGCCGCCGCTCCCAGCCCGCGGCGCTGTCGGTGGCCAGCATCGCCGTGACGACCGCGAGCACTTCGTCGCGGCGCGCGACGCGCTCGGCCATCGTTTCGAACCCCCCGATACCCGCTTCCGCGGCGAACGACTTCCAGAAGCCGTCGTGGGTGATGAACAGCGCCAAATACCCGTCCGCCGTCGGGAAGAGCTGCGCCGGAACGTAATAGGAGTGCGCCCCGTGCGGACGGCGCTGCGGCTCCACGCCACCGTTGAGATAGGCCGACGCGTGATAGTTCAGCTGGGACAGCATGACGTCACGCAGCGACACATCCACCTGGCCGCCGGTGCCGGAGATGATCTTGGCCAACAGCCCCAGCGCCGCCGTCATTCCGGTGGAGTTGTCGGCCGAGGAATAGCCGGGCAGCGTCGGCGGACCGTCGGGGTCGCCGGTCAGCGCGGCGGTGCCCACGCCCGCCTGGACCACGTAATCGAACGCCGGATCGTCGCCGCCGTACAGGCCGAAGCCGGTGATCGCCACGCAGACGATCCGCTCGTTGTGCCGCCGCAGCGTGTCATACGTCAAGCCCAGCCGCCGGATGGCCGAGGGTTTCAGGTTCACCAGCAGCGCGTCCGATTCGGCGACCAGTTCGCCCAGCCGTTGTTGTCCCGCATCGGAATTCAGGTCCAGCGTGATGCTGGATTTGTTGCGATTGAGGCTGGCGAAATAGGTGGCGCCGACGCTGCGGGAGATCTCGCCGCCGGCGGGTTCGATCTTGGTGACCGCGGCGCCGAGATCGGCGAGCAGCATGGTCGCGTACGGGCCCGCCAGCATGGTGCCGACCTCGAGGATGCGGATTCCCGCCAGCGGCCCGGTGGCGTTGGGGGTCAACGCAATTCCGCGGCGAGTGAAGCGATCATTTCACGGGTGCGGCGTTTGGAGGCGACCAGCTCGTCGCGGTTGTCGCCGATCGGCAACAGACGCACCGACAGATCCGTCACGCCGGCCTCGGCGAACCGGCGCATCCGGGCCAGGATGGCGTCCTCGTCGCCGGCGGCGCACAGGTCGCCGACATCGCGGGCATCGCCGCGGTCGAGCAGGCGCTGATAGTTCGGCGACACCTCGGCCTCGCCGAGGATACGGTTGGCCCGCTCCTTGGCCTCGTCGACTTGCCCCGGCGCACAAAGGCATACGGGTATGCCGGCGACGATCCGCGGCGCGGGCCGCCCGGCGTCGGCGGCGGCCTTGGTGATCTTGGGTGCGATGTGGTCGCCGATCGCACGCTCGTCGGCCATCCACAGCACGGTACCGTCGGCGAGCTCACCGGCGATCTGCAGCATCACCGGCCCCAGCGCGGCGACCAGCACCGGCATCGGGCTGTCGGCGCCGATCGCCAGCGGGTTGTGCACGGTGAACGAATCATTCTCGACGTCAACCGATCCCGGACCGGCGACGGCGGCGTTGAGCACCTGCAGGTAGTCACGGGTGTGGGCGGCAGGCTTCTCGTACGGCAGGCCCAGCATGTCGCGGATGATCCAGTGGTGCGACGGCCCGACGCCCAAAGCCAGCCGGCCGCCGGCCACCGCGTGCGTCGAGAGGGCTTGGCGGGCAAGGGCGATGGGGTGCTGGGCCTGTAGCGGCACCACGGCGGTGCCCAGCTCGATGCGCGAAGTGTGCGCGGCCATCAGCGACACCATGGTCAGGCAGTCGAAGTCGTTGGGCACCTGCGGCATCCACGCGGTGTCCAGGCCCGCGGACTCGGCCCATTCGATATCGGAGACCAGTTTGTCCACCTTGCGGGCCATATCGCCACGCTCGGCGCCGATCATCACTCCGACGCGCACGGTTCCTCCAGGGCTGGTTCGGGGGTGCCGGTCAGTTTACGGATCTCGCGGACCAGGTCCTCCAGGGGCGTCCCGGTGGGGAATACCGCTGCGGCACCGGCGGATAGCAGCTTGGGTACGTCCGCATGCGGGATCGTCCCGCCGACGACGACGGCGATGTCGGCGGCATCGGCCGCACGCAGGGCTTCGATGGTGCGGGCGGTCAGCGCAAGGTGCGCACCGGACAGGATGCTCAGGCCGACGACGGCGACGTCTTCCTGCACGGCGATGGACGCGATGTCTTCGATGCGCTGCCGGATGCCGGTGTAGATGACCTCGAAGCCCGCGTCGCGCAGGGTGCGCGCGACGATCTTGGCGCCGCGGTCGTGCCCATCCAGGCCGGGCTTGGCGACGAGGATGCGGGCCGTCATCTAAAACACCACCGGTTGCTGGAATTCGCCCCAGACCGCCTTGAGCGCGGACACCATCTCCCCGACCGTGCAGTACGCATTGGCGCAGTCGATCAGCTTGTGCATGAGGTTGTCGTCTCCCTCGGCCGACTGCGACAACGCGGCCAGCGTGGATTTCACTGCGGCCGAATCCCTTTCGGCCTTGACCTTGGACAGTCGCTTGAGTTGCAGGTCGCGACCCTCGGCGTCGAGTTCATAGGTGACGACGTCGTGCGCGGGCTCCTCGGTCACGAACCGGTTGACCCCGACGACCGGTCGGGTGCCGGCTTCGACGTCCTGGTGCAGCTTAAAGGCCTCGTCGGCGATGAGGCCCTGCAGGTACCCGTCTTCAATGGCCTGGACCATGCCGCCGTGCCGCTCGAGGTCGGACATGATCTCGATGATGCGCTCCTCGGTGGCGTCGGTCAGCGCCTCGACGAAGTAGGAGCCGCCCAACGGATCGGCGACGCTGGCCACCCCCGTCTCGTGCGCCAGGATCTGCTGGGTGCGCAGCGCCAGGGTGGTGGTTTCCTCGGTGGGCAGGGCGAACGGCTCGTCCCAGGCCGCGGTGAACATCGACTGCACGCCGCCCAGCACCGCGGCCATCGCCTCGTAGGCCACCCGCACGATGTTGTTGTGGGCCTGCGGCGCGTACAGCGAGGCGCCGCCGCAGACGCAGCCGAAGCGGAACATCGCCGCCTTGGCCGTCGTCGCCCCGTAGCGCTCCTGCACGATGGTCGCCCAACGCCGCCGCCCCGCACGGTATTTGGCGATCTCCTCGAAGAAGTCGCCGTGGGTGTAGAAGAAGAACGAGATCTGCGGCGCGAACTGGTCGATGGTCATGCGCCCGCGCTCGACCACGGTGTCGCAATAGGTCACCCCGTCGGCCAGGGTGAACGCCATCTCCTGCACCGCGTTGGCCCCGGCGTCGCGGAAGTGCGCCCCTGCCACCGAGATCGCGTTGAACCGCGGCACCTCGGCCGCGCAGAACTCGATGGTGTCGGCGATCAGCCGCAGGGACGGCTCCGGCGGCCAGATCCACGTCCCGCGGGAGGCGTACTCCTTGAGGATGTCGTTCTGAATCGTCCCGGTGAGCGTGGCCCGCGGTATCCCTTTTTTCTCGGCGGCCGCGACGTAGAACGCCAGCAGGATCGCCGCCGTTCCGTTGATCGTCATGCTCGTGCTGAGCTTGTCCAACGGGATGCCGTCGAAGAGGATCTCGAAGTCGGCCAGCGTATCGACCGCGACGCCCACGCGGCCGACCTCCTCGCCGAACTCGGGGTCGTCGGAGTCGTACCCACACTGGGTTGGCAAGTCGAGCGCCACCGACAGCCCCGTCCCGCCCTGCTCCAGCAGGTAGCGGTATCGGCGGTTGGATTCCTCGGCGGTGCCGAATCCCGAGTACTGGCGGAAGGTCCAGAGCTTGCCGCGGTAGCCGGACGCGAAGTTACCCCGGGTGAACGGGAACTCCCCGGGCTGCGGAGGCTCCGCGCCGACGTCCGCCGGCCCGTAGACGGGCTGCAGCGGGATACCGGACGGAGTGCGGGCCGTATTATCCATCGGTGAATAACGTACTTGCAAAAAAAGAGAATGCCAATACCATACGCTTGACCAGGCAAAAGGAGGCTCCATGCCCAACGGTTCGCTCGTCGATCGCACCGTCGTCATCTCCGGTGGCAGCCGCGGTATCGGGCTGGCGATCGGCATCGGTGCGGCCCGGCAGGGCGCCAACGTGGTGCTCCTGGCCAAGACCGATACGCCGCATCCACGCCTGCCCGGAACGGTGCACACCGCCGCCGCCGAGGTCGAGGCCGCCGGCGGGAAGGCGCTGGCGGTGGTCGGGGATGTGCGCCGCGAAGAGGACGTGCAACGCGTGGTCGACGCGGCGGTGCAGCGCTTCGGCGGCGTCGACGTCTGCGTCAACAATGCCAGCGCCATCGCGGTGGAACCGACCGCCACGTTGTCGGCCAAGAAGTACGACCTGATGCAGGAGATCAATTTGCGTGGCACCTTCCTGCTGACCAAGGCATGCGTGCCGCACTTCGAGAAGTCCGCGAACCCGCACGTGCTGACCATCTCGCCCCCGGTGAACATGAACCCGCGCTGGCTGGGCGCGCACCCGGCGTACACGCTGTCCAAGTACGGCATGACGCTGCTGTCGCTGGGGTGGGCGGCGGAATTCGCCGACTCCGGGATCGGCGTGAATTGCCTGTGGCCGCAGACCTATATCGCGACGGCCGCGGTGGCGAACATGGCCGACGGGGACAAACTGGCCGAGTCGTCGCGCAGCCCGGAGATCATGGCCGACGCGGCCGTCGAGATCATCTCCCGTCCCAGCCGGGAGGCCACCGGCAACTGCTACATCGACGCCGATGTCTTGCACTCTGCCGGGATCGCGGATCTGTCCCGATACGGCGGGGGCGACGAACCGATTCCGGACCTCTTCCTGGACTGAAACTCTATGCCCGGCACAGGATTTCGCCGTGCGGTATGGCGATCCAACCGTCCGGGGCGGCGGCCCATTCTCGCCATGCGGCGGAGATCTCCTCGAGCTGCGCGCTAGTCGCCAGTTCGAGATCCACCAGGTCGCGGGCCACGGTGGAGTGCAGAATCCGGTCGGCCCACATTCCGCCCCACCAGTCGCGTGTCGCGGGCGTGGCATAACACCACAGGCTGCCGGTGGGCGTGATGTCGCCGAATCCCGCCCGCTGCGCCCACGACAGGAGTCGCCGGCCCGCGTCCGGTTCGCCGCGGTTGGCGCGCGCGACGCGCTGGTAGAGGGTGCGCCACAGGTCGAGGGCCGGCAGCTCGGGATACCAGACGAAACCCGAGTAGTCGGCGTCGCGGGCCGCCACGATGCCGTCCGGCGCGCACACCCGTCGCATCTCCCGCAGGGCCGCCAGCGGATCGGCGACGTGCTGCAGCACCTGATGCGCGTGGACGACATCGAAAGCGTCGTCGGGAAAGTCGAGGCCATGCACGTCGGCGGTCCCGAACGAGACGTTGGACAGATTCCGCCGCTCGGCCTCGGCACGAGCGACGTTGAGCACATCGACGGACTGATCGACGGCGGTGACCTGCCCGGGCGCGACCCGCGCGGCCAGGTCGGCGGTGATGGTGCCGGGCCCACAACCGACGTCGAGCACGGACAGCCCCGGTTTCAGGTGCGGCAGCAGGTAGGCCGCGGAGTCCGCGGCGGTGCGCCGCTGGTGGGAGCGCAACACCGACTCGTGGTGTCCATGCGTGTATGCCGCGCGGTGTTCGTCGTCCATGGTGGCCTTTCTTGCCTGCCGGGGCTCGTCTGGAAGACTACGCAGCGTCATCACATTATGAAATCATCGTCTCAAGTAATGAGACGGCTCAGTCGACGGGAACGTGAAGAATCGGTTGATCGACGCCGGCTCCCGGGCCGTCGAAATGCCACCACTCCCCCGAATACACCTTCAAGCCGCCGTAGTTCATGGCGTTGCGCAGCGCCGCCCGGTTCGCCACGGCATCCGGACTGATGCCCTGGGTATTGAAAGCTGTTGCCCGAGAGGTGAAGTCGTCGAAGTCGGTACCCATGTCGGCCAGGCAAAGACCGCCGGCATGCAGCCCGGACGAGCACGGCTGCTGCGCGGTGGTGAACGTCACGTCGACCGAGCGCCCCGACTCGTGGCTGCGCGCATACGGGCCCGGACGAGCCACCCACGCGGGGTTGGGGACCAGGTTGAACATCTTGACCTGAACGTCATGCGGGCGATAGCAGTCCCAGAACACCAGCAGGTGGCCCTGCGGGCGCAGGGCGCCGGCAGCAGCGGCCAGGCCGGGCGCCATCGATTGGTGCACAAGGCATCTGGCGTCGGAAGGATAAAGCTGCGTGTGGGTGAAATTGTTCGTCGTCGCGTAGCGCAGGTCGAGCACCGCGTCGGGAATGACGCTGCGGATGTCCACGAAGCCGGCCGCTCGTGCGGCGTCGCTGACCGGGGGAACATCCGGGCTGGCTTGCGCGGTGGGTGGCCCGCCCACCGAGACCAGCCACCCCGCAATGGCCAATCGCAGCACCCACGCGAGACGCATGCGGTCATTATCCCGGTCGGTCGGTTCGGATCGGGTTAGGCGCCAGATGTCGTCGCGACCGGCGTCCAGAGGTCAAAAAACCAGTGGGCTGGTGCGAACCAATCGCACCAGCCCACCGTGACGTTTGTGAAGTTCTCAGACGGCGCTGACTCCTACCGCCTGGGGCCCCTTGGCCCCCTGCGCAACCTCGAACTGGACACGCTGGTCTTCGTCGAGCGAGCGATAGCCGTTGCCCTGGATCTCGGAGTAGTGGACGAAGAGATCCTTCGTGCCGTCATCCGGGGTGATGAAGCCGAAGCCCTTTTCACCGTTGAACCATTTCACAGTTCCCTGTGCCATTTACTTACTTCTCTCATCAAATGCGGATGCACCAAACGCATCCATGCGCACCCAGAATAGCATGCGGCGACCTGGACTTTGAAATCGGTTGCGGCGCTGCATAATTCATTCACGACAGGCCTGGAGGGCGGGCGCGCCCACACCAGGCCGAACCAGGACCCCGCGCCGGCATCTCACCCGGACGCGGCAGGCACACGTCGGCTGCCTGTAGAGTGGAAAAGAACCGCGTTCTTGCGGTCGCCGCGCATCGCAAACGAATCACGAATGAGACCGCCGTGCGATCCGATCGTCGTCCGACGTCAGGTAATAATGCGTATCGGCCGAACTCTTCATTCGGAAGGACAGCCCATGGACCAGTCGAACCTGTTTTCTCACCCCGAGGCACCGAAGCATGTCGCTTCGGGCGAAACCTCCGCGACACCGGTCGAACTCCCGACGTTTTCCGATCGGCCCGAGGCCGACGGTTCTGCGAATCAGCGTCGCTGACCGGCGTTGACGTGATTGGACGTCAGGATGCCTTGGCGTACCGGCGGACCAATTCACCTTCACCGAACGTACTGGTTCGCTGCTGACCGTTATCGTCTCGACTGAAAAACGTCCACTGCCCCAGGCCGCCCTGCGGACCACTGATCATCTTGACCGTCAGACGCAACTCAGTGGGACGCCGCGTGCCGATGATGTCACCGACCCGGATCTGCGATGGATGGATCTCGACCGCGTCGCACCAGTTCTCTATTGCCATGTAATCCGTCCTCGCCGTTGCCACCACCCTACCCGCCATTGCGCTCTCCCGGGCCGCATGACGGGCATCGTCTCCAAATCCATTGCACCGCAACGCATTTGTAGCGGCTGACCAGGACGCAGTTCATCCGCCGAGCGGATTTCCCGACGCTTTGCGGCGCGGCCGTGTCGTGAGTGCGGACCCACGCTGGATCACCCGATCACCGAGGCGGGTCGGCGGTGGCGTAAAGTTACAGACGAGCCGTTCGTTGTCAGCGGTGGTCGACCGCGCGATCCGTGCGGATGACACCCACGGGCAATGTGATTCCTCCGTCGATCCCCCGTCCGTGGGCCCGGCGACGCCGAGCGCGAAGGAACGCCCATGGGTTATGCAACCCCGGCCATTTCACGACACCAGACTTCGATGACTCTTGCGGACGGCTGCGCCGCCCCGAGCGGGTGCGCGAACTGCCGACTGCGGTATCCGCAATGAGCTTCGCGGTCAGGACCCGACGCCAATCCACGCCCATCCGGCTCTCGGTGGCTCGCGAACTCGGCCGCGATATCGATGGCGCGTGGTGGCCGCGTGCGGATCGCATCACCAATGAATTGCCCGAGCTTGTTGCGGTCCTGACGCCCCTGCTCGGCGACGTCACCTGCATCAACGTGAACTGGTCATCGCTGCAACGACCACCCGATTTCAACTGGCCGGGGTGGGAAGGCAAACGCCAGCACGTCATGACGGTGACGGGAACGCATGCTTGCGCCAACCTGCTGATCGTCTCCTACGCCACGCACAGCGCGTTGGCGTTGATGGTGCTGCGGTGCGCCGCAGATCTGCCCATCGAGGGTGCTGACCGCGTCAAACCCGCATTCATACGAGCGGACTCCATTCTGCGCGCCGCGCAACAACAACGCGGGCGTTCCTCCGGCTACTAGCCGACGCCACAGACAAGACCCACCGGGACGACTGGCGCGGCAAGATCGACGTCAAGCTTACTGGCGTCTGGAAGACCGTCAAAGTGTTGTGCCGCATCTTATTTCCTAGGTCGGGATCGATCATCCGATCGGCTCGGTTCGCGGCCTTGAGACAGGCGGACTCGGTCAGCGCCGCACGCGCCGGCGGCCGCCGCCCGACGTACGCCCCCATCGCCCCGCGGCGCAACGTGATAGCCACGGACAGTTCATAGCGGCGACATCTCCCGTCTGGTTCAGGCCTCATCGGTTTCGCCATTACGATCAGCCAATGCGCGCGGTCGAACGCGAGCTGGCCAGAGAACGCGAGGGCAGGTCGATGACGACGAGCGAAGGACCCAGGGCCGCAACCGAGGCACCCGAGCCACTCGAGGCCGAACGGCCAAGCGCGTCAGCACAAGAACCTAAACCCAGGCACTGCGGCGTCATCCAGGCTTTCGCCGCGCTCTGCGTCCCCTACGTCGAGCGGCTGATGCCCGACCCCTACCTGTTCGCGGTGATCCTCACCGTCATCGTCGCCGGGCTGGTCGCGTTCCTGGTGCACGGCGCCACGGCGAACGGGATGCTCAAGGCGTGGTACGGGGGCGTGTGGGATGGCAGAATATCTTCACCTTCGCCTTATCGAACGTGTTACTGATGCTTTTAAAGCGATCGGTTGCTTTGGAACCGGTGACGAAAGGCCCCTGGTCGTTGATGCTGAATGCCCCAAACGTCGGTGTTATGCGATGTCCATGACGTCATGAGGCCGGCCGCTGATTTGGTATTGCTGTCGTTCGGCTCGGCCCATCGTGAGGAACGCGGCTCCCCCTATCCTGTGGTTGACATCGGGGACAAACTCGACCGTCAAGTCGCAGGCGATCGAGCGCTCCTTCTGTGTCGGTGCGTCGCTGGCGCTGATAGCCTTTTGTTTCTGCTGGCTCGCGTAACCGAATGGGATCGACTTGGTAGGTGCGCAGCGTGCGGTCTAACCCAATCCGGGCTATGCACGGTGGTCGTCTGCCGTACATGGCTGCCGCCTTAGCTGGAATCTCTTGTGCCGGAGGAGGTTTTCCGAACCGAGCGTCGCGAGGGGCGCCTGTCTGCCGGGCGACGGTGCGCGGCGAGGAAATCATCGACTATGCGTTCACAGTCTCGACGATCAATTGCGCGCAGCCCGGTGAGTCGAGCGAACGCCACCGGACCGACGAGCTGGCACAGGATCAGTTCTAGATCGAAGTCGTCAAGATCGGCCCGAGCTTCAGGGCCTTCCAGAAGGCTGTTGAACGGTTGGCGGTAATGGTCGATGATCCGTGTCCGCAGCGCGTTGCGATCGTAGGTCTGATCTGTGCCGTCCGGTGTGGGCCCGAGCGCGACCCAGGCCAGCGTGGTGACATGTAGCGGCGCGTCGTGAAAGAGCGTCGCCTGCCGGCTCAACAGCTCGATCAGTTGATCGCGTAACGATCCCGTAGCAGGTGGTGGGGTGACCTGCGGTAGCAGCCGTTCAAATGTGGCGGCCAGCAGCTGGGTGGAGCTGCTGAAGTGCCGATATAGCGTGGTGCGTGCAACCTTGGAGGCCTTGGTGACCGCGTCGATGGTGACGGCTTCGATGCCACCGGTATTGAGGAGTTTGGTGGCCGCGTCCAGCAACCGGGTCCGTGACCGAAGGCGGCGGGGATCGACGTCATCAACGTCATCTTCGTCGTCATCGACCGGGATTTCAGCATCACGCTCCACGTAGTCACCGTAAACCCCAAGCATCTGGCCTGCGGCGAATCGCACCTGGCGAGTCATTCAATCCAAAAAACGATACTACTAGTATCGTAGCGATACGATAAGTACACTTAGGCGGTGTGGGCTGTGTATCGAAGGGGGATTTGTGATCAGTCAAGCTGTCGAGCTGGTTCGGACCCTGCCAGTCCACGGTGCTGGCCGAGTGGGCCCGCCGCAGGGCTATCGAAGAATCCATCTTCGTTGCCTGCGCGGCTGATCTCACGAAGGGGAGGCCGTCAAACCCTGATGAATGTGCCGATTTCGCTGACGAAAACCCACCGATGGAGGCGTGCGGTTCGGAATATCCGGCTCGGCAGTCGCGGTATTGCCAAGCGGATGCACCCAGCGCCGTCGGTCGACCAGGGCCACGTTCGTCCACGGCACTATCCCCCTCGGTCTTGCTCCTATTTGGATGACGATCTGATGAGCCGGGAAATGCGCAATCACGTTCGCGACGAGCCGATCAGGCTGAGTTCCCGGCTGGCTTTTCGCTTACGTCGTTCATGAATCGTCGGGAACCAGCGATCATGCAACGACTAGGTCAAACAATTTGCACGACAATGGATTACTCACTGACTTACCCTGCATACGGAATCGGCAACGCGTCATCGATGTCGAGCGCAAGGGCTGACTGGCGCCGGCGATGACGTAGGCACGCTCATCGATAGCAGTTTCGGCGACCCTACGAAAGGGTACCGATAGTACTGTTGCGATACCGTTAGTTTCTTTCGATGTAGCGGAGACGGGGGATGGTAGATACCGGGTGGGTTTCGTCGGGCGTGGCCACCTTGAGCCGGCCCGTCCGAGAACAACTCCGCAAAATCACCGCTGGTGAGGGCGTCTACAGCGATCGACTAGCGCGCGTGGCGCGGTTCAGTATTCGGCACAAGGTGCTGGTCATCGGGGCGTGGGTGATGGCTGCCGGCGTCCTGGCCGCGGTGTTTCCGCAATTGGAAACCGTCGTGAAACAGCAGTCGGTAAATCTTATCCCCCCTGATGCGCCCTCGCTTCAAACCGTTGACCGGATGGGGATCGCATTCGGTGAGCAGGGGTCCAAGACAACTATCTTCGTCGCGGTAGAGGACCCGGCGGGTCTGAGTGTGCCGGTGCGTCAGCGTTACAACGCGATGGTGTCGCGGTTACGTGCGGACTCCAAGCATGTGCGACTGGTTCAGGATCTGTTAGCCGACCCAGTTACTGCCGGTCAGGCGGTGAGCCAGGATGGTAAGGCCTGGTATCTGCCAGTCGGGGTGGCGGGCACGCTCGGTGATCCCAGGGCGGCAGAATCCGTCCAGGCGGTGCGGGCTATCGCCGCGCAGTCGTTTAGCGGTACGGCCACGACGGTCCGCATAACCGGGCCTCCCGCGACGTTTAGCGATCAAATCGATTCGGCTGAACGGGATTTGGTTTTCATCTCCGTTGTGACCACGGGATTGATCGCGCTGATTTTACTGCTCATCTATAGGTCATTGTTTACCGCGTTGCTACCTCTTCTGGTGATCGGTATCAGCCTTGGGGTAGGCCGCGGAGTGCTCTCGGCGCTGGGCGAAGCTGGAATGCCGGTGTCGCAATTCACCATCGCGTTCATGACGGCGATTCTGTTGGGTGCCGGCACTGATTATTCGGTGTTTTTGATCAGCCGTTACCATGAGCAACGCCGCCAGGAAGTCTCGCCCGACCTCGCGTTGATCAATGCAACCGCCACCATCGGGCGCGTGATTCTGGCTTCCGCTGCGACTGTGGCGCTTGCGTTTTTGGCCATGGTGTTTGCAAAACTGAGCGTCTTTGGCGCGCTGGGCCCGGCGTGCGCGATAGCCGTGTTCGTCGGAGTCGCGGCCACTGTGACATTGTTCCCACCGGTGTTGGCGCTCGCCGCCAAACGCGGCATCGGCGAGCCCAAAGCCGACCGCACACGTCGCTACTGGAACTGGATCGCGGTGGCCGTAGTCCGCCGGCCTGGCCCACTGCTGGTCGCGAGCCTGGCGCTTGTGTTAGGGCTAGCGGCTGTGGCGCTCACTATGCGCATGAGCTACGACGACCGCCAAGGCCAGCCGTCCACGACCGCCAGCAATGAGGGTTATCACCTGCTCGACAGGCACTTTCGCAAGGATGTCGTCATCACGCAGTTCATGGTCGTCGAATCACCGACCGATATGCGCACCAGTAAGGGCTTGGCCGACCTGGACGAGATGGCGTCTCGCGTGGCGCAAGTGCCGGGTGTCACCAAAGTCGCGGGCGTCACCCGTCCGACGGGGGCGCGACTGGACCAGGCGCAGCTTTCTTGGCAAAACGGCCAGATCGGAAACAAGATGGCCGATGCCGTCGCCAAAGGAGACGCCCACAAGACCGATCTCACCAAACTCACCGGTGGTGCCGACCAACTCGCTGCCGGCCTGGCACAACTTGACACCACCCTGCACGCAGCGCTGACTCCGCTGACCGGGATCCTCACCCAAGCCCAATCCAGCGGATCGCAATTTCAGCGCTTTCACCCTCTGCTGCAGCAACTTTCGGCCACCACACCGACTATCGACCAAGCAATCCGAACCGGGCCTGGGCTACGCCAAGAAGCGCAAGAAGCCCAGAATGCGATCGCTACCATCGACCCGTTGGTTGATGCGCTCAACACCTCCCCCTGGTGTGCCACCACACCCGAGTGTGCCCAGATCCGTGACCAGGTACGGATCTTGGTGACCTTGCGCGATGGCGGCTTTTTCAGTCAGCTCGCCAACCTCGGCGATTTGTACCAGCCGGGCGCCAATAACGCGGGGGGCACCGTGGCAGACCTGCAGAACACGGTCAACTCACTGGACAAGGCCTTCGGAGCGCTCGGCGATCCCGCCGACATGACCGGCAACATCGCCCGCCTCCAACATGGCATCAGCCAGCTCGCGTCGGGGGCACAAGCCTTAGCCACCGGTGTGCACACCCTCGCCGACAGCAACATCGAAATGTTGTCCGGCATGAGTCAGATCGCAACCCAGCTACAGAATTCCGCGCGGACCAGCGCCGGTTCGGACAACTCCAGCGGTTTTTACCTGCCCGCTAACGCCTTCGAGAATCGCCAGTTCTCCGATGTGGCAAAGCACTTTCTATCCGCCGACGGCAAGACCGCCCGCTTCGCCATCGAATCCAACTACAACCCGTACAGCAGCGAAGCGATGAACCTCGCACAGAAGATCACCCACGTTGCCGATGCCGCACGCCCTAACACCTCGCTGGCGAACGCCAAGATATCCATGGCCGGCTTCCCCGCCGTCAATTCCGATATCCAGCGCCTCCTGTCGGCCGACTTTCATCTGCTGGCTATCGCCACACTCGTCATCGTCGGGTTAATCCTCGTCGTCCTCCTACGCGCTTTGGTTGCTCCGCTCTACCTGCTCGGCACGGTCGTACTCAACTACGGGGCCGCACTAGGCATCGGGACACTCGTCTTCCAATACGGCCTGGGCAAGGAAATCGCATGGCCCGTACCGCTTCTGGCGTTCATCATCCTGGTCGCGGTAGGTGCCGACTACAACATGCTCCTGATCTCGCGGTTACGCGAGGAATCCGCTCACAACATTCGCGTCGGGGTGCTGCGTACAGTCGCAAACACCGGCTCAGTGATCACCTCCGCCGGGCTCATCTTTGCAGCCAGCATGTTCGGCCTGATGGTCGGATCGGTCGCGATCATGATTCAAGCCGGACTCATCATCGGTTGCGGCCTACTCCTGGACACCTTCGTTGTCCGCACTCTGACCGTTCCCGCGATCGCCACATTGCTCGGTGAGACCAGCTGGTGGCCTCAACGGAAGCACACGGCCCAACGCGGCAGAGCACGCTGACGATGACGTGCCACCCAAGGGGACTGGGTAGCGTGACCGGCATGGACTTCGTCCGCTTCGATGACCGAATCGCAGACCAGATGCTCAGTGCGGCAGCACTGCGGGCCGGTTGTTGACCTACCTGACCTTGCGCCACAGCCAGCTAACGGGTCTGCTGCACGATCGGGGACAGTTTTGACCTGGCCCACCGTTTAGGTTCCAGATTCACTGACTAACTGACAGCCTCTACGGAAAGGCTTACAGGCATGCCTCGTGCTTATCCTGCCGAGTTCCGTGCCCGCGCGATCGCGCTCGTGCGGCAAGCGCAGGAGACAGCGCACGATCTGGGCATTCACCCGGTCACGCTGTCGAAGTGACTCAAACAAGACGACATCGACGCGGCGTCCGCCCCGGTGTCCCGACAAGCGAATCGGCCGAACTGCGCGCTGCTCGGCGCCGGATCCACGAGCTGGAGACCGAGCTGTCCATCGTGCGCCAAGCCGCCAAGTTCTCGGGTGAGGACATGTCCCGCCCAAAAGGCTCTACCCGGTGATCGACCGACTCGTCGACGCCGGGGCACCCGTAGACCGCTGCTGCAAGGTCCTTGGCATTACACGGCAGAACTACTACAAGCACAAACGCACACCGACCACCCCGACCCAGCTGCGCCGCCACTGGCTGACCGGACTGATCCGCGAAGTCCACGTCGCCTCCCGCGGCACCTACGGCTATCGCCGCATCCACGCCGAGGTCACCCTAGGCATGGGTATCACGGTGTGCCCGCGCACAGTGTCGGTCCTAATGACCCGCGCGGGCATCTACGGGCGCCCGGACCGACCCGCCTCAAACGGTTGCGCGGGGTCGTCACCACCGATGATCTGGTCAACCGCAAGTTCCACCGGCTTCGCCCAAATGAGCTGTGGGTCACCGACATCACCCAACACTGCACGTGGGAAGGATGGCTGTACTGCTGCGCTGTCCTTGATGCGTTCAGCCGCCGTATCGTCGGGTGGTCCATCGATTCGCGGGCCGATTCCACGCTCGTGGTCAACGCACTCGATATGGCCATCCGCAACCGCCGCCCACCCGCCGGCGGCATTGTCCACGCAGATCATGGAACCCAGTTCACCTCATGGGTTTTCGGCGAAAAGATCCGTGCCGCTGTACTCGTTCCATCCTTCGGCACAGTCGGCGACGGGCTCGACAACGCCATGATGGAAGCTTCAGGTCCTCCATGCCGATCGAACCGCTCGACCGCAGAGAATGGCACACCCGCGTCGAGCTGGCCAACGCGATCTTCGACTACCTCGCGATCTTCCCCAACCGCCAACGCCGCCACTCAGCCCTGGGCTACCGCACCCCGATCGAATACGAACTATCCTTCACCAACGACACACTCACCGCCGTCAGTTAGCCACACCACTGGAACCCAACAGGTAGGTCAGGTCAAGATGTCACCTGTTCATGCAGCAGACCCCTACGCCCTCCGTCCTGGGCATAGAGATTCAGCTAGTAACTGAGTCGTCGTCCTCCGTCGGAAGATCGTGCCGAACCGCTCGAACTCGGCCCCGGGGCAGACACGCCATGTAGCCGTGGCGTTTGCCATACAGTTCCCATGCGGTCGCGGCTGCGTCCGGCGAGACATCGATGCGGTGTCCCCCGGAGAACTCCAGATGCAGCGACCCGTCATCGTCGAACCAGGCCCGCGTGCATACCGCTCCGGCCAGGTCCAACAATGTCCGCTCTTCGGGCGAAAGGTGGACGGGGTCGATCAATACCTCTTCCTCGGGCCAGGCGCCTATGGCAGGAAGCGTTAGTCGCATCGGTCGGGAGATTACGAGCTCGCTGTAATCGTCGAGATCGAGTACCAGGCCTTCGTGCAGTGAGACTCGCTGAACAGTGCACTGCTCGATCCACTGTGTGGGCATAGCCGCCCCCTTCGACTCGTCAGCGAAGCCACACTTATAGTACCTATAGTATCGCAGCGATACGGTCGGTATTGCTATAAATCGGCGGCACCCGCCCGCACATCAAGAAGAAGTCGCATAGCTCGGTCGATGCACTCGCGTGACTGCTCCGCTGTCGCCCGGCCGCCGACGAAGGCCATCAAGTTGGCCAGCCAGATATCAATGATGAGCCCGGCAACCTGCCGCTCATGAGGCCTTGGCGTGCCACCACTAAGCGCCCGCGCCAGCATGCATTCGATGAGATCGGCGGCATGCTGCGCCGCCAGCGCTTCATCGGTGCCAGCAATAACGAATGCGCGAACCACCGCCTCGGTGAGCTTCACATTTTGCTGCCATTCGTCGTGAAGCCGGCGAGTCAAGGATTCCAATCGCCGGATCGGGGACGCCGCACACGTGCTCCAGTCGCGTTCTTGATCCAGCCGCACGAACTCACGGGCGAGTAACGTCACCAACAGGTGGGTCTTCGACGTGAAATGGTCATAGACCGACCCGACCCTAACGCCGGCTTGCTTGGCGACCGATTTGAAATGGACCGCCTTGAAGCCGCCCAACGTTGCGACCGCACGGGTGGCATCGAGGACTGCTGCGCTGCCCGCGGTGTGCGCCCCTGGAAGAGACATCGCGGCCTCTACCTCAGCGAACAAGACGAACACCTCTACTCGGGGATGAGCCTAGCAAGCTGATGCTTGCGGGTCGCCCTTTCTCAGTGGGATGTCGACAACCGGGACAGCACCAAGAATGGCAGGTGCGAGCGCATTGTCTGGTGAGGGATTTAGCGAGCGCCGAATTTGCGCCGGGCCGAACCGGTGTGGAACCTGAGCCCGATTGGCGGACGCCCGTGGCCGCGGCTGCTCGCGGATATTCTTGAGGCGACGGCCATTTCAGTGCAATCGGCGTCGCCTGCCTTGGCCCCCGACATCGCGACACCAGCAAGAGAGTCCCCTAGTACTGTCGGTTTCGCTACGCTACTGTTCGTACCATAATGCAGAAAGCAGCCTGAACGTCTGCGGGGGCAGTTAGCGTGGCCGTAGGCCGGTAAACAAGACGTCGTGGATTGTTCGCGCGATCAGATCTTCGTTGAGCGCATCGTCTGTGATGAGGTAGGTCAGCGCGCTGGTGGTGACCGCACCGAATAGGGCGATGGCGGCAGCTCTCGGCTTGTCGAGTGCCACGAGTGAGCCGTCGGCGGCGCCCGCGCGAAGCAAAGTTTCGACGGGTTCGAAGTAGGCAGTGCTGATCATGTCCCCGATGACGGGCATGCGGGCGGCGCGGCCCAGTTCTCCGATGAGGGCGCGACAGACAGCGGGCCGCTGGGCCATCACGCGCAGTTGGGCGCTGATGACGGCGTGCAGGCGTTGGGCTGCGTCGCCGTCTGCCTCGACGATCGCGGTGACTTCGTGCGCGACTTGTTGTAGGGCGTCTTCGAGCAGGAAGGCGAGTATTTCTTCTTTGCCGGCGAAGTAGTAGTAGAGCGTGGCCTTGGCGATGCCCGTGGTCGCGGCCACGTCTTCGATCTTGGTGTCATTGAGCCCGCGCTCGGCAAACAGTTCGGCCGCAGCCGGCAACCGGTCGGCAATCTGACCGGGAATCTTACGCATGAACCCTCCCCTCGGTTTAAACTCTCAGTTTAAACCGATGTTTTGCAGAGCGGCGGGAGACGCTATGTCGACGGTTCAGCTTCGATACGACCCCTTCGACGCGGAAATTCAGGACGACCCCTACCCCGTCTACCGGCAGCTCCGCGACGAGGCACCCGTGTACCACGCCCCAGATACCAACACGTGGGTGCTTAGTCGCCACGCAGATGTCATCAGCGCGCTGCTGGACCATCACAGCTACTCGTCGGTCGACGGAGTATTTCCGACTCCACCTGGCTCGGCCATGCGCCGGTCGCTGCTTCCCATGATGATTTTGATGGATCCCCCGCGGCACGACCAGCTGCGGGCTTTGGTGAGCAAGGCATTCACCCCGCGGCGGATTGCAGCTCTGACGACCGGGGTCGAGAACCTCGCCGACCACCTGACGGCCGGTCTGATCCAGGAAGCAGGTTCGGCCGATTTCGTCGCCGAGTTCGCAGCTGTACTACCGGCGATGGTGATCGCTGATTTGCTCGGTGTGCCGCGCGAGGACCGCACACAATTTCGACAGTGGTCGAACGCGCTGGTGCAGTCTGATCCCACCCACGGCGAGACCGGTGAGGCATTGGCAGCCGCGGCCGCGATCTATGGCTACTTCACCAATTTCCTCGCCGACCGCCGCAGCCAACCCCGCGACGACTTAATGTCAGCGTTGGTGTGTGCCGAGATCGACGGAAAGCAACTTAGTGACGACGAGCTGCTTGGCTTTTGCCTGCTGCTGCTGATCGCGGGACATGAGACGACGTCGAATCTGCTGGCCAACTCCGCGGTGGTACTGGCCGAGTATCGCGACATCCGACGTCGGCTGGCCGGTGATGAGACCTTGCTCGGGGCAGCTGTTGAGGAGCTGCTCAGGTATGACTCACCGGCGCAAGGACTTTCGCGAACGTTGACCCGCGACGTCACAGTGCATGGCGTCAGGATGTCCGCCGGTGAATCAGTGCTGTTGTTATTCGGCTCGGCCAATCGCGACGAACGCGTGTTCGCTGATCCCGACGTGTTTGACATTGGGCGCAAACCCGAACACCAAGTGGCATTCGGCCGGGGTATTCACTTCTGCCTCGGCGCGTCGTTAGCGCGGATGGAGGCCCGGATTGCCTTGCGCGCCCTGCTGGCCCGCGTGCCCAATTGGGAGGTCGACCTAGAGCGCGCGCAGCGCCTGCGGTCGGGACCCATCCGAGGTTATCTGTCGTTGCCGATCTCCTGGTCGCCAAATTAGCCGCGCCGCGTACTAGTCGGAACGGCCGCTGCGGCAAGGACGTTTACGGGCGGCGGGTCGTTGTGCGAGTCCATCGGCCTGGCGGCGGTGCGCGGAGGAAGTCGTCGACGATGCGCTCACAATCACGACGACTCGATGGCCCGCAGCCCGGTCAGTCTAGCGACGCCGCCGGCCCCACTGACGTGAGCCCGCTGAGGTGGTCCAGTGGCTGTGGGACTTTGTCGCCCGGTCTGCGGGCAAGGAAGATCAACCACGACATGGTATCGAATAAGCGCCGGCGACACACGCCGGATCAGATCATCCGCAAGTTGGCCGAAGGCAACAAGCTCCTCTGCCGAGAACGCCGGCTCAAGAAGCTGGTCGCCGACCAGGCCATCGACATCGACATGCTCAAGGAGATCTCGGCGGGAAACTCCTGACCCCGAACCGCAAGCGTAGTGCCGTTTCGGTCCTGCGTGAGCGGTTCGGGGTGTCTGAGCGTCGTGTCTGCACGGTTGTGGGGCTACATCGTTCCACGACGCAACGTGAACGACGAGTTCACTCGGAGGCGCTGGCGATCCAGGTGGATCGCTCCATCGATGCCGACAGCGTCGTCGATGTTGGATTGCTTGGCCCTCACGCACTATGTACGCTTCGACAACGGTCCTGAGTTCGTAACACGCGCCGTGCGTGATTGGTGTCGATTCAACAATCCTGTTGCGGCGGAGATTCCGCCGTAGGGTGACACCAATAAGCCCAGGGCACATCAGAGCCTCCGGGATTTCCAGGGCGATTCACCCGTCGGCGGCGCTGTGCCGGCGTTGGTGATTGTCGAAGGTGTAGCACCAGTCGATAACCACAGCCTGCGCTGGGAGAGTGACATGGAAACTATTGCGGGACAGCACTTCCCATTCAGCGAGGAGAAGAACGCCTCCTTAGCGGCATTGTCGAAACACGATCCCACCCGGCCCATCGACTGCCGAATCCCCAACTGTCGGCACAGCGTGGTGAACGCGTGTGCGGTATAGGTGCTCCGCGGTCGGTGTGACTTCGGTCGGGCTCATCTTTGCCGCCAGCATTCGGACTCATGGTCGGTTCTTTCGCCATCATGATCCAAGCCGGATTCATCATCGGCTGCGGCCTACTACCGGATACCTTCGTCGTTCGCACCCTCACCGCCCCCGCGATCGCCACGCTGCTGGGCGAAGCGAGCTGGTGGCCGCAACACAAACGTCAGGAAGCGTGAGACGCCTCGATTTCAGTTGGCATTGCGCGCATCAGGGACCCTCATCCGAGTCATGCTCGCGGTGGCCGCCGACTGACCGAATAAGCCTGTCAAAGAGCTCGCCGAAGCTGGCGATGTCTCCGTGAGCGGCGAAGTGTTCGGGCTCAACGGCGATGAAGATCGCTGTAGCAGTGAATCTAGTGATGCCATCTTTGCCGACTCCCTCGCCCTGCACGTGCAACGCACGTCTATGCCGAGCGCTGATGCGTGCGGTAATGCGGTGGGTTTGATGAAGCGGAACCGGCGCCAGATACTCGACGGCGAGATTGCGCGTGACCGCGGGCGTGCCTGCGATCCATAAGGTGAAGCCCAGTAGGTCGTCGCATGCAGCCGCGATCGCCCCGCCGTGTGCCAGGCCGGGCGCACCGATATGGCGCTCATCGAACGTCACATCGGCATACACCTCATCGCGCAGCCGGTATACCGCCAGCCTCAGGCCACTGGGATTCTCGGGTCCACAGCCCATGCAGATGGGCGTGTGTGCCGGCAATCGATGTGGAGCGGTCGGATCAGGAGGATCGATCATCAGAGCCTCGCTTCCCACACGGATGTAGCGGCAATTACTCTCCAAAACAAGCCATGTTTCATACCGCTCAGCGAGGTATAGCGAACGCCGATTGGCACAGGGCAGCGCCGAATCACCGCGAGTGACACTTCGCTGCGATGCCGCTGGCGGCATACCGCCGTAACTCGGGTCTCGTCGCCTCACGAAGGTCGAACACCGTCAGGCGGCCATTCATCGACGCCGTCTTCGAGCGGCACATCCAACGATCGCAGTAGGGCGGAGAACAGGCGCCAGTTCCCGATCGCCGCGACGAGTTCGACGAGTACGGCCGCGTCCGCGTCGACCGCACGCTCACAAGCCGCCCATGTCTCATCAGATATTGTTCCCTCCAGTAGTGTCTCGTCGGTTGCCGCGAGCACAGCACGTTCGGCATCGCCAAAGTGGGTCACGCTCGGCCAGTCTCGCACGGCGAGCAGGTCGCGCTCGGGCACATCGAGTAGGCGGGCAACTCTCCAGTGTTGCGTCCATTCGTAGACCGAACCGGTGACCCAGGCGATTCGCATGATGATCAGCTCCCGCAGACGCGCATCCAGCACACCCCTCCACAGCAATGCCTCTAGCAACCCGTTTAACGCAGCCGCCACGCCGGGCTGATGCAGGGCGATTCTAAAGACCGACAATTCCGCCATCGCTTCGGGAATTCCGCACTGAGCGGCACGCTTCCGCGCATCGGTCAGGCCGAGCATCGCAATGCGCTTTCCACTACCCACGGTCGGTCCTTTCGGTCATACGCCACTTGACGCTGTCACGCATTCGGTACGAAAACGCTGTGCAGCGCCGGGATCGTGCCCGACTCGGCGCCGGCCAAGACATCGAGCAGTCGCGGTAAGCCCCCGAACCCGGTGACGTTCCGGGACAGTTCATCGAAGGGCCAACGCCCGGAGACGAGTAACTCGATCGCGCTGCGGTAGGCGGGGTAATCGACGCCCAGCGAGCCGAAGACGCGTAATTCTTTGAAGACAAGGAGGTCTGGCTCGAAGCCTGGTGCTCCGCCACCGCCGCGGGTGCCGGCGACCACCACGCGCCCGCCTGGCCGAGCAAGTGCGACGGCGTCAGCAAACGCACCTGGCGCTTTGGCGGTGACGTCGACGACGACGTCTGCGAGCTGACCGGTCACTCGTTGCAGGGCCTTGACCGGGTCTTCACGGGTCACGTCAATGGTCAGGTCCACGCCGAACTTGCACGCTGCGGCTAACCGCGGCCGATCGCGAGGCCCGAGTCCGGTCATAGCGACGAATGCCGCTCCCGACTCCTTCGCTGCTACGGCCGAACAGATGCCTCGAATGCCCGGCCCTAGGACTGCGACGACGTCGCCCGACCCTGTATCCGGCAGCGTGGCAGCCCATTTGATTCCCGCACCCAGCGGGTTGAACAACGTAGCGACAATCGGGTCGAGTCCGTCTGGAATCGACAACAGCATGGAATCGAACGGCAGGTGCAGGTGCGTTGCATACCCTCCCCACAGGCCGGGATCGATGTTTACATCGACAAAGCCGAACATCGTGGCCAGACCGTTGCGCGAGCACCTGCGATACTCATCTTGGCGGCACGCGTCGCACTCCCGGCAAGATCGGAAAACCTCGACCGCAACCCGATCACCTGCCGACACGCCCCAACGCGCGCTTGCGGCGTCACCGACTGCGTCAATGACACCGACGATCTCGTGCCCGGGGATGAAAGGGAAGCCCGCCGACAGGTGACCGCTGTACTGCTCGTGATCGGTTCCGCAGAGCCCGCACGCCTCGATCCGAAGGACTCCGGAGTCGCCGTCGACGGGCGGCACTGGCAAAGTGCGCCGCTCAAGAGCGCGCGGCTTGCTCAGCACGAGCGCGTCGGCCTTCATGGCAGTTCGAATTCGACGTGCTGGTCGCCTGGCCGTAACCTGATATGCCGTCCGACAAACATCTGTTTCGACATTTCCTTCGCCACCTTCGCATCGTCGTTGCGAGCCGCGACGCGCCGGCCGTCGGGTAGACGCGCGAGAACGGGCACCCACGAAGGGCCTTCGTCGCGGTCGTGTACCACCGTGTAGCCATCGATCGTTGCCCTACCGGATGCATCGGCGGCAGAAGCGACCGGAAGCGCAGTCGCATCAATCGCGGCCTGCGCTTCGGCCATGTCCGGTGTCTGCCACCCCGTCGGCGGCGGCGTCGCCGACCATAATCCCAACGAGTGCTTCGTGATATACCAACCTAATCCGGAGACCAGTCCTAGGGCGGCCGGTTCGCTTCGGCAGCGCCGAACCATCTCCGCAATCGAGTGGCTGACATAGTTGTTACCCGGTCCTCCGTGATAGGGCAATCCACCGGTCACCGTGAACCCGCGTGAATCCGCTGGATCGAGATCGAGTGCATCGATGGCAACTTCGACCGCCGAAGGGAAGCAGGAGTAAAAATCGAACCATCCGATGTCATCGGCGGAAAGGTTGCAGGCAGCTAGGAGCGCCCGTCCGGCAGCGCGAATTCCCGCGGACCGACTGAGATCGGGCCGCTGAACCGGAAAGTACACGTCGTTGCAAGTGGCCGCGCACCAGGGGAAAACCCATCGGTCACGAGGAACACCGATTTCGTCGGCGAGTTCGGCAGCCATCATGACGAAGGCGGCCGCCATATCGACGGTGATAATGCTGTTGAGCAGCTTGGGATATGGCTCGCACACCATTCGGTTAGTTGGCGACACCGAGCTGAGCTCACTGGCAGTGCGCGCGCGCGGAAACCATGCCTGGTCGGGATGCCTCGATGCTTCGAGGGTGAAGGGGGCCATCAGGCTTCCCAGCCAGCGGCGCTGCTCGTCGAACGTCCGACCACATCGAGCCGCGATGGCGGATTCGAAGATCGGGTACACCTCGTGCGGCCAACGCAATCCAGCGCACGTCTCGGCCGCGCTCAGACCGGGGCGAGTATCGCCAAGTGACTCATCCTGCGCATCAACGGATTTCGGACCGGGCAGCACACGGCCAGAATTGAGCCTGCGGGCTGACGCGCCGCTTTCTGCTCCAACGACCAGCACCGCGTCTCCCATACCGCGCGAGATGTGGCCGCCGAGCACCTCAACGCGGTACTGAGGCGTATTACCGCCAACCGGACAACTGATGCGGCGGGTTGGCGCCAGCCCAGCCGCTTCGGCAATCCTTGACGCAGGGTTGTCACGCGGAATCATCAAGATCCCCGGTGTCGCCACCGTATCGATCCGATGCCCGATAGCGGCGCCCGAGTCCTGCAACGCTCGACGCGCAGCTTCGGACGCCAAATCGATGGGATCCACGACGCTATCGTCGCGGTGTGTGATCTCACCAACCCCGACGACAACCGGAGTGCGCGGTGCAATCGCCAACGGTCAGGTCGCGTTCATCGTCGACGTCTTCTGTGCGACATATTTGCGATATTGTCACACAGATCGCCGTCCGACAACTGGTCGGTTCGTCAGTCTCCGATCGGTCCGAGGCTGCATACTTGCATCGTGATGAAGAAATCGTTGCGCTGGGGCACGGCAACGCCCGCGAGCCGTGACGTCGCCCGAGACCTCCTGCTCGACGCCGCCGAAGCGTGCCTAGAGGGCAAGGGCCCGGCGGGCACCACGATGGAGGACATCGCTAGGCAGGCGGGGGTGTCCCGCGCCACGGTGTACCGCTACTTTCCGAGTCGTGAATCCGTCATTTCCGGTGTTATCCTGCGGTCAGCCGAACGCTACCTCCGCCGCATTAGTGGGCGGATCGCGGCGCATACCGACTTAGACTCGGCGATACTGGATTTCGTCGAGGTTACACTCCGCGCGGCCCACCATGAACCGATAATCGGATTGCTATTCGGCAGTGACGACGAACTCGCCGGCGTAGGGCTGGCCAAAGGCACGTCGGTGGCTTTGTTCGAACTCGTCGCCGAGTTCCTTCGCCCTGTCTTCGCCGCGCACTGGGATCAACTTGAGCGTGGGGTGTCGGTCGACGACGCCGCCGAATGGATACTGCGGGCCATCCTCAGCCTCCTCACGGTCGAAGGCCCAAGACACCGCAGCCCGGAGGGCCTCGATACTTTTTTACGACGATTCCTGCTTCCTCCTCTGCTCACCAGCACGCGGTCTTGCGTTGATGCAACAAGTACGGAGTAATGTCTCATTAGTGTCAGCAGTATCGGTGAACGATGAGGGGCTCCAGACATGAAGTTCGAGCAGTTCAGCCAAGAGATTGCCGACGAGTTGCAGAATGCTGCGGCAACCGCGGGTGGGCTGTCCAGCTACTTGGAATTTCGCCACACCGAATTCGCCGCAGGACGTCTGGTTGTGGAGATGGATGCTCGGGACGACCTGATGACCCCGTTCGGCAATCTCCACGGCGGATGCTTGTCGGCGATGGTAGACCACTGTCTGGGCGTGGTGTTCTATCCGGTTATCCCAGCGGGATCATGGGTTGCCACAACGGAATTCAAGCTAAACCTGCTGCAGCCCGTGTCGAGCGGAGTGTGCGTTGCGGTCACCGAGATCATCGCGCTGGGCAAGCGTAGCGGTGTCGCCAGAATCGATGTCACCAACGCGGGGCGCGCGGTATGCGCTGCTCAGGGAACCGTGACGGTGGTTAGTCCTAGGGGGAATTCCGGATGATGGCAAGACTGAGCACGAGTGCCTTCCGAATTGGCTACCACGGCCTAATCAAATGACCGTTACCTGCGAGCGAATCCGCACCGAAGACGGCGTCACCCTCACAGCGGATTTCTACCGACACAACACCGCCCGCGCCGTCGTACTTCTCCTGCATGGTGGTGGTCAAAACCGCCACGCTTGGACCACCACGGCGCGCCGGTTGCATGCGCGCGGTTACACCGTCGTCGCCTACGATGCCCGAGGCCACGGCGATAGCGGGTGGGACCCGACTGGGCGATACGAACTCGCAGGACTCACGTCCGATTTGCTGGCTGTGCGCGAACACGCGAGTGACGACCGTCCGCCGGTGGTCGTTGGTGCGTCGTTGGGCGGCATGACCATTTTGGGAGCCCACCTGCTGGCACCAGCCGATTTGTGGTCAGCAGTCGTTCTTGTCGACATCACCCCGCGAATGGAGCTTCACGGTGCGCGACGTGTTGTGTCTTTTATGGCCGCCCATCCCGACGGATTCGGCACGCTCGACGACGCGGCCGACGTCATCGCCCAATACAATCCGCACCGCGCCCGTCCCGAAAGCCTGGACGGACTGCGAAAAGTGTTGCGACAACGCGACGATGGCAGGTGGATTTGGCGGTGGGATCCAGCATTCATCACCTCCAATTTTCAGTTCCTGCAAGGTGACCCCGAAACTGGTGCCGAACAGTTCGACGCCATCACCGAGCTGCTTGTTGAGGGTGCCCGTCGCGTGCAGGCTCCTACCCTTCTTGTGCGCGGCCTGCTCTCGGACGTGACGTCACAGCACGCGGTCGATGAATTCCTCGACGTTGTCCCCCACGCCGAAACAATGGATGTCTCCGGCACCGGCCACATGGTTGCCGGGGACGACAACGACGCCTTCACTACCGCCGTGGCCGGTTTTCTCGACCGCACGATGAGGACTTCGGCGTGAGGACTGATTAGCGGTCGACTCGCCGAAAAGCGGCTTCCTCAATCAAACACGTGCCGTCGCCAGGCCCGTGGGCTCGCGCCCTGCAGACGGCAAATAACACACTTGGCGCCCTTGACGATTCACGACCTACACCGCAGGTAGCCCAGCTTTGCCCGGCCCGGTCCCCTTGGGCCAATCTTCGCTACGTCCAGAAGACCATGGGGCACTCGAACCGACCGTCACGGTGAACATCTACAGGGATCGTTACTTCGATGAACTCGTCCAACCAGGCGAACGGACAGGAACCGGACAAACCAAAACATCCATAGAGGGCTGTCGCCCGGGTCCGTGCTGTTCAACGCTGGTGGCCAGGGGCGGGATCGAACCGCCGACCTTCCGCTTTTCAGGCGGACGCTCATACCGACTGAGCTACCTGGCCGGAAGGCAGCGAGTGCCTCGCCGCGCTTGGCGACCCTGACGGGACTCGAACCCGCGACCTCCGCCGTGACAGGGCGGCGCGCTAACCAACTGCGCCACAGGGCCTTGCTGCTGCTCCGCGTCACCGCGTCGCGTACCCCCAACGGGATTCGAACCCGTGCTACCGCCGTGAAAGGGCGGCGTCCTAGGCCACTAGACGATGGGGGCCAGAACCGAATCACTCCGGGGTACTCGCAACGTGGTTTCGTTGGGAGCCACGTCAGCTTAGGTCACGGCGTGCCCAATCCTCAAACGAGCCTCGTTTTCGGTCCAAGTATCCTGAATCTCCGCGGCCCCTATAGCTCAGTTGGTAGAGCTACGGACTTTTAATCCGCAGGTCCTAGGTTCGAGTCCTAGTGGGGGCACCAAAACGCGCACGACCCGGCCCGTGCGCGCAGGAATGACGGCTCATCGCCCGAGCACCGCGCTGCTGTAGGTGACATCGGCGAAGGCCGCGGCGACGTCGTCGTCGGCGTAGGCAAACGCGTTGGCGGCATGCAACTCGGCGATGGTCTGCGATGTGGTCTGCCAGCCGCGCCGGCCGAGGTGGTCGACGATGTGGCTGCGCTGCCCGTGATACACGAGATCGTTGAAGTCGATCTCGAACCCGAGTTCGCTCATCCGGTCGTGATGGGCACGCCACCGCGGGTCGGTGAAAACGGCGGTGTCAGGCACGAATTCGAACGCGAGGCGGCTGTCCGGGGCACTCAGGTCGGTGATGTTGTCGAACAGCGCGTCCTGGGCGTCGTCGGGCAGGTACACCACCAGGCCCTCGGCGCTCCACGCCGAGGGCGCCTGCGGATCGAATCCGGCCGCCCGCAGCGCCGCGGCCCAATCGTCGCGCAGATCGATGCCGACGGTGCGGCGCTCGGCCGTCGGCTCGGCTCCCAGGTCGCCCAGCGTCAGCGTCTTGAACTCGATCACCTCCGGCATGTCGACCTCGTACACGATCGTCCCGGCAGGCCAGGGCAGCCGGTAGGCGCGGGAGTCGAGGCCGGACGCAAGGATGACCACCTGACCGATGCCGCTGCGGGTCGCTTCCAGAAAGAATTGGTCGTAGAACCGGGTTCGGCACGCCATCCCTCGCGCCATCCGCTGCGGATCGAACTCCGTGGTACCGCCCGGCGCGATTTCACCGTTCACCAGCCGCACATAGACGTCGATGCCGACCGCCCGCACCAGCGGCGCGGCATAGGGGTCGTCGATCAGCTTTGCGTCCGAAGACAGCGCCCGCTGCGCGGCCACCATGGTCGCCGTCGCCCCGACACTGGTCGCAAGATCCCAACGATCACGTTCGGCGCGCGCCATGGTGCCCCCTTAAACCGGGCCAGGAAAAAGATAGACAATCTAGTTAGTATCACAGTGCCGCGGTCCGGTGCGCGGGACTACTCTGCGAGTTATCTGCTCCCGTTCCATCCCGGAGGGCCCGTGACCGATTTCGCCCAGCGGACGATCGACCTGGCTCGCCGGAACGTGGCAGACGGGGGCCGCCCCTTCGCGACGGTGATCGTCCAGGACGGCGAGGTGCTCGCCGAGAGCGCCAACAAGGTGGCCCAGACCAACGATCCCACCGCCCATGCGGAAATCCTCGCCATCCGGGAGGCCTGCATGAAGCTCGGCACCGAGCACCTCGTCGATGCCACCATCTACGTGCTCGCCCACCCGTGCCCGATGTGCCTGGGCTCCCTGTACTACTGCTCGCCCAAAGAAGTGGTGTTCCTGACCACGCGCGAAAGCTACGAGCGGTACTACGTGGACGACCGCAAGTATTTCGAATTGTCCACGTTCTACGACGAATTCGCGAAGCGATGGGACCAGCGCCGCCTGCCGATGCGCTACGAGCCCAACGACGAGGCCGGCGCGGTCTACCGGTTCTGGAACGAGCGCAATGGCGGACGCCTGGCGACGGTCGTCCCGTCCTGCTGAACCGGGTCCTTGGCAGCTGGACCGGTCTTCGCTAATATTTGCGTATGCATGCAGATAGTGGCAGAGGGCGGCTGCCGGACGACCAGGCCAGCCTGGTCGTCGAGGTCTTCCGGATGCTGGCCGATGCCACGCGCGTGCAGGTGCTCTGGTCGTTGACCGACCGCGAGATGTCGGTCAACGAACTCGCCGAGCACGTGGGCAAGCCGGCGCCGTCGGTTTCCCAGCACCTCGCGAAGCTGCGGATGGCCCGACTGGTCCGCACCCGCCGGGAGGGCACGACGATTTTCTACAGCCTGGAAAACGACCACGTTCGTCAACTCGTCATCGACGCGGTGTTCAACGCCGAACACGCCGGCCCGGGCGTTCCCGGTCACCATCGCGGCGACGGCGGGCTGACGGCCGTCACCGAAGCGTCCCGCCCGCCGAACCGGCGGCACAGCGCCGCGCGCTGAGCGAGCATCAGCCACAAGGCATTTCACCCAAGGAGAGAACAGCGATGAGCGAACAGCACACCCACGACGCGCCGCACGCGCACGAACACCAGCACGGCGATGTCACCCACGCCCACGCGCACACCACCCACGAGCATGAGCACGTCGAGCACGAACACTCACACGCTCACGCCGACGGGACCGAACACAGCCACGCCCACGTGCACCAGGCGGGCCTGGAAGATGTCCACGGTCATGCCCACGCATAGCGCGACCGGCGCGGCAGCAGCGGCTCAGGAGACCACCGGGCAGTAGTGCTTGGGGTTGCCGCGCTCGTCTTCGGGCGGCAGATTGCGCGCAGGGGTCTGCACCAGCGGCGCATCGAGGGGGATCCGTCCGCTCGCCCGGTCCAAACCGGCGCGGGCCCGCGGGTGCTTGCGGTATCTGCTTGGCACCAAGGCGAACACCCCGCGAACGAGGTCACCGAAGCGCCGATGCAACCATTCGTCGCGGCGTGACCACCGATAGCCCATCAGCTCGCGCACCGGCGGGTCATACAGCCCGACGGTCACCCAGACGAAAAACGGGGCAAGCAGTTTGCGCTGCGCCGCCCATAGCGTGTCCGGAATCCATTGCGCGAAAGGGGGTTTCGGTAGCTCGGTGAGATCGAGCACGGCCCGGGCGGCCCAATTGCTCTCCAGCACGTTGCGGCACATGTGGTCCCAGTAGACCTGGAACTCTTCCCACGACTTGGGTACCGGCCGCATGCTCATGCCGTACATCCGATACCACTCGACGTGTTCGTCGAACAGCTGGCGCTTCTGCTCCTCGGTGATTCCGCCGCAGAATCGTTCGGCGACGTGAATGGTGCCCATGAAGAAGGTGGAGTGCGCCCAGTAGAAGACGTCGGGGTACAAGGCGTGGTAGCGCCGGCCCTGTTCGTCGACCCCCTTGATGTCGGCGTGGTAGTCGCGAACCTCGGCGCCGGTGACGGGCGCGCGTTCCCCGTCGAAGACGACGCCCCCGATGGGATACAACGAGCGCAGCAGGCGCGGCCAGCGCTCGCGGAAGAACGTGGAGTGATCGATGACCGCCGCGCCCAGCTGCGGGTGCATGTTCTGCATCGATCCCGCCCAGGGGCCCTGCAGCATGCCCCGCCAGTCGCCGAAGTACCGCCAGGTCAGCGAGTCGGGTCCCAGCGGTGCCGGTGGCGCGTCGTATCCCGCCGGCGATACCGGACAGCCGCCTGCGACGCCGCCGGACGCGTCGGTCGGCCCGGCCGAAACCGACTGCTCAGCGGTGGCGACGCCATCGCTGCGCGCTACGTCGCTGGTCAGGGGGCACGATGCGGACGTATCTTGAGTCACTATTGAATCCCTGCAGGTATCGTGGAAATTCTGACTACAACCGTTGTCAATTTAGAGCTTAGGAGCGATGTGCAGACGGGTCAACGACGGGGACGCTGGACCGGCGTCCCTTTGGAGAGCCGTCTCGCGCTTCGCCGTGACAACCTCATCGATGCCGGGGTGCAGTTGCTCGGCAGCCCCGGGGGGCCGGCGCTGACCGTGCGCGCCGTGTGCCGCGCGGCCGCGCTGACCGAACGCTACTTCTACGAAAGCTTCGCCGACCGTGACGAATTCGTGCGCGCGGTCTACGACGACGTCTGCACGCGCGCGATGAACACGCTGACGTCGGCGACGACCCCGCGGGAAGCCGTCGAGCGTTTCGTCGAGCTGATGGTCGACGACCCGGTGCGCGGGCGCGTGCTGTTGCTGGCGCCGGCAGTGGAGCCGGTGCTGACCCGCTCCGGGGCGGAGTGGATGCCCAATTTCATCGACCTGTTGCAGCGCAAGCTGTCGCGCATCGGCGACGCCGTGCTGCAGAAGATGATCGCCACCAGCCTGGTGGGCGGGCTGTCGAGCCTGTTCACCGCCTACCTGCACGGGCAGCTGGGCGCCAGTCGCAAGCAGTTCATCGATTACTGCATCAACCTGCTACACATCAGCGCCGCGCCGTACGTCCCGGCCGGTGAGCTCGGCAAGTCTGTCTGACGCGTTTTCATTCGCGCGGCATCGGCAAGACGTACAGCTAGACCTACCGATCGAGCCCACTTCGAAACCGGCATCAAAACGTCACCTGGCGCGCCGCACGAGGAACTTGATGCTACCGAAGTACACAGATATATTGACTGCTACCCATCGACACAGATAACTGGAGGCCGTATGTCAGCCGAGCTGACAAACCTACAGCTCCTGCAGGAACTTGAGCCGTTCGTCGAGAAATACCTGAACCGGCACGAGAGCATGCACAAGAACTGGAACCCACACGACTACATCCCGTGGTCGGACGGCAAGAACTACTACGCGCTCGGTGGGCAGGACTGGGAGCCCGGTCAGTCGCAGCTTTCGGACGTCGCTCAGGTGGCGATGGTGCAGAACCTGATGACCGAGGACAACCTGCCGTCCTATCACCGCGAGATCGCGATGAACTTCGGCTTGGACGGTGCCTGGGGCCAGTGGGTCAACCGGTGGACCGCCGAGGAGAACCGGCACGGCATCGCGCTGCGCGACTACCTGGTGGTCACCCGCGCCGTCGACCCGGTCGAGCTCGAGAAGCTGCGCATCGAGGTGGTGAACCGCGGCTTTAGCCCGGGCCAGAACCACCAGATCCGCGCCGATCTGTTCGCCGAGAGCCTGTTCGACTCGGTCATCTATGTCACGTTCCAGGAGCTGGCGACCCGGATTTCGCACCGCAACACCGGCAGGGCCTGCAACGAGACGATCGCCGACCAGCTGCTGGCCAAGATCTCGGCCGACGAGAACCTGCACATGATCTTCTACCGGGATGTCAGCGAGGCCGGATTCGACGCGTCGCCGAACCAGGCGATGCGGTCGCTGCACAAGGTGCTGCGCAACTTCCAGATGCCCGGCTACCAGGTGCCCGAGTTCCGCCGCAAGGCTGTGATGATCGCGGTGGGCGGTGTGTACGACCCGCGCATCCACCTCGACGACGTCGTCATGCCGGTGCTGAAGAAATGGCGCATCTTCGAGCGCGAGGACTTCACCGGCGAGGCGGCCGCGCTGCGCGACGACCTTGCGCTGCTGATCAAGGAACTCGAGACGACCTGCGACAAGTTCGAGGTCTCGAAGCAGCGCCAGCTGGAGCGGGAAGCGCGCACCGGCAAGCGGACCACGGCCTTCGAGCTGCACCAGACCGCCGGCACCCTGACCATGAGCCGGCGGTAACCGAGCGGTGCGCATCGGATCCATCGCGCTCGCCAGCCCGGTGGTCCTGGCTCCGATGGCGGGCGTCACAAACGTCGCTTTCCGGACGCTGTGTCGTGAACTGGAGCAAGCCAAGGTCGGCACCGTCAGCGGGCTCTACGTCTGCGAAATGGTCACGGCGCGTGCGCTGGTCGAGCGTCATCCCGCCACGCTGCACATGACCACGTTCGCCCCGGACGAGTCGCCGCGGTCGCTGCAGCTCTACACCGTCGACCCCGCGACCACCTACGCCGCCGCGAAGATGATCGCCGACGAAGGCCTGGCCGACCACATCGACATGAATTTCGGCTGCCCGGTGCCCAAGGTCACCAAGCGCGGTGGAGGCTCGGCGCTGCCATACAAACGGCGACTGTTCGGCCAGATCGTCGCCGCGGCGGTGCGCGGCACCGAGGGCACCCGGATACCGGTGACCGTCAAGTTCCGCATCGGCATCGACGACGAGCACCACACCCACCTCGACGCCGGCCGCATCGCCGAAGCCGAAGGGGCGGCCGCCGTCGCGCTGCATGCCCGCACGGCGGCGCAGCGCTACTCCGGCACCGCCGACTGGGACCAGATCGCCGCGCTCAAACAGCACGTGACGACCATCCCGGTGCTGGGCAACGGCGATATCTATGACGCCAGCGACGCGCTGACGATGATGGCCACCACCGGCTGCGACGGCGTCGTCATCGGTCGCGGCTGCCTCGGCCGGCCGTGGCTGTTCGCCGAGCTGTCGGCCGCATTCACCGGCGGCGCGCCGCCCACGCCGCCCACGCTGGGCGAGGTCGCCGACATCGTGCGGCGGCACGGGGAGCTGCTGGCCGCGCACTTTGGCGAGGACAAGGGCATGCGCGACATCCGCAAGCACGTCGGCTGGTACTTGCACGGCTTTCCGGCCGGCTCCGAGCTGCGCCGAGCGCTGGCGATGGTCAAGACGCTCGACGAGCTGGACCGTCTGCTCGACCGGCTGGACCCCACGGTGCCGTTCCCCGAGGAGGCGACGGGCCCGCGCGGCCGACAGGGTTCACCGGCGCGGGTGGTGCTGCCCGAAGGCTGGCTGACCGACCCTGACGACTGCACGGTGCCGGCGGGCGCCGACGTCATGCACTCCGGGGGCTGAGCCGGCCAACGCGAAATCGCGTCCGGACGGATAACTCAGTACCATGTGGGCTTTGTTGCATGCGCTCTGGTAGTGGATGACTTCGGTGCCGCTGCGCGAGGGCGACACAACATGGTTGGCACACGCGGCAGCGCTCACGATGGGTGCGCTGCGCTAGACACTACGCACGCATACGCTGACGTCTGCATCAGAGCTTCGGAGGCCGGTAGGACATGAGTGACGCCGAGAACGACGCCACTCGTAATGGTCGGCACGGCCCCGGCGGGGCGCACGCCCGCCCGATCGCGCCGGACCCGGCACCGCTGGGCGCCGCCCCCTGGGAGCGGTTCTTCCAACCACCGGCCGATGACAGCCTGCACCGTTGGCAGCCCGAGGCCGGCATCGAGCGCGTCGAGCCGGCCGCGGACGAAACCGACCGGGGTGGCTCCCACGCCGGCGGCGGCGTCAGCGTCGCGGATCTGATCGCCAAGATCGGCGCCCCCGACCGGCCCGTCCACCACCGCGCCGCGCCCGAGGATGCCGAGCCCGAACCGTCCGGGTCCGAGCCGGGCCTGCCGATCGAGCTGCAGCGCACGCAGGTGATCGACGACCTGGCCTACTCCGTGGACGCGGTCGCCGAACTTCGGGCCCTCGAAGCCGCCGACTATCCCAACGACGACGACCCGGACGACGACGACCCGGACGACGAGGCCCCCGCGCCCACCGTGGCGCCCAAACGGCGGCGCCGTCCGCTGCTGCTGGCCGCCCGGTCGACGGCCGCCTTCGCCGCCGTGCTGGCCCTGGTCATGACCGGCGGGGCGTGGCAGTGGAGCGCGTCGAAAAACGCCCGGCTGAACACGATCAGCGCGCTCGACCGGAACTCCAGCGACATCCGCGACCCGGGTGGACAGTACGGCGACGAGGACTTCTTGATCGTCGGTCTCGACTCGCGCCTGGGCGACAACGCCAACATGGGCGCCGGCACCACCGACGACGCCGACGGCGAACGCTCGGACACGGTCATGCTGGTCAACATTCCGGCCAACCGTAAGCGTGTGGTCGCGGTGTCGTTCCCCCGCGACCTGGCGATCACGCCGATGCAATGCGAGGCGTGGAATCCCGAAACCGGCAAATACGGGCCCCTCTACGACCCGAAGACCAAGACCTACGGCCCGAAGACGATCTACACCGAGACCAAACTGAACTCGGCGTTCGCCTTCGGCGGCCCGAAGTGCCTGGTGAAGGAAATCCAGAAGCTGTCCGGCCTGAGCATCAACCGCTTCATCGCCGTCGACTTCTCCGGCTTCGCGAAGATGGTCGACGCCCTGGGCGGTGTCGAGGTGTGCTCGAGCACGCCGCTGCACGACTACGAGCTGGGCACCGTCCTCGAACACGGTGGCCGCCAGGTCCTCGACGGTTCGACCGCCCTGAACTACGTGCGGGCGCGCCAGGTCACCACCGAGGTCAACGGCGATTACGGCCGGATCAAACGCCAGCAGCTGTTCTTGTCGTCGCTGCTGCGCTCGTTGATCTCCGAGGACACGCTGCTGGACCCGAACAAGCTCAACAACGTCGTCAACATGTTCATCAGTGACACCGTCGTCGACAACGTGCAGTCCAAGGACTTGGTCCAGCTCGGCCAGTCGCTGCAGGGCATGGCGGCCGGGCACGTCACGTTCGTCACCGTGCCGACCGGTGTGACCGACCAGAACGGCGACGAGCCGCCGCGGACGGCCGATATGCGGGCGCTGTTCGACGCCATCATCAACGACGATCCGCTGCCCGAGGAAAACGACCAGAACGCGCAGAATTTGAGTGCGTCCCCGACCAAGGGGCCGTCGAGGGCGCCCACCACGAAGAAGTCGCCGGCGCCGACGGCCGAGGCGCAACACGAGCAGATCACCACGACCTCGCCCAGCGGGGTGACGGTGCGGGTTTCCAACGCCACCACGCAGAGCGGGCTGGCCGCCACCGCGACCACTCAGCTCAAGCAGGACGGCTTCAACGTGATGTCGCCCGACGATTACCCGAGTTCGGTGACCGCGACGACGGTGCTCTTCTCGCCGGGCAACGAGGAGGCCGCCGCCACCGTCGCGTCCTCGTTCAACAACGCGAAAGTGCAGCGGGTTTCCGGCTACGGGCAGGTCGTGCAGGTGGTACTGGGCCCCGACTTCAAGTCGGTCAGCACTCCCTCGCCCAGCGGCTCGTCGATGAGTCTGCAGATCGAACGCGGCTCGAGCAATGCTCCGGCGAAGCTGCCCGAGGACCTGACCGTCACCAACGCGGCCGACACCACCTGCGAGTAACCGCTTTTGACGGCGCTGCGCTGTCCGTTTCGGGCGGGGAGACCGTACCCTTGGTGATATGCGGACCGCCTACCACGAGCAACTTTCGGAATTATCCGAGCGCCTCGGCGAGATGTGCGGCTTGGCGGGAATCGCCATGGAGCGGGCCACCCAAGCTCTGTTGCAGGCCGACTTGGTGCTTGCCGAACAAGTCATCTCCGATCACGAAGCCATCGCCGCGCTGAGCGCGCGCGCCGAAGAAAGCGCCTTCGTACTCCTGGCATTACAGGCACCGGTCGCCGGTGATCTGCGGGCCATCGTCAGTGCCATCCAGATGGTGGCGGACATCGACCGGATGGGTGCGCTGGCGTTGCACGTCGCCAAGATCGCCCGCCGGCGTCATCCCCAGCACGCCCTGCCCGAGGAGGTCAACGGCTATTTCGCCGAAATGGGCAGCATCGCAGTCGAATTGGGTAACAGCGCCCAAGAGGTGGTGCTGTCCCGCGACCCGGAGAAGGCCGCCCGCATCCGCGAAGAAGACGACGCCATGGACGATCTGCACCGGCATCTGTTCTCGGTGCTGATGGACCGTGAGTGGAAACACGGCGTCGCCGCGGCCGTCGACGTCACGTTGCTGGGCCGGTTCTACGAGCGCTTCGCCGATCACGCCGTCGAGGTGGCCCGTCGGGTCATCTTCCAAGCGACCGGCAGGCTGCCCGAGGAAGAGGCGAAACCCGCGTCGCAGTAACCAAAACCCGACGGCCTAGCCGAAGCGGCCGGAAATGTAGTCCTCGGTGGCCTTCTGGCTCGGGTTGGAGAAGATCTTCTCGGTGTCGTCGACTTCGATCAACCGGCCCGGTTTTCCGACTGCTTCCAGGTTGAAGAACGCCGTGTAGTCGCTGACCCGCGCCGCCTGCTGCATGTTGTGGGTGACGATGACGATGGTGTAGTCCTGTTTGAGTTCGCTGATCAACTCTTCGATCGCCATCGTCGAGATCGGATCCAGCGCCGAACACGGCTCGTCCATCAGCAGAACGTCGGGTTGCACGGCGATGGCCCGCGCGATGCACAGGCGCTGCTGCTGCCCGCCGGACAGTCCGCCGCCGGGCCGCTCCAAGCGGTTCTTGACCTCGTCCCACAGGTTTGCCCCGCGCAGCGAATACTCGGCCGTCTCGTCAAGCACCTTGCGGTTGCGCACCCCCTGCAGCTTCAGGCCGGCGACCACGTTGTCACGAATCGACATGGCGGGGAACGGGTTTGGCCGCTGGAACACCATCCCGATGGCCCGGCGCACGCCGACCGGGTCGACGCCCGCGCCGTAGATGTCTTCGTCGTCGAGCAGCACGCTGCCCTCGACCCGCCCGCCGGGCACCACCTCGTGCATGCGGTTGAGCGTGCGCAACACCGTCGTTTTGCCGCACCCTGACGGGCCGATGAACGCAGTCACGCTGCGGGGCAGAACCGACAGCGTCACATCCGAGACCGCGTGAAACGCTCCGTAGTAGATGTTGACGCCCTTGAGGTCCAACCGTTTGGCCACTTACTGCTCCTGCCTATGACTTCCTGGCGCCCAAGAATTTCGCTATCACGCGGGCCGTGATGTTGATGGTGGCGATCACCAGGATGAGGGTTAATGCGGCGCCCCACAACCGATCCGTGGGGATGGGGTTCAGGCCCGCACCCGCAGATGTCTGGTTGAACATCATGCCGGGCAGGGTCCCCATGAACCCGCTGAAGATGTCGAAGTTCATCGCCTGTGCGTATCCGACGAGGATCAGCAGCGGCGCCGTCTCCCCCATCACCCTGGCCATCGCCAGCAGTATGCCGGTGACGATGCCCGAGAGCCCGGTGGGGATGACCACCCAGACAACGGTTTTCCACTTGGTGATGCCCAGCGCGTAACTGGCCTCGCGAAGATCCACCGGCACGATCCGCAGCATCTCCTCGGTGGCACGCACGATCACCGGCAGCATCAACAACACCAGCGCCAGCGAGACCGCGAACTCCGATCGCGGCAGCCCGAGCGTCGCCACACACAACGCGTAGATGAACAGCGCCGCAACGATTGACGGCACACCGCTGAGGATGTCCACCATGAACGAGGCCAAACGGCCCAGCGGGGTGCCGCCGCCGTACTCGACCAGATAGATCGCGACCATGAGGCCCAGCGGGATCGAGATGACGGCGCATACCAATCCCTGCAGCACCGTACCGACCAGCGCATGGTAGGCGCCACCACCGGTCACGAATGCCGTCATTCCGGCTTGCGAGTGCGACCACCATACGGTCGACATGATCGCCTTGAACCCCTTGGCGACCACCGACCACAACACCATTACCAACGGGGTCACGGCGATCAGCAGAGACAATGAAACCAGAAGCGTGGCAACGACATCCGTGATACGGCGGCGCCGGCTGACCGGCGAGAAGGTCCGCGGCTTGAGCGGGCGGTCCAGCATCGAGGTCATTGCGCCCCCTTGCGCGCCGCCCCGGCGACGGCGCCCCGTGCCACGGCGTCGACCAGGAAGGTGAGCACGAAGAGCGTCAGTCCCGCGGCGATGTAGGCGCCGGCCCGGTATCGGTCGTCGAATTCCGCCGCCGCGCCGGCGATCTTGGTCGCGAAGGTGGAGCCGCCGTCGAACAGCGACCAGCCGAATGCCGCCTGGGTCCCGCGCAGGATGATCAGCAGCGCCACGGTCTCACCCAGCGCGCGGCCCAGCCCCAGCATCGAGCCGCTGACGTAGCCCGACCGCCCGAACGGCAGCGTGACCGTCTTGACCACTTCCCAACGGGTGGCACCCAGCGCCAGCAGGGCCTCGACCTGATCTTGCGGCGTCTGGACGAACACTTCGCGGGTGACCGCGGTGATGATCGGCAGGATCATCACCGCCAGCACGATCCCGCCGGTGAAGATGGTGCCGCCCCCGGCGGGCGACGCGTTGCCGCTGGCGAACAGAAAACACCAGCCCATCGCCCGGTTGAGCCACGTGGCGACGGGCCGCAGCTGCGGCGCCAACACGTACAAACCCCAGGCTCCGTAGATGATGGACGGCACCGCGGCCAGCAGGTCCACCGAGTAGGCCAGCGGCGTGGCGACCCGCCGTGGCGCGTACTGCGTGATGAAGATGGCGACGCCCAGCGCGACCGGCATGGCCAGGATCAACGCGAACAGCGACACGAACACGGTGACCGGCACCAGGCTGGCGATGCCGAAATGCATCGCCGAGGTGTCCGTGGTGGCCCAGGTCCCGCCGTAGCTGAAGAAGTTCTCCCGATTGCGGTGCAGCGCCGGTATCGCGCGCCCGAGCAGGAACGCCGCGATCGCGGCGATGACCACGATGATGAACACGCCCGACGACTGCGCCAGCCAGCGGAAAATCCGGTCCCCGACGTGGGGCCGGCCCTCGCCCCAGGGGCTGGTGGGTGTCGCCTGCGACTCCGGAAACGGCGCCGCGACGACCGCGCCCGAACCCGCGTCATTGGGATTTGCCCCGGAAAACCCCGTCACTGTGATCCCGTCACAGTCCTGTTGTCGCTCCTTGATACCCGGTTCACTCGGCTACTGCATCGCATCGATCGCCGTAACCAGTCGTTCCCTGACCTTATCGGGCAAGGGCACGTACCCGGCCCTCGCCAGCTCGCCCTGCCCGCTGCTGGCGGCGATGGCTAGGAACGATTTGACCGCGGCGGAGGTCTGGGGGTCGTAGCCCTTCGAGCACACGATCTCGTAGGTGACCAGCAGTAACGGATACACACCCGGCTCCTCGGAGCCGTACATCGCGTTGAGGTCGAGCACCAGGTCATCGCCTTCGGCCAGGAATTTCGCCGCTTTGACGGCGTTGCCGGCCGTGTCGTTGGTCAGCGGGATCACCCCGCCGCGGGTGGCGATTTTGGCGTAGGGCATGCGGGCCTGGTCGGCGAAGCCCTTCTCGACGTATCCGATGGCGCCCGGGGTGGCCCGCACGGCCTGGATGACGCCGGCCGACTTCGCGGCGCCCTCCCCGACGCCGCCCTGAAATTCCGTGCCGACCCCTTTAAGCCAGCTCTGCGGCGCGGCCGCGGTCAGATACTTCTGAACGTTGTCGGTGGTTCCCGACGAGTCGGTGCGGTAGATCGGCGTGATCTTGGTGGCGGGCAGCGCCGTTCCCGGGTTGAGCGCCACCAGGATGGGGTCGTTCCAGCTGGTGATCCTGCCGGTGAAAATTTTGGCCAGCGCGTCACTGTTGATCACCAGGTCCGGATTCCCGGGCAGGTTGTAGACGATCCCGATCGGCCCGAAGACCAGCGGCAGGTCCCACGCCGGGTTCCCGTCGCAGCGTTTGGCGGCGGGGCCGATCTGATCGGCGACCAGCGGCGAGTCGGCGCCCGCGAAGTCGACGTGCCCGGCGATGAATTGCTCACGGCCGGCGCCCGATCCGGTCGGGTTGTAGGCCAGGGCCTTGCCCGGGCAGTACTGGCCCCACACCTGGTTGAACACCGTGATCGCGTTCTCCTGAGCGGTCGAGCCCTCCGCCGTCAGCTTGTTTTTGCCGCCGCAGCCCGCGGTTCCGGTGATCCCGGAGACGGTGGGCGGGGCGGCCCCGCGGCGGTTCTCGTCGCTACCGCAGGCGCTCAGCGCTCCGGTACCGAGCGCCGTCGCCAACGCCACGGCGGCCAGCGCCCTGCCCTGCCTGTCGAGCCTCACCGATCTCGCTTTCTTGATGCGTTCCGGACGCATGTGGGTGCCGCTGGCTATCTGTCGTGTGAGGTTGCCAAGCGACGGCGAAAATATGTGCCGCCGCAAGCCACAGCAACGTTTGGGTAGCCACGACCAGATTAACGATCTGGCTAGCTGGCGCTCGTACCCGCGGTCAGTTGGCCGCGGGTACGACCGCGTATGCGGTGTCGACGCTATAGGTGGTGAAGCCCAGGCGCTGGTAAGTGCGCACCGCGGCGACGTTGTCCGACTCCACGTACAGCATCACGGTGGGGTCGGCGGCGTCGGCCAGGCGCCGTCCCAGCCATTCGATGCCGACGGCGGTCAGCGCCTGCCCCAGTCCGCGGCCCTGCGCCGACGGATCGACGCCCACGACATACACCTCGCCGAGGCCCGGCCGGTCGAGATGCACCTTCGTCCAGTGGAAACCCAGCAGCGTGCCGGCCTGATCGCTGTGAGAGTCGCCGAACGCGAGAAACAGGCCGGTTGGGTCGAACCACGGTTCGTCGCGCCGCTCCGCGAGATCGACGTCCGTCCAGCCGCCCTGCTCGGGGTGATAGGCGAAGGCGGCGTTGTTGACCCGCAGCAGCTCAGCGTCGTCGGAGGGACCCGCGTACGTGCGGATTTCCACTCCGGGCACCGCCGGCACGGTGGCGGGCAGATCGCGCAGCGAGCGCCGCATCTGCATCAGCTCCCGCACCGGGGTCAGGCCCAGCGCGGACGCGGTCGCGCGGGCCGGCTCCAGCGTGCCGTGCGCCCAGAACCGGTTGCCCGCACCGGTTTTGGCCAACGCCGCGCGCGCCAGGGTGGACCCGATACCGCGTCGGCGCGCCTGCGGATGCACCACGAGTTCGGCCATCCCGGTTTCGCCGTCGCGCGGCGGACTGAGGTTGAGATAGCCGACGATCGTGTCGGCGCCCGTCGCGGACGCATTCGTGCTCAGCAGATGCTCGGTGCGGTCATGGCCGAGCTCACGCAGCACCTGTTCGCCCACGGGCGCGACCCCGTCGTATTCGGTTGCCGCGCCGACGAGTTCGCGCACGCCCTGCTGCTCGTCGACGGTCAGCGTGCGGCGCCAGTCGGGCGACGTCACTGCGTATGCAGCGGATCGACCAGCGGATCCTGGACGTCCTGCGACTCGGGTTCGGATTCCGGTTCGGCGCCGTCGGCATCCTCGGGTTCGGCAACCGGCGCGCGGCCCCGCGCCGGGCGGACGGCCTTGTAACCCACGTTGCGCACGGTGCCGATCAGCGCCTCGTGCTCGGGCCCGAGTTTGGCCCGCAGGCGACGCACGTGCACGTCGACGGTGCGGGTGCCGCCGAAGAAGTCGTATCCCCACACCTCGTGCAGCAGCTGGGCGCGGGTGAACACCCGCCCGGCGTGCTGCGCCAGGTACTTGAGCAACTCGAATTCTTTGTAGGTCAGGTCTAGCGGGCGGCCCCGCAGTCGGGCGGTGTAGGTGCCCTCATCGATCACCAGCTCGCCAAGGCTGACCTTGCCGGCGCTCTCCTGGTCCGCGAGCCCGCCGCGACGGCCGACAACCAACCGCAGCCGCGCGTCGACCTCAGCCGGCCCGGTGGTGGGCAGCAGGATCTCGTCGAGGCCCCAATCGGAGCTGACGGCCACCAGCCCGCCCTCGGTGACCACGGCCAGCACCGGAACCGACCGGCCGGCCGTGCTCAACAGGCGGCACAGTCCCCGCGCCGACGACAGGTCGGTGCGCGCGTCGACGATCACCGCATCCGCGGTCCCGGCCTCGAGCAACGAAGAGGGTTCTGGCGGCGCCGTCCGGACGGTGTGCGGAAGCAGGGACAACGACGGCAAGACCGGGTCGGGATGCAGCTCCGCGGTCAGCAGTAGTAGCTCCAACTAGCCCCTCCAACTCGGGGGAACGGCATCTCCCAAATTCACAACGCCATCAAGCGTTAGTTACCAGGTCATCTAACGATAACGTGTCACCTGCTTTTTTCGCGTGGTAGCCGAGCCAGTGTGAGCCCCGCCACGACCGATCCGCCGGCGACCCGCTCCGGGGCGTTACGCCACAATATGCGGGTGCGCAAGGTGCTGATTGCTGTGACCGCGACGGCGATCCTGGTCGCGGTGCTCGCCCTCAGCGCAATCGGCGTCGACTACGGGACCAGCATCTATGCCGAATACCGGCTGTCGTCCAGCGTCCGCAAGGCGGCCAAGCTGGGAACGGACCCGTTCGTGGCGATCGTGGCGTTTCCGTTCCTTCCCCAGGCGATGCGCGGCAACTACAGCCAGGTGGAGATCAAGGCCAACGCCATCGACCATGCGAGGACCGGCAGGGCCACCCTGGAAGCCACCATGTACTCGGTGGACCTGGCGCAGGCGTCGTGGCTGATCGGCCCGGACGCGAAGCTCGCCGTGGGCAAGTTGGAGAGCCGCATCATCGTCGACTCGACGCACCTGGGCCGGTTCATGGGCATCAGCGATTTGATGGTCGAGGCGCCGCCCAAGGAAACCAACACCTCCACCGGTGGCGTCACCGCGTCGGGCATCTCGGACAGCCACGGTCTGGTGTTCACCGGGACACCCAAATCGGCGGGCTTCGATCGCCGGGTCAGCGTCTCGGTCGACCTGTCCATCGCCCCGGACGACCCGGCGACGCTGGTGTTCACCCCGACCGGCGTGCTGACCGGCTCGGACACCGCCAACCAGACGGTTCCGGCGGACAAGCGTGATGCGGTGCTGCATGCGTTCAGCGGGCGGCTGCCCGACCAGCGGCTGCCCTTCGGTGTCGCGCCGACCTCCGAGGGAGCCCGGGGATCCGACGTCATCATCGAGGGCATCACCCGTGGAGTAACCGTGACCCTCGCGGGGTTCAAACAGTCATGACCGCAGTCGTCGTGATCGTCGTGGTGCTCGCGTTGGCAAGCCTCGCCGGGTGGTGGCTGACCCGTCGCTCCGGAACCATCAGGGAGATCGCCGCCGAGCCGGATCGGGACGCCGACGCCGACATCGCGGCGCTGGGGCTGTCCCGCAGCAGCCCGACCGTGGTGCACTTCAGCGCCCCGTGGTGCGGGCCGTGCGACCGGGTCCGCCGGGTGGTGGAGCAGGTCTGCGAGGACCTGGACGACGTGGCCCACGTCGAGATCGACCTGGACGCAAACCCCGAGACCGCGCACCGGTATTCGGTCCTGTCCCTGCCCACCACGTTGATCTTCGACGTGGACGGCCGGCAGCGATACCGCACCTCCGGAGTGCCCAACGCCGCCGACCTGCGGTCCGCGCTGAAACCGCTGTTGGCTTGACCGCGGGGTCATTGGGTAAGCTGACCGACGTGTCAGCCCGCCTCGAGCCCATGCTCATCCAGCGTCGCGCAGTTGCACTGTGCCGCACCGCGGGCTGTTGTTGTTGCTGTTGCTGCTGAGTAGCCGCGCTTTTGCGTAGCACTCGGAGCGGCCCCGGATCCAGACCGTGGCACGTCTCCATTCGTCGTTTCCGTCAGCAATAGGGGTATCGAGGAGTTCCTACCTTGCCGAGCAGCAACACCGTCGCGCAGCCGGATCTGGTCGACGTGCGCGGGCCGCGATTCGCCGCCTGGGTCACCACTGCGGTCCTCGTGCTGGCGCTGGTCGTCTCGGCGGCCAGTCCGCCGGCCGCCGCGGTGATCCTGGCCGCTCAGGCCGCCGTCTTCGCCATCGGCGCGATCGGGGGGCCGCGCAAGCATCCCTACGGCCGGATCTTCGCCACCGTCGTCGCGCCCCGGCTGGGGCCGGTGCAGGACCGCGAACCGACCCCGCCGCTGAAGTTCGCCCAACTCGTCGGCCTGATCTTCGCCGTGCTGGGAGCCGCCGGATTCGCCACCGGCGCCGGCCTGGTCGGCGTCATCGCCACCGCGGCCGCTCTGGCCGCCGCATTCCTCAACGCGGCCTTCGGCATCTGCCTGGGCTGCCAGCTCTACCCGCTGGTCGCCCGTTTCCGAAGCCCCGCGCGTCCCACCTGACCTGCTGTAACAAAAGCGATTGAAAGGATCCACTCCATGGCACGCTCTGACGTCCTGGTCTCCACCGACTGGGCTGAGAGCAATCTCGACGCCTCAGGCGTCGTCTTCGTCGAAGTCGACGAAGACACCAGCGCTTACGACGCCGCCCACATCCCCGGCGCGATCAAGCTGGACTGGCGCTCCGACCTGCAGGACCCGGTCAAACGCGACTTCGTCGACGCCCAGCAGTTCTCCAAACTGCTCAGCGAGCGGGGCATCTCCAATGACGACACCGTGATTCTCTACGGCGGCAACAACAACTGGTTCGCCGCCTACGCCTACTGGTATTTCAAGCTGTACGGCCATGACAAGGTCAAGCTGCTCGACGGCGGCCGCAAGAAGTGGGAGCTCGACGGTCGCGCACTGTCCAGTGAGCCCGTGAGCAGGCCGGCGACCTCGTACACCGCCGCCGCGCCGGACAACAGCATCCGGGCGTTCCGCGACGACGTCATCGCGGCGATCAACGTCAAGAACCTGGTCGACGTGCGCTCCCCCGACGAGTTCTCCGGCAAGATCCTGGCGCCCGCACACCTGCCGCAGGAGCAAAGCCAGCGGCCCGGCCACATCCCCGGCGCCATCAACGTGCCGTGGAGCAAAGCCGCGAACGAGGACGGCACCTTCAAGTCCGACGAGGAGCTGGCCAAGCTCTACGCCGACGCCGGCCTGGACGGCGAGAAGGAGACGATCGCCTACTGCCGCATCGGCGAACGGTCGTCGCACACCTGGTTCGTTCTTTATGAATTGCTCGGGCATCGGAATGTGAAGAACTACGACGGCAGTTGGACGGAATACGGCTCCCTGGTGGGCGCCCCGATCGAGTTGGGAAGCTGATATGTGCTCTGCACCGAAACAAGGACAGACGCTGCCCGCCAGCGTCGACCTGGAGAAGGAAACGGTGATCACCGGTCGCGTGGTGGACGGCGACGGCCAGGCAGTGGGCGGCGCGTTCGTGCGCTTGCTGGACTCCTCGGACGAGTTCACCGCCGAGGTGGTGGCGTCGGCCACCGGTGACTTCCGGTTCTTCGCCGCACCGGGATCCTGGACCTTGCGCGCCCTGTCGAAGGCCGGCAACGGCGACGCCGTGGTGGCGCCGTCGGGTGCGGGCATCCACGAGGTCGACGTCAAGATCGCCTGACCCACCAACCGCCCCGGACGCGGTGGCCGCGGGACGAATAGACTTGTCCGCGTGGTGCTGTTCTTCGAGATCATGCTGGTTGTGGCGGTCGTGGTGATTTCATGGTTCGCCCTGTACACCCTCCACCGGCTCATCACCGACGAGTCGTGACCCGCGCCGGCGACGCTTCGGGACGCAGCGATCGGAGGCGGTGGCGCGCGTGACCCCCGACCAACCGTTCAGCCCCGCCGGCTCCGGCGACCGGGCGGTGGCCGCTGCCGCCGAACGCGCCAAGCTGACCGCCGCCCGCAACATTCCGTCCTACGATGACCTGCCCCTGCCCGCCGACACCGCGAACCTGCGCGAGGGCGCCAATCTCAGCGATGACTTGCTGGCGTTGCTGCCGCTGGTCGGCGTGTGGCGCGGCGAGGGAGAGGGCCGCGGGCAGGACGGGGACTACCGGTTCGGTCAGCAGATCGTCGTCTCGCACGACGGCGGTGACTACCTCAATTGGGAAGCCCGCTCGTGGCGGCTCAACGAGACCGGCGACTACGAAGAACGCGGCTTGCGCGAGACCGGCTTCTGGCGCTTCGTCACCGATCCCGACGACCCCGGCGAATCGCATGCCATCGAACTGCTGCTGGCCCATTCGGCGGGCTACGTCGAACTGTTCTACGGCCGCCCCCTGACCCAGTCGTCCTGGGAGCTGGTCACCGACGCGCTGGCCCGCAGCCGGTCGGGCGTGCTGGTCGGCGGTGCCAAACGCCTCTACGGCATCGTCGAAGGCGGCGACCTGGCCTACGTCGAGGAGCGGGTGGACGCCGACGGCGGTCTGGTGCCCCATCTTTCGGCGCGGCTGTCCCGGTTCGCGGGCTAGCGGCCGAGCCGCGCCGACAGCCACGAAAGGGCTCCGGCGCAACATAATTGGGCGACCCCTCAACTGACGGAACCCGGGTCTGCCACGACGCGCTGCACGCGGCGTCCAGTGTCGTCGTCGACTTGTTGGTGTGCGGCCCCGATGCCGGGACCGGCCACGCCGGCAAGCTCGCCGGGGAGATCGCCGCGAAGGTGGCCCAGTCGCCGCCCCAGACATGGATCGGCCCCCGAGCCGTGTTCCTGGTTGGACAAAAACCGGAAGCTCGGGGGCCGGGTGACTGCGGGGAATTCGCTAGCGCACGTGTGACGCCAGCTCTTCCGAGCAGGTGCTGCTAGCGCGCAGCCACCTCACATGTCCATGAAGCTATCAATTCGCGGACCACCTCCTTCCTTGTGTACGGCCGACCGTACCCGCGGATCGGCCAGCCGACAACAGAATTCAGCGCTCAGCGATCGCTGACGATGGCGGCGTCGATCAGCTCGGCGAATTCCGCGGCCATCGGCGCCGGCGGCAGCGCGCGGCCATCGAGGGTGTGCACGCGGGCCGCCAAGGTCATGCTGGAGATCAGCCAAACACCTTGGGCGGCAACCAGATCCGCGACCCGCAGCGCGCGGTAGTCGCAGTCATACCCCTTGTCCCTGGCCACCTCGAACAGGGCCTGCTGGGTGGTGCCGCGCAGGATCGGATACCACGGCGGCGGGGTTAGCAGGCACGGATGGCCGTCCGGTGTCTCGGGGGCCGTGGCGATCACCACAGTCGAGCGTGGGCCTTCCAGGATGTAGCCGTCGGTGCTGACGAAGATCACGTCACCGGCGTCCTGACGGGCGGCATGGCGCAGGGCCGCCATGTTGACCGCGTAGGACAGGGTCTTGGCGCCGGCCAGCAGCCACGGCATCGCGTCGACGCCGGTGGCGGGCAGCCCGCGGTCGAGCGTGATCGCCGCCAGCCCGCCTCGCCGGACCGCCGTCACGCGGTCGGGGACCGCGTTGACCATGACGAAGGCGGTCGGAGCCGAGCCGCCCTCGCGCCCGCGGGTGTAGATCAACCGCATCGCGCCCTCGTCCGCGCCGGCCGCGCACCACTGCCGGGTGGCCACCTCGATCGCGCGTCGCCACCGCGGCAGGTCAGGCTTGGGCAGATCGGTCAACGCGGACGAGTGGGTCAGGCGCTGCAGGTGCGGCTCGATCAGACAGGCCCTGCCGTCGCGGACCAGCAGCGTCTCGAAGACACCGTCACCGCGGACCGCGGCCAGATCGTCGGCGTGCAGCAAGGGCGCGTCGGGCGAATGCATTTCGCCGTCCAGCGTGACGATCACACCCGTCGGGCCGGCCATGGTCGAAAAGCCTATCCAATGACCCGCATCGCCTGACCGCGAGCGCGGCGACGCCGGGCCGGCCGGTCCGTAGAGTTGACTCGTGACTCGCGCTGTCCCCGCACCCGAGACCGGACCCGACGCCGGTGCGGTCTGGCATTACGGCGATCCGCTGGGCGAGCAGCGTGCGGCCGACACCGACGCGATATGGGTCGACCGTTCGCACCGCGGCGTGCTCACCTTGACCGGCAAGGACCGGCAGACGTGGTTGCACAGCATTTCGACGCAATTCGTCAGCGACCTCCCCGACGGCGCCAGCACGCAGAACCTCAGCCTCGACGGCCAGGGGCGCGTCGAGGACCACTGGATCCAGACCGAGCTGGGCGGCACCACCTACCTCGACACCGAACCGTGGCGGTCCGAGCCGCTGCTGCAATACCTGCGCAAGATGGTGTTCTGGTCCGAGGTCACCCCGGCCGGGGCGGAACTGGCCGTGGTCTCGCTGCTGGGCCCGAAACTGGCTGACCCAACAGTTCTCGACGCGCTCGGGGTGGATGCGCTGCCCGCCGAGCTGACCGCGGTCCCCACCGGCGACGGCTTCGTGCGCCGGATGCCGGGCACCCCGGCGGGCGGGCTCGAGCTGGACCTGCTGATTCCGCGCGCCGCGGCCGACGAGTGGCGAAACCGCCTCACCCAGGCCGGCGTGCGGCCCGGCGGTGTGTGGGCCTACGAAGCCCACCGGGCCGCGGCCGTGCGACCCCGCCTCGGCGTCGACACCGATGAGCGCACGATTCCGCACGAAGTGGGGTGGATCGGCGGTCCCGGTACGGGGGCCGTCCACCTGGACAAGGGCTGCTATCGCGGGCAGGAGACGGTCGCGCGGGTGCACAACCTGGGCAGGCCGCCGCGGATGCTGGTGCTGCTGCACCTCGACGGGTCGGTCGACCGGCCGTCGACCGGTGATCCGGTGCTGGCCGGCGGCCGCACGGTCGGCCGCCTCGGCACCGTGGTCGACCACGTGGATCTCGGGCCGATAGCACTGGCCTTGCTCAAGCGCGGGCTGCCCGCCGAGACGGAATTGGCGACCGGCGCGGAAGGCTCGGTGGCCGCGGTGATCGACGCCGATTCGCTTCCGGCAACCGAACAAATCGGCGCGGGACGGCTAGCTGTTGAACGGTTGCGGGGCGGTGCGGGATAATGAACGGTAACGTCCGCCACAGCAAGCAGGGGGCGCCAACGCCCGGTGGCGGGGCACGGTAAACTGTTGGCAGGACAAATGACACCAGGAGATCGGAGCCGCCTACTCGTTAGGCCGCTCCGTTATTGCGCGAGGGGGTTCCCCCATGGGCCGCGGCCGGGCTAAGGCAAAGCAGACCAAGGTTGCTCGAGAACTCAAATACAGTTCTCCACAGACCGACTTCCAGCGGCTTCAGCAAGAGCTGTCCGGAACGGGTTCGGACGGGTCCAACGACCTGGACAGCGACGGATCCGAGGAATCCTGGGACGACCAGGACGCCTGGCGTCGCTAAGACCCACGCCCCGGCGCCGATGCGTAGGGCACCGGCGCCGCGTTAGTTCCGCCGGAGCCCGAGCCTTTTAGAACCTCGGGTGCTGACCGACCATCTTGGCCCGCGGGCCCTCCTTGCCGCCTTTGCCGACGGTGCCCAGCACCCAGCAGTCCAGATGCCGGGCGGTCAGGATGGCCAGCGCCCGGTCGGTGTCCTCGGGGCCCACCACGGCGATCATGCCGACGCCCATGTTGAACGTCTTCTCCATCTCCTCGCGGGTCACCCGGCCGCGCTGGGCGATCATGGCGAACACCGGCGCGGGCGTCCAGGTTCCGCGATCCATCTCGGCGACCAGGCCGTGCGGGATGACGCGTTGCAGGTTGCCGGCCAGGCCGCCGCCGGTCACGTGGCAGAACGTGCGCACGTGGGTTTCGGCCGCGAGCGCCAGGCAGTCCTTGGCGTAGATGCGGGTGGGCTCGAGCAGCTCTTCACCCAAGGTGCGGCCGAACTCCTCGACGTAGCCCCCGAGGTTCATCCGGTCGATCTCGAGCAACACGGTGCGCGCCAACGAATATCCGTTGGAATGCAGACCCGACGAACCCATCGCGATGATGACGTCGCCGGGTTTGACCCGATCGGGCCCCAGCACGTCATCGGCCTCGACGACGCCGATGCCGGTGGCCGAGATGTCGTAGTGGTCCGGCTCCATCAGACCCGGGTGTTCGGCCGTTTCGCCGCCCAGCAGCGCGCAGCCGGCCCGCACACATCCCTCGGCGATGCCGCCAACGATGGCGCTCAAGCGTTCCGGCACCGTCCGGCCCACCGCGATGTAGTCCTGCAGGAACAGCGGCTCGGCTCCGCACACCACGAGGTCGTCGACCACCATGGCCACCAGGTCCAGCCCGACGGTGTCGTGCTTGTCCATCGCCTGGGCCACCGCCAGTTTGGTGCCGACGCCGTCGGTGGAGGCGGCCAGCAGCGGCTCGCGATAATCGCCACGTAGCGCGAACAGGCCGACGAATCCGCCCAAGCCGCCCCGAACCTCGGGTCGCGTGGCTTTCGTCGCCAGCGGCTTGAACAATTCGACAGCGCGGTCGCCGGCTTCAATGTCCACCCCGGCCGACGCGTAGGTGATGCCCTGACTGCCTTGGTGGCGTCCTGGACTCTTTCCGGGATCCGTCATCGCGATAAAGGCTACCGGGCGGCGCTGACGGCCGGTATCAAACGTCGGTGAAGGAGGGCAACCGATTCCCTCAGTGCACGACCGGCACTTCGTCGGGCGCCAGTTCGTCGAGTCCGGCGCCGCGAGCGGCATTGGCGAGCATGTGCTCGATGACGTTCTTGCCCAACGCTGTTTCCTCGGGCAGTTCGATCGGGTACTGGCCGTCGAAGCACGCGGTGCACAGCCGTGAGGCCGGCTGCTCGGAGGCCGCGACCAGGCCGCGCAGCGAGATGTAGCCCAGCGAATCGGCGCCGATCGCGTGCCGCACCGCCTCGAGCATCTCCTTCTTGTCCTCGACCGCGTTGGCGATCAGCTCCGCCGGTGACGGGAAGTCGATGCCGTAGAAGCAGGGCCATTTGACCGGGGGCGAGGCGATCCGCACGTGCACTTCGACGGCGCCGGCCTCGCGCAGCATCCGCAACAGCGCGCGCTGGGTGTTGCCGCGCACGATCGAGTCGTCGACGACGATGAGTCGCTTGCCCCGGATGACCTCGCGAAGGGGGTTGAGCTTCAGCCGGATACCGAGCTGGCGGATGGTCTGGGACGGCTGGATGAAGGTGCGCCCGACGTAGGCGTTCTTCATCAGCCCCTGGCCGTAGAGAATGCCCGACTCCTGGGCGTATCCGACGGCGGCGGGCGTGCCCGACTCGGGCACGCCGATCACCAGGTCGGCCTCGACGGGACGTTCGCGGGCCAGCCGGCGACCGATCTCCACCCGGGTCGCGTGGACGGACCGTCCGGCGATGGTGCTGTCCGGTCGCGCCAGGTAGACGTATTCGAAGACGCAGCCCTTGGGGGTGGGGTTGGCGAAACGGGTGGAGCGGACGCCGTCGGCGTCGATCGCCAACAATTCGCCCGGTTCGATGTCGCGGACGAACGAGGCGCCCACGATGTCGAGCGCCGCAGTTTCGGAGGCCACCACCCAGCCGCGGTCCAGGCGTCCCAGCGAAAGCGGCCGCACCCCATGTGGATCGCGCGCCGCATACAGGGTGTTCTCGTCCATGAACGTCAGGCAGAACGCGCCGCGCACAGTCGGCAACAGATCGAGCGCGGATTGTTCCAGGGTGGCGTCCGCCGCGCCGTGGGCCAGCAGCGCGCCCAGAATGTCGGAGTCGGTCGTCGCCGGCGCCGGGGCGCGTTTGGCGATCAGTCCCTCGTCGCGGGCGCGGGCCGCGAGCTCGGCGGTGTTGACCAGGTTCCCGTTGTGCCCCAATGCCACCCCGGTGCCGGCCGCGGTGTTGCGGAACACCGGCTGGGCGTTCTCCCAGGTTGTGTCGCCGGTGGTCGAGTACCGGCAGTGCCCGATGGCGACGTGGCCCGGCATGGCGCCCAGCGTCTGCTCGTCGAACACCTGGCTGACCAGGCCGAGATCTTTGAAGACCAGTACCTGGGAACCATCGGCGACGGCGATGCCGGCGGCCTCCTGGCCGCGATGCTGCAGCGCGTACAAGCCGTAATAGGTGAGTTTGGCGACGTCCTCGCCGGGGGCCCAGACCCCGAATACACCGCATTCCTCACGGGGCGCGTTGAAGTCCTCTTCGGGTTCTTGGACGGTCACGATTAGGCAGCTCCCCGGGGAACGGTTGGTGACGTAACGGAGTCTACGGGCACACGCGCCGCGCCGACGAATCCGCCGGGCGTGTTGGGCGACAAATTGCCAGCGTAAATACCTGAACCTGCAGTTCAGGGTTATGTTCAGCCGACATCGAACAGGGGCAGCCAGTGCTCAATCTCACCCGCCCGCGAGCCGGACAGGCGCAGCGCACCGGTGCGCTTGGCCTCGGCGAACGGCAACGCCCCGGTGGCCAGCAGCAGCCAGGTCCGCGCTCCGGTTTCCACCACGTTGGGCGGTGTGCCGCGGGTGTGCGTGGGCCCTGGGACGCACTGCACCGCGACGAAGGGCGGGACGCGCACCTCCACGCTGCGCCCGGGCGCCAGCGCGGCCAGCGTGCGGGCGGTCAGCCGAACGGCCGTCGCCAATTCCTGCCGGTCGGGCTCCGGACCGGATTCGTCGCGCAGCCAGTCCGCGACCGCCAACACGGCCTGCCGGGTCTTGGCCGGATCGGCTTTGTCGCGGGGGGCCATACCCTAGGGTCTCAAAACCATGGAGCCCCGTCGCTCGAGGGCGCGGCCGCCGTACAGGACCGCCGGCCTGCTAACGGTCATGGTCATGGGATTGATCGGGTCGCTCCTGTACCTGCAATTTCGGGGCGCCCTCACGCCCACCACGAAGTTGACCATGGTGGCCGCGCGGGCGGGCCTGGTGATGGATCCCGGCTCCAAGGTCACCTACAACGGGGTGCAGATCGGCCGGGTGTCCAGCATTTCGGAGACCACGCATGACGGCAGGCCGGCCGCCAGGATAGTCCTGAACATCACCCCGAAATACCTCAAGCAGATCCCGGCCAACGTGGCGGCCGCGGTAAAGGCCACCACCGTGTTCGGCAACAAATATGTCGCCTTGAGCTCACCGAAAAATCCTGCAGCGCAACCGATCACACCGTCGATGGTGATCGATGCCACGTCGGTGACCACCGAGTTCAACACCCTTTTCGAGACGCTCATGTCGATCGCGGAGAAAATCGATCCGGTCAAGGTGAACCTCACGCTCAGCGCGGCCGCCCAGGCGCTGACCGGAATGGGCGAGAGGTTCGGCGTCTCGCTTGTCAACGGCAACGCCGTCCTCGACGACCTGAATTCGCGGATGCCGGTCCTGCGCAACGACATTCGGCAGTTGGCAGCCCTGGGCGATACCTATGCGCACGCCTCACCCGATCTGTGGGACACGCTCGACCATGCGGTGACGACCGCGCGCACACTCAACTCGCGGCAACGCGACCTCGATGCCGCGCTGCTGGCGGCCGCCGGGGTGGGCAACTCCGGTGCCGACGCCTTGGCCCGCGGCGGACCGTTCTTCGTCCGCGGCGCCACCGACCTGGTTCCCAGCAGCCAGCTGCTCGACGAGTACAGTCCCGAAATCTACTGCACTATCCATAATTTCGATGAAGTGGCACCAAGAATCCACAACGCGCTGGGTGACAACGGCTACTCGCTGGGCGCCCACGCCTCGGGCGCCATCGCGGGCGCGCCCAATCCCTATATCTGGCCGGAGAACCTGCCGCGCACCAACGCCAGGGGCGGCCCCGGCGGACGAGCGGGCTGCTGGCAGAAGATCACCCGGGAACTGTGGCCCGCGCCGTTTTTGGTGATGGATACCGGTGCGAGCATGGCTCCCTACAACCACTTCGAAGTCGGCTCGCCGCTCGCGGTCGATTTCGTGTGGGGCCGCCAGCTGGGTGACTACACCATCAATCCCTGAGCGCCCGCCGAACACCCAGCACCGCGACCGCCCCGGCTTCGTTGATGGCCAGGTGCGCCAGCAAGGGTGCGGCCAGGCTGCCGGAACGATCGGCCAGCCAACCGAACAGCCAGCCCGCGATGCCGGTGACCAGCACGGTGCCTGCCAGGGGCTCACCCGTCGCGCGCGCGTCGGCGACGTGCGAGAGACCAAACGCGGTGGCCTGCAGCAGCCGCCCCCCGCGTGCACCGAAAGCGGCCGAGCCGGCGGCGGCCAGCGCGCCGCGGTAGGCGGACTCCTCCGACCACACCGTGC
>NZ_QMEV01000030.1 GCF_003284935.1 Mycobacterium colombiense
AGCTGGCCTGGTTCCTCGAGCGCGGCGGCCGATCGCTGCTCACCTTCACCGACGACCCGGCCGCCCATCACGCCGCGGCGACGGCGCTGGCCGACCTGGTCGCCGCCCGCCGCGTCGCCTCGATCCTGGTCGAACGCATCGACGGGGCGCCGGCGCTGCAGCCCCGCGCCGACGGGCCCGGACCGGTCGACGCCCTGTCCGACGCCGGCTTCGCCCGCACGCCGCGCGGGATGCGGCTGCGCTGACATGCCCGAGGGCGACACCGTCTGGCACACCGCCGCCGTGCTGAGCGAGCACCTGGCCGGGCGCACGCTGACCCGCTGCGACATCCGGGTCCCGCGGTTCGCCACCGTCGACCTCACCGGGCAGGTCGTCAACGAGGTGCTCAGCCGCGGGAAGCATTTGTTCATCCGGGTGGGGCCGGCCAGCATTCACTCGCACCTGAAGATGGACGGCAGCTGGCGGGTCGGCAACCGCCCGATGCGCGTCGACCACCGGGCGCGCATCATCCTGGAAACCGGCACCGCCCGGGCCGTCGGCGTCGACCTGGGCGTGCTGGAGATCCTGGAGCGCGACCGGGACGGCGACGCCGTCGCGCACCTGGGGCCCGATCTGCTTGGCGAGGACTGGGATCCGACACTCGCCGCCGCCAACCTGACGGCCGACCCGGACCGGCCGATCGCCGAGACGCTCCTGGACCAGCGGGTGCTGGCCGGAGTCGGCAATGTCTACAGCAACGAATTGTGTTTCCTCACCGGGCATCTGCCCACCGCGCCGGTGCGCGACCTCGCCGATCCCCTCCGGCTGGTCTCGCGCGCGCGGGACATGTTGTGGCTCAACCGCTTCCGCTGGAACCGGTGCACCACCGGCGACACCCGGCCGGGGCGGCAGCTGTGGGTCTACGGGCGATCGGGGCAGCCTTGCCGCCGCTGCGGCACACCGATCAAGTTCGACGACGCGACCGAACGGGTGACCTACTGGTGTCCGTCGTGTCAGCGCTGAGGCTAGTCCTGATGGCGGCGACCCGTCCCCCGCACGCGGGAGGCACCCCCGGCGCCCGGCTTCGCCGCGCTTGCGATCGCCGCTAGTCCTGATGGCGGCGACCCCCGGCGCCCGGCTTCGCCGCGCTTGCGATCGCCGCTAGTCGCGGGCGTGCGCCAGGAAGAACTGGGCGATGGCCTCGGACCCGTCGAGCGCGCGGGTGGTGGGGCCGATGACGGCCGCCGGCAGGTACTGCTTGCCGCCCGGCCAGGTGTGCCCGCCCCGGTCGATCTTGTAGAACACCACCTCGGTGTTGGCCGCGCACCCCGTCGACTCGTAGCGGTGCACGACCGTGCCGTCGCGGACGTCGGGCAGCGCCTCCATGGCCGGGTCACCCTGGCAGCGGTCGGCCGAGCGCCACTTGTCCACCATGGCGTCCGCTGAGACGGAGTGGCTCAGCCCGCCGCGCCCGCGCACCGCCCCACCCTCGAAGGGCACCAGCGGGTCGGCGGTGCCGTGGGCCGCCCAGACCGACACCGGCTGTGACGGGTTGCAGGCCACCCCGACGCCCAAGGTGCCGGCCACCGGCGCGACGGCGGCGAAGACGTCGGCCCGGTCGCAGGCCAGCCGGTTGCTCATGAAGCCCCCGTTGGACATCCCGGTGACGAACACGTGCCCGGGTGCGATGCCGTAGTCGTGCTGCAGCTTGGTCACCAGCCCGACCAGAAACGCCACATCGTTGATGTGGCGGCGATCGGCGGGTGCGGCGCCGCGACCGTCGGCCCAGCTCTTCTCGTAACCGTCGGGGTAGACCACCAACAGGTCATGGGCGTCAGCAACGGAGTCGAAACCCGTCAGGGCGCGCTGCGAGATCCCGGTACCGCCGCCGCCGTGCAAACTGAGCACCAGCCCGACGGGGTCGCCCGCCGGCACGTGCAACATGTAGGTTCGGTCCATGCCGTTGGATCGAAAGGTGCCCGGAATGTCTCGAGCGCTCGCCGCCGACACGTGCCGCACGCCGCAGCCGACCACGCATATCGCCACCACAGCGAGCCACAGCCACCGCGCGTATGCCATGTCGTCAGATCACCGGCAGCGCGCCCGCACGGGCTCGCCGGTAACGCGCTTGCGACGCGGGAGCAAACCCTTGTGTGGCACACACCGCATTATCGGCGATCCCGCACCGGGCCGTTCCGCGACATGCAAGCATGCGAACTAGCCCCGCCTTCAGCAAGCAACGGCACTTCTGTTCCACGGGAGTATCAGAAATGACGACCACCCAGATGCGCAAGCCCAGCCGGGCGCGCTCGCTCCTGGCGATCGGCGCCGCGCCGGTCGCCGGGCTGCTCGGCGTGCTGGCCGCAGCCGCGACCGCGAACGCCACCTCCGCCGACGATGCGTTTCTGGCCGCGCTGAAGGCCAAGGGCATCAACTACGAGTCGCCCGACGCCGCGGTCAACTCCGGGCACACCGTGTGCCACGAACTCGACATGGGCCAGTCACCGGAACAGGTCGCCAACAACGTGTTGTCCAGCAGCACGCTGGACAGCTACCACGCCGGCTATTTCGTCGGGGTCAGCATCAAGGCGTACTGCCCCAAATACGCGGATTCGGCCGGTTCTTCCGGGTCCTGAAATTTACCGCCGGTTGACAGGCTCGTGATGCAACCGCGGATAAAATTCGAGGTATCCACAACCAAGAAGCTCGGGGCCGACAATGATTCCGAAACTTTTGGTCGGTGTGGCCGGCATTGCGATCGCCTTCGGCGCGTCGGCCGCGGCGGCGGCCAGCACCGACCCCAACCCCTTCAGCCATCTCAGTTGCGCCTGCCAGGATTCGGATCCACCGGGTAGCCCCGCCCTGCGGGACAAGATCAATCAAGGTGTCCACCAAGGGATTTCGGCCCCGTCCGTGGCGCGGTAGTCCGGTAGGCTACAGCCAGTCGCGGCGCCTGAACATCACGTAGAACTCGATGCCGTCCTGCGCCATGCCGCCGCGCCACACCCGACCGGAAACGTTCGAAGCGATCTGTACCCCGGCATCTTCTCAACCGTTGTTCACGATCGGTAAACCCGCCGGCCACTCGCCCGCGCCGCGGTCGCCGACTAGCCGTGCTGATCTTATCCAATGGAGCGATCAAACCGGTTGCAACTCAAGCCTTATCGGGCCGTGTCCGAGCACATCGACGGCGCCTGGTGGCCGCGGTCGACCAACCTGGTCGACGAGGTGGCGGGCCTGGCGGCGTCGCTGGCCGACCGGCTGGGGCGGATCGTCATGGTGGGCTATCACCGCAACGACTGGCACAACACGCCGGCGCTGGCGCAAACCGACGACCACACAATCGAATTGCTGGGCTTCACCAGCAACGAGCCGGCCAGCGTCATCGTGATGGGCGAGAACGGCCGCCACATCACCCTGCAAGTCATCCGGCCGGACACCGAGGAGGACGCCGCCCGTCGGGCACTCGAGGCCGTGCGCGCGCCCGCCGACGAGGCGGCCCCTCCGGCCGTCCCGGGCGCGGTTGGCCGGTCGGTGACCGACGTCGCCGACAAGCTGGCCCGTCACGAGGGGCTCGGCGATGAACGGCGCACCGCTCAGATCAGGCGCTGGTGCGACGAGACGGCGCAACGATTCATCGACGCACCGGTGCAAACCTTCGTCCCCATCCTGGTCGAGCACATCGTCCGCAACCGCATGATGGAGTCGCGCAGCCCGCGCTATCCCGCCGACGGCGGCCTGTGCATCACGGTGCCCGGAAGCTCGGCGCCGTACTCGATATCGTCGTAGTCGCGTCCCTTGCGCCGCCGGCCGCTCGCCGAGCCGCGGCCCGGACGCACCGGGGCCATCGGGAGCATGGGGGTCTGTCCGGGTCCCGCGGGCAGCGCGGAGGCCGCCGACGTCAGTTGCACCGGCGCCGAAGATTCCAGCATGCCCACCGTCGCCGGCGGCATGGTCAGGTTGCCGAGCGAGACGCCGATGCCCAAAGTCGCGCGGGGCGCCATGGAGGATCCAACGGCACCGACCAGGCTGGCGTCCGCCGAGGACAGCGCGGCGGCGTCTTCGGACAGGCCGCCGAAGATGTCGGCGGCCACGCCGCCCTGCAGGCTTTGGGCGGCGTTGACCTGGGCGATATAGCTGAGCAGGTTGATGGGAAAACCGCCCGCGATGAACTGATTTCCCCAGGTGCTGAAGTACTTGAACCAGCCGGAGTCCGGATCGAGGCCGAAGGCGCTCGAGGCGGCGAGGTCTTCGCTGGCCCCGGAGATGTCGGCCGCCGTCATGATCCCGGAGTCGGTCGTGGTCGTGGCGGGCACCATCGCGGTTTGCATCGTCACGCCCGACGGACTGGTCACCGGCGGCGGCGGTGTGAAGGTCGGCGGTTGGACGGCGCTCGCCGAGGTGGCGGCGTAACGGACCATCGCCGCGGAGTTGTTCACCCACATGGTCTGATATTCAGCCTCGGTTTCGGCGATGGCCGGGTAGTTGATCCCGAAGAAGTTGGTGGCCAACAACATCGCCAGCCGCGCCCGGTTGGCAGCGACCAACGAAGGATGCACCACGGTCCAGTGCGTCAACTCGAAGGCCGTGGTCATGACCTGAACCGAGGTGGCGACCTGCTGGCACTGCTGGGCGGTGACGCGCAACCAGTCGAGGTAGGGCTCGAGCGCCTGGGCCATCGCCAGGGCGGACGGGCCGTGCCACGTCGTCATCAGCCCCAACAACTCCGCGGTGTAGCTGCTGGCGGATTGCTCGAGCTCGGCGCTGAGCTCCTGCCAGACGCCGGCGGCTTCGATCCATGACCAAGCGCCGGGTCCAGAGTGGATCAGCGCCGAAGTGATCTCCGGCGGCAGTATCCCGAAATCCATGAACCTTTACCTTGGGGAAGAACGTGGGTGGGGCCGACGCTGTGCGTCGGCCCGTCCGGTACTAGAAGAGTGGGTGACGGCGGGACATCGTGGTGTCCTGCTGCTGGTCGCCGTTGACCTGCCCGGTGGCGGGGTACGGCGTCCGCAGTCGTGGGGCGCCATCGTCAAGGTCATCCCGCCGATGGGTTACGAGGCATCACTTTGCCTTTGACCTCCTGGCCGAGGGCAACGTCCTCGTACTTCTGCTGTTTACGTTTTCGCCAGCCGGTGCCGGCCGAGGCCGTCGTCGGCGGCACCATCATCGGCATCAGCGGGAACCCGGATTCCGCCGGCAGCGGCGAGGCGGCGGACGCGAGTTGCACCCCGGTCTGGGTGCCCGGCAACAGCCCCACCACGGCGGGGGGCGCGGTCAGCTTGCCCAGCGACACCCCGACGCCCATCGCGCCCGAAGGCGCCATTCCCGCGCCGACGTCCTTGACGGCGCTGGACAGGCTCGCCGTGGCCGCGCCCAGGCCCTCGGACAGGCCGGTGCCGATGTCGCCGCCCACGCTCTGCAGCGCGCTGGCCGACGAGTTCTGCGCGAGGTAGCTCAGCATGTTGATCGGGAAGCCGGACGAGATGAACTGGTTGCCCCAGGTGCTCCAGTAGCCGAACCACCCGCTGTTCGGATCGCCGTCGCTGCCGAAGATGCCGGCCGAACTAAGGGCGTCGAGTATCGAGCTGGTCGACGACGAGCCCGCGGCGTCGTTGGTGGCGAACGCCACCGCTTGTTCCTGGTTGGCGGTGCCGTCCGCGGTCGTCATGGACAGGGGCGAGGCGAACTGCGAGAGCTGCGTGGTCGCCTGCGAGGACGACGCCTGGTACCGGCTCATCGCCGCCGAGTTGTTCGCCCACATGGTCTGGTATTCGTTCTCGGTCTCGGCGATGGCGGCCGTGTTAGTGCCGAACCGGTTGGTGGCCAGCAGCTGCGCCAATCGCGTCCGGTTGGCGGTGACCACCGCCGGAGGCACTATCGAGGCGCGGGCGGCGGTGAACGCCGACGCGGCGGCCTCTGCCGAGGTGGCCATCTGCGCGGATTGCTGCGCGGTCTCGCGCAGCCAGAGCAGGTAGGGCTGGACGGATTGCAGCATCGCCATCGCCGACGGCCCGTCCCAGGACTCGATCAGCGACGACAGCGTCGAGGCATAGGTGGAGACCGAATTCTCCAGCTCGACCGCGACGCGTTGCCACGCGCCGGCGGCCTCGATCAGCGAGCCCGCGCCCGGCCCGGTGTGGATGAGCGTCGAGGTGACCTCGGGGGGTGCAAAAAGATCCATCACGTCTCACAATGCCCACGCTGAGAACGCCTCAGCAAATTTGCGTTGACCACGCCGCGAAGAACCGTCAAACTCTGCACGTCGAAGCCTGTCACCTGCGGTCGGTACCTCCCAGTTCGACTGCCCGGTGTTAGGACACCCTATACCCAAAGCTGAGAGCGATTTGACATTTGCTGGCCAGGGGCACTACTCGAAAGCGGCCGCCTTCCTACACGGTCACCGCGGCGCCGCGGTTCACCGCGACGATCCTGTCCCCCAGGCCCCTGTGCTCCATCTCACGGGTGAAGTCGGCCAGCGGCGACGCGAAGACGCTGTAATCGTCGAAGTGCACGGGGATGGCCTTGGGCAGGGCCAGCATCGCGACGAGCTCGGCGCCCTGGCGGCCGTCCATAGTCACGGTCAGCCCGAACGGCAGCCGCCCGCCAGCCGGCAGCCGGGTGCCGCCGAGGTGCAGCATGCCCGCGTCGATCGGGTCGAAGCGGGCGGGAATCTCCTTGAGCTCCTCGATCAGCAAGGTGTCACCGGAGATGTAGAGCCGTCGCCGAGGGGCGCCGGCGCCGTCGTCGAACTCCAGCATGGTGCCCATCACCGGCGGGAGTAGCCGCTGGCTCCATCCCGGCGCGTGCCGCCCGGGCAGCGACGTGAGGGTGAGCGCGGCGCCGCCTTTGGTCATCGTGTGCTGCTGCCACGTCCGCAGGCCGCGCGCCTGGGCGAAGCCGCGCCTGTGCAGCCGCTGGGCGGCGTGCGGGGTGGTGACGACGGGCAGCCCGTGGTCGAGGCCCCGCTGCGACACCCTGTCCCAATGGTCGCCATGCATGTGGGAGAGCACGATCGCGTCGATCGGTGGCAGTTCGTCGATGCGCAGCGCCGGCTCCTTGAGCCGCTTGGACACCAGGCCGTGGCCCAGGTAGGCGCGTTGCCCCCGGTGCAGGAAGTTGGGATCGGTCAGCAGCGTCAGCTCGCCCGCGGAGATGAGTGTGGTCGCGTTGCCGACGTACGTGACGGTGATGTCCATAGCCGCGGGCTACCCGGTCCCGCGGCCGTCCACGCGACCTAGGGCTCCAGGCGACGGCTGACGAATTCGCGTCGCTCACCGGTGCGCGGATCGGTGAACTCGATGCGTTGCGCCAGCAGCCGCAGCGGCGTGCTGAAGTCGTCGGCGGCAACGTCGACGACGTCGGGATACAGCGGGTCACCGTCGATCGGTATCCCCAGGGCCGCCATGTGCAGCCGCAGCTGGTGGGTGCGCCCGGTGCGCGGGGTCAGCCGGTAGAGCCCGTCCGGCGATAGCAGCTCCACGTGCGTCTCCGCATTGGGCGCACCGGGCTCGATGACCGACTGTAAGTTGCCGCGGCGCTTGATGATCCGGTTGCGCACCAGGCGGGGCAGCTCCAGCTGCGAGTCGACGGCGGCCCGGGCCAGATAGGTCTTGGTCACCAGTCCGCGGGAGAACAGCGTCTGGTAGGCGCCGCGGACCTCGCGCCGCGCGGTGAACAGCAGCACCCCGGCGGTCAGCCGGTCGAGCCGGTGCGCCGGGCTCAGCTCGGGCAACCCCAAATCGCGGCGCAGCCGCACCAGCGCGGTCTGCGCGACGTGGCGCCCGCGCGGCATGGTGGCCAGGAAGTGCGGCTTGTCCACGACCACGACGTCGTCGTCGCGATGCAGCACCGGGATGTCGAACGGGACGGGCACCTCGTCCGGCAGCTCGCGATACAGGTAGACGCTCGCTCCCGCGGGAAGCGCTGTGGCGCAATCGATTACCGTACCGTCGGCGCCGACGACCTCGCCGGCCAGCACCTTGGCGCGGGCCCGCGCGCCGAACCGGGCGGTGAGCTCGGCCAGCACCGGCCCGCCCCGCAGCCGCACCCGCGCCGGGCCGAGTCCGTCCCGCACCGGCAGTGGCGCCGGCCGCCCGGCCATTGTCAGGACCTCAACTGAGCGGGACCGGCTCGAGGATCTCGGCGCGCGCCTCGGGCGCGCTGGCCCGCAATTCGTCGGCGGACACGTCGTCGGGCTGCGCCTGGGACAGGATCTCGGCCTCCACCCGGGCGGAGTAGTTCGCGACCTCACGCTCGATGTCCTCGGCCGACCAGCCCAGCACCGGCGCGACCACGTCGGCGACCTCGCGGGCGCAGTCGACGCCGCGGTGTGAGTATTCGATGGAGATGCGCATCCGGCGGGCCAGGATGTCCTCCAAATGCAGTGCGCCCTCGGCGGTCACGGCATACAGCGCCTCGACCCGCAGGTAGCCGGGCGCCTCCTTGATGGGGGTGAGCAGATCGGGCCGTTGCGCCGCCAGGCCCAGCACGTCACCGATCAGCGAGCCGTAGCGGTCCAGCAGATGACGCACCCGGTAGGGGTGCAGGCCCTGCAGCTCGGCGACGTGTTCGGCCTGGTTGATCAGCGCGAAATAGCCGTCGGCGCCCAGCAGGCTGACCTTCTCCGTGATCGACGGCGCCACCCGGGCCGGAATGAATTGGGCCGCAGCGTCAATCGCGTCGGCGGCCATCACCCGATAGGTGGTGTACTTGCCGCCGGCGATGGCGACCAGGCCCGGCGCGGGCACCGCCACGGCGTGCTCCCGGGACAGCTTGGAGGTCTCCTCGCTCTCCCCGGCCAGCAGGGGGCGCAGCCCCGCGTACACGCCGTCGATGTCGGCGTGGGTCAGCGGGATGGCCAGCACCGTGTTCACGGTTTCCAGGATGTAGTCGATGTCGGCCTTGGTGGCCGCCGGATGGGCCAGGTCGAGATTCCAGTCGGTGTCGGTGGTGCCGATGATCCAGTGGCTGCCCCACGGGATGACGAACATCACCGACTTCTCGGTGCGCAGGATGATCGCGACGTCGCTGACGATGCGGTCGCGCGGCACCACCACGTGCACGCCCTTGGACGCCCGGACCTGAAATCGCCCGCGCTGCTTGGACAATGCCTGGATCTCGTCGGTCCACACGCCGGTCGCGTTGACCACCACGTGGCCGCGGACTTCGGTGATCGCGCCGTCCTCGGAGTCGCGCACCCGCACACCCGTTACCCGGTCGCCCTCGCGCAGCATGGCGACCACCTGGGTGGAGGTCCGCACCACCGCGCCGTAGTGCGCGGCGGTGCGCGCGACGGTCATGGTGTGCCGGGCGTCGTCGACCACCGTGTCGTAGTAACGGATTCCACCGATCAGCGAGCTGCGCTTGAGGCCGGGGCTTAGCCGCAACGCGCCGGCGCGCGTCAAATGCTTTTGTGCCGGAACAGATTTCGCGCCGCCCAGCCGGTCGTAGAGGAAGATGCCCGCCGCGGTATAGGGACGCTCCCACCACCGATGCGTCAGCGGGAACAGAAACGGCATGGGCTTGACCAGATGCGGCGCCAGCGTGGTCAGCGACAGCTCACGCTCGTAGAGCGCCTCGCGCACCAAGCCGAACTCCAGCTGTTCGAGGTAGCGCAGGCCGCCGTGGAACATCTTCGACGAGCGGCTCGAGGTGCCCGAGGCGAAGTCGCGCGCTTCCACGAGCGCCACCTTGAGGCCGCGGGTCGCGGCGTCCAGCGCGCAGCCCGAGCCCACCACGCCGCCGCCGATCACCACCACGTCGAACTGCTCAGTGCTCAGCCGCTCCCAGGCCAACGCGCGTTGCCGAGGTCCCAGCGACGAAGCCGTCCAGGTTTGTGCGCTACCGGGTGCCTGAATCGGGTTGCTCACGGCAGAGGACTCCGCACTGGGGAAACTCCTGTCGGTTACTCGTCAGTAGGACGTGCTGCACCAAGGCTAACCGCTAATCCAGATCGTCGTGCGCCATCAGCCGCCGCGCGGCCTCGGTGATCGAGCCGGACAACGAGGGGTAAACCGCCAGCGTCTGCGCCAATTCGTTGACGGTGATCCGGTTCGTCACCGCCACCGCGATCGGCAGGATCAGCTCGGAGGCGATCGGTGCCACCACCACGCCGCCGATCACCACGCCGGTGGCCTGGCGGCAGAACAGTTTGACGAAACCCTGCCGCAGGCCCGACATCTTGGCGCGCGCGTTGGTGCGCAACGGGAGCATGACGGTGCGGGCCGGCACCGAACCGTCGTCGATCATCGTCTGCGGGACCCCGACGGCCGCGATCTCGGGCCGGGTGAACACCGTCGCTGCCACCGTGCGCAACCGGATCGGGCTGACACCCTCGCCCAGCGCGTGATACATCGCGATCCGGCCCTGCATGGCCGCGACCGAGGCCAGCGGCAGCAGACCGGTGCAGTCCCCGGCGGCGTAGATGCCGGCCACCGACGTCCGCGACACCCGGTCCACGGTCAGGTAGCCGCCGCGGCCCAGCTCGATGCCGACCCGGTCCAGGCCCAGGCCGCCGGTGTTGGGGACGGAGCCGATGGTCATCAGCGCGTGGCTGCCCTCGACCGTGCGCCCGTCGGCCAGGGTGACCAGCACGCCGTCCTCGGTGCGGGTGACCGACTGCGCGCGGGCGTTCTTGACCAGCTCGACGCCGCGCTCGGAGAACGCCTCCTCCAGGACCAGCGCGGCATCGGCGTCCTCGTAGGGCAGCACCCGGTCGCGGCTGGCGACCACCGTCACCGGCACGCCCAATTCGGTGTAGGCGTGCACGAATTCGGCTCCGGTGACCCCGGACCCGACCACGATGAGGTGCTCGGGCAGCGCCTTGAGGTCATAGAGCTGGCGCCAGGTCAGGATCCGCTCGCCGTCCGGCGGCGCCGACGGCAGCACCCGCGGGCTGGCGCCGGTGGCGATCAGCACGACGTCGGCCTCGAACTCCTGGGTGGAGCCGTCGGCGGCGGTCGCCTTGACGCGGTGGCAGGCCAGGCCGGGGGTGGGGTCGATCAGCTCGCCGCGGCCGGCCACCACGTGCACGCCCATGCCGAGCAGCTGATCGGTGATGTCGGCGGACTGCTCGGTGGCGAGTTGCTTGACCCGGGCATGGATCTGCGGCAGCGAGATCTTGGCGTCGTCGATGTCGATCTCGAACCCCAGCCGCGGAGCCCGGCGCAGCTCGGTGCGCAGCCAGGTCGAGGCGATGAACGTCTTGGACGGCACGCAGTCGTCCAGGACGGCCGCCCCGCCGATGCCCTCGGTTTCGATGACCGTGACGCGGGTCGTGTCGGGGTGCGAGGTCGCGGCCACCAGCGCGGCCTCGTAACCGGCCGGGCCGCCGCCGAGGATCACGATGCGGGTCACCACAGCCCCAACCTAACGAAGCGGCCGGGACCCCGCGAATGCTCGGGGGAAGACCCACCAGCATCGGACGTCTAAGCTTTCCCCGTGCCGCTCTACGCCGCGTACGGATCGAACATGGATCCCGAGCAGATGCAGAAACGCGCGCCGCATTCGCCGATGGCCGGAACCGGCTGGCTGCACGGGTGGAGATTGACCTTCGGTGGCGAGGACATCGGTTGGGAGGGCGCGCTGGCCAGCGTCGTCGAGGACCCGGGGTCCAAGGTGTTCGTCGTCCTCTACGACATGACACCGGCGGACGAGCACAACCTGGACCGCTGGGAGGGCTCGGAGTTCGGCGTGCACAAGAAGATCCGGTGCCGGGTGGAGCGGATATCGTCGGACACCGACACAGACCCGGTCCTGGCGTGGCTGTACGTCCTGGACGCCTGGGAAGGCGGCATGCCGTCCGCCCGCTATCTGGGTGTGATGGCCGACGCCGCCGAAATCGCCGGAGCGCCAGCCGATTACGTGCACTGGCTGCGGACCCGCCCGGCCCGAAACATCGGTCCTGGGACCAGCGCCTGACCCCGCTCGCCGGCGGCGCCCGCCAAAAACCATTCGCCCGACGCCGACCGGCAGGGTAAACAGACAGACCGACGATGCGCGCCCCGATCCGAGGGGGGCGCCGGGAGAAGGAGAATCGTCTGTCCATCCTGTCCGTACCGCTGATCGCCGACGCGGCGGCGCGCGCGTTCGCGGCCGCCATCAACCCGACTCCCAAGGCCGCCGTGCGCTTCCCGGAGATCACCGGCCGAACCTCCGAGGTCGCGATCCCCACCCGCCACGGCCCGGTGTCGGCGACCGTCTACCACCCGCCCGCGGCGACGAACCCGCCCGTCTACGTCAACGTGCACGGCGGCGGCTTCGTGGTCGGACACCCCGAGCAGGACGATCCGTGGTGCCGCTACCTGGCCGCCAACGCGGGCGTGCTGGTGATCAACCCCGACTACGCCCTGGCGCCGCGGCACCGCTTCCCCGCCGCGGTGTACCAGATCTACGACGTCGTGTGCTGGGCCGCCGGCCCCGACCGCGAGTGGGACGGCACCCGGCTGTGCGTCGGTGGCCAGAGCGCGGGCGGCAACCTGTCCGCCGCGGCGGCGCGGCTCGCGCTGGAAAACGGCGGCCCCGAGATCGCGCTGCAGGTGCTGCACTACCCGCCGCTGGACCTGGTCACGCCCAGCCGCGACAAGCCGTCCACGATCGGCAACCGGGCGATCATGAAGCCCTGGATGAGCGAGGTCTTCGACACCGCCTACATCCCCGAGCCGGCGCGGCGGCGCGACCGCCTGGTCTCGCCCGCCTGGGGCGACAACGCCGAGCACCTCGCCGGCATCGCGCCCGCGCTGGTCGTGACCGCCGAGCAGGACCGGTTGCGCGACGAAGCCCGCAGGTACGCAGAGAAACTCGGCGCCGCCGGGGCGTTGGTGGAGTACCACGAGGTGGCCGGGGTCGACCACGGCTACAACATCATGAGCGCGGCCGGCGACGTCACGCGGCGGACGTACGAGCGCATCGCCGAGCACGTCGTCCGCGCCACGGCCGCGCGACCGTCGTAGGCGCCTAGAACAGCTCGAACGCGGCCGACTGCTCGACGATGTTGGTCATCACGCGCACCCCGATCGGCAAGGCCCGCTCATCGAGGTTGAACGTCGGCTGGTGCAGGTCGAGCTGGGGCCCCACCCCCGGCCACACCCCGAGCCGCGCCATCGCACCGGGGATCTCCTCGAGGTACCAGGAGAAGTCCTCGCCACCCCCGGACTGACGGGTGTCGGCCAGCGCGTCGGGGCCGACGGCTTCGATGGCGTGGGTGAGGATGCGCGTCGAGAGGTCCTCGTTGACCACCGGCGGCACGCCGCGCCGGTATTGCAGGGTGTGTTCGATGGCCAGCGGCGCCAGCAGCCCGGAGACCGTCTCCCGGATGATCTCCTCGAGGCCCACCCAGGTCTGCCGGCTGGCGGTGCGCACGGTGCCGGCCAGCACGCCGCTCTGCGGAATGGCGTTGGCGGCCACCCCGGCGTTGACGGCGCCCCACACCAGCACGGTGCCGTTGCGCGGGTCGATGCGCCGCGACAGCACCCCGGGCAGCCCGGTGATCAGCGTGCCCAGCCCGTACACCAGGTCGGCCGTCAGGTGCGGGCGCGACGTGTGCCCGCCGGGCGAGTACAGCGTGATCTCGATCTGGTCGGCCGCCGAGGTGATGGGGCCGTGCCGGACCGCGACCTTGCCGACCTCCAGCCGGGGGTCGCAGTGCAGGGCGAAGATCCGCGACACCCCGGTGATCGCGCCGGCGGCGATGGCGTCGATCGCCCCGCCGGGCATCAGCTCCTCGGCGGCCTGGAAGATCAGCCGCACCCCGACCGGCAGCTCGGGCACCGACGCCAGCACCAGGGCGGCGCCCAGCAGGATCGCGGTGTGCGCGTCGTGGCCGCAGGCGTGTGCCACGTTGGGCATGGTGGAGGCGTAGGGGGCGTCGGTGCGCTCGGCCATCGGCAGCGCGTCCATGTCGGCCCGCAACGCGATCCGGGGCTCGTGCTCGGGCCCGATGTCGCAGACCAGCCCCGTCCCGCCGGGCAGCACCTTGGGGTTGAGCCCGGCCTCGGCCAGCCGCTCGGCGACGAACTGGGTGGTGGCGTACTCCTGGCGGCCCAGCTCGGGATAGCGGTGAATGTGCCGGCGCCATTCGACCAGCTCTTGCTGGTGGGCGGCCAGCCACGAATCGGCGGCGTCGACCAGGCTCATGATCGCGCCCCGGCCCGCCGGCGCTCCCGCGCGTCCATCACCCGGTCGCGCTGGGCGGGCGTCTGGGCGAGCTGGACCACCGTGCGCGCCAACATGATCGCGCCCTCGACGACCGCGCGGTCGGCGCTGGGGCCGGCGGCGGCGTCGGCGAAGGCGCGCTGGTGAACCATCGCCCCGCCGGCGTCGACCCCGACGATCGGGTGAATTCCCGGCAGCACGTGCGTGACGTTGCCCATGTCGGTGCTGCCCATGGGCAACGTCGACTCGTACTCGCGGGCCACCGGCTCGCGGCCGAGCCGGCACATCTCTTCGCGGAACACGTCGGCCAGCCACTCGTCGGGCCGCAGCTCGTCGTACGGGGGTGCGGGATTGTCGATGTCGTATTCGCAGCCGGTGGCCAGCGCGCCCGCGGCGAAGCAGGCGTACACCCTGCCCTCCAGCTCGCGCAGCGACTCCGATTCGACCGCGCGCATCGCGTACTGAACCGCCGCGCGGTCCGGGATGACGTTGACCGCCTGCCCGCCGTTGGTGACGATGCCATGCACCAGCTGCCCGGGCGCCAGCTGCTGCCGCAGCAGACCGATGGCCACCTGCGCGACGGTCACCGCGTCGACGGCGTTGACGCCCAGGTGCGGCGCGACGGCGGCGTGGGATTCCTTGCCGCGGTAGTTCACGGTCACCTCGGACAGGGCCAGCGACCGGGCCGCGGCGATGTCGGCCGGCCCGGGGTGCAGCATGACCGCCGCGGCGATGTCGTCGAACACCCCGGCCTTGAGCAGCAGCGCCTTGCCGCCGCCAGCCTCCTCGGCCGGTGTCCCCAGCAGCGACACCCGCAGGCCCAGCTCGTCGGCCACCTCGGCCAGCGCCAGGGCCGTGCCCACCGCCGACGCCGCGATGATGTTGTGGCCGCAGGCGTGGCCGATCTCGGGCAGCGCGTCGTATTCGGCGCAGACGCCGATGGTCAGGGGCCCGCTGCCGAAGTCGGCGCGAAAGGCGGTGTCCAGCCCGCCGGCGCCCGCGGTGATCTCGAAGCCGCGTTCGGCGACCAGCGCCTGCGCCTTGGCGCAGCTGCGATGCTCCGCGAAGGCCAGCTCAGGCTCGGCGTGGATGGCATGGGACAACTCGACCAGGTCGGCACCACGCCGCCGCACGACATCTTTGACACTGTCTAACGGGGTTGTGGGCACTCTCGCAGTATCTCACTCACCGGTCTCGGGCCCTGAGGGCCTGAAAGCTAGACCAGCCCGGCGATGAATCCGGCCGCCTGACCGGGATACGGCGGCTCCTCGTAGACGTGGTGCGCCTCCCGGTCGCGACCGCCGACGACGCAGACCGGGTCGCCGTCGCTGCACAGGTCGATGGCGCGGCCGGCGAAGGCGCCCGTCGACGACAGCGGCGTGTTGAAGCGGTTGCCGGGGTTGCCGAACACCGCGACGGCCCGAATCTTGGCGGCGAGTCCGGGATCCAGCGCGGGCGCCGACCCGAAATTGCCGATCCGCTGGCCGACCGGCGGCACCCCCGCGAGCATCGACACCGCGGCGGCGCCCTGCGAGAAGCCGCCGAGCACCAGCCGCGTCGACGGGCACGAATCGACCATCTGCGCGATGTGATCACGCGCGTCGTTGGCGCCGTCGGCGGTGGTCAGGAAGTTGTAACTGGCCGGGTAGTTCACCGCGTAGGAGTCGACGCTGCGCGATCCCAGCGCGGGTTGCAGCGCGGCGAACAGCGCGTCGCCGACGGCCCCCAGGCCGGGCGGCTCCGCGGTGCCCCGGATGAAGATGAGTTGCACGTCCGGGCAGTCCGCCTGGGCCGCCGGCGCCGGGCCCAGTGTGAGCGAAACCACTGACAGCGCAACGGCGACCGCCACCGCCATGACCGGGCCAACCACCGGCCACCTACGAAGATTCATACGGCAGATCCTGACATATACCGGCGACACCTCCCCACCGGTAGGCCCGATGGCCCGGCTCCTCACTCGCGCCGTTGCCCGCGCTCGCCGTCGCCGGGCTACGCCCGATGGCCCGGCTCCTCACTCGCGCCGTTGCCGGCGCTCGCCGTCGCCGGGCTACGCCCGATGGCCCGGCTCCTCACTCGCGCCGTTGCCGGCGCTCGCCGTCGCCGGGCTAGGGTCGGGCTGTGACCCAAACCCCGTCCGACCCAGGCGAGCTCGCGCGCCGGGCGGCCGAGGTCATCGCCGAACGCACCGGAATCGCCGAGCATGACGTCGCCATCGTGCTCGGATCCGGCTGGCCCCCGGCCGTCGCGGCGCTGGGGACGCCCACCGCCGTGCTGCCCCAGGCCGAGGTGCCCGGTTTCCGGCCGCCGACGGCGGTCGGGCACACCGGCGAGCTGTTGTCGATGCGCATCGGCGTCCACCGCGTGCTGGTGCTGGTCGGCCGCATCCACGCCTACGAGGGCCACGACCTGTGTCACGTCGTGCACTCGGTGCGGGCGGCCTGCGCGGCCGGCGTGCGCGCCGTCGTGCTCACCAACGCGGCGGGCGGGCTGCGCCAGGACATGGCCGTCGGCGAACCCGTGCTGATCAGCGACCATCTGAACCTGACCGCCCGGTCGCCGCTGGTCGGTCCGCAGTTCGTGGACCTCACCGACGCCTACTCGTCGCGGTTGCGCGAACTCGCCCGCCAGGCCGACCCCACGCTGACCGAAGGCGTCTACGCCGGGCTGCCGGGGCCGCACTACGAGACGCCCGCCGAAATCCGGATGCTGCGGACACTGGGGGCCGACCTGGTCGGCATGTCCACCGTGCACGAGACCATCGCCGCCCGCGCGGCCGGCGCCGAGGTGCTCGGGGTGTCGCTGGTGACCAACCTGGCCGCGGGGCTCAGCGGCGAACCGCTGAGCCACGCCGAGGTGCTGGCCGCCGGGGCCGCGGCGGCAACCCGGATGGGGGCGCTGCTGGCCCTGATCCTCGAGCAGCTCCCTCGGTTCTAGGGGATGACGCCCGAGGAGTGGATCGCCCACGATCCCGACCCGAGGACGGCCGCCGAGCTCGCCGCGTGCGGCCCCGACGAACTCGCCGCGCGATTCGCCCGCCCGCTGAAGTTCGGCACGGCCGGCCTGCGCGGCCCGGTGCGCGGCGGACCCGACGCCATGAACGTCGCCGTGGTGTCGCGAGCGACGTGGGCGGTGGCGCAGGTGCTGATCGGGCGCGGCCTGCGCGGCTCGTCGGCGATCGTGGGGCGCGACGCCCGGCACGGCTCGGCGGCGTTCGCCACGGTAGCCGCAGAAGTTCTTGCCGCACAAGGGTTTTCGGTGCTGCTGCTACCAGGACCGGTGCCCACCCCGGTGGTGGCGTTCGCGGTGCGCCACACCGGCGCGGCGGCCGGGATCCAGATCACCGCGTCGCACAACCCGCCCGCCGACAACGGCTACAAGGTCTACCTCGACGGCGGCATCCAGATCGTCTCCCCCACCGACCGCGAGATCGAGGCCGCCATGGCCGCTGCCCCGCCGGCCGATCGGATCGGCAGGGCCCCGGTCGAACCCGCGCGGACCGATCTGGTGCGGCGCTACCTCGAGCGGGCGGCCGGATTGCGGCGCGGCGGCGGTACGGTGCGGGTGGCACTGACCCCCCTGCACGGGGTCGGGGGCGCGGTGGCCGTCGAGGCGTTGCGGCGCGCGGGGTTCGCCGAAGTGCATTCCGTCGGAGCGCAATTCGCACCCGACCCGGATTTCCCCACCGTCGCGTTCCCCAACCCCGAGGAGCCCGGCGCCACCGACGCGCTGCTGGTCCTGGCCGCGGACGTCGACGCCGACGTGGCGATCGCGCTGGATCCCGACGCCGACCGATGCGCCGTCGGCATCCCCGACACCCAGGGGTGGCGGATGCTGTCCGGCGACGAAACCGGTTGGCTGCTAGGCGATTACATACTGTCCACCACCAGCACACCGGCCCCAGTGGTGGCCAGCACGGTAGTGTCCTCGCGGATGCTGTCGGCCATCGCCGCGCGCCACGGCGCGGTCCACGTGGAAACCCTCACCGGCTTCAAGTGGCTGGCCCGCGCCGATGAGCAGGTGCCCGGCGGCACGCTGGTCTACGCCTACGAGGAGGCGATCGGGCACTGCGTCGACCCCGCATCCGTGCGCGACAAGGACGGCATCAGCGCCGCGGTGCTGGTGTGCGACCTGGTGGCCGAGACCAGACGACAGGGCCGCACGGTCCGCGACCTGCTCGACGAGCTGGCGCGGCGGTACGGGGTGCACGACGCGGCGGCGGTGTCGCGCCGGGTCGCCGACGCCGCCGAGGCGGCCGAACTGATGCGGCGGTGGCGGAAGACCCCACCGGAAACGCTGGCGGGTTATGCCGCGACCCTCACCGACATCACCGACGCGCTGATCTTCACCGGCGGCGACGACGACACATCGATCAGGCTGGTGGTGCGACCGTCCGGGACCGAGCCGAAACTCAAGTCCTACTTGGAGATTCGCTGCGCGGTCGACGGCGACCTGAACTCTTCGCGGCGGCGCGCCCGCGCCCTGCGCGAGCGGCTGGTCGCTGCGGTGCAGAACTGGTGAACAGGTTGGGCCCGAATTGACGGTCGCCGGCATCGCCCAGGCCCGGCACGATATAGGCCGACTTGTTCAGCCCCTTGTCGACCGCTGCGGTGAACACCCGCGCGTCCGGCGCCGCTTTCTTCACCGCCGCAAGGCCTTCCGGCGCGGCCACCACGCACAGCACGGTGAGATCCGTTGCGCCGCGGCGCTGCAACAGACCGATGGTGTGGGCCATCGACCCGCCGGTGGCCAGCATGGGATCGAGGATGATCACCGGCCTGGACGCAAGCCTGTCGGGCAGCGCCTCGAGGTAGGGCACCGGCAGATGGGTTTGCTCGTTGCGGGCGACACCGACGAATCCCACCTCGGCCTCGGGTATCGCCGCGTGCGCGGCGTCGACCATGCCCAGCCCGGCCCGCAACACCGGCACCAGCAGCGGCGGCTTGACCAAGCGCGTCCCGACGGTCGGGCCCACCGGGGTGCGGATCCGCACCGACTTTCGCGGCGCGTCCCGGCTGGCTTCGTAGATCAGCATCAGCGTCAGCTCGCCCAGCGCGGCGCGAAAACCGGCGGTATCGGTGCGTTCGTCGCGCAGCACCGTCAGCCGGGCGGCGGCCAGCGGGTGGTCGATGACGCACAGTTCCATGGGGTCGAGGGTATATAACGATCGGGCAAAGCCCTCCTGACACGCTTACCGCCGTCCCGGAAAACGCCTGCGCCCGTTCATATACTCCGGGCGTGTTGGGTGAATTTCGAAGTCCGAGAAGGCTGGTCGGCCGGGTGTACCGGGTCCTGCGGCCATTGGCCGCGTTGGCGTTGGTGGCACTGGCGGCCAGCCCGTTGACGCCGCGCATAGGCCTTGCGGCAGCGGCAATTCCGCAACCCGCGCACATCGTGATTGTGGTCGAGGAGAACCGCTCCGAGAGCGGCATCATCGGCAACAAGTCGGCGCCCTTCATCACGTCGCTGGCCGCGGCCGGCGCCAACATGACCCAGTCGTTCGCCGAAACCCACCCCAGCGAACCGAATTACCTGGCGCTGTTCGCCGGCAACACCTTCGGCGTGAACAAGGACCTGTGCCCGGTCAACGGCGGCGCCGCACCCAACCTGGGATCCGAATTGCTCGCCGCGGGCTACACATTCGTCGGCTTCGCCGAAGGCCTGCCCGCGGCCGGCTCACCGGTGTGCAGCGCGGGCAAGTACGCGCGCAAGCACGTGCCCTGGGCCAACTTCACCAATGTGCCGGCGGCGAACTCGCTGCCGTTCACCGCGTTCCCGATGGGCAACTACGCCAGCCTGCCCACGGTGTCGTTCGTCATCCCCAACAACGACGACAACATGCACGACGGCTCGATCGCGCAGGCCGACGCCTGGCTGAACCGCAACCTGTCCGGCTACGCCAACTGGGCGGCCGCCAACAACAGCCTGCTGATCGTCACGTTCGACGAAGACGACAACTCCAATGTCGGAGGCAACCGCAACCAGATCCCGACGGTGTTCTACGGCGCCCACGTCCGGCCCGGCAGCTACAGCGAACAGATCAACCACTACAACGTGCTGTCCACGGTGGAGCAGATGTACGGGTTGCCCAAGACCGGGTACGCCGCCAGCGCCGCGCCCATCACCGATATCTGGGGCTAGCTCGACGGTGGCACCATGAGCACCTTCGGCGGCCGTCGCTATTGTGTGCCGCATGGCTGCTGACCTCGTGCCCATCCGCCTGAGCCTGTCCGATGGTGACCGCTACACCGTGTGGGCGCCCCGCTGGCGTGACTCCGGCGACGAGTGGGAGGCGTTCCTGGGCAAGGACGAGGACCTGTTCGCGTTCTCGTCCGTCGCCGACCTGGTGGCCTTCGTGCGTTCCAACGACGACAACGACCTGGCCGACCACCCGTCGTGGGGCGAGCTGCGCGCGGCGCACGCGCACGCCTTCTCCCCCGCCGAGGACAAGCAGTTCGACCTGATCGCCGTCGAGGAACTGGTGGCGGAGAAGCCCACCGAGGACTCGGTGAACGCGCTGGCCGGCACGCTGGCCATCGTGTCGTCCATCGGATCGGTGTGCGAGCTGGCGGCGGTGTCGAAGTTCTTCAACGGCAACCCCGTCCTGGGCACCGTCTCCGGCGGCATCGAGCACTTCACCGGCAAGGCCGGCACGAAACGCTGGAACACGATCGCCGAGGTCATCGCCCGCAGCTGGGACGACGTGCTCGCCGCGATCGACGGCATCGTCACCATCCCCGAGGTCGACGAAAAGCTGTCGGAGAAGGCGGCCGACGAGCTCGCCGAAGAGCGCGACGAGGTCGAGGAGGACGAGGACACCGGGGACACCGGGGACGCCGGCGAGGCCGTCGAGGAATCCGCGGATCCCGAAGACGAGGCCGACGAGGTGGACGAGGAGGACGAGGACGAAGCCACCGAAGCGCGGGCCAGCGCCGACACCGTGGTGCTGGGCAGCGACAAGGATTTCTGGCTGCAGGTGGGCATCGACCCGATCCGCATCATGACGAGTTCGGGGACCTTTTACACGCTGCGCTGCTACCTGGACGACCAGCCGATCTTCCTGGGCCGCAACGGACGCATCAGCGTCTTCACCTCCGAGCGCGCGCTGGCCCGCTACCTGGCCGACGAGCACGACCACGACCTGGCCGACCTGAGTACCTACGACGACATCCGCACCGCCGCGACCGACGGCTCGCTGGCGGTGGAGGTCACCGACGACAACGTCTACGTGCTCAGCGGGCTGGTCGACGACCTGGCCGACGGCCCGGACGCCGTGGATCGCGAGCAGCTGGAGCTGGCCGTCGAGGTGCTGCGCGACATCGGCGACTACTCCGAGGATTCCGCCGTCGACAAGGCGCTCGACACCAGCCGGCCGCTGGGCAAGTTGGTGGCCGCCGTGCTCGAGCCCGACTCGGTCACCAAGCCGTCACCGCCGTACGCCGCGGCGGTCCGCGAATGGGAGAAACTGGAACAGTTCGTCGACGGACGGCTGCGCCGCGAGTAGTGCCACCGTTTGACGGTTGCGGGCTGGACGGGAAGGTTGGGTGACGTGTCGCTTCCCGGTATCGGCCCGCTACCGCTCTACGGGTTCCAGCGCCCGGGCCTGTTGTTGTTCGGCCTGGTGCCGCTGGCCCTGCTGGCCCTCTACGTGTACGTCGCTGCCCGGCGCCGCCAACGGCTGCACCGGTACACCGAAACCCCGGTGCCGCAGTCGCCGTGGCGGCACCTGCCGATCGCCGTGTCGCTGCTGAGCCTGCCGTTGTTGACCGTCGCGCTGGCCACCCCCACCCACGACATGCGCATCCCGCGCAACCGCGCCGTCATCATGCTGGTGATCGACATGTCGCAGTCCATGCGGGCTACCGACGTCGAACCCAACCGGCTCAAGGCCGCCGAACAGGCCGCCACCCAGTTCGCCGGCCAGCTCACGCCCGGCATCAACCTCGGGCTGGTCGGGTTCGCCGGCACGCCCTATCTGCTGGTGCCGCCGACCCCGCAACACCAGGCCAGCATCGACGCGCTGAAGAAGCTGGATTTCGCCGACAGCACGGCCACCGGCGAGGCCATCTTCACCGCGCTGCACGCGGTCAGCGCCACCGCGGTCGCCGGCGGCGACAAGCCGCCGCCCGCCCGCATCGTGCTGCTCTCCGACGGCGGCGAGAACAAGCCCTCCAATCCCAGCGATCCGCACGACGGCGTCTACACCGCGGCGCGGCTGGCCAAGGACGAGGGCGTGCCCATCTCGACGATCTCGTTCGGGACCAAGGGCGGCGAGATCGAGATGGACGGGCAGCGCATCGCCGTCCCGGTCTCGACCGACCAGATGAAGATGGTGGCCAAGCTGTCCGGCGGGCAGTCCTACACCGCGACCACCCTCGGCGAGCTGGAAAAGAGCTACAACGCCATCGAGAACGAGATCGGCTACCGCACGGTGCCGGGGCCGGGCAGCTCCGGATGGTTGCGGCTGGCCGTGCTGACCGCGCTGATCGCGACGGCGCTGGCACTGCTGATCAACCGCCGCCTGCCCAGCTGAGGCCTCAAGCGGGCAGCCTGCGGTTCAGCAGCAGCCCGGCCAGGATGGCGGCGGCCATGACGAACGCGCCGAGCAGCATCCAGGCCAGGCTCGCGTCGCCCTTCACCGTTTCGTAGCCGATCTGGCGCTGCAGCGTCGAATACACGTTCTTCAGCGAGTCCAGGCTGTCGGCGTGGAACGACTCGCCGTCGGTGATCTCGCAGATCTTCTGCAGGGTCTGGTCGTCCACCGGAACCGGGATGGTGGCGCCCTCGTAGTCGACGGTGCCGTACGGGGTGCCGAACGAGATCGTCGAGATCTGCACGCCCCCCGCCTTGGCCGCCCGCGCCGCGGTGAACGCCCCCTGCGGCGCATTGGGGTCCAGCGGCACGTTCTCGGCGCCGTCGGATTCCAGCACGATGCGCGCCGGCGGCGGACCGTCGCCGCCGCCCATCACCGAACCGACCGTCGCGATCGCCTGCAGCGCGGTGAAAATGCCTTCTCCGGTAGCGGTTTTCGGGGCCGGCTGCAAACCGTCGATGCCCGCCTTCACCGCGCCGCGGTTGGTCGTCGGCGGCACCAGCAGCGTGGCGTTGGCCGCGAACTCCACCAGCCCCAGGTTGATCGCCGGCGTCAGCTGGTCGGCGAATTGCTTGCCGGCCTCCTTGGCCGCGGCCAGGCGGTTGGGCGGCACATCGTTGGAGGCCATCGACTCCGAGACGTCGATCACCAGCATCACGACCGCGCGGTTCAGCGGAATCCGGACGTCCGACGTCGGCCCCGCCATCGCGGTGGTCAGCAACACCAGCGAGGCGGCCAGCAGGATGGTCGGCACGTGGCGCCACTTACTGGGCCGCGGCGGCGCGACCCGCTCCAGCACCTCCATGTTGGCGAAGCGCAGCACCCGGCGACGCCGGGCGAACTGCTGCACGACGTAAAGCCCGATCACCAGCAGCACGATCAGCAAGACCAGGAAGAACCAGGCGTTCTGGAAGCCCGTGAGCGACACCGGTCCCAGCAGGGGCACCTTCATGTCCAGCCACACTATTCGCCGAACTCCGGCGGTGCATGGGCCCCGCCGGACGGATCACCCGGCGACGAGATCGCGGCGCTGGGTGAACTTGATGTCCAGGCTGCGCAGGTGGGTGTGCAGCCCGGCGTCCTGAACGGGGATCAGGTGGGCGGGCTCGTCGGTCTCGTTGTAGTGGGCGTGCCACATGCCCGGCGGGGTGGTGAAGGCGCACCCGGTCCGCCAGTCCACCCGGGTGGGATCGACGATGTCGCCGCGCTCGTCGAGACGCGTGCCCAGCAGCGTGTAGCAGCCGGACGCCGGGGCGTCCAGGATGAGATCGAGCGCGACCGACTGGTGCCGGTGCGGGCGCTGGACCTGATTCGGGGGCAGCACCCCGAACATGGCCCACAGCACGTGGGTGATGGTCAGCGTCTGCTCCTGGTTGGCGTTGGCCAACAGCACGCTCACCCGGCTCTTCTCGTTGGCGCCGGGACGCGCGGCGATCTCCTCGAGCTTGGCCACCGCGTCGGCGCGGCGGAACTTGGTCGCCTCGAACCGTGGCCGGGTGGCCTCGGTACCCAGGTAGCGCATCAGCGGCTCGTCGTGCACCCAGTACATGGCCGTGTCCGCGGCGGCGTAGAACACCGACCGGCAGCCCGCGGGCAGGGTCACGAAGTCACCCTTCTCCCAGGCGATCAGCCGGCCGTTGACCGCCGCGAAGCCGCGCCCGTACAGCACGTAGTACAGCTGCGAGGTCGCGTTGGGGCTGGTGTCGATCTGCTCGTCGGCGCGGATGCTGACGAAGTTGGCCAGCAGCGCCGGGCTGGTGGCCGCGCCGGTGCCGATGCCCAGCTCACCCGACAGGTCCAGGGGGATCACACCGGTCGGAGCGTCGAGGTAAAGCTCGGGATCGAACCGGCGCAGCGGAACCGGCGGGACGTGTCCGGACCCGATGGGGTTGGCCGCCTTGGAGTACTCGAAGTACTCGGCCTGCTCAGCCCATTCTTCGAAGCGGCCCTCGAACCCGTATTCGGCCACGTTGATCATCGGCGCCGGGATCGTCGGATCCAGGTTCGGGGTCAGGGTCTGCGTGGTCAAAGTCTGCGGGGTCAAAGTCTGCGGGGTCAAACTCTGCGTCGTCGAAGTCTGCGTGGTGGCCATCTCGGTCTCCCTTGCCGCTTGGGTTTCTGCCGTATCTAAATAGTATTTATCTTGTATCTTAGTGTCAATTCTCCCTGGTGGGACGGCGGGGTGTACGGTCGTGAGCACCCTTGAGATACGACTTAGCTACAAGAGTGGGGCGGTATGGCGGCGCAGGGCCCGCGGCCGGGCACGGCCAAGGATCGCGCGCTGGACCACGTCAAGGCCCAGATCCTGACGGGCGAATTCGCCGGCGGCGAGCTGATCAGCGAAGGCGACGTCGCCACCGCGCTGGGGATGTCGCGCACCCCGGTGCGCGAGGCGTTCCTGCGGCTGGAGGCCGAGGGGCTGTTGCGGTTGTATCCGCAGCGCGGCGCCCTGGTGGTCCCGGTCTCGCCCGACGAGGTCCGCGCGGTCATGGAGGCCCGGCTGGTGCTGGAGCAGTTCGCGGCCGCCAAGGTGGTGGGGCGCGGTCCCGCCGTCTGCGCCGCGGTCTACGAACGGCAATCCGGCGAGCTGCGCCGGCAGGGTGAGGCCGCCGCGGCGGCCGACTGGCGGGAATTCCTGGAGTCCGACCGCGCCTTCCACGCCATCACCCTGGAAGAGTCGGGCAACGCCATCCTGTCGAATTTCTACTCGACGCTGCGCGACCGCCAGATGCGGATGATCGGGGAATCGGCGCTGCGCGAACCCGATCGGGTGGCCACGATCATGGCGGAGCACCGCGGCATCGCCGAAGCCCTGCGCGACGGCGACCTACCGCGGGCGCTACGCGCGGTGCAGACCCACCTGGCCAGCACGGTGCGGGCCATGGGGCTGTCCGTCGAGCCGAACCCGTTATGGGCTACCGGCTTTGGCGCGGGCGCCGCAGACTGAGCGCATATGAGGGTGAGCCGCTAGCCGATCAGCACGGCATAGCGTGGCTTGATCACCTCGTCGATGATCGCCAACCGTTCGTCGAACGGGATGAACGCGGACTTCATCGCGTTGATGGTGAACCGCTCGAGGTCGCTCCATCCGTAGCCGAAAGCCTCGACCAGCCGGTGCATTTCGCGGCTCATGAAGGTGTCGCTCATCAACCGGTTGTCGGTGTTCACGGTCACCCGGAAGCGGGTGCGGGCCAGCAGATCGAACGGGTGCTCGGCGATGCTGTTGACGGCGCCGGTCTGCACGTTCGAACTGGGGCACAGCTCCAACGGAATCCGCTTGTCCCGCAAGATAGATGCCTGTTCACCCAGCCGAACCTTGCCGTCGGCCAACACCTCGATGTCGTCGACGATGCGCACCCCGTGGCCCAGCCGGTCCGCACCGCAAAAGGCGATCGCCTCGTGAATGGACGGCAGGCCGAACGCCTCACCGGCGTGAATGGTGAAGCGCGCGTTGTGATCTCGCATGTACTCGAAGGCATCCAGGTGCCGGGTCGGTGGGTTGCCCGCCTCGGCGCCGGCAATGTCGAACCCGACAACCCCCTTGTCCCGGAACCGGATTGCCAGCTCGGCGATCTCCCGGGACACCGCAGCGTGGCGCATCGCCGTGACCAATAGGCGCACCACGATCGGACGCCCGGCCGCGGCGCAGGCCTTCTCGCCGTCGGCGAAACCGGCCAGCACGGCGTCGACGATCGCGTCGAAGGACAGCCCGCGGTCGATGTGCAGCTCGGGTGCGAACCGGACCTCGGCATACACCACCGAGTCCTCGGCCAGATCCTCCACGCATTCAAACGCGACCCGATGCAGCGCCTCGGGCGTCTGCATCACCGCCACCGTGTGCGAGAACGGCTCCAGGTAGCGCTCCAGCGAGCCGCTGTGCGAACGGGTGCGAAACCACGTCGCCAGGTCGTCGACGTCGGTGGCGGGCAGCCCGTCGTAGCCGATCTGCCCGGCGATCTCCAGCACGGTCGACGGGCGCAGGCCGCCGTCGAGGTGATCGTGCAGCAGGGCCTTGGGGGCCTTTCTGATCTGCTCGAGCCCCAGGGGTGCGGTCATGTGACGATCCGATCGATGATCAGCGGCCGGGAGGCCGGGGGCGTGTCGCCGATGCCCCACCCGCCGTCCAGCTCGGCGAGCGCGGCGCCGAAGCGCTCCGGGGTGTCGGTGTAGAGGGTGAACACCGGCTCACCGGCGCTGACCGGTTCGCCGGGGCGGCGGTGGATCCGGATACCGGCGCCCGACTGCACCCGTTCGCCCGGGCGGGACCTGCCCGCGCCGAGCCGCCATGCCGCCAGCCCCACTGCCATCGCGTCGATATCGCCCATTGTGCCGCCCCGGGGGGCGGTCACGGCCTCGGCATGCCGACCGAGCGGCAACGGCACCGACAGGTCGCCGCCCTGGGCCGCGACGAGCCGGCGGAACCGGTCCATCGCCGTGCCGTCGCGCAGGGTGTCGGCGGGGTCGCGCGCGTCGACGCCGGCCAGCTCCAGCATCTCGGAGGCCAGCCGCAGCGTCAGCTCGACGACGTCGGGCGGCCCGCCGCCGGCCAGCACCTCGAGCGACTCGGCGACCTCCAGCGCGTTGCCGACGGTCGCGCCCAGCGGGCGGTTCATGTCGGTCAGCAGCGCGCGGGTGGGCACCCCGTGCGCCGCGCCCAGCTCGACCATGGTGCGGGCCAGCTCGCGGCACTGCCGCTCCGAGCCCAGCAGCGCGCCCGACCCGACCTTGACGTCGAGCACCAGCGCCCCGGCCCCCTCGGCCAGTTTCTTGCTCATCACCGAGCTGGCGATCAGCGGCAGCGACTCGACGGTGGCGGTGATGTCGCGCAGCGCATACAGCTTGGCGTCGGCGGGGGCCAGGTCACCGGCGGCGAAGATGGCCGCCCCGAGGTCGCGCAGCTGGCCGTGCACGCGCCGGTTGGACAGCTCGGCGGTGAACCCGGCGATGGATTCCAGCTTGTCCAGCGTGCCGCCGGTGTGGCCGAGGCCGCGACCGGACGCCTGCGGGACCGCGGCACCGCAGGCGGCGACGACGGGCACCAGGGGCAGCGTGATCTTGTCCCCCACCCCGCCGGTGGAGTGCTTGTCGACGGTCGGCAGGCCCAGGTCGCCGAAGTCGAGCGTGTCGCCCGATGCCCGCATCGCCGCCGTCCACCGCGCGGTCTCGCCGCGGTCCATGCCGCGCAGCAGGATCGCCATCAGCAGCGCCGCCATCTGTTCTTCGGCCACCCGGCCGTCGGTGTAGGCGCCGATGACCCAGTCGATGGCGGCGTCGGACAACCGGCCGCCGTCGCGCTTGGTCCTGATCACCGTGGGCGCGTCGAACGCGGGGTCAGTCAAGGGCGTCGCCGCTCAGGGTGTCGTCCCGCTCTCTTTGACGAACGACGCCAGCGCGCCGACGAGCTGGGTGGAGAACGGCAAGGGCTTCGTGTAATTGGCCGGCAGTCGGCTGGCGTCCTCTTTCAGGACATGGTCCACACCGGTCAGGTGGACGTAGTCGGTCTTGGTGCCCGCGCTGGTCAGGCCGGACACTAGGGAATCGACGTCCTGGCAGGTGATCTGCAGATCGGCGTCACTGCAGGTGACCAGCACCGGCATGTCGCGCGGCAGCTTGGCGGCCAGCGCTGCCGGGTCGATCGCGTCTTCCTGCAACAGGGCATGCGCGTTGGCGGCGTTGATCACCGCCCTCAGCCCCGGCGGTTCGTCGGGCGGAACCTGGCCGGTCGCGCGGAACTCCTGTATCGCGTGATCGATCGCCGCGGTGCTGTCGGCGGCGCGCGCCGCGGTGATTCGCCCGGACCTGACGGCCGCGTCGGCCTGGGCGTGGGCCTGTTCGGACACATGGTCGAGGATGCGGCGGCTCGCCGGCTCCACCAGACCCAAGGACTGCACCGCGGGGGCGGTCCCGGGCGCGGCGGTGGCCAGCATCATCGCGTACAGGGCGCCCTCGCTGTGGCCGAGCGCGATCAGATGGGTCCGGTCGACCCCGGATTGGCCGGCGAGGAAGTTCAACGCGGCGGTCGCCTCGTCCTGGAATGTGCCGATGCCGACCTTTGCCGGGTCGGTCGCGTACGAGCCGAGGCCGGTCTGACCGGTGCCGAGCTTGTCGTAGCGCAAGCTAGCGACGCCGTCGTCGGACAGCGCCCGCGCCAGGTTCCGCAGCGTGTCCACCTGGCCCGGCATGGCGGCCGAGTCACCGTTGCGATCCGTCGGCCCGCTGCCGGCGATCAGCAGCGCCGCCGGCACGGCCCGGCCGTGGCCGGCCGGATGCCGGAACGTGCCGTACACCGTCATATCCCCCACGGGGAAGAAGACGGAGTCCTCCACCCACGACGACGCCGGCGCCGACGACGCGGGCGTCGATGGCGGTTTTGCACTCGGCGTTCGGGATGCGCATCCGGCGGCGCCCATCCCCGCCGCGATCAGCACCACACCCAAGAGTCCGCGCAGCACTGCGGGCAGCGATCCAGTCGGCATCATCGGCGCGCTCCCCCGTTGCACGCATTGACGGTAAGCCGACCGGTAACGCTCAGCAAGCGGCCGGGCACCTGTTGGGGACGGCCTTCAGCCGCGCCCGCGTGCCAGGTCGTCGGGGCCGAAGGCGTCCGGCAGCAGGTCGCCGAGCCGGCGCGGCCCGCGCGGATGGTCGATCAGCAGCTCGGGGCCGCCGTGTTCGGCCAGCACCTGACGGCACCGCCCGCACGGCATCAGCACCGATCCCCGCCCGTCCACGCACGCCAGCGCCACCAGCCGCCCGCCGCCGCCCGTATGCAGGGCACACACCACGGCGCATTCGGCGCAGAGACCAAGGCCATATGAGATGTTCTCCACATTGCAGCCGGTCACCACCCGGCCGTCATCGACCAGGGCGGCCGCCCCGACCCGGAATCGCGAGTACGGTGCGTAGGCACCCGCCGCGGCATCGATCGCCTTGTCGCGCAACGCATTCCAGTCGATCTCCGGCATCACGAAACCCCGCTCACCCATGGCCGATTCCGAGAGCCACCCTAGCCGCAAAACGGCATTTCGCCCGAGGAGACATTGGCGCAAGTCACAGCGTGTCCGAGCTAAGCTCAAGTGCCCGGCGTGACCGACGTTGAAGCCGGAAGAAGGCGGTGAGGACTGGGGTGACTACGCAACCGACAACCGCGGATCCGGCGGCACCGGCTCCCTCGCGTAAACGCAGGCCGCCGCGGACGCTGTACCGCGGCGACCCCGGCATGTGGTCGTGGGTGCTGCACCGGATCAGCGGCGCGACGATCTTCTTTTTCCTGTTCGTCCACGTCCTGGACGCCGCGATGCTGCGGGTCAGCCCGCAGACCTACAACGCGGTGATCCACGACTACCAGATGCCGATCGTCGGCCTGATGGAGTACGGCCTGGTCGCCGCGGTGCTCTTCCACGGCCTCAACGGGATCCGGGTGATCCTGATCGACTTCTGGTCCGAAGGCCCGCGCCACCAGCGGCTGATGTTCTGGATCGTCGGCGTCGTGTTCCTGCTGCTGATGGTTCCTGCCGGCGTGGTGACGGTCATCCACATGATGGAGCACTTCCGATGAGCAGCCCGGATCTTCAGCTGGGTCGCGGCGAGGTCGCTCCGGTCAAACAGCGCTTGTACGACCGCCCCGCCAGCTTGGACAACCCGCGCTCCCCGCGGCGGCGGGCCGGCATCCCCAACTTCGAGAAGTTCGCCTGGCTGTTCATGCGGTTCTCCGGGATCGCGCTGTTCGTGCTGGCGATCGGCCACCTGTTCATCATGCTGATGTGGGACAACGGCGTGTACCGCATCGACTTCAATTACGTGGCGCAGCGCTGGGCGTCGCCGTTCTGGCAGTTCTGTGACCTGGCGCTGCTGTGGCTGGCGCAGCTGCACGGGGGCAACGGCCTGCGCACCATCATCGACGACTACAGCCGCAAGGACAGCACCCGGTTCTGGCTCAACAGCCTGCTGTTGTTGTCGATGGGGTTCACGTTGGTGCTGGGCACTTACGTGCTGCTGACGTTCGACCCCAACATCTCTTCGTAGGGAGGCTGATCGTTTGATCCAGCAACACCGATACGACGTGGTGATCGTCGGCGCCGGTGGTGCCGGCATGCGGGCCGCGGTGGAGGCGGGCCCACGGGTGCGCACCGCCGTGTTGACCAAGCTCTACCCCACCCGCAGCCACACCGGGGCCGCGCAGGGCGGGATGTGCGCGGCGCTGGCCAACGTCGAAGAGGACAACTGGGAATGGCACACCTTCGACACCGTCAAGGGCGGCGACTACCTCGCCGACCAGGACGCGGTGGAGATCATGTGCAAGGAAGCCATCGACGCGGTGCTCGACCTGGAGAAGATGGGGATGCCGTTCAACCGCACCCCCGAGGGCCGCATCGACCAGCGCCGGTTCGGCGGCCACACCCGCGACCACGGCAAGGCCCCGGTGCGCCGGGCCTGTTACGCCGCCGACCGCACCGGTCACATGATCCTGCAGACGCTGTACCAGAACTGCGTCAAGCACGACGTGCAGTTCTTCAACGAGTTCTATGCGCTGGACCTGGTTTTGACGCAGACGCCCAGCGGGCCGGTGGCCACCGGGGTGGTCGCCTACGAGCTGGCCACCGGCGACATCCACGTCTTTCACGCCAAGGCGGTCGTGCTGGCCACCGGCGGGTCGGGCCGGATGTACAAGACCACCTCCAACGCGCACACGCTCACCGGCGACGGCATCGGCATCGTGTTCCGCAAGGGACTTCCGTTGGAGGACATGGAGTTTCACCAGTTCCACCCGACCGGCCTGGCGGGACTGGGCATCCTGATCTCCGAGGCGGTGCGCGGCGAGGGCGGCCGGCTGCTCAACGGCGAGGGCGAGCGCTTCATGGAGCGCTACGCCCCCACGATCGTCGACCTGGCCCCGCGCGACATCGTCGCCCGTTCCATGGTTTTGGAGGTTCTGGAGGGACGCGGCGCGGGCCCGCACAAGGACTACGTCTACATCGACGTCCGCCACCTCGGTGAGGACGTGCTGGAGGCCAAGCTGCCCGACATCACCGAGTTCGCCCGCACCTACCTGGGCGTGGACCCGGTCAAGGAGCTGGTCCCGGTGTACCCGACGTGTCACTACGTGATGGGCGGCATCCCGACCACCGTCACCGGACAGGTGTTGCGCGACAACACTTCTACGGTGCCGGGCCTGTACGCGGCCGGCGAGTGCGCGTGCGTGTCGGTGCACGGGGCCAACCGGCTGGGCACCAATTCGCTGCTGGACATCAACGTGTTCGGCCGCCGCGCCGGCATTGCGGCGGCCGGTTACGCGCGGGGCCACGACTTCGTGGACATGCCGCCCGAACCCGCGGCGATGGTCGTCGGCTGGGTCGGCGACATCTTGAGCGAGCACGGCAACGAGCGCGTCGCCGACATCCGCAACGCGTTGCAGCAGTCGATGGACAACAACGCCGCGGTGTTCCGCACCGAGGAGACGCTCAAGCAGGCGCTCACCGACATCCACGCCCTCAAGGAGCGCTACGCGCGGATCAGCGTGCACGACAAGGGGAAACGGTTCAACAGCGACCTGCTGGAGGCCATCGAGCTGGGCTTCTTGCTGGAGCTGGCCGAGGTCACCGTGGTCGGTGCGCTGAACCGCAAGGAGTCCCGCGGCGGCCACGCCCGCGAGGACTACCCCAACCGCGACGACGTCAACTTCATGCGCCACACCATGGCCTACAAGCAGGGCAGCGATCTGCTGAGCGACATCGCGCTGGACTTCAAGCCGGTGGTGCAGACGCGCTACGAACCCAAGGAACGGAAGTACTGATGGCCGAGAGCGTCGGAACCGAAGAGGCAGCCGAGGTCGAGACCAGCCTGGAACCGCCGCTGCCGGCGATTCCCGACGGGGCGGTGATGGTGACCGTCAAGATCGCCCGGTTCAACCCGGACCAGCCCGACGCCTACGCGGAAACCGGTGGCTGGCAAAGCTTTCGGGTGCCGTGCCTGCCCAGCGACCGGATGCTCAACCTGTTGATCTACATCAAGAGCTACCTGGACGGGACGCTGACCTTCCGGCGCTCCTGCGCGCACGGGGTGTGCGGCTCGGACGCCATGCGGATCAACGGCGTCAACCGGCTGGCGTGCAAGGTGCTGATGCGCGACCTGTTGCCCACGAAGCCGGGCAAGGCCCTGACCATCACGGTCGAGCCGATCCGCGGGCTGCCGGTGGAGAAGGACCTGATCGTCGACATGGAGCCGTTCTTCGACGCCTACCGCGCGGTCAAGCCGTACCTGGTCACCACCGGCAATCCCCCGACCCGCGAACGCATCCAGAGCCCGACCGACCGCGCGCGCTACGACGACACCACCAAGTGCATCCTGTGCGCGGCGTGCACCACCAGCTGCCCCATCTTCTGGCACGAGGGCAGCTACTACGGGCCGGCGGCGATCGTCAACGCGCACCGGTTCATCTTCGACAGCCGCGACGAGGCCGCCGCCGAGCGCCTGGACATCCTCAACGAGGTCGACGGCGTGTGGCGCTGCCGCACCACGTTCAACTGCACCGAGGCCTGCCCGCGCGGCATCCAGATCACCAAGGCGATCCAGGAGGTCAAGCGCGCGATTATGTTCTCGCGCTAGGGTTTTCGCGGCTAAGCGGGGTAGGTCAGGGTTTCGACTCACCCCGGCGGGTACCCGCCACGTGCGCCGGCCCCACGCGGTCGTCGTCGCGATCGGATTCCGGCATTTGCGAAGCGGGTTGTTCGTCTGCCGGCGACTGAGTCGCACCGCCGGGAGTGTCCGACGGGCTGGCTGACTTGAACTCGGCGTCCGCCGCCGGGCCGGTCGCACCGCCGGCGCCTTGGGTGTCGGTCGCGGCACTTTCTCGGCGGCCCTCGTACGGCGGGATCGCACTGCCGGTGTCCTGTGGCGGCAACTCACCGGTGCCGCTGTAGGTATCCGACGCGGTCGGGTCGCTCATCGGTGGATTCGCGTCCTCGTCCACGGTTCCGACGGGGCGATCTCCGCCGCCGGGTTCGGGGGTGTCCGTGCCGGTGTCGCGCGCACCGCTACCCAACTCGGGGTCGTCGAAGCGCTCCAGCCTCGCATCGTCCGGCTGTTGATCGTTTTGAGAGGTCATCATCTGTCTCCTCACCCTCTCGCTGCCCCGCCGCACCGGTTGGCCGGCGAGGTTGCGAGACGGGTACCCCGGCCCCTTGCCGGGAAACCACTGCTCACGACGCCCGTCACACTTCGCGGGCCCGTCTCGTCTGACGGGTATGACACAGACACAGAAAACCCGCATCGAGCCCCTGTCCCCCCAGCGCGCCGGGTTGCTGACCCGGGCCATGTACCGGATCGCCAGGCGACGCTTCGGCCAGGTTCCCGAGCCCTTCACCGTCACCGCGCATCACCGCGGGCTGATGATCGCCGGCGCCCTGCACGAGACGATGCTGGACCGGGCGTCGAAGACGCTGCCGGTCAGCGTGCGTGAGCTGGCGGTGTTCTGGACCGCGCGCACGGTCGGCTGCTCGTGGTGTGTGGACTTCGGGTCCATGCTGCAGCGCCTCGACGGCCTGGACATGGAGAGGCTTAAGGATATCGAGAACTACCGCAGCTCAACGGCGTTCAGCGACGACGAGCGCGCCGCGATCGCCTACGCCGACGCGATGACCACCGATCCGCACACCGTCACCGACGAGCAGGTCGCCGATCTGCGGGCCCGATTCGGCGATGCCGGGGTGATCGAGCTGACCTATCAGATCGGGGTGGAGAACATGCGGGCGCGGATGAACACCGCGTTGGGCATCACCGAGCAGGGCTTCAATTCCGGTGACGCGTGCCGGGTTCCGTGGGGAAGCGACGATCGCAAGCGCGGCGTAGCCGGGCGCAGCGGGTCGTCGCCATCGGCTGCCGAGCTCAACGGGCCCGCAACGGGGACCCGGTGAATTTGTCGGGGTTGGCGACATCCCATAGCGCGCAGACCTTTCCGTCGCGCACCGTCGCGGCCATGATCCGCGGCATCAGCTCGCGGTAGCCCTCACTGGCGGGGCAGCCGGGTGTGTAACCGCCGAGCTCGCCGTTGACCAGCCCCAGCTGGTACGAGGTGAACATCGCCGGGCCGTAGCGCTGGGCCAGGCCGAAGAAGAACCGGGCCACCTTGTCGGCGCCGTGAATGACGTTGATTGCGGTGGGGGCCTTGCCATTCGCGTCGCCGGTCAGGATCACGTCGGGATGCAGCAGCGCCACCACGGCGTCCAGATCCCCTGCGGCCATGGCGGCCAGCAATTTGCCCACCACCTCGTTGTGCGCCGGATCGGGCTTGGGTGCGGGCTCGGCGGCGACGGCCTTGCGGGCCCGCGACGCCAGCTGCCGCGCGGCGGCCTCGTTGGTGCCCAGCACCTCGGCCACCTCCGCGAACGGCACGGCGAACCCGTCGTGCAGCACGAAGGCGACCCGCTGATCGGGCGACAGCCGCTCGAGCACCACCATCGCGGCGAACCGCGCGTCCTCATCGGCCACCACCGCGGACAACGGATCGGGTTCCGAAGCGGGGGAGGCGAACCCGGTGACGACCGGCTCGGGCAGCCAGTTGCCGGTGTAGGTCTCGCGGCGATGCGCGGCGGAGCGCAGCCTGTCCAGGCCCAGCCTGCTCACCACCGTGGTCAGCCAGGCGCGCAGGTCGGTGATCTGCGTTGCCTTCTCGGGGTCCTGCCGGTGCCAGCGCAGCCAGGCGTCCTGGACGATGTCCTCGGCGTCGGCCACCGTGCCGGTGAGCCGGTAGGCCACCGCCATGAGATGCGGACGCAGCGCTTCGAACTCGCTGACCTGCGTTGAGGTCATGCGCAAAGCCTAGCGCGGCGACGCCGAGCGCCGAACGGCGCGAGGAAGGAACCGCGCCATCAAACCGAGCGCGGCGACGCCGAGCGCCGAACGGCGCGAGGAAGGAGCCGCGCCATCAAACCGAGCGCGGCGACGCCGAGCGCCGAACGGCGCGAGGAAGGAGCCGCGCCATCCAGCCGAGCGCTACGCTCACCAACAACATGACTGGGAATCTCTGGCTGCACTTCGCCCGGCACGGCCCGGACATCACGCCGCCGATCATCACCCGCGGCGAGGGTGTCACCATCTACGACGACCGCGGCAAGAGTTACCTCGACGGCCTGTCCGGGCTGTTCACCGTGCAGGTCGGCCATGGCCGCACCGAGCTCGCCGAGGTCGCCGCCCGCCAGGCGGGCACGCTGGCGTTCTTCCCGCTGTGGGGCTACGCCACTCCCCCGGCGATCGAGCTCGCCGAACGCCTCGCCGGCCACGCCCCGGGCGACGTGAACCGGGTGTTCTTCACCACCGGCGGAACCGAGGCCGTCGAGACCGCGTGGAAATTGGCCAAGCAGTACTTCAAGCTCACCGGCAAACCCGGTAAGCACAAGGTGATTTCGCGATCGGTCGCCTACCACGGCACCACCCAGGGCGCGCTGGCGATCACCGGGCTGCCGAAATACAAGGCGCCGTTCGAGCCGGTGACACCCGGCGGCTTCCGGGTGCCCAACACCAACTTCTACCGGGCGCCCGAAACGCTGCGCACCGACCCGAAGGCGTTCGGGCAGTGGGCCGCCGACCGGATCGCCGAGGCCATCGAGTTCGAGGGCCCCGACACCGTGGCCGCGGTGTTTCTGGAGCCGGTGCAGAACGCGGGCGGCAGCATCCCGCCTCCCCCAGGCTATTTCGCGCGGGTGCGCGAGATCTGCGACGAATACGACGTGCTGCTGGTCTCCGACGAGGTGATCTGCGCGTTCGGCCGGATCGGGTCGATGTTCGCCTGCTCATCGGACCTCGGCGACTTCGGCTATGTGCCCGACATGATCACCTGCGCCAAGGGGATGACGTCGGGCTACTCACCGATCGGCGCCATGATCGCCAGCGAGCGGCTGTTCGAGCCGTTCAACGACGGCGCCACCATGTTCCCGCACGGCTATACCTTTGGCGGCCACCCGGTTTCGGCGGCCGTCGGGCTGGCCAACCTGGACATCTTCGAGCGCGAGGGCCTCAACGATCACGTCAGAACTCAGGCGCCCGCCTTCCGCGCCACCCTGGAGAAGCTGTACGACCTGCCCATCGTCGGCGACGTGCGCGGGGAGGGATTCTTCTACGGCGTGGAATTGGTCAAGGACCAGGCCACCAAGCAGACCTTCAGCGACGACGAACGCCGCCCGTTGCTGGCCCGGGTCTCCTCGGCGCTGTTCGAGGCGGGGTTGTATTGCCGCACCGACGACCGCGGCGATTCGGTCATCCAACTGGCGCCGCCGCTGATCAGCGGCCAGGCCGAATTCGACCTCATTGAGGCGGCGCTGCGCGCGGTGCTCAGCGACGAGTGCCGTCTGCTGTAGCCAGGATCCGCCTGACCTCGTACGCGGCCAGCAGCACCTCCCGCGAATGCGCCGCGGTGGGGCTGCTCCCGATCCGCGATTGCGCGTTGCACAGCCAGGCCAGCGCCGACCGCAGGTCGCCCTCGGGCGCGGCATCGCGGTGCTGCTTCAGCTCCGCCAGCACCCGGTCATGATCGGAGCTGCGAACCTGGCTGCCCTTCTCCACCTGCTTGAGCAGATGTTCCAACGATCGCGGCCCGTCGCCGCCGCGCCGCCGCGCGGACCACGTTCGAGACCAAAACCCGTCGTTTGAAATGGCACATCCCTCGGCAAGTCGGGGCGGTCGACGGCATCCAGGCTGACCGCGTGCCCAGCGTAACCCGGCCCAGCCGACACGGCTCAGTAACTTCCGTCTCACCAGTCACAGCGCGGCTCCCCGGATTCGGGCCGTCGATCGCTTACTGTGCACAGACGATGACCCTGTTACGTTCCGCATCATGCCTGGCAGCGGCGCTTTTCCTGGCGGCCGCCCCCGTCACGGCGGGTCTGCCGCTCGCCGGCGCAGAACCCGGCGCGGAGCCCAATGCCGCGCCGGCAAACTGCCCGTACAAGGTGAACACGCCGCCGGCGGTGGATTCCTCCGAGGCCCCCACCGCCGGTGACCCGCCGATCCCGCTGGCGGTGCCCGCCAAGCCGGTCGGCGGTGACGCGCTGGGCAGCTGCGGCATCGTCGCGGCGCCGAACACGCCAGCCCTGCCCAACGACGTCTCCGCCGAGGCCTGGCTGGTGGCGGACCTGGACAGCGGCGCGGTGATCGCCGCCAAGGATCCCCACGGGCGGCACCGCCCGGCCAGCATCATCAAGGTGCTGGTCGCGATGGCCTCCATCAACGCGCTCAACCTGAACAAGGCCGTTCCCGGAACCGCCGACGACGCCGCGGCCGAGGGCACCAAGGTGGGCGTCGAGGAGGGCGGCGTGTTCACCGTCAACCAGCTGCTGCACGGGCTGCTGATGCACTCCGGCAACGACGCCGCGCACGCGCTGGCCATGCAGCTGGGCGGCATGCAGCAGGCGCTGGAGAAGATCAACGTGCTATCCGCTAAGCTGGGCGGTCAGGACACCCGGGTGGCGTCGCCGTCGGGCCTGGACGCGCCGGGCATGAGCACCTCGGCGTACGACATCGGGCTGTTCTACCGCTACGCCTGGCAGAACCCCACGTTCGCCGACATCGTCGCGACGCGGACGTTCGACTTCCCTGGCCACGGCGACCACCCGGGCTACGAGCTGGAGAACGACAACCAGTTGCTCTACAAATATCCCGGCGCCCTGGGCGGCAAGACCGGTTACACCGACGACGCGGGCCAGACGTTCGTGGGCGCGGCCAACCACGACGGACGACGGCTGGTGGCGGTGCTGTTGCATGGCACGCGGGTGCCGATCGCGCCGTGGGAACAGGCCGCGCACCTGCTGGACTACGGCTTCTCCACGCCGCAGGGCACCCAGGTCGCCTCGCTGATCGCCCCGGACCCGTCGCTGGCGCCGGCCAAGCGCGACGCCGCCGCGGACCCGCTCGCCAACAACGCCGCGGCCGGCGGCATCATCCCGTCCGCGGACGCCATGCCGATCCGGGTGGGTGTGGCGGTGATCGGCACCGTCGTGGTGTTCGCGCTGATCATGATGGCCCGTTCGATGAACCGCCGACCGCAGCACCGCTGAGCGCCGTGGCACGCGGATCGCGGCGCGGACTGCTGGTCGGGCTGACCGCCGCCAGCGTCGGCGTCATCTACGGCTACGACCTGTCCATCATCGCCGGGGCGCAGTTGTTCGTCACCGAGGACTTCGGACTGTCCACGCGCCAGCAGGAACTGCTGACAACGATGGTGGTGATCGGGCAGATCTTCGGTGCGCTGGGCGCCGGCGTGCTGGCCAACGTCATCGGGCGCAAACGATCCGTGGTGCTGATCCTGTGCGCCTACGCGGTTTTCGCGCTGCTGGCCGCGTTCTCGATCTCGCTGCCGATGTTGTTGACGGCGCGGCTGCTGCTGGGCCTGACCATCGGGGTGACGGTGGTGGTGGTGCCGGTGTACGTGGCCGAATCGGCGCCGACGGCGGTGCGCGGCTCGCTGCTGACGGCTTATCAGCTGGCGATCGTCAGCGGCCTGATCGTCGGCTATCTGACCGGCTACGCGCTGGCCGGCACCCACAGCTGGCGATGGATGCTGGGGCTCGCCTGTGTGCCCGCAATCCTGTTGCTGCCGTTGGTGATTCGGATGCCCGACACGGCACGCTGGTATGTGCTCAAGGGCCGGACGGACGAGGCCCGGCGGGCGCTGCTGCGGGTCGAGCCGGCGGCGCGCGTGGACGACGAGCTGGCCGAGATCGGGCGCGCGCTGAGCGAGGATGCCCCCGGCGCGGGCGGCGGGTTCGCCGAGATGCTGCGGCCGCCGTACCTGCGGGCCACCGCCTTCGTCGTGGTGCTCGGCTTTCTGATCCAGATCACCGGCATCAACGCGATCATCTACTACAGCCCCCGCATCTTCCAGGCCATGGGCTTCACCGGCAATTTCGCGCTGCTCGGGCTCCCGGCCCTGCTGCAGGTCGCCGGGCTGGCGGCGGTCGGCGCGGCGCTGCTGCTGGTCGACCGGGTGGGCCGACGGCCAATCCTGTTGTGGGGCACCGCCATGATGATCGCCGCCGACGTCGCACTGATGGCGGTGTTCGGCCAGGGTTTCGGCGGCGCGATCGCCGGGTTCGCCGGCATCCTGTTGTTCATCGTCGGCTACACCATGGGCTTCGGCTCGCTGGGCTGGGTGTACGCCAGCGAAAGCTTCCCGTCGCGGCTACGCTCGATCGGGTCGAGCACCATGTTGACCTCAAACCTGGTGGCTAACGCCATCATCGCCGCAGTGTTCCTGAGCCTGCTCCATTCGCTGGGCGGCGCAGGGACGTTCGCGCTGTTCGCCTCGCTCGCGCTGGTCGCGTTCGTCTTCGTCTACCGCTACGCGCCGGAGACCAAGGGCCGCCAGCTCGAGGACATCCGCCACTTCTGGGAGAACGGCGGCCGCTGGGAGAACCCGTGCCCTTGATCGCCGCGGGCACCATGGTGCTCGAGGGTCAGGTCTGCCGCCCGGGCTGGCTGCGGACGGCCGGTGAAGGGATCGCGGCCTGCGCGCCCGGGCCGCCGCCCGAGCCACCCGATCGGGATTTCCCGGATTGCACTGTGGTGCCGGGCTTTGTCGACATGCACGTGCACGGCGGCGGCGGCGCCTCCTACACCGACGCCGACGGCATCGCCGGCGCCGCGGCGTTTCACCTGCGGCACGGCACCACCACCACGCTGGCCAGCCTGGTCACCGCCTCGCCGCCCGAACTGCTGGACGGGGTGCGCGCGCTGGCCGGGGCCACCGGGCGCGGCACCGTCGCGGGCATCCACCTCGAGGGGCCGTGGCTGAGCCGGGCGCACTGCGGCGCCCACGACCGGACCCAGATGCGCGATCCGGACGCGCACGAGATCGACGCGCTGCTGGCCGTGGGCGGCGACGCGATCCTGATGGTGACGCTGGCTCCCGAGCTGCCCGGGGCCGACGCGGCGATCCGGCGCTTCACCGAGGCGGGAGTCGTTGTGGCGGTGGGTCATACGGCCGCCACCTATGAGCAGACCCGGCACGCCATCGCGCTGGGCGCCACGGTCGGCACGCATCTGTTCAACGCGATGCCACCGCTGCACCATCGCGAACCCGGCCCGGCCCTGGCCCTGCTGCGCGACCCCCGGGTGACCGTCGAGCTGATCGCCGACGGCGTGCACCTGCACCCCGACGTGGTGCGGTCGGTGATCGGGGCCGCCGGACCCGGCCGGGTCGCCATGGTCAGCGACGCGATCGCCGCGGCCGGCCGCGCCGACGGCGCCTTCCGGCTCGGGGCGGTGCCCATCGACGTCGTCTCCGGCGTCGCACGCGTGCACGGGACGTCGACGATCGCCGGCAGCACCGCCACCATGGATCGGCTCTTCCGCACGGTGCACGCCGATGCGGGGCTGGTGGCGGCCGTGCAGACGACGGCCGTGACGCCGGCGCGAGCGCTCGGCCTGCCGCGGGTGGGTGAACTCAGGGCGGGCCACGACGCCAATCTTGTTGTGCTGGACCGCGATCTGCAGGTCGGCGCCGTCATGCTGCGCGGTGACTGGCGGGATCCGTCGCCGGAAGTTTGTTAGCATCGAGCGCGTCAGCACCTGACAACCGGACGAGGGGCCCCGTACCCGGCCAGCGACAAGACGGCGCCGCGGAGGTGCGTGATGGCCTGGCTCGTCCTGATTGCGTCGGGGATCCTGGAGGCGGTGTGGGCGACCGCCCTGAGCAAGGCGGACGGCTTCTCCCGGCCGCTGCCGTCGCTGGTTTTCCTTGCGGCCGTGGCTCTTTCGATGAGCGGATTGGCGATCGCCATGCGCACGCTGCCGGTCGGAACCAGTTATGCGGTCTGGGTCGGCGTCGGGGCCGCGCTCACGGTGGGTTATGCGATGCTGACCGGTGGCGAATACGTTTCGTCGATCAAGCTGGCGCTGATCGCCGGGATCGTGGTCTGCGTCGCGGGTCTCAAACTGGTCGGCTAGCGGCTGCGCCGGGTGAAGCGGGCGATGCGGGAAAGTGTCAGCGCGCCAACGGCTCCCAGCGCCATCGCCGTGAGCGTCTGGCGGGTGTTGAGGCCCTCATCCATCTGCACGCGCGGGGCGATGATCGCCGGGGCCGGCGGGGCGACGGGCAGACTGCGTGGATCCGTGGATGCCGTCGCCGCCCAGGCCGTGCAGAACAGGACCAGATAGGCGGTGATGTAGGCGAACACCATCAAGCCCAGCACCGGCCCGAACGCGGCTCCCGCGGGACTGCGCAGCACCGTCTTCAGATAGATGGACGCCACCTGTTTGAACACCTCGAAGCCGATCGCCGCGATCAACCCCGCGCGCATCGAATCGACCAGGCTGACCTTCTCCCGGGGCAACCGGGCGATCATCCAGGTGAACAGCAACCACGACACCAGCGTCGCGATCAGAATGGAGATCAGCCAGAAGAGCCAGTCGAACACCACAAACCGCGGTATGCCAAGCCATTTCAGCAGCGCGGACATGGGCGCGGCGTGGCCGACGGTGGTCAGTGCGACGGTGACCACGATCACCGCGAACGTCCCCACCATCGCCAGCAGATCGGAGAGCTTGTTGCGCACGAAGCCCGGTGACTCGATGTGGGTGTCCCACCACATCTCCGTCAGCGCCTGGCGCAGGTGCGAAATCCAGCCCAGGCCCGCCCACACCGCGGTGGCCAAACCGATGATGCCGACCGACGTTCGGGCGTCGATCGCCGAATTCATCAACTCCTGCAGCTGATTACCCAACGTGCCGTTCACCTGGGAACGGATGTGGTCGTCGATGGTGCTCAACAACTGCGGCCGGCGGGCCAGCACGAACCCGAAGACCGCGAAACCGACCATGAGCAAAGGGAACAACGCGAAGATCGTGTAATAGGTGAGGCCGGCCGCGAAAAACCCGCCGTTGCGCTCGTCGAAACGCTGGTAGGCGCGGATGACGTGATCGATCCAGCCGTAGCGGGTCCGCAGTCGATCGAAAATGCCCGGCTTGGCCGGCTCGCTCATCGCACGACTCCAATGAGAAGCGGATCTAGCTCCGTGGGGATCTAGTTCCCTGATGGAAGAAACCCAAGCCGATCGTAAACCCGCCGGACCGTTTTCCCGGCCACATCGTTGGCCTTTTCCGCGCCGGCGGCCAACACGGCCTCCAATTCGGCTACATCCGCGGACAGTTCGTCGACCCGGGCCTTGATCGGGGCGACGAACTCGACGACCGCCTCGGCGGTGTCCTTCTTCAAATCGCCGTAACCCCTTCCGGCATAGCCGTCCACGAGTGTGTCGATCCCGACGCCGGTGACCGCGGACTGGATGCTCAGCAGGTTGGACACGCCCGGCTTGGCCTCGATGTCGAAGCGGATCTCCCGCTCGCTGTCGGTGACCGCCGAGCGAATCTTCTTGGCCGACACCGCCGGATCGTCGAGCAGGTTGATCAACCCGGCGTCGGTGGCCGCCGACTTGCTCATCTTCGCCGTCGGGTCTTGTAAGTCGTAGATCTTGGCGGTCGCCTTGGGAATGAGCATGTCCGGCACCACGAACGTGTCCGGGAAGCGGCCGTTGAACCGCTCGGCGATGTCGCGGGCCAACTCGAGGTGCTGACGCTGGTCCTCGCCGACCGGCACCAGATCGGTGTCGTAGGCCAGCACGTCGGCGGCCTGCAGCACCGGGTAGGTGAACAGCCCGACGGTGGTCGAATCCGTCCCCTGGCGCAGCGACTTGTCCTTGAACTGCGTCATCCGCGACGCCTGCCCGAACCCGGTGAAGCACCCCAGCACCCACGCCAGCTGGGTGTGGGCGGGCACCTGACTCTGCACGAACACGGTGCTGCGGGCCGGGTCGATGCCCAGCGCCAGGTACTGGGCAGCGGTGATCAAGGTGCGACGGCGCAGCGCCTCGGGATCCTGGGCGACGGTGATGGCGTGCAGATCGACCACGCAGAAGAACGCGTCATGGTCGTCCTGCAGCGCGACCCACTGCGTGACGGCGCCCAGCGCGTTACCCAGGTGAAGCGAATCGGAGGTGGGCTGCACGCCGGAGAAAATCCGGCTGGATCCGGTAGCGGTGCTCATGATGCACCGATCTTTTCACGCGCGGCCGCCGGGGCCGCACGGACCGGCGCCCGGCCACCCCGGATGTTGCGGTACCGGCGGTACCGCATTTAATGTCGGGTTATGCGCACTCTCGTCTGCTCGGCTCCTTCCGCGTGAGCTCCGCTCACTCGCCGTCGCCTTCGGGCCGGTCGCCGATCCACCTCGGTCCCCGGGATGGGTCCGGAGAGCCGATCCTGATGCTGCACGGGTTCCTGATGTCGCAGACGGTGTGGGAGCCGGTCGCGCCGCGGCTGGCCGACACCGGCCGCTTCGAGGTCTTCGCGCCGACGATGGCCGGGCACAACGGCGGGCCCTACGCCGGCACCTGGCTGCTGAGCTCGTCGGTGCTGGCCGACCACGTCGAGCGCCAGCTCGACCAGCTGGGCTGGGAGACCGCGCACCTGGTGGGCAACTCGCTGGGCGGCTGGGTCGCCTTCGAGCTGGAGCGGCGCGGGCGCGCGCGCAGCGTGACCGGCATCGGCGCCGCGGGCGGATGGACGCGGTGGAGCCCGGTGAAATTCGAGGTCATCAGCAAGTTCATCGCGGGCATGCCCATGCTGGCGCTGGCCCGGCTGTTCGGTGAGCGGGTCCTGCGGTTGCCGCTCAGCCGGCGGTTGGCCACCCTGCCGCTCACCGCACGGCCGGACGGCATCAGCGCCGAGCAGCTGTCCGTCGTCGTCGACGACGCCGCGCACTGCCCCGCGTACTTCCAGCTGCTCGTCAAATCGCTGCTGGATCCCGGCCTGCTGCAGTTGGCCGAGACCGCGGTGCCCGTCCAGCTGGTGCTCTGTGAGAAGGACCGGGTGGTGCCCGCGAGCAGGTTCAGCCGGCACTTCACCGACTACCTGCCCCAGGGCACGAAGATCACCGAGCTCAAAGGCGTCGGGCACGTGCCGATGTTCGAGGCCCCCGACCGGGTCACCGCGGCCATCGCCGACTTCGTCGACGAATGCGCCGCCGGCCGGCACGCGGAAAGGCACCAACCCCCGGCTAGCTAGCCAGGCGTTTGTCCAGGTTCTCGGCGATCGAGTTGAGGAACTCCTCGCTGTGCTGCCACTCCTGGTCGGGGCCGATCAGGATGGCGAGGTCCTTGGTCATCTTCCCGCTCTCGACGGTGGAGACCACCACGTTCTCACACGTCTGGGCGAACTCGGTGACCTCGGGGGTGTCGTCCAGCTTCCCGCGGTGCGCCAGCCCCCGCGTCCAGGCGAAGATCGAGGCGATCGGATTGGTCGAGGTCGGCTTGCCGGCCTGATACTGGCGGAAGTGCCGGGTGACGGTGCCGTGCGCGGCCTCGGCCTCGACCGTCTTGCCGTCGGCGGTCATCAGCACCGACGTCATCAGCCCCAGCGAGCCGTAGCCCTGCGCGACGAGGTCAGACTGGACGTCGCCGTCGTAGTTCTTGCAGGCCCACACGTAGCCGCCCTCCCACTTCAGGCAGGCCGCGACCATGTCGTCGATCAACCGGTGCTCGTAGGTCAGCCCCTCGGCCTCGAACTCGTCCTTGAACTCCTCGTCGTAGACGCGCTGGAACTCGTCTTTGAACATGCCGTCGTAGGCCTTGAGGATGGTGTTCTTGGTGGACAGGTACACCGGCCACTTGGCGTTCAGCCCGTACTTCAGCGAGGCGCGGGCGAAGTCCCTGATGGAGTCCTTGAAGTTGTACATCCCCATCACGACGCCGCCGTCGTCGGGGATGGACACCACCTCGTGGACCATCGGCTCGCTGCCGTCGGCGGGGGTGAAAGTGATTGCGACGGTTCCGGGTTTGTCGACCTTGAAGTTGGTCGACCGGTACTGGTCGCCGAAGGCGTGACGGCCGATGACGATCGGCTTGGTCCAGCCCGGCACCAGCCGCGGCACGTTCGAGATCACGATGGGCTCGCGGAAGATGGTGCCGCCCAAGATGTTCCGGATCGTGCCGTTCGGCGAGAGCCACATCTTCTTGAGGTTGAACTCCTGGACGCGGGCCTCGTCGGGGGTGATGGTCGCGCACTTGACGCCCACGCCATGCCTTTTGATGGCGTAGGCCGCGTCGATGGTCACCTGGTCGCCGGTGCGGTCGCGGTGCTCGATGCCCAGGTCGTAGTAGTCCAGGTCGATGTCGAGGTGCGGCAGGATCAGCAGGTCCTTGATGAACTTCCAGATGACGCGGGTCATTTCGTCACCGTCGAGCTCTACGACGCGGCCTTTGACCTTGATCTTGGCTTCGCCTGCCATGTCGAGTCCGGCTTCCTGGTTGCGGCCCTAGCCCGTCGAAGCAGCCAGCGCCTCGTTGAATGTCTTGCTGGGCCGCATGATCGCCGTCGTCTTCTCGGCGTCCGGGTAGTAGTAGCCGCCGATGTCGACCGACTCGCCCTGCGACTCGGCGAGTTCGGACACGATGGTCTCTTCGTTCTCGGCCAGCGAGTCGGCCAGCGCACCGAAGTGCTGACGCAACTCCTCGTCGTCGGATTTTGCGAGTTCGGCCGCCCAGTACAGCGCCAGGTAGAACTGGCTGCCGCGGTTGTCGAGCTCACCGGTCTTGCGCGACGGGCTCTTGTTGTTCTCCAGCAGCTTGCCGATCGCGGCGTCCAGCGTCTTGCCCAGCACCTTGGCGCGCTCGTTGTCGGTCTTGATGCCGATGTCTTCGAAACACGCTCCGAGAGCCAGGAATTCACCCAGCGAATCCCACCGCAGGTGGTTCTCCTCCACCAGCTGGTGGACGTGTTTGGGCGCCGAACCGCCCGCCCCGGTCTCATACATGCCACCGCCCGCCATCAACGGCACGATGGACAACATCTTGGCGCTGGTGCCCAGCTCCAGGATCGGGAACAGGTCGGTGAGGTAGTCGCGCAAGATGTTTCCGGTCGCGGCGATGGTGTCCTGCCCGCGCATCGCACGCTCGATCGTGTATCGCATGGCCCACACCTGCGGCATAATCTGGATCTCCAGGCCCTCGGTGTCGTGCTCCTTCAGGTACGCCTTGACCTTCTTGCGCAGCTCGACCTCGTGCGGCCGCTCGGTGTCCAGCCAGAACACCACCGTCATGCCGGAGTTCCGCGCTCGGGTGACGGCCAGCTTCACCCAGTCGCGGATCGCTTCGTCGGTGACGATGGGCATGCGCCAGATGTCCCCCTCTTCCACGTTCTGGGTCAGCAGCACTTCCCCGCTGTCGAGATCGACGATGTTGGCGACGCCGGCCTCGGGGACCTCGAAAGTCTTGTCGTGCGAGCCGTATTCCTCGGCCTGCTGCGCCATCAGCCCGACGTTGGGGACCGTGCCCATCGTGGTGGGATCGAACTGCCCATGGGTTTTGCAGAAGTTGATGATCTCTTGGTAGATCCGGGAGAAGGTGGACTCGGGGTTGACGGCCTTGGTGTCCTTCTGCCGCCCGTCGGCGCCCCACATCTTGCCGCCCGCGCGGATCATCGCCGGCATCGAGGCGTCCACGATCACGTCGCTGGGCGAGTGAAAGTTGGTGATGCCCTTGGCCGAATCGACCATGGCCAGCTCGGGGCGGTGCTCGTGGCAGGCGTGCAGGTCGCGGATGATCTCCTCGTGCTGCGACGCGGGCAGCGACTCGATCTTGTTGTACAGATCGACCAGTCCGTTGTTGACGTCGACGCCGAGCTCGTCGAAAAGCTCCTGGTGCTTGGCGAAGGCGTCCTTGTAGAAGATCTTCACCGCGTGGCCGAAGACGATCGGGTGCGACACCTTCATCATCGTCGCCTTGACGTGCAGCGAGAACATCACGCCCGTCTCGTAGGCGTCCTGCATCTGCTCCTCGTAGAACTCGACGAGGGCCTTCTTGCTCATGAACATCGAATCGATGACGTCGCCGTCGCGCAGCTCGACCTTGGGCTTGAGCTCGACGGTCTCCCCGCTCTTGGTCTCCAGCACCATCTTCACGTTGCGCGCGCGGTCCAGCGTCATCGACTTCTCGCCGTGGTAGAAGTCGCCGTGGCGCATGGTCGCGACGTGAGTGCGCGACGCCGGCGACCAGTCCGCCATGCTGTGCGGGTGCTTGCGGGCGTACTCCTTGACCGCCTTGGGCGCACGACGGTCCGAGTTGCCCTGCCGCAGTACCGGATTGACCGCGCTGCCAAGGCATTTGGCGTAGCGCGCGCGAATTTCCTTGTCCTCGTCCGTCTTCGGGCTCTGCGGGAAGTCCGGGATCTTGTAGCCCTTGCCCTGCAGCTCCTTGACCGCGGCGATCAGCTGGGGCACCGAGGCGCTGATGTTCGGCAGCTTGATGATGTTGGTGTCGGGGAGCTCGGTCAGCCGGCCCAGTTCGGCCAGGTTGTCCGGCACCCGCTGTTCTTCGGTCAGGTGCTCGGGGAACTCGGCCAGGATGCGGGCGGCCACCGAGATGTCGCTGGTCTTGATCTGGATGCCCGCCGGCTCGGCGAAGGCACGCACGATCGGCAGGAACGCGTAAGTCGCCAGCAGCGGCGCTTCGTCGGTCAGTGTGTAGATGACGGTCGGCTGTTCGGCGCTCACGATCCCTCTCCCGGCGACAATGATGGGTTGAAATTTTGGGGGCTCAGCGTTCTGACTGCCACGTTATCAAGGGTGTTTGGACAGGTGTCGACCTGCACGCGCACCGCCGGGGTTAGCACTGAGTCGGCACCGTAAGATAGTCTTTGTATTGGTCATGAGCGCCAGCATCAAGCCCCGGCTTGCTGGCCGGCAACCCTCCAACCGCGGTGGGGTGCCCCGGGTGATGACCAGGTTGAGTAGCCACACACACCGGCTATCCGGCAAGCGCGGGTCCGCCATGACGGGCCCCTGAGTAGACAGGGAAACGTGATGTGCATTCTCTTGAACCGATCACGCCCGCTCGTGCGTCGCTGCTAGCCCGCGGCGCCGGTTGACGCCCCATCCTCGCGTCCCGGTTGCCCGATGCAGATTCCCCTACCAGCAGAAAGCCACCCCGTGACCTCCGAGAACGCCGATCACGACACCGATCCGACCGCGCACTGGTCGTTCGAGACCAAGCAGGTGCACGCCGGCCAGCGCCCGGACCCGGCCACCAACGCCCGCGCCCTGCCGATCTACCAGACCACGTCGTACACCTTCGACGACACCACGCACGCCGCCGCCCTGTTCGGGCTGGAAGTGCCGGGCAACATCTACACCCGGATCGGCAACCCGACCACCGACGTCGTCGAACAGCGCGTCGCCGCGCTCGAGGGTGGGGTGGCGGCGCTGTTCCTGAGCTCCGGTCAGGCCGCTGAGACTTTCGCCATATTGAACCTGGCGAGTGCCGGAGATCACATCGTGTCGAGTCCGCGCCTCTACGGCGGGACGTACAACCTGTTCCACTACTCGCTGGCCAAGCTCGGCATCGAGGTCACCTTCGTGGAGGACCCCGACGACCTGGATTCGTGGCAGGCCGCGGTCCGGCCGAACACCAAGGCGTTCTTCGCCGAGACGATTTCCAACCCGCAGATCGACATCCTCGACATCCCGGGTGTCGCCGCGGTGGCGCACGGCAACGGCGTGCCGCTGATCGTCGACAACACGATCGCCACGCCCTACCTGATTCAGCCGTTCTCCCACGGCGCCGACATCGTCGTGCACTCGGCCACCAAGTACCTCGGCGGCCACGGCTCGGCGATCGCCGGCGTCATCGTCGACGGCGGCACCTTCGACTGGACGCAGGGCCGCTTCCCGGGATTCACCACCCCCGACCCGAGCTACCACGGCGTCGTGTTCGCCGAGCTCGGTCCGCCGGCGTACGCGCTCAAGGCGCGCGTGCAGCTGCTGCGCGACCTGGGGTCGGCCGCGTCACCGTTCAACGCGTTCCTGGTCGCCCAGGGCATCGAAACGCTGAGCCTGCGCATGGACCGCCACGTCGCCAACGCGCAGCGCGTCGCCGAGTACCTGGCCGGCCACGAGGGCGTGCTGTCGGTGAACTACGCGGGCCTGCCCGACTCGCCCTGGCATGAGCGGGCGAAGAAGTTGGCGCCCAAGGGAACCGGTGCGGTGCTCGCCTTCGAGCTGGCCGGCGGCGTCGAGGCCGGCAAGGCGTTCGTGAACGCGCTGAAGCTGCACAGCCACGTGGCCAACATCGGCGACGTGCGCTCGCTGGTGATCCACCCGGCGTCCACCACGCACGCGCAGTTGAGCCCGCAGGAGCAGCTGAGCACCGGGGTCAGCCCCGGCCTGGTGCGCCTGGCCGTCGGCATCGAGGGCATCGACGACATCCTGGCCGATCTGGAGCTCGGCTTCGCCGCGGCAGCCAAATTCGGTGCGACCGCCGGGGCGTCGGGCGCCGATCCGCAAGCCGTGGCGGCGTTCTAGGGATCCGGCCATGACCATCTCCGACGTGCCGACCCAAACGCTGCCCGACGAGGGCGAGATCGGATTCGTCCACATCGGCGCGCTGACCACCGAGGGCGGCGCGGTCATCGACGACGTGCACATCGCCATCCAGCGCTGGGGCGAGTTGTCGCCGACGCGGGACAACGTGGTGGTGGTGCTGCACGCGCTGACCGGCGACTCGCACATCACCGGGCCCGCCGGCCCCGGACATCCCACCGCCGGCTGGTGGGACGGGATGGTGGGGCCGGGCGCGCCGATCGACACCGACCGCTGGTGCGCGCTGGCCACCAACGTGCTGGGCGGTTGCCGCGGGTCCACCGGCCCCAGTTCCCGGAAACGGGACGGAAAGCCTTGGGGCTCACGTTTTCCCCGCATTTCGATCCGCGACCAGGTTGAGGCCGATATCGCCGCCCTGACCGCGCTCGGAATCGAACGGGTCGCCGCCGTGGTCGGTGGATCCATGGGTGGCGCAAGGGCTTTGGAGTGGATCGTCGGTCACCCGAGCCGGGTCAGGGCCGGGCTGCTGCTGGCGGTGGGTGCGCGTGCCACCGCCGATCAGATCGGCACCCAGTCCACCCAGATCGCCGCGATCAAGGCCGACCCGAACTGGCAGGGCGGCGATTACCACGACACCGGGCTCGCCCCCGACGCCGGGCTGGCCATCGCCCGCCGCTTCGCGCACTTGACCTATCGCGGTGAGGTCGAGCTCGACACCAGGTTCGCCAACCACGGGCAGAACGACGAGGATCCGACCAACGGCGGCCGCTATGCGGTGCAGAGCTACCTGGAATATCAGGGCGACAAGCTGCTGGAGCGTTTCGACGCCGGCAGCTACGTGGTGCTGACGGAGGCGCTGAACAGTCACGACGTCGGCCGCAACCGCGGCGGCGTGCGTAAAGCGTTGGGCGGCTGCCCGGTTCCGGTGGTGGTCGGCGGCATCACCTCCGACCGGCTGTACCCGCTGCGCCTGCAGCAGGAGCTGGCCGAGCAGCTGCCCGGCTGCACCGACCTGCGGGTCGTGGACTCGCTGTGCGGGCACGACGGCTTCCTGGTGGAAACCGATGCCGTCGGCGAATTGATCCGTCAGACACTGGTGTTGGCGGGCGATGGGGAAGGCACGTCGCAACGGTGACGCGCTCGCGGCACGACCGCTCCCTCTCGTTCGGCTCGGCGGCCGCGGCCTATGAGCGTGGCCGCCCCTCCTATCCCCCGGAAGCGATCGACTGGCTGTTGCCGGTCGGGGCGCGTCAGGTGCTCGACCTCGGTGCCGGCACCGGGAAGCTCACCACCCGGCTGGTGGAGCGCGGCCTGGATGTGGTGGCGGTCGACCCGATCCCGGACATGCTCGAGGTGTTGCGCACCTCGCTGCCGGAGACCCGGGCCCTGCTGGGCACGGCGGAAGAGATTCCGTTGGAGGACAACAGCGTTGACGTGGTGCTGGTGGCGCAGGCCTGGCACTGGGTGGACCCCGAGCGCGCGGTGCCCGAGGTGGCCCGGGTGCTGCGGCCCGGCGGGCGACTGGGTCTGGTGTGGAACACCCGTGACGAACGCCTCGGCTGGGTGCGCGAACTGGGCCAGATCATCGGCAGCGATGGTGACGGCCGCACCCAGGTGACGCTGCCCGAGCCGTTCACCGACCTGGCACATCATCAGGTGGAGTGGACGAGTTACCTTACGCCGCAAGCGTTGATCGACCTGGTGGCGTCCCGCAGCTACTGCATCACCTCACCGACCGAGGTCCGCACCAGGACCCTCGATCAGGTGCGCGAATTGCTGACCACCCATCCGGCGCTGGCGAATTCGACCGGCCTTGCGCTGCCCTACGTCACCGTGTGCACCCGGGCGACGCTGGCCGGGTGAGCATGGAGCAACGACTGAGTCTGATCACCTTGGGAGTTGCCGATCTGGATCGCGCGCATCACTTCTATGAACGCCTTGGCTGGCGCGGTCAAGTAGTGCAGGAAACGGTCTTCTTCCAGGCCGGCGGTCTCGCGGTGAGCCTGTGGGCCCGCGAAAAGCTCGCGGCCGACCTCGGCATCGCCGACCAGGGCGATGACGGCTTCGGCGGTGTCGCCTTGGCGCACAATGTGCGCTCGCGCGCCGAGGTGGACGAGATCCTCGCCACCGCAGACGATGCCGGAGCGACGATCGCACGCGTGGCTCGCGAGACCTTCTATGGCGGGTATGCGGGCGCATTCCGCGATCTCGACGGTCACGTGTGGGAGGTCGCCTACAACCCCGGGTTCCCGTTAGCCGACGACGGCGCGATCACGGTGCCCGACTTCTCAGACGCCTAGCTTCCATTGGCGCGCCCCGGTTACCACCCGTCGTCATCCTCATGTCGCAGCAGTTTCTCGGGGTGGTGGAAGGTGTTGGTGCGCGGTTGGCCCCGGTCGAGTTCGGGCGGTGGTTTCCATTCGGTGTCGCCGCGGGCGGTTTTGCGGGTCATCCAGCCGCCGGGTTTGAGCAGGCGGTGATGGGGGCCGCAGGCGAAGGTGAGGTCGTTGCCGTCGGTGGTGTGGCAGGCGGCGTAGTCGGTGACGTGGTGGACTTCGCAGTAGTAGCCGGGCACGGTGCAGCCCGGGTGTGTGCAGCCGCGGTCCTTGGCGTACAAGACTATTCGCTGCCCGGGTGAGGCCAGGCGTTTGGTGTGATAGAGCGCCAGCGCCTTGCCCTTGTCGAAGATCGCCAGGTAGTGATGGGCGTGGCGGGCCAGGCGGATGACGTCGCTCATCGGCAAGATGGTGCCCCCGCCGGTCAGGCCACGACCGGCGGCCGCCTCCAGCTCGGCCAGCGTGGTGGTGACCACAATCGAGGCCGGTAACCCGTTGTGCTGACCCAACTCTCCGGAGGCCAGCAGCGCCCGCAGTGCGGCGTTGAGTCCGTCGTGATTACGCTGGCTGGCACTGCGGGAGTCCTGTTCGATGGCTTCCTGGGAAGGTGCGCCGTCGATGCACGGGACGTCGTCGAGGGGGTTGCACATGCCGGGGGCGGCGAGTTTGGCCAACACGGCTTCCAGGGTGGCGCGGGCTTCGGGCGTCACCCAACCGCGTAACGCCGACATGCCGTCGGATTGCTGGTTGCCCAGGCTCAGCCCACGCGCCCGCGCCCGGTCCTCGTCGGTGTAGGTGCCGTCGGGGTTGAGGCAGTCGGCCACGGTGGCGGCCAGCGCGGCCAGCTGTTCGGGGCGAAACCGGCTGCCCTCCTGGGCTAACCGGGCTTCGGCGTGCTCGCGGGTGGGCATGTCTATCCAGCCGGGCAGGGCGTGGCAGAACTTACGGATCACCGCGACCTGCCCAGGCCCCAGCGTGCCGTCGCGTTGGGCGGCGGCGGTGGCCGGCAGCGCCGGTGGGATCGGTTCGCCGGTCAGGCCGTGGCGTGGGCCCAGATCGCGTGCCTCCTTGAGGCGCCGGGAGGCTTCGGTGCGGCTGATCAGGGTGGCCTCGGCGATCGCATACACCACGGTGCCACCCATTTCGACAGACGGCGCCTGGCGGGCAAGGGAATTGATCAGCGGATGCTCGACGGCGGGGATGCGCCGGCGCTGCCTTTCGCACCGCTGCAGTACCGCCAGCTGTTGGCGCGGATTCAGCGCGTCGACGTTGAGCGCGCAGACTCGATCCCAGGCGGCATCGAGCGCGTCGAACGCCGCGTCGATATCCTGCTGATCAGTCACACCGCCAAACTAGCCACACCCACCGACAAAAACGGCGTCAAAATCGCCATAGATTCACACTCGCGCAATTAATTTCATGAAATCACGATTCGGTATGGCTGCACAGGCACCGCGCCCGCCGTTCGGAGCCGAATCATTTCCTGCGATCTTTTTTCCCTAGAAATCCAGACCCGAGAACATCAGCCGGGTGGGGTCGTACTTCTGCCGGACGGTCGTCAGGCGCGACAGATTCGGACCGTAGTAGCGCGCGGGCGCGGTATTGGCCTCCAGGTAGTTGACGTAGCCGCCGACCGAGAACTGTTGTACCGCTTGGTGCGCCGCACCCAGCCAGGTGCTGGCGGCGGAGAGCTGGTTGGCGGCGGGCTCGACGTACCACTGCACCACCGCGGACTGATTGCGCCACGGGAACGCGGTGTCGCCCGGGGCGACGTCGGCGACCGCGCCGCCCAGCGGATCGATCAGCACCGAAGCCTGCCCCGCGCCCGACGCCGGCCACTGCCCCGCCGCGGTCGCAATGGCATGGGCCGCAGCAGAAGTCATCGGCCCGATAACGTCCGAACCTGCCACGAAACCGCGCGCCGGGCTGGTCGCGCTGCCACCGGCCAGATAGGTCACCAGGTCCATGTGGCTCAGCGTCTTGTTCGTCACGGCGCTGGGCGCCAGTCCCACCGCCGATTTGAGGGCGTCGGCCACACCGGAGCCACTCCCGGCCGGGGACGTCGCCAGCACATGGCAATTCGCCTGCGCCGAACCCACCGACAGATCGACCATCCCCCAGGTGTTCCGGTCGGCGCCCGCGAGCCACGACTGCCAGCCGGTGAGCACCTGCACCGCCGACGACGGCGGGAAGTCCAGCCGGACCAGGTCGCTGTCCGCGGTGGCGAAGGTCGCGAAGGTCATCGACGTCGTCACCCCGAAGTTGCCGCCGCCGCCACCGCGCAAGGCCCAGAACAGATCCGGGTTGTCGTTGGCCGACGCGGTCACCACGTCGCCGCTGGGCAACACCACCGTCGCCGACTGCAGCGCATCGCAGGTGAGTCCGGCACGCCGGGCGTCGGCGCCCACCCCGCCGCCCAGCGCGAGCCCGGCCATGCCGACGGTGGGGCAGGTGCCGACGGGAACGGCGCGGCCGGCGCCGGCCAGGGCCTGGTGTACCGCATACAGATTGGTCGCCGGGGTCACCGTGACGTTGTTGCCGTCGAAGTTCGCCCCGCCGGGCAGGCCGCGCAGATCGAGCACCATGGTGCCGTTGGCGCTCGACGCACCGACGTACGAATGACCGCCGCCGCGCGGCGCGATCTTGAGATTGTTAGTCTTCGCGAACGCGACGGCCTTTTGCACGTCGGCCTGCGACGAAACACGCACTACCGCAGCGGGATTGGAGCCGTTGTAGAACGAGTTGAAAACCTGCTTGCCGGTGGAGAATTGGGCGCCACTGGCCGGCAACAGCACACTGCCGCCGATCGAGGAGGCCAGGCCGCTCCAGCCGGTGGGGTCCGCGGCCGCCGGGGCGGTGCCGAACACCGCTCCCGTCGCCAACATTCCGACGGCGCCGCGAAGAAACGTCTGACGCGAGATCTCGTGGTGGGGTGGGCGGGTCGTCATGGGGCGGATTCTGGTTCATCGGCCGCCCGGAAGTCCGGTGCCACCGCCCGTGTTACGTCACAGTGTGGCGTCGATATGCCCAGCGGCCTTGCGCAATCCGGCCGCGTAATAACCGATGCCGCGCCGGCCGCGACCACACGAAACGCTTATTGTGCGAACCTTTACCCCACCGTGTCGCAAACGTGACAGTGATAGCTCAGAGTTCGTAAGCGTGATTCGAGTGCCTCAGGCGCACTCCATGGCGGACGGGGAGGCTGCGTGAAGGCACTTGCACGAACTCATCAATGGATTTGGGTTTTTCGTCATCAGCCCTTCACCATCCGCCTGCTGGCTGCGGCCGCCGGCCTGCTGACCGTGGCCTCGGCGTTCGCGGCGCCGGCCGGGGCAGAAGGAAACGGCGACGACTTCATCGACGCGCTCAACCACGCCGGCATCGACTTCGGTGAGCCAGGAAACGCGATGTCCGTCGGCGAGTCGATCTGCCCGATGCTGTCACAGCCGGGCGGCAATTTCGCGGCCGCCGCATCCAGCGTCGCCGGCCGCGGCATGTCACCCACGATGGCACGCGTGTTCACCACGATCGCGATCCAGACCTACTGCCCCCAGGAGATGGCAAACATCGCCAACGGCAACCTGTCCGGCGCCATGCCGCAGGTTCCGGGCATGCCGGGCCAGATCCCCGGGATGACCGGACAGATCCCCGGAATGCCGGGACAGGTTCCCGGGATGGCGGGACAGATTCCCGGGATGGCCGGACAGGTCCCGGGAATGGCGGCGATGCCCGGGCAGGTTCCGGCGCTGCCCAGGTACTAGGCCCAGGTACTAGGCCCAGGTACTAGCGGGTGCCCAGCGGGTCGATGGTCCAGGCGATATAGAACATCGCCGCCCCCACCGCCGCGGTGGTGATGAAGTCGGTTCCCTTGCCGCGCACCACCAGAAGGCCGGCCCGGTCCTCGGACAACAGCAAGCGCAGCAGCGCGGCCACGCCGACACCGATGCCGATCAGCAACGAACCGCGGCGCCAGAAGTTGGCCCCCACCAGGGCCAGCGCCGTCGCGAAGATCAAGCCCACCAACAGAATTGGCCACTGGGCCCGCAACACGGTCCGCGCGGTCATCCCCGCTCGGCCAGTTCGACGACGTTGGTCAGCAGGAACGCACGGGTCAGCGGGCCCACCCCGCCGGGATTCGGTGAGACGTGGCCGGCCACCTCCCACACGTCGGGGTGCACGTCGCCGGCGAGCTTGCCGTCCACCCGGCTGACGCCGACGTCGAGCACCGCCGCGCCGGGACGCACCATGTCGGCGGTCACCATGTGCGGCACCCCGACGGCGGCGACGATGACGTCGGCCTGCCTGGTCAGAGCCGGCAGGTCGCGAGTTCCGGTGTGGCACAACGTCACCGTGGCGTTCTCGGAGCGACGGGTCAGCAGCAGGCCGAGCGGCCGGCCGACGGTGACACCGCGGCCGATGACGACCACGTGCGCCCCGGCGATCTCAACGTCGTAGCGGCGCAACAGATGCACGATGCCGCGCGGGGTGCACGGCAGCGGCGCGGGGTTGTTGAGCACCAGCCGGCCCAGGTTAGTGGGGTGCAGGCCGTCGGCGTCCTTGTTCGGGTCGACCCGCTCCAGCGCCGCGTTCTCGTCCAGGTGCTTGGGCAGCGGCAGCTGCACGATGTAACCGGTGCACTCGGGGTTGGCGTTGAGTTCGTCGATGGTCTCGTTGAGCGCCTCGGTGCTGATGTCGGCGGGCAGGTCGCGGCGGATCGAGGTGATGCCGACCTTCGCGCAGTCGGCGTGCTTGCCCCGCACGTACGCCTGAGACCCGGGGTCGTCGCCCACCAGGATGGTGCCCAGCCCGGGGGTGCGGCCCGACGCGGTCAACGCGGCCACCCGCTGTTTGAGGTCGACGAAGATCTCGTCGCGGGTGGCCTTGCCGTCCAGCGTGATTGCTCCCACGCTGACAGTCTGGCAGACATCGACGATGGCGACCCGCCGCGCCCGGCTTCGCCGCGCTCGCGATCGCCGGCAGACATCGACGATGGCGACCCGCCGCGCCCGGCTTCGCCGCGCTCGCGATCGCCATTAGGCTCCGGGTATGTCTACCCCGCCGGACGTGTTGAGCCCCGCGAAACTCGGGCCGATAACGCTGCGTAACCGCACCATCAAGTCCGCCACCTTCGAGGCGCGCACGCCCGAGGCGCTGGTGACCGACGACCTCATCGAATACCACCGGCTGCCCGCCGCCGGTGGGGTCGGCATGACGACGGTCGCCTACTGCGCCGTCTCCCCCGGCGGGCGCACCGAGGGCAACGGCATCTGGATGCGGCCGGAGGCCGTGCCCGGGTTCCGCCGGCTCACCGACGCGATCCACGCCGAGGGCGCGGCGGTCAGCGCGCAGATCGGCCACGCCGGCCCGGTGGCCAACGCCAAGTCCAACAAGGCCAAGGCCCTGGCGCCGGTCCGGTTCTTCAACCCGATCGGGATGCGATTCGCCAAGAAGGCGACGCGGGCGGACATCGACGACGTCATCGCCGGGCACGCCAACGCCGCCCGCCTGGCCATCGAGGCCGGCTTCGATGCCGTCGAAATCCACCTGGGCCACAACTATTTGGCGAGCTCGTTTCTGTCCCCGCTGATCAACCGCCGCGACGACGAGTTCGGCGGATCGCTGGAAAACCGGGCCAAGGTCGCCCGCGGCATGGTGATGGCCGTTCGGCGCGCGGTGGAAAAGGAGGGCACGCCCATCGCGGTGACGGCCAAGCTGAACATGGCCGACGGGGTCCGCGGCGGCATCAGCACCGAGGAGTCGCTGACCACCGCCAAGTGGCTCGAGGAGGACGGCGGGCTGGACGCCATCGAACTCACCGCCGGCAGCTCGCTGGTCAACCCGATGTACCTGTTCCGCGGCGACGCGCCCCTCAAGGAGTTCGCCGGGGCGTTCAAGCCGCCGCTGAGCTGGGGCATGCGCATGACGGGCAAGAAATTCCTGCGCGAGTACCCCTACCGCGAGGCCTATCTGTTGCGCGACGCCAAGCTGTTCCGCAACGAGCTGAAGATGCCGCTGATCCTGCTCGGCGGCATCACCAACCGCGAGACGATGGACCTGGCGATGGCGGAGGGATTCGAGTTCGTCGCCATGGCCCGCGCGCTGCTGGCCGAGCCGGATCTGATCAACCGGATCGCCGCTGATGGCGCCGGACACCACGTGCATTCGGCCTGCACGCACTGCAATCAGTGCATGCCCACGATCTACACCCGGACGCATTGCGTGGTCACCGGCGCGCCCGATGTGGTCGCGGGCGCTCCCCGGTAATCCACAGGGGCGCAAGCTACAGTTGTGGCGATGTCAGCACCAGCCCCGCCAGCGCTAACCGTCCATCACGAAGGATCGGAACGCACCTTCGCAGCGGGCCACGATGTAGTAGTCGGGCGCGATCTGCGAGCGGACATGCGTATCACCCACCCGCTGATTTCGCGCGCCCACCTGCTGCTGCGTTTCGACCAGGGCAAGTGGCTGGCCATCGACAACGGTTCGCTCAACGGAACTTTCGTCAATGGCCGGCGCGTGCCGGTGGTCGAGATCCACGACGGGCAGGCCCTCAACATCGGCAACCCGGACGGACCGCTGCTGACCTTCGACGTCGGCCGCCACCAGGGCATGGCCGGACGTCCGCCCCGCACCGAATCGATGAACATCCCGGTGG
>NZ_QMEV01000031.1 GCF_003284935.1 Mycobacterium colombiense
CCGGCTCGGGGGCCGGAGCCGGTTGGGCCTCGGGCTTGGGTTCGGGTTTCGGGTCGGGCTTGGCGGTGGCCGCCGCGGACCGCCGGGTGAACCGGGCGGGTGGCTCGGGTTCGGCCCCCGCCGCAGCGCCGCGCGGCGCCGCTCCGGCGGCATCGGAGGCGGGAATCGACATGTCCAGCCGGGTCTCGATGCGCTCGACGCGTTGCAGCAGCGCGGATTCGGTGTCGCTGGCCGAGGGCAGCAGCAGTCGCGCGCACACGACCTCGAGCAGCAGACGCGGCGCGGTGGCACCGCGCATCTCCCCCAGCCCGGCCTGCACCACCTCGGCGTAGCGGGTCAGGGTCGCGGGCCCGATCCGGGTGGCCTGCTCACGCATCCGCTCCAGCACGTCCTCGGGGGCGTCCACCACGCCGCGGCTCGCCGCGTCCGGGACGGCCTGCAGCAGGATCAGGTCACGAAACCGCTCGAGCAGATCGGTGGCGAATCGCCGGGGGTCGTGCCCGGCGTCGATCACCGACTCCACCGCGCCGAACAGCGCCGCGGCGTCGGCGGCGGCCAGCGCGTCCACGGCGTCGTCGATCAGGGCCATGTCGGTGGCGCCGAGCAGCCCCAGCGCCCGCTGATAGGTCACGTGCGCGCCTTCGGCGCCGGCCACCAGTTGATCGAGCACCGACAGGGTGTCGCGCGGCGAGCCTCCGCCGGCGCGGATCACCAGCGGATAGACGGCGTCGTCGACGGCGACGCCCTCCTGCTCGCAGATCCGGCCGATCAACGCGCGCATGGTCTTGGGCGGCAACAGCCGGAACGGGTAGTGGTGGGTGCGCGACCGGATGGTCGGCAGCACCTTCTCCGGTTCGGTGGTGGCGAAGATGAAGATCAGGTGCTCGGGCGGCTCCTCGACGATCTTGAGCAGCGCGTTGAACCCCGCCGTCGTCACCATGTGCGCCTCGTCGACGATGAACACGCGGTATCGCGACTGGGCCGGCGCGTAGAACGCGCGGTCGCGCAGCTCGCGGGTGTCGTCCACGCCGCCGTGGCTGGCGGCGTCGAGTTCGACCACGTCGATGCTGCCGGGCGCGTTGGGCGCCAGCGCCTGGCACGAATCGCAGACGCCGCAGGGGGTGGCCGTCGGCCCCTGGGCGCAGTTCAGCGAGCGGGCCAGGATGCGCGCCGAGGAGGTCTTGCCGCAGCCGCGCGGTCCGGAGAACAGGTACGCGTGGTTGATCCGGCCGGCTTCCAGCGCGACCGACAGCGGTTCGGTGACGTGCTCCTGCCCCACCACTTCGGCGAAGGTTGCCGGTCGGTACTTGCGGTAGAGGGCCACGGTCAGCAGGCTACCGGCGTCCGCCGACGGCGACGCGGGCCGGCAGGGTCGTCTAGTTCACACTCGAGGTCGACGACGCCAGCAGCGACTCCGACGCCGCCAGCAAGGCGCAGGTGGCCAGGCCGTCGACGGCCTCGCGCAGGTCCGGCAGCGACGGGAAGGTCGGCGCGATCCGAATGTTGGTGTCCTTGGGATCTTTCCGGTACGGGAACGACGCGCCCGCCTCGGTGACCGCGATGCCGGCGTCCTTGGCCAGCGCGACGGTCCGCTTGGCCGTGCCGGGCAGCACGTCGAGGCTGATGAAGTAGCCGCCCTTGGGGTCGGTCCACGAGGCGATCTTGGAATCGCTGAGCCGCTGATCCAGGATCTCGGCGGCCAGGGCGAACTTCGGCGCCAGGATCTGCTGGTGCCGCAGCATGTGCAGCCGCACGCCGTCGGCATCGCGGAAGAAGCGCAGGTGCCGCAGCTGGTTGATCTTGTCGGGTCCGATCGACTTCTTCGACGCGTATTGCAGGTACCACGCGATGTTGCCCAGCGAGCCGCCCAAGAAGCTCACGCCGGCGCCGGCGAAGGTGATCTTGGAGGTGGACGCGAACACGTACGGCCGATGGGGGTTGCCGGCCGCGGCCGCCAGCCCGAGCACGTCGACCTGCCGGATGAAGTCGTGCGTCAGGGTGTGCACCGCGTAGGCGTTGTCCCAGAACAGCCGGAAGTCAGGGGCCGCCGTCCGCATCTGGACCAACCGCAGGACGGTGTCCCAGGAGTAGGTGACCCCGGTCGGGTTGCCGAACACCGGCACCGTCCACATTCCCTTGATGGCCGGGTCGGCCGCGACCAACTCTTCGATCAGGTCGACGTCGGGCCCGTCGGAGAGCACCGGGACGGGGATCATCTCGATGCCCATCGTCTCGGTGATGTTGAAGTGCCGGTCGTAGCCGGGGACCGGGCACAGGAATTTGACGCTCGGTTCGTCCTTCCAGGGCCGCTGCGAGTCCACGCCGCCGTACAGCATCGAGAAGGCGACGAGGTCGTGCATCAGTTCCAGGCTGGAGTTGTTGCCCGCGATCAGGTTCTGCACCGGGATGCCGAGCAGCTCGCCGAAGATGGCCCGCAGCTCGGGCAGGCCGTGCAGGCCGCCGTAGTTGCGGGTGTCGGTGCCCTCGTTGTCGCGGTAGTCGTCGCCGGGCAGGCTCAGCAGCTGGTTGGACAGATCCAGCTGGGCGGCGGCCGGCTTCCCGCGGGTCAGGTCCAGGGAAAGCTTCTTGGCCTGCAGATCCGCGTAATCCTGCTGGTGGCGAGCGTGCGCAGCCGCGAGCTCGGCAGGGGTGAGGGACTCCAGCGACACCGTGAACCCTTTCGCTGTCGGCATTGGGGGCGGCCGCAAGCGCGGCGTGGCCGGGCGCAGCGGGTCGGCACCCATTTGACCTAGGGGACCCCGCGCACCCGACAGAGCCCATTGACCCTTGCTGCCTTCCGGCCCTGGGGGAGTTCACAGGATAGACGCCGCGCGGGGTCCAGCGATGAGTCTAATACCTGCCCCGGAGTCGACGACGAGCAACTGGCAGCGGCCATCGGGGCCTCGGTTACCATGGCCACGGAGGATTCGCCTAGTGGCCTATGGCGCTCGCCTGGAACGCGGGTTGGGTTAACAGCCCTCGCGGGTTCAAATCCCGCATCCTCCGCCAGTGGTCCGCCGAGCGGACCTGTACGAATTGATAGGGATTCGGGTCGGCCGCCTTTAGGCTGGCGTGGATTCACCAGCATGAGGAGGGGTATGGGGCGCAAGATCGCCGTGCCATGGCACCTGCTGTTCTCCCTCGTTGCCGGCGCCCTCTACTTCTTCTTTGTGTTGCCCCGTTGGCCGGAGCTGATGGGGGACACCTCACGCACGCTGGGGATGGCGCTGCGCATCGTGACGGGCGCCCTCATTGCGCTCGCGGCGCTGCCGGTGGTGTTCACCCTGCTGCGCACCCGCAAGCCCGAGCTGGGGACGCCGCAGCTGGCCTTGTCCCTGCGGATCTGGTCGATCGTGGCCCACGTGCTGGCCGGCGTGCTGATCATCGGGACGGCGATCAGCGAGATCTGGCTGAGCCTGGACGCCGCCGGGCGGTGGTTGTTCGGCATCTACGGGGCCGCCGCCGCGATCGCGTTGCTCGGCATTTTCGCTTTCTACCTCTCCTTCGTCGCCGAGCTGCCCCCGCCGCCGCCCAAACCGATCAAGGCGAAGGAGCCCAAGAAGCGCCGCGTGCGCGGCAAGAAGGGCGACGAGGCCGAAGCCGACGAGACCGACGAGGCCGACGAGGCGGAGACCGCCGCCGCGGAAGTCGAAGAGACCGAGGACGCCGAACAGGCTGAGCCGGCAGCCGAACCCGCCGAAGTCACCGCCGCCACCGGCGACGCCGCCGAGGCCACCGAGTCTGGGGTGACGCCGGAGCCGGCGACCGAGGCAAAACCCGACGAGGCTGCCGTCGAGGACGCCGACGAGTCCGACGAGTCGGGGGCCAAGTTGCGCAACCGGCGCCCGACCGGCAAGGGATCGCACCGGATGCGGCGCAGGCGCACGCGGGCCGGCGTTGCCCTCGACGAAACCGTCGACGAGGACTAATCAGCGGCGCCGCAGCCGCTCCGCGTAGGCGGCGATGCGTCGCAGCGTGTCGTCCGTGCCCCACATCCGGCGAACCTCGTCATCGACCCCGCGGGCCTCGCGGATCCGCGCCATCGTCGGAGCATGCAACTGAGTCTTGGTCTGCCGGTAGGCGTCGGGCGGGACGCTGCCCAGGTCCGACGCCTCCGCCACGGCCGCCTCGAGGAGCTCCTCGGCGACGACGCGGTGGGCCAGTCCGCGGGCCACGGCCTCCGCGCCCCGATAGCTGCGGCCGCCCAGCAGCACCTCATCGGCGTGCATCCCGCAGGCGTAGCGCATGACCTCCAGCGCGGCGACCGGGAACGGCACCCCGACCCGCACCTCGGCCGCGCCGATCTGCGCGTCGGGGCCGATCAGGCGGCGGTCGCAGGCACACGCGAGGACGCAGCCGCCCGCGATGGCGGCGCCGTTGATCGCGGCGACGGTGGGTCCCGGATAGCTGAACACCGCCTCGAAGGCCGCCGACAGCGCGGGAACCAGCCGATCGGTGTAGCCGGTGCCGCCCTGCACCACGCGGTTGAGGTCGACGCCGGCGGAAAAGGCCCGGCCGGCACCGGTGATAACCAGCGCGCCGGCGTCCGAACTCGCCAGCTCGCGCACCGCCGTAGCCAGGCCTTCGAGCAGCTCGACATCCTGCGCGTTGACCGGCCCGGAGGACAGGGTCAGCACCTTGACGGTTCCCGCGGAGTTGATGTCGATCATGATGCTTCCTCCGTTCAGCGGCCGACGGCCACGAGGACCACGGGAATGTCGGTGTTCTCGTCGGTGTGATAACTCGCGCAGACGCGGTGGTAACCGTCGGCGATCTGGACCGGAACCCCGGTGACGAAGTCACCGCGCACCAGCAGGATCGGTGACAGCGGCAGGCCCTTCTCGACCTTGGTCAGGTCGGCGGCGACGTGCGGATTGTCCACCGGCAGCAGGCCCAGCTGCGCGGCACGCAGAATGTCCTTGGCCTTCCGGTGTGTCACGGTCCCGGACTTGAGCTTTTTGATCGCCTTCTTCACCGTCTGCGCGCCGGCAAGCATGCTGAGGTAGTCCGCCGCCGCCGGAAAGTCATGGGCCTCAGGCTTTTCCAGCCATTTCACGCTGAGCATCGCGGTATTCCCTTCGCCGACTCCGACATCGACGCAGCCTACCGCTGGGCCGGGCGAAATTTGGGATCGGTAGCAACCGCAGCGGTCTGTACTGGCGCCAGGACGACGCCATCGGGGCGGCGCACGAAGGAAGGAACCACAAGTGAAACGTCTTCTCGCAGCTGCGATTGGGACCCTGGGCTGCGCCGCGGCTTCAGTGGCCCTGGTGGGGTGCTCGAGCGGCGGCCACCCGGCCGCATCGGGGTCGAGCACGACGCCCAGCGCCTCCACGGGCACCAACGCCCAGGTCAAGGTGGGCGGTACCGACCTCGCGGGCGTGAACCCGGCGTCGGTGACCTGTGTGCGCACCGGCGGCAAGATCAACATCGGTAGCGGCTCCACGGGCGGTGCCCAGCAGGCGCTGGCCGTCGTGCTCACCGACGAAGCCAGCCCGAAGGTCCAGTCGCTGGCCCTGGTGGTCGACGGCAACGCGCTGGCGGTCAGCGACAACATGGGCGCCAAGGTGGGTTCGGCCAACGTCGCGGTCGATGGCAAGACCTACACCATCACCGGTCAGGCGCAGGGTGCCGACATGAAGAACCCGATGGCGGGAATGATCACCAAGGACTTCACCATCAAGGTGTCCTGCGGCTGATCGGTTTGCGGCCCTCGAGCGGCGGACGTGCCTCACTCACGCGTCCGCCGCTCGCGGTTTTGGCGATCCAGGTACCACCCTCGGACTTATGATGCAGCCGTGTCGATCCCGGACGAATTGGACGAGGCGCGCCGTTTGGCGTTCGCCGCCGACGAGGCCGGTGCCCGCGATCTGCTGCTGTCACTGATTCCGCGGATCGAACGCGACGACCGGGACGACGACCTCATGCTGGAAGCCCTTGGGCAGCTTGGCGAGATCTACCTGGCGCGCGGGGCGTACGACGGGGTCCGCGAATCCATCCGGCGCATCGAAGACTGTTTGGCCATCTACGCCGGCATCGCCGCGGGCACGATGCCGCACGAAGCCGAGCGGGTGCGGCTTTCCGGCACCGGGATCGCGCGGATGATGGGCCAATACTCGCGGCGGGCGCAGTTCCTGCGGACCGGGTTGGCCGCCGCTCTGGGCGACCACGAAGCCGCGGCTGCGGAGCTGGAAACGTTGTGCGACAACGGCTCCGGGGACGAGGACCCCGCTCTCGCCGACGAGCACAGAACTCTGTGCGCCACCGCGCAGATCCTGTGCGCCACCGCGTTGTGTGACGACGACCTGCATGTGCGGTCGGTGGCGCTGTGGGAAAAGGTTCTGGACAACATCGGTCATGCCGGCGGCGGCGAGCGCGCCGACTATCTGTGGATCACCGGCGCCACCGGGTACGGCAGGTTCTGCGTGGAAACCGGGCGGTTGAGCGAGGCCGAGCCGTGGTTGCGGCGCGCCGAGGCGCGGGCAGCCGCCAAGGGTTGGGAATTGGCAAGAGCCAGAGCACAATTGGAGCGGGTGGCGGGCCGCTGGGCGGCCAACGACCACGCCGGTGCCGAAGAACTGGTCGGTCAGGCCTATCCGGTCATCGCCCGCCATGACCGGGCCCACGACGTGGCCCGGTGCTGGCTGTACATGGGACTCACCCGGCTGGGATCTGGCGCCCTGGAGGCCGCCGACGAATGCTGGGAGCACGCCGAACGGCATTGGCGCGAACTTGGAAAGCCGCTGCCGCTGCATCGAATCCTGCTGCAGCGCAGCTGGATCGCCATCTTCTGGAGCCGCTTTTCCGACGCCGTCGAGCTGATCGCGCAAGCCCGCGAATTGCTGGACTCCTCGCCACGCAGCAGCTGGCTGCAGTACGCCCAGCTGGACAATCATCTCGGAACGGTCTGGCGCGCCGACGCTCTGGCGGACCTGGGTTTCGACAGCTCGGGCGATCCCGACGAGACGCTGCAGGAAACCGAGGCGCGCCAGGCCGAGGGGCTCGGCATCCTGCGCGGCGAGGTCGGCACGCCGGCCTACTGGCGCGCAATGACCAAACTCGAACAGGCCGCCGAGCTCAAGGTGCCGGCCGCCCTGGCGGTCGACTCGGTGCGGTACTCGATCGCCGACGCCGACGCGCGGGCACGGTGGGCCACCGGCATTTCGGCGCCCATCCTGGCCGGTGCGTTCGCGGTGGCCTGGGAGTGGGAGAACACCGCCCTGATCAGTGAGCTCGTTGAATACCACAGTGCGCGCGGCACTTTCGAAGGGTTGCAGCGACCGCGGATCGGCGAATGGGCCTCGACGGCCGTCGCGGCCGTTCCCGTCGAAGCCGACGCGGAACCCGTGGCGCTGGCCGCCGCGGGCCCGTCGACACCGGGCCGCGCGTCGTTGACGAAGCTGGGTCCGCTGCCGCCGCTGCAGATGCAACCCGGGGCGGCGCCGATCCTGAGTCACTATCGGGAGCTGGCTGTGCAGCGCTACGGGCGCGAGGTCACCGCGGCCGAGCCCGCCTGGTCGACGTGGCCATGACCGGGCCCGACCGGCTGACCCTGGTGCTGCGATACGCCGACCTCGGAATCGCGACCTACGCCAGCCTGCAAATCGTCGGCCAGCCGTCCAGAACCGTCACCTGGGTGGTCGAAGAACCCCTGCTGCTCGCCGCGCTGGCCGAACTCACCGCCGCCCTGCCCGAGCCGCACGGCGCCGAAACCCGGCGCGACGCGATCGAGCGCGCGCTGACCACGGGACCCTTCGCCACGCCGGACACCGAGCTCACGGTCGCCTACATTCTCGGTGTGCTGCTCATCGGTACGGCGGGCTGGCAACTGCTGGCCGAATGCGTGGCCTCGCCGCGGGCGGTGCTGTTCGTTTCGCCCAGCGCACGGCTGGCCCGCGTGCCGTGGGGGCTGCTGGCCATCCCGAAATCGGGTCCGAGCAAAGAAGAACTGGTGCGTGCGCGCCAGGAAGCGATCACCGCCAGCGGTCGCACCGCGGCCCAAATCCCTTGGCGGCTAGCCGATATAGCGGAACTGACCGATGGCCATCGGCTGATGGAACTGGTCGACGTGCTCATGGCGGTGCCGCCCAACATCGTGCACTCGCCGCGCGCGCCGGCCGAATGGCACGCCCGGCGAGACGGCGCACCGCTGCTGATTCTGGATCCTCGCGTGCCGGGGCAGCGACCGGACTCCGCGCTGGGATCGGTGCTGGGCAGGCCCGCGCCGCACACGCCGGTGGCGCAGCACTTCGCCGGCGTCATGCGGCGCCGGCCCGTCCTGCCGCGCGCCGACACCGTCGTCGACCTGTTCCGCCGCCAGGATGCCGGGCGGGCCTGGCTCGCCGACCTGCTGCGCCAAAACCCGTGCCGGCTGCTGTATGTGGGCCATGCGAGTTCGGCCGACACCCAGCACGACCACGGAACCCGCGCGGACCGGGCCGCCCTGCATCTGGCCGATACGGCGGACGTCCCCGGGGATGCCAACGTGATCGGCGATCATCGCCCGCTGACCGCCTCGGACCTGATGGCCCTGCGATTGCCGATGCCGCCGCGCGTGGCGTTGCTGGCCTGCGGATCCGGTGGTGATTATCAGTTCGACGAAGCAACCGGGTTGGTGGCGGCGATGATCCTGAACGGCGCGCAGCTGGTGACCGCCACGCTGTGGTCGCTGCCGACGACCGCCGCGCACCGGCAATTCGCGCGGTTCACCGGCGCGGCCGACGCGGAGCCTGCCGACCCGATGGCCGAACTCGTGGCGGCCGTGGACGACGCCCACGACGCCGCGCAGGAGGCCGGGTGCGCGGTGAACCGGTGGCAGCGCGAACAGATGCGGCGCTGGCGCGACGGTGAGGTCAGCGCCAGCCCGCTGTATTGGGCCGCCCTGGCCACGTTCGCCGTCGACGGCGCGCGGTAACGCTCACAGCGAGGCCACCCACGCCGCGTGGACGGCCAGCACGTCGTCGGGCAGCGAAAGCTCTTCGCGGGCGGTCGGATCGAAGGCCACCAACACGACCAGGCCCGGCCGCAGCATCGACAGGTCCGGGCCCCCGTCGCACCGGGCCAGCTTGCCGATGAACGTCTCCCCCGACACGGCCACCACCTCGATGAAGACCTGGCGCTTGACCTTGCGGACCGTGCCAACGCCCACGGTGCGGTTCCCGGCGTCCCGGCGGCGGCGCGACCGGAGCCATTCGACCAGCAGCAACAGCTTGTTCATGCGATCAGGGTCCGGCCGCAGCCCGGCTACCGAACCCAACTTTTTGGCTGCCGCAAACTTTGCGATGGCCCTATTCTGTGCAGATGAGCGCCGACCCGCAGGTTGCGACCGCCGTGGGAGGTGAGGCGGTGGCCCATCCACGGCGGTCGGTGATCGAGGCGGCGTGGCGGGCCATCGGCCCCGGCGTGGAGGTGCTCAGCGGTGACGACGGTGCCCCACTGAGCCGGACCGTCAAACGCATCCTCGACCCGTTGGTGCTGCGACTGCGATCCAACCCCGCCTATTCGGCCCCGGTGGTCACGGCGGAGACGGCCGCGGCGATGCACGACCTCATCGTCGGCGGCGGCCCCGAATTGCGTTCGGCCGCAGCATGGTTCGATGCTCTCAAGCTGGAGCGCCGCAGGCAGCGGATCCGCACCGGCAACGCCCAGGAGCTGTATTTTCCGGTCTGTTTCGAACTCGCCGTCACGAAAGGCCCTCCGACGCCGCAGGATTACCAGACCGCGGCGGCGGTGCTCGGCGAGATCCATCGCGATCGCGATCGCACCGCGATCGAGGTCCTGCACCGATACGTGGCCGATGCCCATGTCGTTGCCGCGCTCGCCGAGCAGTTGGAGCACAGTTGGCGCGATGTGCGACCGGACGAGGCCGCCGTCATCGATCCGTTCCGGGCCGAGCTCGGCACGGTGTTGGGCGCGGCCGGCGGCCACGGCGCCGCGGCGACCCGCCGGCGCGTGTGGTCGGCGATGATCACCGACCCGACCCCGTACAACCTGGGCGCGCTGGCCCGCACCGAGACGGACCGACTGCCCTGGTCGATCGTCGATCTTGGCCTGAGTTCCGTTGCGCCACAACAGCCGCCGTCGATTTCACAGAGCGCCGATGGTGAGCGTCCGCTGGATCGCAGTGTGGTGGACCGGGTGCGGGCGACCCTGCGGCGCGCCCTGGATCGCGACGCGTTACCCGAAATCCCGGTGCTGTGCGCGGAAGAGGTCGACCGGGCCTGCGCGCCGTGGGGGCTACTGGCCGAGGACAAACAAGCCACGCTGGTGGCGGGCATCGAGGTCGCGATCCAGCTCGCTCCGCTGGACCCGTCCGCCTCGTGCCGTTACGACCTCGCCGCGCAGATCCAGGCGCGGCTGCGCAAGGAGGCGTACGTGATGCACGCCCGCCGGTATCTGGCCGAGAACGGCCCGATTCATCCCCGCCAGCGTCAGGTGGTCGACGACCTCGCGGCCTTCGCGCAGCCCTACCTGAGCCGGCTGTGGGCGCGGCTGCACGGGCGGGACGTCTGGCAGGAGCGTTGTGACGACGTCGACGACGTGCGCGCGCTATTGGACGGGGTGGCCCGGTCGGTGAGCCTGGATCACCGGCAGCGCATCAAAGCGATGCTGGAATTGCAGGTGGCCGGGTGAGACTGGTTGCCGATTCCGGGCTTTGGAGCACCGAGCCCGTAAACCCCACGGCCGCAACGCCACTGATCGCCCTGCTGGAGGTCAGCGGAGCGGTGCTGTCGTGGACGGTGGACGACCCCGACGACGCGGCGCCGCACATCACGTTCACCGACGTGTCGCGCGCGGACTGGTTGTGGCGGGTGCTCGGTGAAGCCGGTCATGTCGCGCTGGTGTCGGCCGTGGACGGGGTGCCCGGTCACCCGCGCGGCATCGAGCTCGCGGGCGTCGACCTGGTGCCGGGCTCGCTCGCCCCGCTGCGCAGGCTCGCCATCGGCCATTGGCTGCGCCGGTGGTGGCCCGCCAGCAGGCAGGACGGCCTCGCCGGCCTGGACCGCGCGCTGCTCGATGTCGAGGTTGCGGCGCTGACCGCCGGCGCGCAGAGCTTCTTTTCCGACGACACGCTGGATTCGGACGTGACGCAGCTGCTTGCGCCGCACGCCGACGCGCTGATGAGCCGGGCCCACAGCGATGATTCCCGGGTGGTGGACCTGGTCCGGGCGAGCGCCGGACTCGCCGAGGAAATCGGCGTGGGCGGCGACCGGTGGTTCGAACTCATTGCCGCGCTTGACGATCCGCGCCTGATTGTGACGATGCCGACCGATCGTCGCGATGACTACGCGTTAGCCGCCGGCGCGGGCGCGGGTCCGTTCGGGGCGGCCGCGATAGCCCGCGGCGTCGCCTCCGTCGCCTGGAGCGGGGTTCCCCCGGCGATCTTCGATGCCGGCGAAAACACCGTGGACTGGAGCGTCGACGCCCGCGGTTCGGCGGTCGTCGCCGTCGTACAGGCGGCCGTCATCGGGCCGGACCCGGCGACCGGCATCGCGGTGCGCCTGCGTTCGGCGGCCATCGAGGGCCTCGGCACCCTGGACGCCGGCGGCCGCGCAACCCTTCCGTTGCAAGACGGCCGCGGGCAGCCCCTGACGGAGTCGGTGGCCTGGGACCACGACTGGTCGGCGACGTCGGTCCTGGTGGGTGCCGAATCGACGGAATCCCCCGAAATCCGGGAGCGGGTGCGGCGCTGGGCTCGGTCGCGGCTGGACTCGCCGCCGCGAGACGCCTTCCTCGCCGAAATATTGGCCGCGGAATCTGCCTATTAGGCCTACTAAGAACCCCGGCCATTCCCTATGCTGAGCGAGTGCCAAACACCTATCGCGTCGTTCAGTGGAACACCGGAAACGTCGGCAAGAGCTCACTGAAGTCGATCGTCGGCAACTCCACCCTGGAATTGGTGGGCTGCTACGCCTGGTCGCCGGAGAAGGCGGGCCGCGACGCCGGCGAACTCGTCGGGATCGAGCCGCTCGGCGTCAAAGCGACCAACGACATCGACGAGCTGCTGGCGCTGAAGCCGGACTGCGTGGTCTACAACCCGATGTGGATCAACGTCGACGAACTCGTCCGCATCCTGTCCGCCGGCGTCAACGTGGTGACCACGGCCTCGTTCATCACCGGCCACAACCTCGGCGAGGGTCGGGACCGGATCCTGGAGGCCTGCGAGAAGGGCGGCTCCACGATCTTCGGGTCAGGCGTCAGCCCGGGCTTCGCCGAACTCTTGGCCATCGTGTCGGCGATGGTCTGCAACCGGATCGACAAGGTCACCGTCAACGAGGCCGCCGACACCACCTTCTATGACTCGCCGGAGACCGAGAAGCCCGTCGGCTTCGGCCAACCGATCGACAACCCCGACCTGCCGGCGATGGCGGCGAAGGGCACGGCCATTTTCGGCGAGGCCGTCCGGTTGGTGGGTGACGCGCTGGGTGTCGAGCTCGACGAGGTGCGCTGCGTCGCCGAGTTCGCCCAGACCACCGAGGATCTCGTCATGGCGTCCTGGACCATCCCGGCCGGACACGTCGCCGGTACCTACATCAGCTGGCAGGGCATCGTCGGCGGCCAGACACTCATCGACCTCAACGTCCGGTGGAAAAAGGGACAGACGCTCGATCCCGACTGGCAGATCGAACAGGACGGCTGGGTCATCCAGATCGACGGGCAGCCGACGGTCACCACCAAGGTCGGCTTCCTACCGCCGCCGTACTTCGAGGCCACGACGCTCGAGGAATTCATGGACCTCGGCCACATCATGACGGCGGTGCCGGCCATCAACGGCATCGCCGCGGTCGTCGCCGCGGCGCCGGGAATCGCCACCTACGCCGACCTTCCGCTGACACTCCCGCGCGGCAACGCGTATGTCGGCTGATCCGGGTCAGCCCTGCCCCGACATCGCCGTCTCAGCCCAAATGCTCCGGGGGCTCGGGTTTGATAACGGGGGGCCGATCGGCGGGCGAGTCACCCAAATAGCGCCTCAGGCGCAGCAGCTGATTGATCACCATGCCGATGCCGAGCAGCATCAGCCCCGCCACTATTGCCACCACGATCGCGGTGCTCACGAGTCCATGATGACAGCAACGCGGGTTTTGATAGCTGCCATTGCCGGGTAGCCACAGCGGCATGAGCAACGAAGACAAGCTGAAGAACAAGATCGAGGACCTGGGCGGCCGGGCCAAGGAGGCCATCGGCAAGGCGACCGGTGACCACGACACCAAAAACGAGGGCAGGGCGGACCAGGCGAAGTCCAGCCTGAAGGACGCCGGCGAAAAGGTGAAGGACGCCTTCAAGAAGTAATGAGCATCCGTGCGGTGTCGGCCGTCATGTTCGGGCGCCGGCTGTCCATCTGTGCGCTTTCCGCTGTCGCGGTGTGCGATTCGCTGCTCGCGAGCGTGCCGGTTCCGTCCGCGGCGGCCGAGCCGTGTCCGGACGTCGAGGTCGTCTTCGCTCGGGGATCCGGCGAGGCGCCCGGCGTCGGCGGCATCGGCCAGCCCTTCGTCGACGCGTTGCGTTCACGGCTGGGCGGTCGGTCGCTGGCCGTGTATCCGGTGAATTACCCTGCCAGCACGGACTTTTCGAGCCCGGACTTTCCATTGACGGTCATCGACGGCATCCGCGACGCCAGTTCGCACATCGAGTCGATGGCGGCGAGCTGTCCCAACACCAAAGAGGTGCTCGGTGGCTACTCGCAGGGCGCCGCCGTCGCGGGGTACACCACCTCGGCCGCCGTGCCCCCGGGCGTGCCGGCGTCCGCGGTGCCCCCACCGATGCCGCCCGACGTCGCCAAGCACGTGGCCGCGGTGACGCTGTTCGGAACGCCCTCGGGTCAGTTCCTGCAGAAGTACAACGCACCGCCGCTGACCATCGGGCCGTTGTATCAGCCCAAGACCCTCGAGTTGTGCGCGCAGGGTGACCCGATCTGCGGCAAGGGCGACGGCAGTGACTTCGCCGCGCACACGTCGTATCCGATCAACGGCATGACCAACCAGGCGGCCAACTTCGCCTCGAGCCACCTCTGAATTTCCGCGTCTTGCAGAATGAGGCCATGCGGGTTCTGATCACGGGCGGTACCGGATTTGTCGGCGGGTGGACCGCCAAGGCCATCTCCGATGCGGGGCACTCCGTCAGGTTTCTGGTCCGAAACCCCGACAAGCTGCAGACCACCGTGGCCAAGTTGGGCGTGGACGTCACGGATTTCGCCGTCGCCGACATCACCGACCGCCTCGCCGTGCGGGAGGCGTTGCAGGGTTGCGATGCCGTCGTGCACAGCGCCGCACTCGTGGCCACCGATCCGCGCCAGACGGCCGAGATGCTCGCCACCAACATGCAAGGCGCACAGAACGTCCTCGGCCAGTCGGTCGAGCTGGGCCTGGATCCCATCGTCCACGTGTCCAGCTTCACCGCGCTGTTCCATCCCGACCTGGAGACCTTGACGGCGGACCTGCCGGTGGTGGGCGGCGCGGACGGATACGGAACGTCCAAGGCGCAGGTCGAGATCTACGCCCGGGGCCTGCAGGATGCGGGTGCGCCGGTCAACATCACCTATCCGGGCATGGTGCTCGGTCCCCCGGCCGGCGATCAGTTCGGTGAGGCCGGCGAGGGTGTGCGGTCCGCCCTGCAGATGCACGCGATCCCGGGGCGCAGCGCGGCGTGGCTGATCGTCGACGTCCGCGACCTCGCCGCGCTGCACGCGGCCCTGCTCGAGCCCGGGCGCGGACCGCGCCGCTACACCGCGGGCGGTCATCGGGTGCCCGCGGCCGAGCTGGCCAACCTGCTCGGCGAGGTCGCCGGGACGCCGATGGTCGCCGTCCCCATCCCGGACACGGCGCTGCGCGTCGCCGGGGCGGTGCTGGATCGGGCGAACCGCTTTCTGCCCTTCGAGACGCCGTTCACCTGGGCGGGAATGCAGTACTACACGCAGATGCCGGCCTCCGACGATTCCCCGAGCGAGCGCGAGCTCGGTATCACCTATCGGGATCCGCAGGAGACCGTGGCGGATACCTTCGAGGCGATTCGCACCGAAGGCGCCTAGCCGCGCCGTGTCTCAGGCGGCGGGCTTGATCTCGAGTCCGACGTGCACCTTGTCGATGCCGCCGCGGACGATCGAGTGCGCATAGAACCACGGGGCGTGATACCAGTAGCGCCTGAGGACGGCGTTGTAGACCCGCCTCGTCTCGGATTTCGGTAGCACCCGGGCTTTCGCCTCGACCTCCTCGCTCTTGGGCTTGCCCAGCGCCGTGCTCTTGGCGATCGTCACCCTGGGAGTGTTGGTGATGCGCTTGGTTTTCCAGGACCCGTCGTCGGTGATCACCAACAGCGTGTCGTCCCCGTCGGGCACGCCCCAGATCGGTGTCGGTTTCGGACGCCCGTCCTTGGTGAAGGTCGTCAACAGCAGGTACTTGGATTGAATGACGTCCGTGAAGCTGGGGGCCACGAGCTTTCCTTTTCTGTGGATCAGGGTGTTTGGACCTCAATTGCCCCATCATGCGACTTCCTAATCGTGGGCCGGCCGACCTGAGCTAAGCTCTTGGGCGATTGCCCAAACCGTGGCGTTTGTATCCGTTGCCGAAAGAGCCAGCACATGACAGCTTCGCGACGGCCGAAGACGCGGGACTCCACCACTCGCGACATGCTGATCGACGCAACAATCCAGATCATGGTCGAGGAAGGATACGCGGCGGCGACCTCGCGGAGGGTGGCCAGCGCAGCCGGTGTCAAACCGGCGCTGGTCCACTATTACTTTCCCACCATGGATGAGCTGTATCTAGACGTGTTCCGGCGCGGGGCGGCCGCCTATCAGGAGCGCCAAAAGCAGGCGTTGACCTCCGACCGACCGCTACATGCCTTCTGGGACACGCTGATCGAACCAAAGGACACGCGCCTGCTGCTGGAGTTCATGGGACTTGCCAATCATCGCAAGGAGATCAGGGCGGAGCTCGCGGCTTGGTTTCAGCGGTGGCGCGATACGCAGATCACGGCGCTGACCTTCATCGTCCGCGAACATGATGTGGACACAAACGAATTTCCGCCCGCCGGGCTCGCGGTCATCATCGCCGCGATCGGCCGCATGCTCATCCTGGAACAAGCGCTCGGCGCCACAGGGGGCCATGAAGAAGCCGTCGCGCTGGTCAACCGGCTCATCGAGCGATTCGAGATGCCCACCTAGCGCGGGCCTTCAGGGCAACACGACCCGTAGTCGCTCCCAGCCGCGGACGGTCGACGTCGACGCCAATTGCGCTGTGTCGTAATCGATGTCCCATTCGGGCCACCGATTCAGGATCTCGTCCAGCGCCACGCGACCCTCCAGGCGGGCCAGGTTGGCACCCAGGCAGTAGTGCACGCCCTTGCCGAAGGTGATGTGCGAGATGTTGTCGCGGCGGATGTTGTAGGTGTCGGGATCGGTGTAGCGGCGGTGATCGCGATTGGCTGCCCCGAACAGCAACAGCATGGCGCTGCCGGCCGGGACCGTCGTGCCGTAGCACTCGAAATCTCTTGCCAGCCAGCGGGCGACGTGCGGACCGGTGGGTTCGAATCGCAGTGTCTCGTCGACGGTGCGGGTCAACAGTGACCGGTCGCGGTAGACCTCGCGGCGCTGATCGGGGTGCTCGGCGAGCACCTTGGCCAGCCAGCCGATCAGCCGGCCGGTGGTCTCGTTCCCGGCGCCGGCGACCACCTGGGTGTAATGCAGCACTTCCTTGCGGGTCAGCTTGCGGTGCACCCCGTTCTCGTCGTCGAATTCGACGTTGAGCAGCGTCGTCATCAGATCGTCCGAGGGGTTCTTGGATCGCCATTCGACGTAGTCGGCATAGATCCGGCCGTCGGCGATGGAGTCGGCGTCGGCGACCTTCAGTGGCGCGCCGGGCTTGGTGCGCAGGTTGGCGTCGTTGGCGTCACGCACCGAGATCTGTTCGGACTCCGGGATTCCCAATAACATACCGATCACGCGCATCGGCATCATGGATGCCAGCTCGGCGATGATGTCGAAGCCCCCCGAGCCGACGAGCGGGTCCAGACACCGCACGCAGTATTGCCGGATCTGGTCCTCGAGCGCGGCCATCCGGCGCGGGGTGAACACCCGCGACATCAGGCCGCGCAGCCTCGAGTGTTCGGGCGGGTCCTGGAACATCATGACGCCCCCGGGCATGTCGAATTTCGACTGGACGAGCTCGAGGATGTCGCTTCGCCTGTTGGAGAAGGTCTCCCAGTTGGCCAGGCCCCGCTCGACGTCGGAATGCCTTGACAGCGCCCAGAAGTCGTAGCGCTCGTTGTAGTAGATAGGCGCTTCTTCGCGCAGCCGCGCGTAGATCGGGTAGGGGTTGGCATTGATCTCGACGTCGTAGGGGTCGTAGTAGACGTCGGTGTCCTTGGTGACGGTCATCGATCCGTTCCTTACTTCAGGCAGCTGCCGGCGTCCACTGGGAGCGCGACGCCGGTGATGTAGCGGGCCTCGTCGGAGGCCAGGAACAGCACGGCATTGCTGATGTCTTGGGCGGTGACCCACGGGATCGGCAGCGTGTGGAAGGTCTGGCAGATCGGCGCGAGGTCTTCGGGTCCCGGGTTCTGCAGGTCGGGGCGGAAGGCATGAAAGGTGCCCTCGTTGATCAGCAGCGGCGTGTTCACATGGGTGGGTAGCACGGCGTTGACCCGGACCATCTTGTGCCCGAGTTCAACCGCGAATGCCCGCATCAGGCCGATCACCCCGTGCTTGGCCGAGGTGTAGTGGCCGGTGTGCAGGTAGGCCTTCCTGCCCGCGACCGACGAGGTCAAGATGATCGAACCGCCGCGGTCGCCGTCCAGCAGGTGCGGGACACCGGCTTTGACCGTCTTCCACACGCCGCTGAGGTTGACGTCGATCATTTCCTGCCACAGCGCCTCGTCGGTCTTGTGCAGCTTGCCGGTCATCGTGCCGATGCCCGCGTTGGCGACGATGACGTCGAGGCGCCCCAGCTGTTCGACGCCGGTGTCGACCGCCGCCTTCAACGCGTCGTATTCGCGGACGTCGACCTCGGCGGTCACCACGCGTGCTCCGGCGTCCTTGACCATGCCCGCGGTGATGTCGAGGTCTTCCGGTGTAGCGGCGGGTGCCGGTGACCCTTCGAAGCCCCGGCAGATGTCGACCGCGATGATGTCGGCACCCTCCTGGGCGAGCCGGACGGCGTGACTCCTGCCCTGCCCCCGTGCCGCACCGGTCACGAAGGCAACCTTGCCGTCCATCCGACCCATGGCATCCTCCACCCGTCGATTTTGGGCGATCGCCCAAAAGTGTGGCGCAGGCCATGTCTAGCAGCATCCCGACGAGTCCGTCAAGGCGATCGAGTCCGCCGACGGGGCCGTTGCCGCGATCGCCGCTCTTTAAGGTGGCGTCACGGGGCCCGCCCATCCGTGAAGATTTGCGACGCGCGTGTGAAGGCTTCGTTAAGAACGAGGCGCGCCGCCCGCCGAACCGGCACGGTCGAACCATGACGCTCGCCGCTACCCGCCGCGACGGCGCCCCGCGTTGGACGGAGGCGCCGCTGCGCGCTGTGCCCGCGGCGGCGTCGGTTCGAGTCACGGCCAGCTATGCGATCGTCCTGCTCACCATCTATGTCACCCTCGCCGCGGCGGGCCCGCACGCGCACGAGGTCGCCGTGAGCCGAATGAGCACCAACGTCCACAACCTGGGGCGCGGTCACCTGGGCACCTTGATCGGCAGCGCTTTCGTGAACGACGGCGGCGATCTGTTCTTTTGGCTGCCCGGGCTGGTCTGCCTCCTGGCCTTGGGTGAGCTCATGTGGTGCGGCAGGGGATTGCTTGTCACCTTCGCCGTCGGGCACATCGGCGCCACGCTGATCGTCGCTGTCGGATTGGTCGCCGCCATCGAAACCGGCATGCTGCCGGTTTCGGTCGCCCGCGCCAGTGATGTGGGAATCAGCTACGGCGCGGTGTGCGTGCTCGGCGCGTTCACGGCCGCGATCCCGGCGCGTTGGCGCGGCGTCTGGGCGGGTTGGTGGCTGGGGATCGCCGTGGTGGCTGCCGCGGGCGCGGACTTTACCGCCGTCGGCCATGTGGTGGCGCTGCTGCTCGGCATCGGGTTGTCGTTCCGGCTCCGGTCGGCTGCGTCATGGGCGCCCCTGCACCAGACGCTGCTCATGGTCGCCGTCACGTTCGGCTATCTCTTGCTCGCCGGGCCCTCGCTGATGGCGCCCGTCGGGGGGCTGGCCGGGGCGCTCATCGGACTGGCCACCAACCGTTCGTTAGCCGGTGGGTCCCGCCAGGTTGTCGACGTGGTACCGGCTGGCGGTCCAGGGCGGTGAGTCGGCGGTGGGCGTCAGGGTGATCGTCGCCTGCGCTTTGCCACCCGTCACCGAACGCGGCAGCAGGTAGGTGTCGTCCAGCCACCGGTGGATGCTGTTGCTGCGCGGCTGCAGCCAGTTGCCTGTGGGGGTGCCGTCCACCGCAACGTCGGCCGATTGAAAGCCGGTGGCCTGATCCGAGGTGCGCCGCAGCAGGATGCCGTCGTTGTCCGGATCGATCTGGACGTGAAAGGTGATCGCGCCGTTGGCGGTACGGACCGAACCGGCGACGGGCAGGGTGTCCTGAGTGCCTTCGTACTCGCTGACCAGGAGCTGGTCGGTCGCGTCGGAGTCGGTGTAGCCGTGTAGGACTCGATTGACGGGATCCGTCGGGCTGATGTCGTCGCCACCGGTGACACCGGGGTCCGGCTGGGTGTAGAGGAAGGCGGTCGAGCCGTAATCGGGCTGCACCATGTTCCGTTTGCCGTGTTCGATGCCGAATCGGAGCGCGGAGTGATAGCCGATAGCGTCGGCCAGCATAATCCGGTAGACGGCGACGCAATAGTCGGCGCAACCACCGGCGGAGGTGCGTTGATCGGGCTGGCCGTTGAGTGGGTCGCTGAAGTGGGTGCCGTCCTTGAAGTACCAGCCGCCCTCGTAAAGGTCCTCGGTGCCGGTGCCGTACCACTGCGGGGACGCGGCGCCGTCGATGTAGACCCGTTCGGCGCCTTCGAGAAAGTACGGGGCATCGTCACTGAACGCCGTTTTGGTTCGATAGCCGTGGATGGTCTGGCTGACACCGACGAATTTGCCGCGTCCCTGCTCCTCGGCGAACAGCCAGTCCTGGCCGAGCGCGGTCGGCCCGGCATGTGAGCGCGCGGTGAAGTAGCCGGCCCGGCCGCTGATCAGCGCGGGCGCCCACCGGGCGTCGGGTGTGGTGGCGACGTCGCTGACGATCCCCGATACCGCGTCGCCGCCGGTGTTGACGAGCGTGACGCGGGCCGATTGCGCGAAAGGCATTGGCCACCAAGCGCATAGCTGCAGCGCCCCATCGGGCTGTGGGGTGGCCGCGAACATCAGCGATCGCACGGAGTTGACACCCAGCCCGGCGCCGAAGAACTCCCCCAGTGGGGAGTCCACCATGGTTCGCCCGTCGAACTCGATCCGCAGCTGCAAGCCGTTCAACTGCGCGGCCGCCGGCCCCGGCAGCTGCAGTCGCAGCGCCGAAATGCTACCCGGGCCGGTCGATTCGGCGATGGTCTGCGCGGCGCCGCCGGCCAGCTCGATGACCCGATTGCTGTGCGCCACATCGGCGGCCGCCGGTTTGGGGTCGGTTGTCCCGGCGGCCCGGAGGATGTCCAGCACGTCGAGCGCGGGATCGCTGGGCGCGAAAGTGTTGATCCCGTCGGCGTTGGGAAACTGCCGATAGTCGACGTGGTAATACTCCAAATGCGATGTGACGCTGACCCGCATCGAGCGCCGGTACGGCATCGGCACCTTGATGTAGTCGCCGCCCGGCGATTGCGCGGCGTTGGCCACCAGCGGCCACACGAACGGTGCCCCCAAGCTGCCGTCGACCAACGATTGCAGTGGGGTGTCGACCACGGTCTGCCCGTCCAGCTCGATGCGGATGTGTCCGAGGGCGCGGACATTGCCGCCGTCCCGGGTCAGCCAGATCGAATCGATCTCTCCGGCACCGTGATCCTCCGCGATGATGCAGCCGGCGCCGCCCGGCGCCAGGCACCCGCCGCTGCCGTTGCGATTGCCGGTCGATATGTCGAAATTGCCGCCGCTGCGATCAAAGCTGGATACCTGCAGGGTTTGCGAGGCGGGGTCCAAATAGGGCAGCCGATCCAGCCGCCGATAGGTGTCCCAGCCGACCAATCTTTCGCCGGCCAGGTTTGTACCGGGCGTGGCCGGATCCGCCCCGGCCACCCCGGCCGCGGAATTCGTCACCAGCAGCAACGCGAATGTCGCGGTGCATAACCGCGCTGCCACCGACATAGAAACAGAGCCTACGGAAGGAAATCCCGTACCTGCAGTTAGGCGCTCCGGTGAATTCGATACCGAAAGTTGGATATCAGGCCCTAAAGCAAGTTTGTATCCTGTTTCGGCCCAACACGTTTCCTCCCTGGCGATAACTGCCTGCGGGTACCCCTTTGCGGCGCAATAGGACTCGATTTAGACCCGAAAACATCTGCACTCACCCCGTAAGGTGCCCGAAATCAACGACCTGCACTCGGCTACTTTCAGTCAGGTGAAGTAATTAGTCCGAAAATTACTCATTCCCATACTCATACGACAGCGCGACGCGTAATATACCTACTCTCGGGCGTCAGATATTCTCCTACGGACGGAGTGGTCATGTCTGGTCTGAAATACAAAGTTGTTCTTGGTCTGATCCTCACCTTCACCGCCATCACGGCTTCCGGCTGCACGACGCCGATAACCATCGACTGCGGACCCAACCTGACCTGCACGATGTAGGTTTTGCCGGGCTACCGGCACGGGGTCTCAATTACTCGCATCCATTCCTTGGTATGGCCCATTTCGTGGGCCTGTTGCGTAGTTTCTCCATGGCATTGGGTGCCAGTTTGCGCACGGTCACATACCGTTACGTGCCGGCGTAGCGGATGGGACCATGACGGCATCAACCGAAACCTCGTGATGTGAAAGTCACTGGGCATCAGGGGTTTTGCAGGCCGCATCGGTCGCATTCGGGCCGCGCTTGGGCAACGCCCACTCGAGCCACGCGAGGGCGTGCGCATTGTTCGGGCCATGCGCACGCTCTCCGCGAATTGCCTGGGTGACCTTTGCGCGCGATGGCGGTAAGCTAATCGCCTCGGCTAAACAGTTCTGAAAGCCGTTGGCCCCGACGCCGTGGCAGTTCGGGCGGGGGAATTCGTGTGGTTTGAATCCGGTTCGCCAATGCGGGGATTGAGGCCCCGGGGTGTCACTGTGACAAATCAGGTTAAGCCACTGCGGCGCAACAGAATGCCTTCTGCGCACGCGCCGCGAGTGATAGCGTTGGCACCCTCACGTGAACAAAGGGGCGCGCGAGGGTAAACCGCGGCCCACGCAGAGTCCGTACAACGCATTGTGGTTAGTCCTTCTCGTTTTTGAGGTCTCGATCCCGGCTGGGTTGAACGCGTTTGGGTTCGCCGGGCATTTTCGGGTAGTTCGGTGGATACGGCATGTCCCCAAGCCCACGCTCGTCGTCGGCCTCGGCCATTTCCAATAAGGGAACAATCGATTGGGCCGCATCATCCATTGCGGCCCAAGGGTCTTGCCGATCCTTGACCAGATCGGGCACGGTCGCCATGGTGTAATCGTCCGGCTCGGCGTCGGCGAGCTCGTCCCACGTCAGTGGCATCGATACCGTGGCGATCGGCGTGCGTCGCACCGAATACGCCGACGCCATGGTGCGGTCCCGGGCGTTCTGGTTGAAGTCGATGAAGATACGCTCGCCGCGTTCTTCCTTCCACCAGGACGTGGTGACGGCATCGGGCGCCCGGCGCTCGACTTCGCGGGCCAGGGCGATGCCGGCGCGGCGCACTTCGATGAAATCCCAGTCTGTCGTGATCCGCAGGAACACGTGGATACCGCGACCGCCCGAAGTCTTCGGGTAGCCCGCCAGTCCGAGCTCGTCAAGCAGCGGGCGCAGCACGTCGACCGCGACCGTGCGCGCCTGGTGGAATGCGACGCCGGGCTGGGGATCCAGATCGATGCGCAGTTCGTCGGGATGGTCGGTGTCCGGACAGCGCACCTGCCATGGGTGCAAGGTGACCGTGCCCATCTGTGCCGCCCACACGACCGCCGCCGGGTGGGTGACTTTCAACGCGTCGGCGGTCCGCCCCGACGGAAAGGTCACCTGGCACGTCTGCAGGTAGTCGGGATGGTGCTGCGGGATCCGCTTCTGGTAGATCTCCTCACCGTCGACGCCGTCCGGGAACCGCTGCAGGTGCGTAGGCCGGTCGCGCAGGGCATCGAGCATCGGGCCACCCGCGACGGCACGGTAGTAGTCCACCAGGTGTCGCTTGGTGCCTTTCGACCCGAGTTTCGGGAAATACACCTTGTCCGGATTGGTCAGCCGCACCGCGATGCCGTCGACGTCGAGCTCTTCTGCAGCAGCCATACCTCTGATTCCAGCACAATCAGGCTATGCATCTCCCTGTCATGCCGCCGGTGTCGCCGATGCTGGCCAAGTCGGTTCGCTCCATTCCCTCCGATGCGTCCTACGAGCCCAAGTGGGACGGCTTCAGGTCGATCTGCTTCCGCGACCACGACCACGTCGAGCTGGGCAGCCGCAATGAACGGCCGATGACGCGCTACTTCCCCGAGCTGGTCGCCGCGGTCAGGGCCGAGCTGCCGCAGCGCTGCGTCATCGACGGCGAGATCGTCATCGCCACCGACCGGGGCCTGGATTTCGAGGCGCTCCAGCAACGCATTCACCCGGCGGAGTCGCGAGTGCGGATGCTCGCCGAGACCACACCGGCGTCCTTCATCGCGTTCGACCTGCTCGCCCTCGGCGACGACGACTACACGCGGCGGCCCTTCACCGAGCGGCGCGCCGCCCTGCTCGACGCTGTGTCTTCAGCGGCCCAGCCGGGCCGCACGATCCATGTCACGCCGGCGACGACCGATCTGGACACCGCGCAGCGCTGGTTCGACGAATTCGAGGGCGCGGGCCTCGATGGCGTGATCGCCAAACCGCTGGACATCACCTATCAACCGGACAAGCGGATCATGTTCAAGGTCAAGCACGAGCGGACCGCCGACTGTGTGGTCGCCGGCTATCGCGTGCACAAATCCGGTGCCGACGCGATCGGTTCGCTGTTGTTGGGGCTGTATCAAGATGACGGTCAGCTGGCGTCGGTCGGGGTGATCGGTGCGTTCCCGATGGCCGAGCGGCGGCGACTGTTCGGCGAATTACAGTCGCTGGTCACCGATTTCGAAGGTCACCCGTGGAATTGGGCGGCGCACGAAGCCGGCGAGCGGACGCCTCGCAAGAACGAGTTCTCCCGCTGGAACGCCGGCAAGGATCTGTCGTTCGTGCCGCTGCGGCCCGAGCGGGTGGTCGAGGTCCGCTACGACCATATGGAAGGTCGGCGGTTTCGCCATACCGCGCAGTTCAATCGGTGGCGCCCGGATCGTGACCCCCGCTCGTGCACGTACGAACAGCTCGAACAGCCGGTGACTTTCAGCCTGGGCGACATCGTGCCGGGGCTCGGTTCGAGCTAGGACAGCGACGGCGGGTTGACGGGCCTACAGCGTCCGGCTGTTGGGCGTCACGACGCCGCGGTTGTCCCAGGATCTATATCGCAGTGGGAGACTATCCGCCGCGACCGGATCAGCGTCGTAAAGAACCCTGAACTAAGCGACGAAGCCTAGACCCGTGTCCCGGTCGGGTCCAGTCAGGCGTCGACGTGCCTCGAGGATGGAGGAAGACGAAATCCGCGTCCGCTTGGCGCACGTTAGTGCGCACGTCGGCGCGGATTGTCGACTTCGATTATCGCGATGCAGTCCTGCGCGCATCCGCGCGAATTTCTCTATGCCCCAACCTGTTTGGGCCTTAACCCGGTGCTGGTCATGACGGGCAGCGCTGAGCTAGTTAGCTGTCGGTGGTGGTTGGGGTTGGAAGGGTGTGTACCACCACCACTGGGCGCGTTCGCCGGTCGGTCCCGGACAGGGCGCGACCGCGGGTCGGGGTGTGGTGGGTGGGCGTGCCAGCGATCCCGGGCTCAGCACGCGCCCGGCGTCGTCGCGGACAACGAGTGCGTGTGCGGGTCCGGTGATGGTGATGACGCCGCGATGGTGCAGCCGGTGATGGTACGGGCACAGCAGCACCAGGTTGGCCAGCTCGGTGGGCCCGCCGTCTTCCCAGTGCCGGATGTGGTGGGCGTGCAGGCCGCGGGTGGCACCACAACCGGGAACCACGCAGCTGCGGTCGCGATGCTCCAGCGCGCGGCGCAGCCGCCGGTTGATCAGCCGGGTCGCCCGCCCGGCGCCGATGACCTCGCCGTGACGTTCGAACCAGACTTCACAGGTGGCATCACAGGTCACATATTGGCGTTCGGCGTCGCAGAGCAGCGGACCCAGATGCAGTGCCGCGGCCGGCTTGTCGACGTCGAGGTGCGCCACGACGGTGGTGTGCTGCCCGTGTGGGCGCCGCGCCGCCTCAACATCCCACCCTGACTCGACCAGGCGCAGGAACGCCTCGACGGTGCCCGGCATCGGCGGCCGCCGATCATCCGCGCTGCTGGCCTGATCGTGTTTCCACTCGGCGATCAGCGCGTCACGATGCGACGCCAAGGCGGCGTCGAACGTCGCCGCATCGGAATGCGGAAGTGTGATGCGGTAGCAGCTGCCGTTCTCGGTGGTGGTCGTGGTGAACGAACCCTGGGGCTCGGGCCGGGGGTCGGGGTCGGGTCGGGGTTCGAGCTTGACCGCGGTGCGCAACTGGTTGACCGTCGCGACCGCGGCCAGCTGTGCGTAATGCTCATCGGACCCGTGACCGGCGCGTGCGGCGATCACCCCGACCTGATCAACCGACAGCCGGCCCTGCCGCAGGCCTTGGGCGCACCGGGGGAACTCCTCGAGCCGGCTCGCGATGGTGGTGATCGTGTGCGCGTGCGCCGGCGAGCAGCCCGTCTTCCAGGCCACCAACGCCGACACCGACCGCGCCCCGGTCATCCCGCACAACTCGTCGCGATCAATCTCGGCCACGATCTCGACGATGCGCCCATCAATCGCATTGCGTTGACCGCTCAACTCCGCCAGCTCCTCGAAGAGCACCTCGAGCCGTTCCTTAGGGGACGCTTCGACGCTGGCTACAGTCGCGGTCAAAGACATGACAACATCATCGCAGTCGGGTACGACAAATCTGGCCGCAAGAAATTGTGCCGGGAAGTGACCGTCCTCGTAGACCCGCCACGACCACCGCGAACCCCGAATGATGGGCCAGGCCCGGGTTGAAGCGGCCCGCTCAGCCGTCGATGTGCGTCGGTGGATCGGCGAAGGTGAAATCCGAGGGCTGCTGGCCGGGACCCATCAGGCCGCAGTGGTTGTCCGGCACTAGGTAGGAACTGGCGCCGTTGGGGACCAGGCGCGTGACCGCGACGCAACGTTGCCAGGTGCCGTCGGGCTGGACGGGGCCGTCGCACTTGCTGAGAACGGGTCCCCCGTACTGGCAGCCGGCGGCGGCCGGCGGCGCCGAGGCAATCAGCCCTGCGGCCGTCAGCAGGGCAGTCGTTCCACCAACAATGCAGCGCTTCATGGTTGCCTCCCGTCACGACGCTACCGCTTGGGCGAGCGGGTTTTGGCCGTTTAAGCCCCGACTACAGCGGGCACGCGGCCACCATGTCAGTCACAGCCTTTCAAGATCTGCCGTTGGCCGATCGTGGCCGCAAGTGGGATGGTGACGCGGCCGAGAAGCGGGTGCGGAAGTGGGCCGGCGCCCAGGACGGTCCGAATCAGAAGTACCGTGACGCGCACGTCTGGTACGACGGCGACAACAAAGACAACTTCACCGCCTACAAGCTGCTGATCGCCGACGTGATCGATGGCGACCTGACGGCCGTGCCACGCGGCGTGATGGCGGCCGGCGCCATCATGGACGGCGCGCGGGGCGGTATCGACGTGCCGCAGTCCGATGTCGATCGGATCAAGAGCCACCTGGCGAAGTACTACAAGAAGATGGACGAAACCCCGCCCTGGGAACGGAGTTAGACCGCGACCATCAGCTGCGACAGCCCGCGCAGCGTGACGTTGGTCTTGTACTGCGGTTCGCCATCCAACCGGGCGTTCAAGAAACGCGCAGTCACCGCCGACAGGGCCACACCGGCTTCGAGTCGGGCCAGCGGCGCGCCCAGGCAATAATGCGCCCCGCGGCCGAATCCTAAGTGTCGCATAGCTTTCCGATCCGGATCGAAGACATCGGGACGCTCATACTCGGCGGGGTCGCGCTGGGCGGCGGCGGTGAGCAGCATCATGATGTCGCCTGCGGGCACGTCAAGGCCGCCAATTGTCATGTCGTCGGCCGCCGTTCGGGCGATCATCTGCACAGGCGGGTCGTAGCGCAGCGTCTCCTCGATGACCGCCGGGGCGCGGTTGGCGTCGGCGCCGAGCGCGATCCATTGCGACGGTTGACGCAGCATCGCCAAAACCGCGTTGCCAATCAGGTTCACCGTGGTCTCGTGACCGGCGACCAGTAACAGCACGCAGGTGGACACGATCTCCTCCGCGGTCAGCTGGTCGCCCGACTCTTCCACGGCGATCAGCCCCGACATCAGGTCGTCGCCGGGCCGCGAGCGGCGACGGTCGATGAGGCCGTGCAGGTAGGCGCGCAACCACATTCCGGCGTCCATCCGCTCCTTGAGGTTGTCCGACGGCGTTCCGGTGAAGGCGACGAACGGGTCAAGCGATTGCGCCAGCAGTGCGGACACCCGGCTGAATTGCGGTTCGTCCTCGAGCGGTACGCCGAGCAATCGGCAGATGACCGCCACCGGCAGTGGGTAGGCGAGGTCCTCGACGACGTCGAACCGCCCCTTGTCGGCGATCCGGTCCAGCAACCCGTCTATCAGCGCGCTGATGTCGGGTTGCAGCGCGTTCACCACCTTGGGCGCGAACGCCTTGCTGACCAGTTTGCGCAGCCGGGTGTGGTCCGGCGGGTCCTGGAACAGGAACCCTGGCGGGGTTTGTGGCGGCGCCTCGGCACCGGCCTCGAGCAGCTGCTGGGTCTGCGCCTCGATCTGTGCGCGGGCGGCAGTCGACTTGAGTCGGTCGTTGCTCGACGACGGGTGGCGCAACGCGTCGTCGCAGTCACGATAGGTCGCGAACACCGCGAGGTTGCCCTCCGGCAAGGCGAACGATCCTTGTTGGCGAAACCGCGCGAACAGCGGGTAGGGGTCGGCACGGACGGCCGGGTCCAGCAGCCGTACCAACAGTTCGTCGGGTTTGGTGGACTCGGTGGGCGCGGTCGTCATCCTGACATTGTGCCCGGCACCGGGTCGCGCCCTGATCAGCGGCGCAAGAACTCCACGATGTGACCGGCCAGTTCATTTCCGGCGTCCTCCTGCAAGAAGTGCCCGGCGCCCCGGATCACCGGATGCTCGATCCCCTGCGCGCCGCGCATCTCCCGCTGGAAGATCGCGGCCATCGGCCCGGTGATCGGGTCGCTGTCGCTGAACGCGACCAGCATGGGTGTCGCGCTCGCCGAAAGCTTGGCCCACGCGCTCTTGTTGGCCGCCGCGGCGGGGTCGTCCGGTGAGGTGGGCACCAGGCCGGGCATGGCGCGCGGCCCGGCGCAGTAGTCGTCGGTGGGGAACGGCGCGTCATAGGCCGCCCGCTCCCGCTCGCTGAGTTGCGTGCGACAGCCGCCTTGGACGAACGCGCCGACGTTCAGCGTCGGAGCCGAGGTGATGGCTTCGCGGAAGCGCCACCAGACGTCGGCCATGGGCTGCTCGCCATTGGGCAGCCCGGTGTTCGCGACGACCACCCGGGCGAAACGCTCGGGATGCTCTGCGGCAAGCCGTAATCCGATCAACCCGCCCCAGTCCTGGCCGACCAGGGTGACGTTGCGCAGGTCGAGGACATCGAAGGCCATCGCCCGCATCCACTCGACATGGCGCGCGTAGCTGTGGTCTTCGCGGCGGGTCGGCTTGTCCGAGCGACCGAACCCGACCAGGTCGGGGCAGACCACCCGACGGCCGGCGGCGGCCAGAATCGGGATCATCTTGCGATACAGGTACGACCACGATGGTTCGCCGTGCAGCATCAGAATCGGGTCGGCGCCTTCCGGGCCGTCCTGAACCCAGGCCACGCGCAGTGCGCCGCCTTCGTCGTCGGGTACTTCGCAATACCTTGGGGTGTAAGGGAAGTCGGGTAGATCCTCGAATCGGTCGTCGGGCGTTCGCAGTGCTTGCATGTCAGGTTCCTTCGGATAGTCCGGCCACGCCCGGATCCGCCATCAACCGGTCGAGAAAGCCGTGCTGGCCCTTCAGTAGTTTGATCCGCGCGGTTGCCACCGCGAACCATCCCACGCGGTCGACTTCGGGGAACTCCCGCAGCGCGCCGGATCCCTTCGGCCATTCCAGTTCGAAAGTGTTGCTGCGCGCGTCGGTGACGTCGAGGTCGCTGTCCACCGCGAAGGCGGTCACGACCTTGCCGCCGGACTGCTTCAGCTGACCGAGGTCGATGCGCGGCCCGGCCGGCACCGGCAACCCCAACTCCTCGGCGAACTCGCGTTGCGCGGCCGCCCAGGGATCCTCCCCGTCGGCGTACTCCCCTTTCGGGATCGACCACGCGCCGTCGTCCTTACGGGCCCAGAACGGCCCGCCGGGATGCGCGAGCAAGACCTCGACGACGCCGTCGCAGGTCCGGTACAACATCACACCGGCGCTCAGCTTCGCCATCGAATCCTATGCTCCCACAGCGCGTTCCAGGTCCTTCAGTGAGGATTCCAGATGCGCGAGCAGGCGTTGCAGGTGCGGCACGCTGCGCCGGCAGCCCACCAGACCGAAGTCGAGATTGCCGGCGTTGTTGGCCAGGGTGATGTTCAGCGCTTGACCGTCCAGCGCGATGGACAGCGGGTAGTTGCCGTCGAGGCGGGCGCCCCCGTAGTAGATCGGCTGCGTCGGTCCCGGCACGTTCGAAATGATGATGTTGAACGGCGGTGACGTCGATGTCACCCAGCCCGGGACCGCCGCCAACGCCAACGCCGACGTGTTGATGGCGGACAGCGCCAGCGCCTGGAACCGCGGCAACTGTGAGAACACTGTCTTGTTGCTGCGCATCGATTCGCTGATGGTCAGCAGTCGTTGCGCCGGGTCGTCGGTGTCGGTCGCGAGATTGCACAGGATGGCTCCGACCAGATTGCCGCCGGCGTCGGCCTCTTCCTCGGTGCGCAGGCTCACCGGGACCATCGCGATCAGCGGCGTGTCCGGTAGCGCGTCTTGCTCGAGCAGGTAGTAGCGCAGGGCGCCCGAACACATCGCCAACACGACGTCGTTCACCGTGACTCCCGCGGCCTTCTTCACGGTCTTGATACGGTCCAGCGACCAGGACTGCGCGGCGCAGCGGCGAGCGCCGCCGATCTTGACGTTCAACATGGTCTTCGGCGCCCCGAAGGGCAACGTCAGTTGTTGTTCCAGCAGCGCCGCACGCGCCAGCCCCAGCGTCGACGGCGCAAGCGCCGCAACGGATCCCGCCGTGCGCGCCAGTGCGCGCAACGGAGACGACGGGCCGGCTTTGCGCCTGGGTTTTCGCAGACCCCACGGGGCGCGGATCTCGAGGTCGTCCGGATCGGTCGACAGCGCGCGCTGCATCAGCTTCTGCGCGGAGACACCGTCGATCAGCGCGTGGTGGACCTTGGTATAGATAGCGAACCGGCCGTCTTTCAGGCCCTCGACGATGTGCGTCTCCCAGAGGGGGCGGTGCCGGTCCAGCAGGCTGCTATGCCAGCGCGACGTGAGTTCGAGCAATTCGCGAACACGTTTGGGCGACGGCAGCGCCGAACGGCGGACGTGGTAGTCGATGTCGACGTCGTCGTCGTAGGACCAGCCCAGGTTGGCGATGCCGCCGACAAAGCTCGCGGGATGTTTGCGAAACGTGGGCTGGAAATCCCGCTGAGCGGCCAGGCTCTTGTAGAGGTCACTAACGAAGCCGCGGCCGGCGCCAGGCGGGGGCTCGAACAACTGCAAGCCTCCGACATGCATGGGATGTTCGCGAGATTCTCCCAGGAGAAAGATCGCATCGGTGGGCTTTATCAGTTCCATCCACCCATTAGACCCATTTCGGCCTGATCCGGAAAGGCATAGCGCGATCGGACCGGCGCCGGCCCAGGTCGACGGGGGCAACGCCAGGCGGCCCGGCGAAGGATCGACGCGCTAAATCACTCGGCGGCCATCGACCAGATCGAGGTGGCGATCAGGTCTCCGCGGTCCAGACCGGCGGCCCGATGCTCGTGCACCTTGGCGTATTCCGGGGTTGTCACCATGTCGATGAAGGCCTGCGGGGTGGGATATTCGACGATGAGAATCGCGTCCCACCAAGGCTGTTCGCCATCGCCGATGACCACCGACGGCGCTCCCCCGGCGTAGCGCAGGGTGGCGCCGACCCGCTCGAGGTGTGGAACCACTTCTTGGCCGTATTGCAGGTAGCTCTGTAGACCGCCCTCGGGTTTGAATTGCAACAGGTTGACCATCACCACCGGCGCATCGGCGGGTCGCGCCGCGAGCGCGGCGAACTGCTCGGGCGTGGGTTCCAGGCCGCTCATGTGAATCTCCTTGCGCTGGTTTGTGCTAGCCGTACGACGAATCCGGTTAGAGCAGGTCGGTGATCGTCTTGAGTCCCGCGTCGTAGAGCACACCGGGAAGCATCCCGCCGTCGCATTCGATGGTGGTGCCGTTGACGAAGTCGGCCTGTCCGCCGGCCAGGAAAACGCAGACGCGCCCGACCTCCGCGGGCTCGCCGGCGCGGCGCAACGGGACGGCGGCGAAATACCTTGCGCCATCGGGGTCGTCCTTGGGCAGCACGAACGACCGGAAGTTCTCGGTCATCGTCGGCCCCAGGGCGATGCAGTTGACCCGCACCGTGGGCCCCCACTCTTCGGCCAGGGACCGGGTGAGGTGGTTGAGGCCGCTTTTCGCCGCCCCGTAGGAGACCAGGGTCGGCGATCCGGCCGGGTGGCCGGCGCCGCTGGAGATGTTGATGATGCAGCCGACGCCGTCCTGAGTTTGCATCTGCCGATAGGCGCGGATCGCGAACCACAGCGGGCTGATGAGGTTCATCTGCACGGCGAACGCATGGAACAGTGCGGTGCGCGCGTAGTCGTCATCGTCGGCGGGCGCACCTTGAATGCGTTGCACCAGTTCGGGAATGCTCTCGGCGTGGGGTGCGGGGACGGTACCGCCGGCGTTGTTCACCAGGATGTCGATCCGTCCGTGGACGGCCACAACGTCCGCGACGAACGCGTCGATCGATCGGTAGTCACCCTGGTCGCACACCTGTTGGAAAGCGCGCTCCGCCCAGGCCGGCTCGATGCCCGGAATGCCGTCCAGCGGAGAGCGCGAGCAGCCGATCACGGTCGCGCCCGCGCGCAGCAGCTCATGGGCGATGCCCACACCCACGCCGCGGCTGGTGCCGGTGACGATCGCGATCTTGCCCTCGAGGACGCTCATCACAGACCCTCTCCAAACGGTGAATTATTGACAGTCACTGTCAACGAGTCATAGCCTGCCATTTCATCCGTCGATGTGTAAAGACCGCGCACTGTCCACCCCGGAGGTCAATGATGAGTAGCCCGTCCAAGCTTCGTGTCGTCCAATGGGCCACCGGGGGCGTGGGTAAAGCCGCGATCCAGTGCGTCCTCAATCATCCACAGCTGCAGCTGGTGGGGTGCTGGGTGCACAGCGCGAACAAGAACGGTGTGGATGTCGGCAACATCATCGGGGCAGGCGATCTCGGCGTCACCGCCACCAACAGCATCGACGAGATACTGGCGCTGGACGCCGACTGCGTGATGTACAGCCCGCTGATACCCAACGACGACGAAGTGATCGCGATCCTGCGCTCGGGCAAAAACGTGGTCACGCCGGTCGGGTGGGTCTATCCCGATCCGGGCAACAAGCGTCACCGGGCCGTCGCCGACGCCGCGACGGAAAGCGGTGTGACGCTGCATGGTTCGGGCATCCACCCCGGCGGTATCACGGAGCGATTCCCACTCATGGTGTCCTCGTTATCGTCGGCGGTGACGCACGTGCGGGCCGAGGAGTTCTCCGACATCCGCACCTACAACGCACCGGATGTGGTGCGCCACATCATGGGATTCGGCGGCACCCCCGAGGAAGCCACCCAAGGGCCGATGGCCGGCCTGCTCGAAGCGGGCTTCAAGCAGTCGGTGCGAATGATCACCGACCACATGGGTTTTCGCATCGACCCCAACATCAGGACCATCCAGGACGTCGCCGTCGCGACCGCCGACATCGACTACGACCCCTTCCCGATCACGACCGGCACCGTGGCCGCGCGCCGGTTCCGCTGGCAGGCGCTCGTCGACGGCGAACCGGTCATCACCGCGGCGGTCAACTGGCTGATGGGCGAGGAAAACCTGGAACCGGCCTGGAATTTCGGCGGTCGGGGCGAGCGCTTCGAGGTGGAGATCACCGGCGATCCGGACGTGAGCCTCACCTTCAAGGGCCTGCAACCGGAGACGATCGCGGAAGGACTGGTGAAGAACCCGGGCGTCGTGGTCACGGCCAATCACTGCATCAACGCCATTCCCGACGTCTGCGCCGCAGAGCCGGGCATCAAGACCTACCTGGACCTGCCGTTGTTCGCCGGCCGCCCGGCCCCGAATCTTTCGGCGGGCAATCGGTGACGGGCCGGGGTGTCCTCGGTGACGTGTCGTTCTGCCACCTCGTCGTCGGGGTGACCGACATGGACCGCGCGCTGGCGTTCTACCGCGACATGCTGGGCATGGAGATCGTCTTCGAAACCCTCATCTCCGGCGAGCCTTTCGACGCGGTGCTACACGCGAGCCGCAAGCAGGAGGGCCGCGTGGTCGGGGGCCTGCTGGGCGGGTTGATGGTCGAGCTGCTGTCGATCGGCGCCAACCCGCCCGAGCGCAAGCAGCGGCGCGGCATCACAGGCATCCACAACGTGTCGCTGTCGGTGACCGATCTCGATGACGCCCACCGCCGCGTCGTCGACGCCGGCTATGCCCCCGACCAGGCGCCCTTCGAGATCGGCGGCGTGCGAATGTTTTTCGTCAAGGACCCGGACGGTACGCCGGTGGAGTTCATCGAACTTCCCAACGGTGCGCGCAGTACCTACGAATTGCATCGCGGCGTGCAGCTGCAGATGGGACCGGTCAGATGAGCTACAGCCACCCCGAGTCCATGCGTGGGCACGTCGCGATCGTCACCGGGGCCGCCCAGGGCGTCGGCAAGGGTGTCGCGACCGCGTTGCTCGAACGTGGCGCGAGCGTGCTGCTGGTCGATATCCAAGAGGAGGTTCTGGACAGGACACGCGCGGAGCTCAGTTCGATCGGACGGGTCGAACAGCTCGTCGCGAACCTGCGCGACCCGGACAGCGCGCAGCGGATCGCGGCCGCCGCGGTCGAGGCCTTCGGCACGGTGCACGGCCTGGTCAACAACGCGATCGCGACCAACGAACCCAAAGCGTTCGTCGACATCACCACCGAAGACCTGGCCCTCGGGTATGACGTGGGCCCGCGCGCCACCTTCCTGCTGATGCAGGCCGTGCACCCACTGATGGTTGAGTCCGGCGGCGGATCGATCGTGAACCTCGGTTCGGGCACGGGCACCGGCGGTGAGCCGAAGTGGGGCGGCTATGCCGCGGCCAAGGAAGGCATCCGCGGGTTGTCGAAGGTGGCCGCCCTGGAATGGGGGCGTGACAACATCCGCGTCAACGTGATCTGCCCCTTCGCCGAATCCGACGGCGTCAAGTTCTGGAAGTCGTTTGCGCCCAAGGAATACGACAAGGCCGTGGGACGGGTGCCGATGAAGCGCATCGGCGATGTCCGCACCGACGTGGGTGCGCTGGTGGCGTTCCTTCTCGGCAGTGACGCCACGTTCATCACCGGACAGACCATTCACGTCGACGGCGGGATCGGCTGCTTCCGATGAGCGGCGAGTCGCTCCGCGACCGGCAGCGCGCACAGATCCGGGCCGACATCCGGCGCGCTGCGTTTCGGCTGTTCGTCGAGCGCGGGTACGACGCCGTGACCACCGAGGAAATCGCCACGGCCGCAGGGGTTTCCCCCCGCACCTTTTTCCGGCATGTGCCGGCGAAGCAAGAGCTTCTGCTGGCACCGGTGCGATACGGCGGGGCCGCGATCGTCCATCTCCTCGAGGGCCGGCCCGCCGACGAGGCACCCGATGTCGCGCTGATCAATGCCATCATCACCCGGACCCGCTCGTTCGAGCAGGCCGACACCGAAGAATGGCGCGAAGCCCTGCTCGTTGTCCCCGACCTGCTCGACAAGGTCACGGTGCACCGGCCCGCCGACAAGGAGCGGGCCACCAAGCTCATCGCCGATCGGATGGGTGTCGACCCGGATGCCGATCTGCGCCCCGGTCTGCTGGTCCAACTCGCCTTCGCGGCCGCCGATTTCGCCTTCCAGCAGTGGGTGCGGCAATCCGGGCGGCCGCGGCCACTGGATCGTTACGTCACCGACGCCCTCGAGGCGGTCAAAAGTCCGCACTGGAAACGCAAGTAGACGGCTCAGCGCCCCTGCATCGCTTCGGGATTGGCGATCCGGATGGGCGCCCCGTCCAGCCAGGCGACCACCGATTCCACGGTGTCGGAGTAGAAGGCGCCCAGCATCTCACGAGTGACGTAGCCCAGATGAGGGGACAGGGTCACGTTCGCCAGCAGCCGCAAACGGTGGCCTTTAGGCAGCGGCTCGGTGTCGTAGACGTCCAACCCGGCCCCGGCGATGCGTCCCGCCTCCAACGCGGCGATCAGCGCGGCCTCGTCCACGATCGGGCCCCGGGAGGTGTTGATCAGGTAGGCGTGTGGCTTCATCCGCGCCAGCTCGGCCTCGCCGACCAAGCCTCGGGTGCGCTCGGAGAGCACGAGATGAATGGAAACCACGTCCGACGATTCGAACAGCGTCGCCTTGTCGACCCTGCGCGCGCCCACGCTCGCAGCGGCTTCGTCGGTGAGATTCTGGCTCCACGCAAGGACTTCCATGCCGAACGCGGCGGCGTAGTGGGCCATCCGAGCGCCGACCCGGCCCAGGCCGAGCAGCCCGAGCGTCTTGCCGGCCAAGGTGACGCCCGCGCTGCTCTGCCAGCCCCCGTCACGCATGTTGCGGTGCTCTTCGGCGAGATTGCGCACCGTCGCGATCATCAGCCCCCAGGCGAGTTCGGGTGTGGCGTCCCGCATCGACCTGAACCGGGGATGGGCGAAATCCGAGTGCGCCACCGCAATTGCGTGCTCGGTGGCCGCGGCCATATCCAGGTTCGGCAGGCTTTTGCCGACGATGGTGATCAGTTTCAGGCCGGGCAGGCGCTCGATCAGGGTTCGGGGGAACGCCATCCGCTCCCGCAGTGTGCACACCACGTCAAACGATCGCAGCGCCTCCGCCGCTTCGTCCTCGGCAAGGTGCCGGTCGAAAACGGTGACCTCGGCGCGCTTTTGCACCGGTGACCAGTCGGCGACCCGTAGGGCGACACCGGCGTAGTCATCGAGAATCGCTACCTTGGGCACGAGGTCTCCCCACTTCGGTGAGTGGCCGCCGGTGGATAGGGCAGATTCGTGCTGCTGTGTGGATCCACGGATACCGGGCGGCCCAGATACGGGAAGGCGCGTTGCGCGCAGGCCTGCCGGTCGCAGATCTTGCAGCCGGCCCCGATCGGCACGATCGATTCGGCGTTGGTCGGATCGATGCCGACGGAGTAAATGAGTTTCCCGGCGTGGGCGACGTCGCAGCCCAACCCGATGGCGAAGCTCTTGCCCGGCCCGAGATAGCGGCTCGGCTCCGTCGCGGTGGTCCTGGCGATCCAGAAATAGGTGCGCTCGTCCGGCATCTGCGCGACCTGCGTCAGGAACTGGCCGGGCCGGGAGAACGCGTGGTGCACCACCCACAGGGGACAGTTTCCCCCGACGCGGGAAAAGTGAAAGGCCGTGGCGGACTGGCGTTTAGAGATGTTTCCGGCGCTGTCGGTGCGGACGAAGATGAAGGGAATCCCGCGGGCATGGGGCCGCTGCAGGGTGGACAGCCGGTGGCAGATCGTTTCGAACCCGACCTCGAATCGCCTTGCCAGCTGGTCGATGTCGTACCGGACGCTCTCGGCCGCGTCCAGGAATCTCAGGTAAGGCAGCAGCAGTGCGCCGGCGAAGTAGTTGGCCAGGCCGATGCGGGCGACGCCGCGCGCATCGTCGCTGAGCTGATCGTCACCGGCGATGATCCCGGTGATCAGCTTGTTCTGGGTCAACAGGGCGATCTGGGTGGCGAGCTGGAAGGCGCGCTGGCCGGGGTGAAGCCACCGCGCCACGTACAGGGTCTTCGACTCGGGCGCAAACAGCCGTTTGGCGTTGGGGTCTAGCGCCTGGCCATCGTCGATCACCACCGTGACACCGAGTTTGTCCACGAGCAGCTGCGCCAGCTGGCCGTCTAGACCGCCGATGCGCAGGTTGTTCTCGTTGAACAGGTCTTCGGCAGCGACGTCCAGTTCGCCGATGTAGTTCTTGCGGTCGTAGAAGAAATCCCGGACCTCTTCGAACGGCATGGGTTGCTGGGCCATTGCCGAGGTGTCGACGTTGGCGCGACTGTGCAGCGCTTCGAGGTCGGCGGTGGTGTCATGCAGGCGCCGGTGCAGATTGACCAGCGTCTGACCGACCGCCGGCATGCGGGCGACCAGCTCCTCGAGTTGCGCCGGCGTGGCGGACGTGTCGGCCAGCACCTCCCGCAGGTCCGAGACCAGGCGGGCGTCGGATTCCGGCGCGAAGTAATGCGTCGGCAGGTCGAACCGCTCGGTGAGCGTGAGCAGCACCGGAACGGTGATCGGGCGCTGATCGTTTTCCAGCTGATTGACATAACTGGTCGACAAGCCCAGCGCGCGCGCCAGCGCCACCTGGGTCATCCCCTGCTCCTCGCGCAATCGCCGCAGCCGTGCGCCGGCGAACGTCTTCGCCACCCGGTACACGGTACGCCCGCGTCTTTCACAACGTTTGCAAAAGTCGGCATTTATGGACACATGATTACGCTTTTACAAGGGATTTACCTTGTGATCGGCCTTGCGTACTGTGCGGCTTATGCGGATTCATGACGTTCGAACCCGTCGCAGCGCCGACAATTTCCCCCGCGACCAGCACCTGGCATGGAAGATCGCCGAGGTCGCCGCCGACCCCGTCGCCGTGCCCGCGGACACCGCGGCGATGGTGATCAACCGCATCATCGACAATGCGGCGGTTTCGGCGGCCTCGGTGAACCGCCGCCCGACCGCCGCCGCCCGCGTCCAGGCACAGGCACACCCCATCTCCGTCAAGGGCGCCAAGGTTTTCGGGATCCAGGGCGACTACTCCCCGGAATGGGCGGCCTGGGCCAACGGGGTCGCCGTGCGCGAGTTGGACTTTCACGACACCTTCCTGGCCGCCGAGTACTCGCACCCGGGCGACAACATCCCGGCCCTGGTCGCGGTTGGCCAGCACCTCGGAATCAGCGGAGCCGACCTGATCCGCGGCATCGCAACGGGTTACGAGATCCAGATCAACCTGGTCAAGGGAATCTGCCTGCACGAGCACAAAATCGACCACGTCGCTCACCTCGGCCCGTCGGTGGCGGCGGGTCTGGGCACCATGCTGCGGCTGGACAAGGAGACCATCTACTCCGCGATTGGACAGGCCCTGCACCTGACGACGTCCACCCGGCAATCACGCAAGGGCCTGATCTCCAGCTGGAAGGCGTACGCACCCGCGTGGGCCGGCAAGGTCGCCATCGAGGCCGTCGACCGCGCGATGCGTGGCGAGGGCGCGCCCGCACCCATCTGGGAGGGCGAGGACGGGGTGATCGCCTGGCTGCTCTCGGGTCCGGAGCATACCTATCGGGTACCGCTACCCGAGGCCGGCGAGCCGAAGCGCGCCATTCTGGACAGCTACACCAAGGAGCACTCCGCCGAATACCAGAGTCAGGCGCTGATCGACCTGGCGCGCCGAATGCGCGACCGCATCGGCGATCTGGGTCGGATCGCCGCGATCGAGTTGCACACGAGCCACCACACTCATTACGTCATCGGCACCGGATCCGGTGATCCGCAGAAATTCGATCCGGATGCCTCCCGCGAAACGCTGGACCACTCCGTGATGTACATCTTCGCGGTCGCCTTGCAGGACGGAAGCTGGCACCACGAAAGGTCTTACACGCCGGAGCGGGCACACCGTCCCGACACCGTCGAATTGTGGCGCAAAGTCTCGACGATCGAAGATCCCGAGTGGACCCGGCGCTACCACTCCTCCGATCCCGCGGACAAGGCGTTCGGCGCCCGCGCCGAGGTCACCCTCGAAAGCGGTGAAGTGATCGTCGACGAGATCGCGGTCGCCGACGCGCATCCGTTGGGGGCCAGGCCGTTCGGGCGCGAGCAATACCTTGGAAAGTTCACCGAGCTGGCCGACGGGGTGGTCAGCGATGCCGAGCAGCGGCGATTCCTATCGGCGGCCGAAGGCCTGCCAGATCTGCGGCCGGGTGGGCTGGGAGCGCTCAACATCGCGGTCTCTCCGCCGGTGCTTGGCCACGCGCCGGTGATTCCCTCGGGGATCTTCTGATGAGCGGGCCGATCGGCGCGACCGTGCCCGCGGCGGCGAAGCGGGCCCAGTTCCGCGCCGGCCTGGAAAGTGGCCGGCTGCAACGCTTCCCGGGAGCCTTCTCACCGCTGGTGGCCAAGCTCATCGCCGAGCTCGGCTTCGAAGGGGTCTACGTGTCCGGGGCGGCGCTGTCGGCCGACCTCGGGCTGCCCGACATCGGGCTGACCACCTTGACCGAAGTCAGCGGCCGCGGAGCGCAGATCGCAGCGGTGACCGACCTACCCACCCTGATCGACGCCGACACCGGTTTCGGCGAGCCGATGAGCGCCGCTCGCACCGTGACCCTCTTGGAGGACGCCGGGCTGGCGGGTTGCCACCTGGAGGACCAGGAAAATCCCAAGCGGTGCGGGCATCTCGACGGCAAGGCCGTGGTACCGGCCGTCGAGATGGTCAAGCGCCTGCGCGCCGCCGTTGCCGCCCGCAGGGATCCGAACTTCATCATCTGCGCCCGCACCGATGCCGCCGGGATCGAGGGGGTGGCTGCCGCGATCGAGCGCGCCAAGGCCTATGCCGATGCGGGTGCCGACCTGATCTTCACCGAAGCCCTCCGGACGCCAATGGAATTCGAGCAATTCCGGGCCGCCATGGATACGCCGCTGCTGGCGAACATGACCGAATTCGGAAAGTCGGAGCTCTTGACCGTCCGACAGCTATCCGACATCGGCTACAACGTGGTGATCTACCCGGTGACCACCCTTCGGCTGGCAATGCATGCCGTCGAGGCGGGTCTTGGTGAGATCGCCGACAGCGGAACGCAATCCGGTCTTATGGACCGCATGCAACATCGCAGTCGGCTCTACGAACTGCTGCGCTACGCCGATTACAACCAATTCGATTCCGACATCTACAACTTCGCCATCGGAGGAGACGCGCAATGAGCGCTATCGAAGACAGCCAGCCCCGCATCTACAAGGGACTGGCCGGTGTCGTCGTCGACACCACAGCCATCTCCAAGGTCGTCCCGGAGACCAACTCCCTCACCTACCGCGGGTATGCGGTACAGGACCTGGCGACACAGTGCAGCTTCGAACAGGTGGCCTACCTGCTGTGGCACGGCGAACTTCCCGACGAGCAACAGCTTGCGCTGTTCTCCCAGCGGGAACGAGCGGCCCGCCGGCTGAACCGTTCCCAGCTGTCGTTGCTGGCCAAGTTGCCCGAGACCTGCCACCCGATGGACGTGGTGCGCACCTTCATCAGCTCCATTGGTGCCGAAGACCCGGATGAGGACGACAGCAGCGCAGCGGCCAACTACGCCAAGGCCCTGCGGATGTTCGCGGTGCTGCCCACGATCGTCGCCGCCGACCTGCGCCGCCGGCGGGGCCTGGACCCCATCGCCCCGCACAGCCACATGAACTATGCGCAGAATTTTCTGCACATGTGCTTCGGCGACGTTCCCGAGCAGGTGGTGGTGGACGCCTTCGAGCAGTCGATGGTCCTCTACGCCGAGCACAGCTTCAACGCATCGACATTCGCCGCCCGGGTGGTTACCTCCACGCAGTCCGACATCTACAGCGCGGTCACGGCGGCCATCGGCGCGCTCAAGGGCCCGCTGCACGGCGGCGCCAACGAGGCCGTCATGCATGACATGCTCGACATCGGCACCGCCGATCGGGCCGCGGAATGGCTGCGGGACAAGCTGGCTCGCAAAGCCAAGATCATGGGATTCGGTCACCGGGTGTACAAGAACGGTGACTCGCGGGTGCCGACAATGAAGGAGGCACTGAAGCGCGTCGCCGCGGCGCGCGACGGCCAGAACTGGCTCGACATCTACGAAGTCCTGGAGAAGGGCATGGCCGAGGCCACCGGCATCAAACCGAACCTGGACTTCCCGACCGGACCCGCCTACTACTTGATGGGCTTCGACATCGGCATCTTCACGCCGATCTTCGTGATGAGCCGCGTCACCGGCTGGACGGCACACATCATCGAGCAGACCGCGTCCAACGCGTTGATCCGTCCGCTCAGTGAGTATGTCGGACCACCGCAACGGGCTCTATCGTAAATACCGTGTTTGCCAAGGTACTGGTCGCCAATCGCGGAGAGATTGCGATCCGCGCGTTCCGCGCGGCTTATGAGCTGGAAATAGGCACGGTCGCGATCTACCCGTATGAGGACCGCAATTCCGTGCACCGGCTCAAGGCCGACGAGTCCTATCAGATCGGCGAGGAGGGCCACCCGGTGCGCGCCTACCTGTCGGTCGACGACATCGTCGCCACGGCACAGGCGTGCGGAGCGGACGCGATATATCCCGGCTATGGCTTCCTGTCGGAGAACCCCGATCTGGCGGCGGCATGCGCGGCGGCGGGCATCACGTTCGTCGGACCGAGCGCGGAGGTGCTCGAGCTGACGGGCAACAAGTCCCGGGCGGTCGCGGCGGCGCGGGCGGCGGGTCTTCCGGTGCTGACTTCCTCGCCGCCCTCGACATCGGTGGACGAGCTGGTGGCCGCCGCCTTGACGATGACGTTCCCGCTGTTCGTCAAGGCCGTCGCCGGTGGCGGCGGCCGCGGGATGCGCCGGGTCGCCGACGCGGCGTCGCTGCCCGAGGCGATCGAGGCCGCCAGCCGCGAGGCCGAATCCGCGTTCGGAGACGCCTCGGTCTTTCTCGAGCAGGCGGTGATCAATCCGCGGCACATCGAGGTGCAGATCCTGGCCGACACCCAGGGCAACGTCATTCACCTCTATGAGCGCGACTGCAGTGTGCAGCGCCGGCACCAAAAGGTCGTCGAGGTCGCACCGGCTCCCAATCTGGATCCGGCGCTGCGCCAACGGATCTGCGCGGACGCCGTGGCCTTCGCACAGAGCATCGGCTACACCTGCGCGGGCACCGTGGAGTTCCTGCTCGACGAACGCGGCAACCATGTGTTCATCGAGATGAACCCGCGCATCCAGGTGGAGCACACGGTCACCGAGGAGATCACCGACGTCGACCTGGTGTCCGCGCAACTGCGCATCGCCGGCGGGCAGAGCCTGGAAGATATTGGCTTGAGCCAGAATTCGATCGTCCCCCATGGTGCGGCCTTGCAGTGCCGGATCACGACCGAGGACCCGGCGAACGGGTTCCGTCCGGACACCGGCCGGATCACCGCCTACCGCACCCCGGGCGGCGCGGGAATCCGGCTGGACGGCGGCACCACCCTCGGCGCCGATATCAGCGCGCACTTCGACTCGATGCTGATCAAACTGACCTGCCGGGGCCGTGACTTCGCCACGGCGGTGCGCCGGGCGCGCCGCGCGGTCGCCGAATTCCGTATCCGCGGTGTCTCGACGAACATCCCTTTCCTGCAAGCGGTCCTAGACGATCCCGACTTTCAGGCCGGGCGCATCACGACGTCGTTCATCGAGGAGCGCCCGCAGCTGCTCACCGCGCGCAGCTCCGCCGACCGCGGCACCAAGATCCTGAGCTACCTGGCCGACGTCACCGTCAACAAGCCACACGGCGAGCGTCCGTCCGCGGTCTACCCGCACGACAAGCTGCCCGACGTCGACCTGTCGGTGGATCCACCGGCGGGTTCCAAGCAGCGGTTGACCGAACTCGGGCCGGAGGGATTCGCCGCCTGGCTCCGCGAGTCGCGCGGGGTCGGCGTCACCGATACCACCTTCCGCGACGCCCACCAGTCCCTGCTGGCGACGCGCGTGCGCACCAGCGGCCTGATCAAGGTGGCGCCCTACATCGCCCGGACCACCCCACAGTTGCTGTCGATCGAGTGTTGGGGCGGGGCGACCTACGATGTGGCGCTGCGGTTCCTGAAGGAAGACCCGTGGGAGCGGCTGGCGACGCTGCGGGAGGCGTTGCCGAACATCTGCCTGCAGATGTTGCTGCGTGGACGCAATACCGTTGGGTACACGCCCTACCCGGAGACGGTCACGACGGCTTTCGTCGAGGAAGCGACGGCAACGGGCATCGACATCTTCCGGATCTTCGATGCGTTGAACAACGTCGACTCGATGCGCCCGGCCATCGACGCCGTGCGGGAAACCGGTGCCTCGGTGGCCGAGGTGGCGATGTCCTACACCGGCGATCTGAGCGATCCCGCCGAAAAGCTTTACACGCTGGACTATTACCTGAAGCTTGCCGAACAGATCGTAGAAGCGGGCGCGCACGTGCTGGCGATCAAGGACATGGCCGGGCTGCTGCGCGCGCCCGCCGCGACGACTCTGGTCTCGGCGCTCAAGTCCCGGTTCGACCTGCCGGTGCACGTGCACACCCACGACACCCCGGGCGGCCAGCTGGCGACCTATGTGGCGGCCTGGCACGCCGGGGCCGACGCCGTCGACGGCGCCGCGGCCCCGCTCGCGGGAACCACCAGCCAGCCCGCGCTGTCATCGATCGTGGCCGCGGCGGCCAACACCGCCTACGACACCGGGCTGTCACTGCCGGCGGTATGCGACCTGGAGCCGTATTGGGAGGCGCTGCGAAAGGTGTACGCGCCCTTCGAATCCGGGCTTCCGGCGCCGACCGGACGCGTCTATCACCACGAGATCCCCGGCGGCCAGCTGTCGAACCTGCGCCAGCAGGCCATCGCACTGGGGCTCGGTGACAGGTTCGAGGACATCGAAGACGCCTACGCCGGAGCCGACGCCATCCTGGGGCACCTCGTCAAGGTCACCCCGTCCAGCAAGGTGGTCGGCGATCTGGCGCTGGCACTGGTGGGTGCCGGCGTCAGCGCCCAGGACTTCGCCGACGACCCCGCCCGCTACGACATCCCGGACTCGGTCATCGGCTTCCTGCGCGGAGAACTCGGTGACCCGCCCGGCGGCTGGCCCGAACCGTTGCGCACCAAGGCATTGGAGGGCCGCGGCCCGGCAAAGCCCGAACAGGAGCTGACGGCTGACGACGAAAAGGCGTTGGCGACCCCCGGCGCCGACCGGCAGGCGGCACTGAACCGGCTGCTGTTCCCCGGGCCCACCAAAGAACTCGAGGGACATCGCGAACAATACGGGGACACCTCTCGGCTGAGCGCCAACCAGTTCTTCTACGGATTGCGCCACGGCGACGAACATCGCGTCGAGCTGGAGCGCGGTGTGGAGCTGTTGATCGGCTTGGAGGCCGTCTCCGATGCCGACGAACGCGGCATGCGTACGGTGATGTGCATCCTCAACGGTCAGCTGCGCCCGGTCGTGGTGCGCGACCGCAGCGTCGCCTCGGATGTGCCGGCTGCCGAGAAGGCCGACCGCGCCAACCCGGACCACATCGCGGCTCCCTTTGCCGGGGTCGTGACGGTGACGACCGGCGTCGGTGAGGAAGTCGAAGCCGGCCAGACCATCGCGACGATCGAAGCGATGAAGATGGAAGCCGCCGTCACCAGCCCGAAGGCCGGCAAGGTCGCGCGGATCGCGGTGTCCCAGACCGCGCAGGTGGAGGGCGGCGATCTCCTGGTGGTGATCGACTAGCGGTTACCGCAAGCGCGCGGCCGTGATCAGGGCGGCGCGCGCCAGCGTCTGCTGCGCCTGCTTCACGTGGGCGGCGTCGACCAGGACACCGTTCACCCCGACCGCGCCGCGGCCCTTGGCCTCGGCCTCCCGGTAGGCGGCGACATTGGCTTCGGCCCGGGCGATTTCGTCGGCCGTCGGAGCGTAGACCTCGTTGGCGACCGGCACCTGGTCGGGGTGGATGGCCCACTTGCCGGTGTAGCCGAGCAGCGACGCGCGCCGAGCGTCGCACTCGTACCCCGCCACGTCCCGGTAGTCGGGATAGGGCGCGTCGATCGCGTCGATGCCCGCGATGCGGGCGGCCACGAGCACCTTGTTGCGCGCGTAGGCCCAGAATTCGCCGGGATATTCGCCGAGCGGAACGAAGTTCGTGTCCACCCGGGCGCCCTGCGACAGCGAGAAATCCCCCACCCCGAAGATCAAGGCATCCAGCCGCGGGCTGGCGGCGGCGATCTCCTCGGCGTTGGCCAGGCCTTCCACCTCTTCGATGAGAACCTCGAGCCGAATGCGCTCGCTCAGACCGAGTTTCGCCTCCAGCTGGGTGAGCAGCACATCGACCCACCACACGTCGCGTGCCCTGCGGGCTTTGGGAATGATGATCGTGTCGAGGTTTCGGCCGGCCTTCGTCACCACCTCGACGACGTCGTCGTGGCACCACGGGGTGTCCAGCCCGTTGATCCGGATGGCACGGGCGGTGCGGCCCCAGTCGAGATCGTTGAGCGCGGTGATCGCCTTGGCGCGCGCCTCCTCCTTGAACGCCACGGGCACCGCGTCTTCGAGATCGAGGAACGCCAGGTCGGCGCCGCATTGGGCGCCCTTCTCGAACATGTTGTCGTTGCTCGCGGGCACCGCGAGTTCGGACCGGCGGAGCAGATCAGTCATCGATTTCTTTCTGTCACAACACGCCGCGGGCGTGCAGGCTGTCAATGTCGTTGGGAGTCATGCCGAGTAGCTCGCCGTAGACCTCGGCGTTGTGTTCGCCCAGCCGGGGTCCGAGATGGTCGACCGTGCCGGCCGCCGAGGAGAACCGCGGAACGGGTGCCTGTACCTTCATCGCCCCGAGCTGTGCATCGTCGACGGAGACGAACACCCCTCGATGCGCCAGCTGCTCGTCGGCCACCAGATCGCCGATGTCATAGACCGGGGCCGCGGCCACCTCGTGGGCGTCGAAAACGGCCATCGCCTCCGAAAGTGTGTTGGTGGCAACCCAATCCGCCACCACGGAGTCGACCTCGCGGGCCCTCGCCAGCCGGCGCTGCGGGTCGGCAAAGTCGGGGTCGGTTACCAGGTCGTCGCGTCCGATCGCCCGGAACACCCGCAGCGCGAGCGCCGGCGAGCTTCCCGACATGGCCAACCACTTGCCGTCGGCGGTGCGATAGGTGTTGCGCGGCGCGGAGATATCCCACCTGTTGCCCGACCGCTCGGGGACCAGTCCCAACTGGTCATAGCCCAGCAGCGTCTGCTCGAGCAGCCGGGCGAGCGGGTCGATGAGGTTGACGTCGATCAACTGTCCCGGCCCACCCTGCACGTCGCGGTGGTACAGCGCCATCAGCACCGCGTAAGCGGCGTTCAGTGAGGCGACGCCGTCGGCCAGCATGAACGGGGGCAGCGTGGGCGGGCCGCCGGCCTGGCCGGTGATGTGCGCGAATCCGCTCATCGCCTCCCCCAGCGTGCCGAACCCCGGCCGCTCGCTCTTCGGGCCGCTCAATCCGTAACCGGTGATGTGCAGCATCACGATCCGGTCGTTGACCGCGCGCAGACTCTCATAGTCCAGACCCCACTTGCGCAACGTCTGGGGACGGCTGTTGAAGATGGCCACATCGGCGTGCGCCACCAGACGACGCACCAGGTCCTGGCCTTCGCCGCAGCGCAAGTCCAGTGTGATCGAACGCTTGTTGCGCGAAATCGACTTCCACATCAACCCGACTCCGTCGCGCTGATTGCCCCAGCCGCGGATGGGATCGCCGTGCCTGGGTTCCTCAACCTTGATCACGTCGGCGCCGAACTCGCCCAGATAGGTCGCCACCAGGGGCGCGGCGGCCAGGGTGGCGAGGTCGAGTACCCGCAGCCCGTCAAGCATTGACACCGGCAGCAGCCCACGCGCTCGAAGGGCGTTGCAGCCCAAGGTGTTCCCGCAGCGTCGATCCCTCGTACTCGGTGCGGAACAGCCCCCGGCGTCGCAGCTCCGGAACCACCATGCGCACAACATCTTCGAACGCCCCAGGCAGATGCGTTGCGGCCAGCACAAATCCGTCGCACGCGTCGGTTTGGAACCAGTCGGCCATCTGATCGGCTACCTGAGCGCCGGTGCCCACGAAACGCGGCCCCTGCAACAGGGTGGCGCGATGGTTGGCGAGGTCACGCAGCGTGACAGTGTCCCCGCCGATATGGGTGCGCAGGTTCTGCACCAGACCGCGGATTCCGGACACCGAGGCGAGCAGTTCATCGGTGACCGGATCGTCGAGATCATGTTGCGCGAAGTCGTAATTCATCAATTCCGACAGGAGCGTCAGCGATGCCATCGGATGAACCAGATCGTCGAGGAACATGGCTTCGCGCTCTTTGGCGTGGGCTTCCGACTCGCCGACGACGGCATAGGCCATGGGGCAGATGCGAACAGCGCCGGGATCGCGGCGGGCGTCGGCGATACGGTCCTTCTGATCGGCGTAGTGACTGCGCGCCACGTCGATGCCAGGATCGCCGGTGAAGATCAATTCGGCCCATCGCGAGGCGAATTCGCGTCCCCGGCCCGAGGAACCGGCCTGGATGATGACCGGACGCCCCTGCGGGGTGCGCGGCACCGTCAGCGGGCCGCGCGCGGAGAAGAATCGGCCGACGTGGCCCAACTCGTGCACCTTCGCGGGATCCGCGTACTGACCGGACGCCCGGTCGTGCCGGACGGCGCCGTCCTCCCAGGTGTCCCACAGGCCGGTCACCACGTCCATGAATTCGTCGGCCCGGTCATAGCGTTCGTCGTGGCCGAGGTGGGCGTCGACGCCGAAGTTCTGCGCTTCGCTGTCGTTGACGGAGGTGACCACGTTCCACGCTGCGCGGCCGCCCGACAGGTGGTCCAGCGAGGCGAAGGTCCTCGCGACGTGGAACGGCTGGTAGTAGGTCGTCGAGTAGGTGGCGCCCAGCCCGATTTTGGAGGTCGCCTGCGCGAGCACACCGAGGATCACGCTGAGGTCCAGCTTGACCGGGCGGGCGCCGTACCGCACCGCCTCACCCACCGAGCCGCCGTAGACGCCGGGCATCGCCAGGCGATCGTCGAAAAACATCAGGTCGAAGCAGCCCTCTTCGAGCTGGCGGCCGATCTTGGCGTAGTAGGAGGCGTCCAGGTAGCGGTGCTCCGTTGCGGGGTGCCGCCACGAGCCCGCGTACACGGAAGTGCTGCCGGCCTGCATGAAGGCGACCAGCGCCATCTTGTCGGTACGCATAATTGAAACGTAACATCTGATATTTCAGATATCAAACGTTAGATCTGTTGTTTGGTATTGTGCGCAGGTGGCGAGGATCGACATTTCCGGCACCGTGCGCGAACGCGCCGCCCGCGAGCTCCGCGACCGGATTCTCACCGGCGCACTGCCCGCTGGAGCGCGGGTGGACCTCGACGCCATCACGGAGGAATTCGCGACCAGCCGCACCCCGGTGCGAGAGGCGCTGCTGGAGCTGTCCTTCGAGGGCCTGGTCCAGGTCGCCCCGCGCAGTGGCGTGACCGTCCTGGGCATCAGCCCGGACGACGTCCTGGACAGCTTCACCATTCTCGGCGTGCTGACGGGTCAGGCCGCGGCGTGGGCCGCCGCACGGATCGAGCCTGCAGAGCTCGCGACGCTGCGCGAACTCGCCGCCGACGTCGTCGCTCGATCCGGTGACGACAGCATCGGCGAGGCCAACTGGCATTTCCATCAGATGATCCACCGGGCCGCGCACTCGGCCCGGCTGATGAATCAGATCAAACAGGCTGTCCGGGTGGTGCCGAGCAACTTCCTCACCCTGTTCCCCGAGCACGAGAAGCACTCACTCGACGAGCACCAGGAGCTACTGGACGCGCTCGGTGACAAAGACGCCGAACGCGCGCGCACCATCGCCGAACGACATGTGTTGGACGCGGGTCGCTCGCTGGCCGACTGGCTGGAGCAGCGCCGCGACGGTTAGTCGCGGGCGTGGGTCAGGAGAATGCCGGCAAGACCTTGTCGGTGAGCAACTGCACCGACTTCCAGGCTTCGTCGACCGGCATGCCCCCGACCAGGGGGTGCATGACGAGCGGGCCGTAGTTGTCGGCGTCACGGATCTCCGCGGTCAGCTGCTCCGGAGTGAGGAAGCGGTATCGTCCCGATGCCCTGACCTGGTCCAGCGTTTGAACCCCGGGCAGGTGCATGAGCGAACGCTGGTCGGTGGACCACCGGCCGTAAGTCACTGCCTCCCAGAGGATGTGGTCTCCGAGCTCCGCCCACGCGCGGTCGGGGTCCTCGTGCAGGTAGATCATTCCGCGATTGACCGGCCCCGGCATCAGGACGAAGGGCGACATGCCCGCCTCCGCACACAGCTCGCGGTAATAGTCGGCAATGTCGGGCAAGTGGTCCGCCAAGCTCAGCGGCAATCGAAAACGGGCCGCGCGCCGCGCCGTGGCACGTGCGCCACCGCCGACGTACAGCGGGGGGTGCGGCCGCGACCAGGTGCCGGTGCAGATCCCGTTCTCCGGATCAGCGCCGGACCAGACGGCGAGCATTCGTTCGAGCAGCGCGTCCATCAGCGCACCGCGCCGGCTGAAATCGGCTTCGAGAGCGTCATATTCAACCGTGCGGTACCCCAGGCCCACCGTGGTGTGCAGGCGTCCGCGACTCATGTTGTCCACCAGCGCGATGTCCTCGGCAAGTCGCACCGGATTCCACAGCGGACCCAGCGCGCAATCGACACTGGCGATCAGCTTCGAGGTCCGGGCCAAAAACATCGCCGCGGCCATGATCGGATTGCAGCTCCACCCGTGCCCCGTCGCGTGATGCTCATCGACGCTGATGGAGGTGATGCCGTGGGATTCTCCCCACTGTCCCAACTCGAGCGCCGCGGAAAGGAGCTTGCCCTGCGTGCGTGGGTCGCCTTGCGGGGAAGCAAAATTGAAGCGCAGCACCGTCAACAGCATGCGAAACCCCGCCTCTCTACGCTTCCGGGCCCGCCGCCGCCTGCAGGAAGGCCGGAAAGTCCGGGAACAGTGCGCGGTCGACGATCTCGATGCGGGTTCCCGCCGCGTCGACGTAATAGGCGAACAGCGCCAGGTCGCCCGAAGACGGGCCTGCGGTGCCGGCGGTGGCTTCGAAGCTGAAGCCGTTGTCTTCCAGTATCTTCGCGCTCTCGGCCAGGCTGTCGGTCCAATAACCGAGGTGATGGATCGCGTTGCCGGGCGCTGCCGACCAGGCCGTTCCGGGAACCTCCTTGATCAGTTCGACGTGCGGTGCCTGCAGCGAATAGACGAAAGTCGAAGTGATTTCGTGGGTTCCGGCGGTTGTGCGAAAGGGCAAGGTGTAGCTCACCGGGGTTATCCACCGGTAACCGGCCAGCGCGCTCAGCCGCGCCATCGCCGCCTCGAGGTCAGGCACGATGATGCCGGTGTGGTAGAAGTCTTCGGGCCGTAGCGCGAATGCCGTCATGTGTTCCTCGCTATCTGGTTGCGCAGCCAGGCACTCTCCCAGAAGTTGTTGCTGCTGGCGAGAAGCTTTTCATGAGCGTCCCGCAACACGGCGCGAGCCCCAGGATGTTCGGCCGGAACGAGCTCGGCCAAATGGATGGCCTGCAGAGGGCGCTCGGCAGTCAAATGAGCGCGAGCTCGCGCCAGTAACGCATCGGCGCCGGCCAGTTCGACCACATCCGCGGCGACCGAATCGAATCCGACCGGATACAGCTCGGTGGTCGATTCGTGGTGGAACCAGCCTGAGTAGTTCTCCCAGACGGCCCGCACGTCCCAGGCGACTTTGCCGTAGCCCTGGCCCACTTCGTATTCCGCGGGAAGCGTGATGTCGCGCATCAGCGCGCGGACGTCCTTGCCTGCGTTCATCCCGTCAACGGTTTGATCGTGGATGTACTGGATGGCGTTGCGCAGCCGGGTCAGCTCTTGGTTGATGCGGTCGGCACCCTGGACCGGCTCGAAGTGTCCGGTCACCAGCAGGTCGGCCTGCAGGTCCCGGACTCTGTCCACTGACGCGATCGCCGTCAACGCGTCCCGATACCGATCGCCGCGCATGGTGACGAGGTTGGGAATGTGCCCGATGAGCGGGCCAAAGGTATTTCCGCACAAGCAGATCCGCTCTTGCGGCAGCCACACCACCAAAGAGTCGGTGGTCTCTCCTCCAGGCACCGAAATCAGTTCCATTCGCCGGCCGCCGACCTCGAGACGCAGGGTGTCCTCGAAGTCGATGTCCACCGCGGGCACGCTCTGGCCCGCCAGCCGCGACGTGCCCAGGCGCCGCTGGATGGCCTGGATGCCGGTGGCCAGCGTGTCTTTGAAAGCGAATGCGCTGCGGCTGGCCCGGTACGGGATCAGCCGGTCGTTGTCGTCGCGCCAGGCCTTCCAGTTCGCCTGCGCGACAACGACCGTGTCGGGATCGCGCACGCTGTCCAGGCCGCCGACGTGATCGACGTGGCCCTGCGTGAAGATGATGTAGCGCACCGGCGACGAGTCGACGGCGTCGAAGTTCGCGCGATGCACCGGGCCCTCGAAACCCATCCCGGTGTTGATGACCACCCGACCCTCGGTCGTGGTGAGCAGATACGAGTTGGACAACCCCGGCGAACACCACAGCCCGGGGGCGATTTCCTCGGCCCTCTCGGCAGACGCCGGGCGCATCGCGTCGGCGCCCGGCCTGCTCCGATAGACAGGTTCGAACATCGCTGGTGACTCCTCTTATTCGGGACAGACGTCGAACTTGTCGAAGTAGAAGCCGAAACGGCGGCGCAGTTCGTCCGCGGAGGTGCCGAAGTGCCGCTGCAGTTCGTAGTGGATGCGGCCGTGTTTGCCCCGCGGATTACCGTCCAGGTAGCGCTGGAAGCGTTCGCGTACCTTGGGCGGCAGCTCCACGCCGGCGCACCGGTACAGCGTCTCGAGCACCGGCATCTCGTTGCCCCCCAGCTGGTGGAAGTTGATGTCGATGCTGCGTTCGGGCGCCACCAGGTGGCGGTCCCGCACACATGCGCTGAGTAGGCGATGCACGCGGTCGCTCCAATAATCGAGCAGCCACTGCGGGTCAATGCTGTTGCGGCGCAATCGGTCCGAGTAGGCCATCATGGTGATCGCCGACTGGATCACCGCGGCGGGGTCGCGGTGCGTGAAGGCCACGGTCGCGTCGGGGAACGTCGCCATCAGCGGGCCGAGCTGCTCGCAGTGCTGTGGACTCTTGAGCACCCAGGTCCGCGGGCCGCGCAGGAAGGTCAGCGCCTGCAGCACCTTTTTCATGTAGGCGTAATGCCGAGTTTGGTCGAGGCCCAAGTAGTAGTCACGCCAATCAGGCACGCGCGCATGCCATTCCAGCACGTACGAGGCCAGGTCGAGGTCGAGAAGCTCCACTTCCTCCTCGATCGCCTCGGGAGACCGGTCATGCATCGCGGCCACCACGGGTGCGCTCGCCATCAGCGCATCGTGTTCGGCTTTCGCGCGCGCGTAGCGGGGATCGACGCCGAAAATGTCGGGGCCCTGCCCCCGCGCAGGAATGGGATCCTGACTTTCCCAATACTGCAGCGCGCGCCGGCGCGGGTCGGCGGCAATGAGGTTCACCAAATGGGTGGTGCCCGAACGCGGCATCCCGACGACGATGAACGGCTTTTCGATCGGGATGGACTCGATCTCGGGGTAGCGCCCGAGGAGTTCGGTGAGCGACATGCGGTTGCGGAGCAGGCGCACGATGCGTTGGCGCAGCGAACCGCGGGTGAGCTGGCGCAGCGCGTCGTCGGCTTCGATGGCTCCGACGTGCGCCCGCAGCCGGTCGGCGAAGCCGTCGGTGTCGTCGAGGTCGGCGGCTCCGGCCGGCAGGCCGGTCTGCTCGATGGCCTCCGCACGCATCCGGTCGATGTCCAGGTCGACGGGCTTGGCCTCGGTGAATTCCAGGATCTGGCGCTGCACGTCGGTCAGCCGGGGCGCCGTCAGGTCGTCGAAGTCGATGTCGTCAACCGCCGAACCCACCGCAACCCCTCTCCGACGCAACGGGTGAGAAAGATGACACCGACGCTAGCCGCGGCGCAGATCCGTGGTGCATCCACCTGCCGCGCCCGGCCGGCGCTAGAGGTTGGCCAGATCGTCGGGGACGTCGACCTTGTGTTCTTGCAGCGCCTCCAAGGGCACCACCTCGAGGGTGCTCTCGTGAGTAGCGGCCAGCACCACCGGGGCGGCACAACCGTCGTGGTGGGCGCGCAGCCAGTTCAGCGCGGTCACGCACCAGCGGTCGCCGGGCAGCAGACCGGGGAACCGGTACTCGGGCACCGGCGTCAGTAGGTCATTGCCGATCGAGCGCTGGTGCTCCAGGAATTCGGCGGTCATCACCGCGCAGATCGTGTGCCGGCCAAGGTCCTGAGGCCCCGTCGAGCAACAGCCGTCGCGGTAGAAGCCGGTCACCGGGTCTGTGCCGCACGGTTCCAGCGGACCGCCGAGCACATTTCGATCAGGCACCCGTTCAGTATTGCGCTCCTGAGGGTGAAGTTTGAAGAAAATCTGCCGACTGTTTCGTCGGGTTTTCACGGGACGGTCCCGGCGGGCCTCTGTGTGGACGCCCGGACGCTGGGCGTGTTAACTCGAAGCGATGTCGACGCCGCCCAACCAACCCGGAAATCCGCCCGGCGAGCCGCCCTGGGGGTGGCAGCCGCCGGGTTATCCGCCCCCGCAGCCTCACCCCGGCTTCTCGGGCTATCCGGGGTATCCCGGTTACCCCGGATATGGTGACCCCCAGGCGCCGTACGGCCGCGATCCGGTGACCGGACTGGCGCTATCGGACAAGTCCGCGACCACCGCCGGCTTGCTCCAGCTGTTCTTCGGCGTGTTCGGTATCGGGCGCTTCTATATCGACTCGACGCAGATCGCGGTCGCGCAGCTGTGCCTGGGGCTGTTCGGAGTTCTCTTCAGCCTCTTTTGTTTTCTGGGCTTTCCGGTCCTGCTCGGCGTCATGGTCTGGGCCATCGTCGACGCGATCATGATCTTCACGGGCAGCGTCAAAGACAGATACGGCCGCAAGCTGCGTTAGGCGAGCGGCGATAGGGAATCCTTTTCGGTTGTCCGACAACGCGTTTGACGCGCAACGGGCCCTGATTTTAACTTGGTTGATCTTCGAGGCGGTCCGGCCACGCCGGTAGTGGTGGTCACGGATTGGTCACGATCGCCAGCGAGTTCGTCGCGCGACGGTGCCGACAACGAACCTGTCGCGACGCGCTGAGCAAATCCCGGGGAAATCGCCCCGAAAACTTATCGTCACATCGTGGAACGACGTACGGCCCTGAAACTCCCTCTGTTACTGGCGGCAGGCGCCGCAGTTGCCCGGGCGCCCCGGGCTTCCGCGGAGGAAGCGGGCCGGTGGTCACCCGAGCGCGCGAACCGTTGGTATCAAGCGCAGGGCTGGCTCGTTGGAGCAAACTACATTCCGGCGAACGCCATCAACCAACTCGAGATGTTCCAGCCCGACACCTTCGATCCGCGGCGCATCGATACCGAACTCGGCTGGGCGCAGTTCTACGGCCACAACACTGCGCGGGTGTTCCTTCATGATCAGCTGTGGGCCGCGGATCAGCGTGGCTTCCAAACGCGCCTAGGGCAATTCGTCGACATCGCGGCGCGTCATCGCATCAAACCGCTGTTCGTGTTCTTCGATTCCTGTTGGGATCCACATCCGCGCGCGGGCCGCCAGCGTGCGCCGAGGCCCGGCGTGCACAACTCGGGGTGGGCGCAAAGCCCCGGCGCCGAACGACTCGGCGACCCTCGCTACGTCCCTGTCATGCGCGACTACGTCACCGCGGTGATGACCCAATTCCGTAACGACAACCGCGTTTTGGGCTGGGACCTGTGGAACGAGCCCGACAATCCCGCGCGCCAGTACCGCACGGTCGAAAGAAGCGACAAGGAACAACTGGTCGCCAACCTGCTCCCCCAGGTGTTTCGGTGGGCGCGGGCGGTGGATGCCAGCCAGCCACTGACAAGCGGTGTGTGGCAGGGAGATTGGGGACAACCTCAGGGCCGCAGCACGATCAGCGACATCCAGCTTGCCAACGCCGACGTGATCACCTTCCACTCCTACGCCGGGCCGTCCGGGTTCGAGAACCGGATCAACGAGCTCACTCCGCTGGGCCGGCCGATCCTGTGCACGGAATACATGGCGCGCCCTCAGGGCAGCACCGTCGAATCGATCCTTCCGGTTGCCAAGCGCCACAACGTCGGTGCCATCAACTGGGGTCTGGTCGCCGGCAAGACCCAGACCTACTTTCCCTGGGACTCATGGGATCACCCGTACACCTCAGTCCCGAAGGTGTGGTTCCACGACCTGATCCGGCCCGAGGGCCGCCCGTTTCAAGACATCGAGGCCCTGACGGTGCGAAAGCTGGCCGGTAGCCAGACCTGAGCAGGTTGCGGCCTGGGACTGCCTTAGCTTCGATCCTTCAGCGACCGCACCCGCCCGTGAGCTTCCAGTAGTAGGGTTATACCTGCTCAGAAGGGGGCGGCGATGGTCGTCGGTGTTGGTCGACTGCAGGCGGCGCCATGACGTGGGGCCACTTCACCGAAGCGGAACTGATCGCGGCGGCCGGCGGCGATCCGTGGGCGATCAACCAGAGCTTGCAGGCCGGCAGCCCGTTTCAGATATCCCAGCTGGCGGAGGCTTTCCATGGTGCCGGTCGGCACACCGCCGAAGCTGACCACGCCTTCGAGGACGCGCGCAAACGATTCGCCGCGGCCTGGAACCATGAGCAGGGCGGGCACCCGATCAACGACTCCGATGAAGTCCAACGGGTCACCAAATCCCTTGGTGCACAGTCTGAGCAACTGCCGAAGATCGGTGCCGAGCTGGAGTCCATCGCCGCTGCATTGGCCGACGCGCAAAAGCAAGGGGCCCAAGAGATCGCCCTTTTGGAAAGTGAGCTGCGGGGCCTCGACAGGGTGCTCGCCGCGATAGAACACGATTTAGGGTTCGACCTCCCTCCGGGGGAGCGCGACAAATTGGAGAAGCTGAGGCAGGCTGTGCACGCACAGGCGGTGGACGATGTCCGCGGTGCCGTCAAGCAGATGAATTCAATTCGTAATGCCTACTCGGACACGTTGCGCAAGTCGATGGGGAATCTGCACGCCGACGGCTATGACCCTGCCAAAGCTGTGGACGACTGGATCGAGCAGCCGCTGCGGGGAGTTGTAAGAAATCTGGGCCCGGTTGCTGGCACCGGCGGTATCCCCGGCATCCCGGGAATTGGCGCCGCAGATTTGGGGGAAGTTGTCGAGGTACCCGGCCAAAACGGACAGCCTGGGAAGTTGTTCGCAATTTTTGGAGATTCATTCACCGGTGATAAGGCCTACGACGGGAAGCACTACCCCTCAGTGGCCGTGCCAGTCACGTTCGACGAACAAGGTCGTCCCCATTTTGGCGCTCCGCTCACTGGACCGGACGGCCAAAACGTCTTGTTCCCACCGCCGCCTCAAGCAGCGGGGACAGACACACTTCCTGCCGGAAGTATCCGGATGAGCGACGGCACCACGTACATGATGGTCGCCGGCACCGACAAACTAAACCCCACGGGGGGATCGTGGCTCGTCAAAGTAACGAACGACCCCAGCCAGGGGTGGAAACCGATCGACAAGTCGTGGCGCCCCTGGACACCCAACCCTCCGAATCCGAATGACCCGATTCACCCCGGCACCAGCGCGACGAGCCAACCTACGCAGATCAGCGGTTTTCAAGCCAAAGACGGCAAGGTGTACATCGCCGCAGACTCTTTTGACCGCAGTAGAGGCGTCACCATGTACCGGGTTGATCCCAACCAAGTCACCGACCGCGACGCCTGGCAACCCTGGACCGGCAGCGGCTGGGGCCAACCGGGAGAACTCGCAACGGTGCCAATGAGCCCGAATACCTACGGCGAACTCAGCTTCAGGGAAGTGGACGGAAAGCCGGTGCTATCTGGATTCAATAGCACGTTTGGAACGAATCAAGTGGAGGTGCGAGTCGCAAACGATCCCCTCGAAATCTTCAGTGGCCGCGCTCCCACGGTCGTTGCTCACAACGACACCGGGAACACTCCCATTTCGATCCGACAGCCCTACGGAGGTTACATCTTGCCCGGTTCAAGCCTCAACAACCTGAACTTGTTCCTCAGCCAATGGAATACCGACGCGAATACGCCTTACAACGTGCAGCAGGTCCAAGTCACTCCGGCGCAATGACGGTCGCAGCGAAGGTCGTCTCCGCGTCACGTTCCTGATAGGAAAGCCATGATCAGCAAGGCACTCGTAGCATCAGCCGCATGTACGGCCACCGCCGTGATCAGCGCCTGCAACGCGCACGCGGACCCTCCGCGCTTCCCCGACCTCGGCGGGTATACCCCAGCCAATGTCACCGACTACAGAGTTGACGCGTCCACCCCCGGCATACCCGCTACCCAGGTATTTTTCCTGACCCCCGACGGCATCATCTGCAGTTTTCTGTCAGGCCAAGCGCAGTGCACGGGGAACAATCTCCCTGGTATCCCACCGGCTTCGCCTGCATCCGACGGATCGCAGCGCGTGAATTGGATTGGAACGGCATCGCGTCTACAACAAATTGCACCCTCGGGTCCCCCACCGAACGGAGTAAAAACCCTGCCGCCATCACACTCCATCACCGTCGACGGCGTTATCTGCGGGGTTGATAACTCAGGAATGACGGCTTGCAAAGACCCACAAGGCCATGGTTTCGTTCTATCGCCGCATGGGTCAAGTTGGCTGCCTCACGTGTGATTGTCGGTCCGGTTCTGCTCAATCGGCTTTATCGTCAGACACTGAGTCTGCGGAGGACCCGCTTGCGCGCTGTCACTCGTTTTGCCATACGGATCTTGACCGCGGCTTCAGCCGTTGTGTGCATGTCTTGTGCGGCAGCACCACGGCATGCGGCCGCGCAGCCCCCTGGCTTCCCGGATCTCAGTGGCTTCGCCTCTGTACCGGTCGAGAACTACTTCGTATCCCCCCAAAAGGGGATGCGTTACGCCCACTTTTCGACTCCCTACAACATCGATTGCTCCTTTGCCGCCGCCGAACCTGTGCCGGCGTGGAATGGGCAAGCAATCAAATGCGATGGTGAATTTCCCGGACTCGACAACGGATCCTGCGTCATAGGTAGCGCAGGGGCAGCAGGTACGGGCCCGGCATACGCAGTGAGTCGGACGGACCAGCCCTGCGGAGCACAGTTCACGCACGGAAACCTGTTGAACATCGGGCAGAAGCTGAACTACCGAAATGCGACATGCGCAGTGGGCGCGGACCACTCGGTCGCATGCTTGGACACCACACGCGGCGACCACGGATTTGTGCTCAAACCGTCAGGCAACCTTGCGTTTTGAGGTTCAACCATTTCGGAGCGGTCTTGCCGGTCAAGATGAGGATCCCGCGAATGACGGAACACGTTGCAACGCAGTGAAATACGGACTGCAGCCAAAGTGGTGTATCGTTTGGCAGCACGGTGCTTGAATCGACAGGAATGATATGCGGGTCAACACGCTTCCCTGGATGGGCGTACTCGCCGGCGCTACTCTGCTAACTCCCGGTTTAGCTCATGCGGACCCTCCACGCTTCCCCGACCTGAGCGGTTACACACCGGTCGCGGTTTCGGACTACACAATTGACGTTCCCAATCCAGGCCGGCCGCCCCTGCAAACCGTTTACTTTCTCACGCCTGACGGCGTAATTGAATCGCCCCGGCATGTCCGGAGA